>CAMYKZ010000001.1 GCA_947259045.1 uncultured Afifella sp.
TGCCTATTATGGCGGTCATCGCGGTTACCGGCAAAAGCGCCGCGGTTACCGGCGACACAATGGCTACTGGTTCCCGCCGGCTGCATTTCTGGGCGGCGTGATTATCGGCAATATCATCAGCCAGGACCGTGACCGGTACTATGGCGATGACGGTTACCGCCTGCACGTCAGGTGGTGCGACAACCGCTATCGGTCCTACCGGGTCTCGGACGACACGTTCCAGCCTTACCACGGCCCGCGCCGGCGGTGTAACTCGCCTTATAACTGATCCGCTGGGCGAGGAAATTTTTGAAATCATGCGGGGCCTGCGGGCCCCGCTATGCGTGACAGCGCCCGATGCCGCTTGCGCCGTCATGGATGCCGTCGAACAACCGGGCCATATTAATGTCTCGGAAATCCTGATGGCGCTGGAATCCGGTAAAGCGGACCTGTAACACTGTTGATCAAGGTCAAAGCAAGACCGGCGCACACTTGCAAATCTGTTTGAGATTCAACAGCCGGAAATCCGGCGCGGAGGGCAGACCATGTTCAATACCATCATCGTTCCCGTCGATATTTCCCAGCTTGACGGCGCGACACGAGCTTTGTCGCTGGCAAAGGATATAGCCGGCGCGCGCGGCGGCAAGATCGTCCTGCTCAATGTCGTCGAGGAGGTGCCCAGCTACGTCGCCGCCGAAATCCCGGTTGAGGTTTTCAAGACGGCATCAGAACACACGCAGGCCGAAATGACCGGCTTCGCCGAGCGCGAAGGGGTCGGCACCGATGCTGAAATCGTTATCCGCCGCGGCCATGCCGGCCGCGATATCCTGGAATTCGCCCGTGAGCGCAAGGCCGACATGATCGTCATGGCATCACATGACCCGGGGTTTGCAGATTATTTTCTCGGATCCACATCCGGGCATGTTGTCCGCCATGCCCATTGCTCGGTGCTGGTTGTTCGTGACGGCGGCGACTGAAACGCGGTCAATTCCGGCTCAATTCCAGATGAAGCGCGGCCATTGCATCGGCAAAATCGTCCAGCGACTTGACGATCCAGGTTGACGGCCAATCCGCTGGCTCCGCTTTCGCGGACCATGTCAGGTGCACGACCGCGAAGCGCCCGTCCTGTTCGCCGAGCCAGAACAGGGCGTCATCGCAGTCAACCCGGCCGGCAATGGCCCGGACATCATTGCGGACGTCAAACAGAAGGTGCCCGGGCGCGACCTCTCTGCGGAGCTCGCGTTCAAATCCCGCGCCGAATTCCGCGCCCTCGGCGAGGCGGCAATACCAGGGTTCGAGCCAGGCCATGGCGGAGAGCCGATCGGTCAGGTTTGCCGGGATGGGCTGGATATGCTTCACCATCCAGTAATCAGACCATAACAGCAATCCGCCGGCAAGACGGCCGGAAAAGCAACGTGAGAACCACCATGAGCAGCACCGCGAGCCCGGCCATGATCAGCCATATCGACCATCTCGTCCTCACCGTCGCCGATATCGAAGCCTCGGTAGCTTTCTACAGGCGCGTGCTCGATCTCGATGACGAGACATTCGCCGGCGGCCGCCGCTCGGTCAACTTCGGCAATCAGAAGATCAATCTTCAGACACTCGGCATGGAATTGCGCAATCATGCCGCTGCCGGGTCCGGCGATCTGTGTCTGATCACCAGCTGGACGCTCGACAACGTGATGGCGCGGCTTGCCGCCGAAGATGTTGCGGTCATCGAAGGGCCGGTGCCCAAAACCGGCGCGCAGGGGCCGATGATGTCGGTCTATTTCAACGATCCGGACGGCAATCTGATCGAAATCAGCGCCTACGATTGATCATTGGCGCCCGCCCGGCGCCGCACGGTCGGGCAGACCGTCAAGCCGTTTGCCGAGCGAAACATTTTCCTGATCGTCATATCCGAGCGCCTGATAGAAATGCAGCACGCTGTCATTGCCCTTGCGCACCAGCAGGTTGAGCTTCCACACACCTTCACCCCGCAGCCAGTCTTCCGCCGCCGCCATGATCCGGCGTCCGTGGCCGCCGCCGCGACAATCGGGATGCACACCGACATAATAGACCGAGCCGCGGTGACCGTCATGGCCGACCAGAAGGGCGGCGACGACCCGGTCATCGTCTAATCCAACCAGCCCGGTGGAGGCCGGGCCTGACAGCGCGAAGCGTATATCGGCATCCGGATCGTTCCACGGCCGGGTGAGACCGCAGGCTTGCCAGAGCGCCGCCACGGACTCAATATCTGAATGTGTCATGGGTCTGATCTGCATCATTCAGAACCTGATCCGAACTGGTGTATACTGCACCTCCCGTAACACGACCGGATTATCCAGACCATGGATCTCTCAACCCAGCTCGCCATGATCATCGGCCCGCTCTACCTGACGATTGCCGCAGGACTGCTGATCAACCGAAGCGCCTATCGGCAGATCGCCACCGGCTTCCTCGACAATCCGGCGCTGCTTTATCTGTCCGGCATGATCGCGTTCGTCCTCGGCGCGACCCTGATCCTGATCCACAATCTCTGGGTCTCCGACTGGCGGATCATCATCACGCTGATCGGCTGGGTTGCGCTGATCAAGGGCGTTGTCCTGCTGATTTTTCCCGGTGCGATGCGCCGATTGTCGGCGGCAATATCGGCTTCCAGGCCGATGATCATTGCAAACCTGCTCATCGCATTTGCGCTCGGCGGAATTCTGACCCTGATGGGCCATGCACCCTGGCTGCTGACCGGCGGTGGTCTCTGAGCGCAAAACCGGCTCGGGTTCAAGCCGGCGGCAATATAGGCCGCGAAATCCACTGAAGCGGGAACAAAGGCCGGCGACAGGCGTTGATCGTTCACACGCAATAATTTCCGAGGTTTCAATGTCCGGCTATCTGAAATTCGGCGCAATGATCGCGACATCCACATTAGTCATGTTCGGGCTGATGTATCTCAACTCCTACCAGCTCGATCATGTGTTCTGGAGCGAGACGCGCGGGTATATGGCGCTGGTCATGGGCGCAACCATGGCGGTGATCATGCTCGGCTTCATGCTCAACATGTATACCAGCCCGAAAACGAATATTGCTATTTTCGCCGGCAGTGCCGTTGTTTTTGCCCTCGCGCTTTTCCTGGTCCGCAGCCAGGAGACCGTTCAGGATGTATCCTGGATGAAGGCAATGATTCCACACCACTCCATCGCCATCCTGACCAGCGAACGGGCGGAAATCACCGATCCGCGCGTTCGCCAGCTGGCGGATGAAATCATTTCCGCGCAGAAGCGGGAGATTGCGGAAATGAAGGCGCTGATCGCCGATATTGAAGGCCGCTAAACAACCCCGGCAATGCGTTGCGAATTCCGGATCGGCAGCACATTCGTGCCAAAAAAAGCCCCGGCTCGGATGAGCCGGGGCCAAGGTGTCCCTTTCGGGAGGGAACAAGGGGTTACAGGGTCCCCTTCGACATTTCCGAGGCAATGTGATCAGCCTGGCGCAAGGCCAGGGCAACGATCGTCAGGGTCGGATTTTCGGCCGCCCCGGTGGTGAACTGACTGCCGTCGGAAATGAACAGGTTGGCGATATCGTGGGTCTGACCCCAGCGATTGACAACGCCGTCGCGGGCTTTCTCGCTCATTCGGTTCGTGCCCAGATTGTGGGTTGAGGGATAGGGCGGCGTCGGGAAAGTGCGCACTGCGCCGACCGCATCATAGACTGCTGCGCCCTGGGTATAGGCATGGTTGCGCATGGCGACATCATTGGGATGTTCGTCGAAATGCACATTGGGCACCGGCAGGCCGTGCTGATCCTTTTCCGTTGGATGCAGCGTGACGCCGTTGGATTCCTGCGGCATGTCCTCGCCGACAAGCCACATGCCCGCCATATGGTCGTACATGTCGATGGCGGAGGTGAATTCGCGGCCCCATGCGCCCGGGTCAAGGAAGGCAGACATGAACGGCAGGCCGAGCGACAGTGTCTCCATCTCGTAACCGCCGACGAAGCCGCGCGAGGGATCGTTGCGCGATTCGTCCTGGATGATGCCGGCCATCGTCGTGCCGCGATACATGTTCACAGGCTTGTCGAACACCGCATAGACCGAGCCCGTCATGTGGCGCATATAGTTTTTCCCGACCTGACCGGATGAATTGGCCAGACCGTCCGGGAACATCGACGAGGCGGAGTTCAAGAGCAGCCGCGGACTTTCGATGGAATTGCCGGCAACGCAGACGACCCGCGCCTTCTGTAATTGCTGATTGCCGTCCTTGTCGGCATACAGCACACCGGTCGCCTTGCCGGACGCATCATGCTCGATCTTCAGCACCTGGGAATTCGGCCGCACTTCCAGATTGCCGGTTTCCTCGCCTTTGGGAATTTCCACATAGAGCGTCGACCATTTTGCGCCCGATTTGCAGCCCTGGAAGCAGAAGCCGATCTGCTGGCACGGGCCGCGGCCGTCCCGCGGCTGCGAATTGATCGCCATCCGCCCGGTATGGCATTCCTTGTAGCCGAGCTTGTCGGCGCCCTTTTTCATCACCTTGAAATTGTTGTTGCCCGGCAGGCCGGGAATATCGTTGGTGCGCGTCACGCCCATCCGGTCTTCCGCCCTGGCGTACCATGGCTCCATTTCTTCAAGTTCGATCGGCCAGTCGAGCAGGTTGGCGCCGGGAATATCACCGTAGGTGGTGCGAACCTTGAATTCATGCGGCTGGAAGCGCAGCGACGCTCCGGCCCAGTGGGTAGTCGAGCCGCCGACCGCCTTGACGATCCACGCCGGCAGGCCGGAAAAATCCTTCGCCACGCGCCAGTCGCCCGACGTGGTACGCTTGTCGAGCCAGGCCAGTTGCACGAAGCTGCCCCATTCATCATTGATGAAATCGGGGATTTCGTGCCGCGAGCCGGCCTCAAGGATCACCGTCTTGACGCCCTTCATGGCAAGCTCGGCACCAACCGTGCCGCCGCCTGCGCCGGAACCTATGACAACGACGACACTGTCGTCGGAAAGATCGAAATTAGCCATTGTTCTGTCCTCCCTCAGACCTGATCGAGCCAGTCGATATCGTCGAAACCACGGCTGATATAGCCACCCTTGGATGCGGACTCGCCTTCATAGCCAAACAGCGGCCAGACATCCGGATTGTTGTAGAGACCGGTGATAAGACCGCCGCGAACCGCCTGGAAAAACGGCGATTTTTCCATTCCCCGCAGGATGGCGACACGGTCGGCTTCCCAGCCGATCTGCGCATAGGCGACGCTGTGCGCGCCCGTTGCGGCTTCGTTCAGGCCGGTAACGCCGTTTTCGAACATCGCCTTGCTGTCTTCCGACTTGCCGGCGGTGTCATCGAACGCCTGGACCGCCTTGGCGTAATAGGCATCGCTTAGCCTGTCATGCGGATAGATGTCCCGCGACATCTGCACCAGGGTGGCGAAGGTTTCAGGCTTCAAAGTGGTCGCCGTCACCGCCCAGCTCTTGTCGGCGCCGACAATCATTCCCGTCGGCAGAACGGACAGGGCAATCAAGGATGCACTGCCGGCGCCAAGAAATCCGCGCCTTGAGACCTTCGGCCTCTTGTCCATCACACGCATTTTCATTTCCTCCTTTTGATTGTTGGCCGCCCTTTTTGCCGGGCTTGTGCCGGGGATCAGTCAGTTCATGTGTAACGCCCGTGCCGCTGCAGCACCTCGATCTTGTAGCCGTCCGGATCCTGGACGAAGAAGAACTTCGCCATCAGCGTACCCTCGCGGTGGAATTCCTTCACCGGTGTCGGCGCCAGGCCCAGCGTCTCAAGCCGTTCATGTTCTGCATCGACATCGTCGACGGACACAGCAAGATGACCATAACCGCTGCCATGGTCGTAGGGCTCGCTCTGGCCGTGATTGACCGTCAGTTCGATCTCGAAATCATTCTCGTCGTTCTTCAGGTAAACCAGCGTGAAACCGTCAAACTCAAACCGGTCGGCAATTTCAAGGTCGAAGGCTGAGCGATAAAAGTCCACCGACTTGCCCTCATCCAGCACACGAACCATTGAATGTATTGCCTTGGCCATAGTGTCTCCTCACCCGCCGGCCGTCTTCAGAAACGCAATGATCTTCTGCCGCACCTGCGGATCGTCCTGCTTGTAGATCATGTAGGTATCGGCAACGACGCTCTTGGGACGGGTCAGCCAGGCGTCGAGTTTTTCTTCCGTCCACGACCAGTCGGCCTGTTTCAGCCCCTGCGAATAGGGAAACCCGTCCACCTTGCCGGCCGTCTTGCCGACAATGCCGACCAGCGGTGGCCCCTGCCGGCGCGGTTCGCCGGAGTTCAACGTATGGCAGGCCTGACAGCTTTTCCTGAACAGGGCTTCGCCATCGCCGGCTTCCGCTGCTGCGGGCGATATTGCAACCGCCGCCACTGCGATTGCGAGAGCGCAATGGACGTGTGCCGATGTTTCAACCGTCTTTTTCCTGCCGGACATGCCGACAGGCTAGCGTATCAATCGGGCGCGATGGTGTTATCCGGCTACTACATCTGACGATTTTCCGATCGGTCAGGCCGAAAGTGCCAGATCCTGCTTGGATTCATTGCTCAGGCGCTGATGGTCGAAGTCGGCATCAAGGAAGTTCAGGCAGCAGCATCGCAGCAGCGACGCGAAATTGGCCACTTCGCCATGGATATCCAGCGCTTCTTCATAGAGCAGCGACAGAAATTTCGACATCGGCATGCCCTGGGCAACGGAAATATCTTCCAGAACAACCCAGAACCGGGCCTCCAGCCGCACGCTTGTCGGATGGCCCATCAGGCGAATGGAGCGGGTTTCGAAGCTGTAATTGGCGGGATCCTGCCCGGCGAAGACGTGACACATGAGACTTCCTCCCTGTTGCCCGGGGCCTGATGCTCTGGCGGCACTGACGTTTGACGCCGGGTCAGGGAACTATAGCCGACACTTTGAACAAGTTCAAAACGCCGATGCGATGGTTGGCTATTTCCACCCTAGCTCAGCAGTTTTGTGACATCGGTCAGGCCAATCTCCTGCAAAAGCGTGACAAACCGGCCTGCCTGATATTCGGCGATGGCACGCCCGGCCCCGGCATTTGCGGCGACCGCATCGCCGACGACGCCGGCGGGATTGAGATCGCGGGCCATCCAGCCGAACCCGACCGGGCCGTGCGCGCGCAGCAGGTCATGGTCACCGGCAAGCCTCTGCTGCAGGCTTTCAAAGACTGCGGCCTGATCCATTTCCACCAGGTGCGGACGAAAGTGCAGCATCAGCGAGGTTTCGACAAACCCGCCATGCACCCCGAAAGCCCGCTCGTCGGCCGGCACAACATCGTCCGGGAGCCCCAGCCGCCCCCAGGTCAGGTTCACCGCCAGCATCTCCATCTCCACCCGGCAGCGCAGCACCGCATCGGTCATGGCGGCAACATTGCCCCCATGGGAACTTACGATGACCAGCTTGAAAACACCGGCGGCCCCAACCTGCCCGGCCAGCGCGACGATCTGGTCGGCCAGTGCTGCAGACGGAATGCTGAGTGTACCGGCAAAATCGCGATGTTCCAGCGATGCGCACACGTCAAGCTGCGGCAGGATCAGGATATCCGGTTCACCCGGCATCAGCGTCCTGACCGTCTCCAGCATACCCTCGGCAATCATCGCATCGGTTCCAACCGGCAGATGGGGGCCGTGCTGTTCGATTGCCGAAACCGGCAGAACGGCAATCGCCTTATCGGCACTGAGTGCGTCGAATTGGATCGTTGTCAGATCCTGCCAGAGGCGCCAGCTCATGAAATTTCCCTTTTGTCCTGACAAGGCGGTGAAACAGCAAAGCGCCGCTGTCAATCCAAAAGCCTGGCGCACGCTGCAGACATCACAGCGCCTGGATCACAATCTGCTTGATCTTAGCACCGATCCCGGCTTCACATGCGCCATGGTTCAGATGTCAGGCTCCCCGGCGCAAGATGATCAAAACCGGTCCGCCCAGGAGATGAAACTGGCCGGTCTGGCGCTGATTGTCGCGGCCTATTTTCTGTTCGCCTGCCTCGACACATCGGCAAAATACCTTGCCGTCACCCTGGCGCCGCTGCAGATCGTATGGATGCGGTTTGTCACCCATTCCGGATTTGCCATTCTGGCTTTTCAGCCCTGGCGCCGTCCCGCCCGGTTCCGCCCGAAACACCCGGTTCTGCAGACCCTGCGGGCGCTTTGTCTCGGCGGTGCGACGTTCTTCAATTTCTTCGCCATCAAATATCTGCAGCTCGCAGAAACGGCGTCGATTTTCTTTCTCGCCCCGTTCATCGTCACCGCTCTGGCCGGACCCTTGCTCGGCGAATGGGCCGGTCCGCGCCGGTGGGCGGCAATCTGCATCGGGTTTCTCGGCGCCGTGCTGATTGTCCAGCCCGGGCCGGCCGGATTTCAGCCGGCCATGCTGCTGTCGCTGGCGTCGACCTTCAGCTACAGTTTTTACCTGATCCTGACCCGGCGCCTCACCAGCGACGAAACCGCCGAAAGCATGACATTGCTGCCGGCAGTGATCATGGCGGTCATCATGGCGCCGATCGGCCTGTCCGTCTGGCAGGCAGTGCCGGATCTCACCCACTGGGTTGTGCTGTTTGCCACCGGACTGTTCGGCGGCATCGGCCACTGGGTTCTGATCAAGGCGCATGAAGTGACGCCGGCCCCGACGCTTGCGCCTTTTCTCTACACCAATCTGATCTGGATGGTGACGTTCGGTTATTTCATCTTCGGCGACGTGCCCGGCTCCAATACCCTGCTCGGCGCAGCCATTATTGTCGGCAGCGGATTGTACCTGTTCCGCCGCGAGGAGAAGGTCAAGACCGGAAGCAGCCAGCCGCTGGATCGCTGAACCGTGCCGGCAGCCCAGACTATTTTCCGCTTCGCACCCAGCCCCAACGGCTATCTTCATCTCGGCCATGCTTTCTCGGCAATCCTCAACGCCAATGCCACCCGCAATGTTGGCGGCCTTTTTCTGCTGCGCATCGAGGATATCGACCAGGACCGGGCCCGGGCTGAATTCGAAACGGCAATCGATCGGGATCTGGGCTGGCTTGGGCTCTCCTGGCAGCCTGATGTCCTGCGCCAAAGCGAACGTTTTGAGGATTACCGGCAGGCGATCGACGACCTCGACAGGCTCGGCCTGCTCTATCCGTCTTTCATGAGCCGGGGTGAAATCCGCGCTGCGATTGCCGCCAGTCCTGATGGGAAAGACTGGCCTCGAGATCCCGATCATGCGCCGCATTATCCGGGCCCGGAACGCGACTGGCCGGAGGCAAAGCGCAGGGCGGAGATCGCAACCGGCCGCCCCCATGCGCTGCGGCTCGACATGGCGAAGGCAATGGACGGCCTGCCGCTGCTGGCATGGCGCGAGATCAACCCGTTCGATCCTGCCGGCGGGCATAACGTTGCCGCTGATCCGGCCGCCTGGGGCGACGTCATCATTGCCCGATCCGACGTTCCAGCCAGCTATCACCTGTCGGTGGTCGTCGACGACGCGTTTCAGAACATTACCCATGTACTACGCGGCGTCGATCTTGCACCGGCGACCGGCGTGCACCGGGTCCTGCAGCACCTGCTCGGCCTGCCGGCGCCGGACTATTTTCACCATCGTCTTTTGCTGGATGAGAGCGGTGAGAAACTGTCCAAGCGGGCGGGCTCTGAAAGCCTGCGCGATCTGCGTCATGACGGCCATTCGCCCGACGATGTTCACGACATGCTGCAGCCCTATCTCGACCGGCCGGCGCCTAACCCGCCAGTTGCCTCAGAATAACCAGCCACACTGCGCTCGTGGCCACGGCAAATGCCGTTGAAAGTGTCATCGAATTGGACGCCAGAGCCTGTCCGGTTCCGAACTTGGATGCAATCAGATAGGCATTGACCCCTGTCGGACTGGCCGCCGTGATCGTCACCACGGCGATGGCCATCGGTGGCAGGCCGATCGCCAGTCCGATCGCCATGGCGACCGCGGGCATGGCGACCAGTTTCATGACGGTAATCAGCAGCGCCGGCTGCACATTGCCGGATATCCCGTAGCGGGCCAGGCCCATACCGGAGGCAAACAGCGCCAGCGGGCCGGCGACTGAGGACAGACTGTTGACAATCATGCCCGGGACACTGCCGAGCGGGAACTGAAAAAACCGCCAAAGCGCGCCAACCGCAATGGCAATGATGATCGGATGTTTTGCCAGATCACGTAAGAAATTGCGCAGCAGCTTGCCACGGTCCACGCTGGATTCGACCTGCCCATCGGCCCGCACGGCCCATTCGTTCATGACAATGCTGGCGAACATCATCACCGGCATGTTGATGGAAATGATGATCAGGATCGACACCATTCCAGGTTCCCCGAATGCCGATTGAACCAGCGGGATACCGACCAGTACCGTATTGGCAAAACCTGCGGAAACGCCTGCGACGACACCGGCACGCGCGTCACGTCCGAACAGCCCACGGATCATTTTGTGCGACAATATCCAGACGAAAGCCACGGCGCCGAAATAACTGGCCCACAACCCCCACGGGCTGGCGCCGTGAAAATCCGCCATTGCCAATGTTTTGAAAAGCAGCACCGGGATGGCGACATTGAAGACGAAATCGGTGAGCCCGTCACCCGCGCTCTCGCTCAGATAACCGCACCGGGCGACGCCATATCCGATACCGATCATGCCGAAGATCGACAGAACAATTTGTGCGACATCGATCAAGGCGGTTGCTGGCTTTCATGGAGACAGGACAAATGTCATGCCCGCCGGCACCGGCGGCGTCAAGATGCCTCTTTGACCAATTCGGCGATCTGTTCGACCTCAGCGTCATAGTCCCGTGTATCGTCGCCACCTGCGCCACCCATGCCCTGGAGAACTTCGATAATCGTCGTCAGCAGGATCGACGACCGTGCCGGCTTGACCAGATGCCCTTCAATGTCGAGCTGCCGGAACGCCCGGCCGTCTGACATATTGTCTACCGATGTCAGCATGATCACAGGCGTTCTGCTGACCGCGTCGTTCGCGCGGATCGCCGTTGCGACCTCGCCGCCATCCATGCCCGGCATGTGGTAGTCAAGCACGACAAGATCAAAACGCCGGTTTGCGGCGGCTGCATGGGCCAGCATCGTCAGCCCTTCCCGGCCCGATGAGGCAGCATGGGCATCAAACGTCCACGCCCCCAATTGTTCAAGCAAAATCGAACGATTGAATTCGTTGTCGTCTATGATCAGCACACGTGATCCGGAAACGTCGAAAGGCACATGCGTCCTGGCAACCTGTTCGCCATGAACCGGAAGCGGCAGGGAGAACCAGAACGTCGAACCCTTCCCTGCCGTACTCGTGGCGCCGATTTCGCCCTCCATCTTTTCAACGAGCATCTTGGAAATCGTCAGCCCAAGACCGGTGCCTTCATGTCTGCGGGTCGACGATCCGTCAACCTGGTTGAACTTCAGGAAGACCTTGTTCACCTGGTCTTGCGGAATGCCGATGCCCGTATCTTCCACCTTGACCAGGATATGGGCCATATCATTTTCCACATGACCGGAAACATCGACCAGCACATGGCCCTGTTCGGTAAACTTCACTGCGTTGCCGATCAGATTGGTGACAATCTGACGGATCCGGCCAACGTCACCGACATAGGTTTCCGGCAGATCCGGTTGAACGCGAACAGCCAGCTCAAGATCCTTTTCCTGAACCCTGGTCGACACCAATGTCGCGACATCTTCAATTGCCTCGGCAAGACTGAAAGGCACCGGGTCCAGTTCCAACTGACCTGAATCGATCTTGGAAAAATCCAGAATGTCGTTGATGATCGTCACCAATGCATAGCCGGATTTGACGATGATGTCGGTAAACATCTTCTGTTTGCTGTCGAGTTCCGATTTGGCAAGCAGTTCCGCCATGCCCATGACACCGTTCATCGGCGTGCGGATCTCATGGCTCATATTGGCCAGGAATTCCGACTTGGCCCGCTCGGCGATTTCAGCCCGATGGGCTTCCGCTTCTGCTCTGTCCCGCTCCGTATCACTGGCCAGAATTGCCCGGTTGATTGCCTTTTCCATCGGCCAGAAGATGAAAGCTCCAAGACCGACAACCATAATTAAAATGGTTGCAGCCGCCATATTGATGATATGCTTCAACTGAATCGAAAAACGGGTGTCAAAATGCTGAAACCCCGTTTCCAGCCGCACGAATGTCGGTTGGGTTTGTGCGAAATAGGTGCTTCGCATGGTGGCGAAAGCGGCCCTCACGGTGGATGCATCGGAGCCTGCAACAGCCGAGACACTGGCCTGAAACCTTTGAAAGCCGGCAAACGGATCATCGCCGACCTGAGCGCTCAATTGCTGTTGCAGCCAGTCCGGCAAGGCGTTCCATCGCGCTTCCATGCCGGCAAGGCCGTCGGACACCAGCAGCGCCACGTCAGCGAAATCGCGTATCGCCAGCGCGGAGCTGCGACCTGGTTCCGGCTCGACGATTGCCTGACCGATCTGCATGGCAAGGTTGGCCTGCGAATGCAGATCCTTTGTCGCCACCTTGAGGTAATTGACCAACGCGAATTCGGTATTCTTCTTGTGCCATATGAAAATAAACGCGCTGCAAAACAGCGCGACGATCACCAGTCCGGTGATGTAGCGGAATCTCACATGGAGCGTTTCTTTCTTGTTTACCGTCATCGGTTTTGTTCCAGGGTCTGCCTATATTTGCCATATCAAGCTAAACATCCGCTAAACGACGATAAATCAGATCATCAAATCGATGTGAGCGATCGGTGTGATGAACAAAAGCTGAACCGGGGAATAGCTGCGCGAATTTGAACCAAGATGCTGTCTGATGCGTCAAACGAAGGTCTTTTTCACCACAAACTGGGGGTAATACCATGTGGGATTTTTCAGTTTCCCGGACCATTTCGCTGCTTGCCGGCACAATGCCGTTCATTTTGCTGCGCATGGCGGTCTATTTCGGCATCACGGCGAGCTACATCCTTGCAACGGGAACCGGGGCGGGTATCGGCTACGGCATCGACCGGTTCAGCGACGATCCCGGAGCCTTTACACTGTGGGGCGGTGCTGCCGGGTTCGGTCTGGTATCCGTCGCACTCTACTGGGTGCGCGAATATATCCTCTATATCGTCAAGGCCGGGCATATCGCCGCCATGGTTCAGTTGCTCGACGGCAATCCGTTGCCGGATGGCGAAAGCCAGATCAGTTATGCGCGCAGGGAAATCACCGACCGTTTTGCGGAATCGAATACGCTCTTTGCCCTTGATCAGATCATCAAGGGCGTCGTCCGCGTGCTGACGGGCATTCTCAATGTTGTCTCCTCGATCCTGCCGATACCCGGAATCCAGGGACTGATGGGTCTGGTCAACGGGATCATCCGTATTTCGCTGACCTATGTCGATGAGATCATTCTTGCCCACAATATCCGCACCCGGTCGGAAAATCCGTGGGAGACATCAAAGGACGCGCTGATCCTTTATGCCCAGAACGGCGGCACCATGATCAAGAACGCCGTCTGGCTGAGCGTCTTTATGTGGATCATCACATTGCTTATCTTTCTGCTTCTGCTCGGCCCTGCATTCGGATTGATTTACCTGCTTCCGGGCAATTCGGCCGCCTTTGCCTTTGGCCTGGCCGTTCTTCTGGCCTGGAGCACCAAAGCGGCAATCCTGGAACCGTTTGCGGTCGCAGCCTTGATGCAAGCCTATTTTAAGGCGATAGAAGGCCAGGTTCCTGATCCGCAATGGGACGACCGGCTGACACAGGCATCCGGCAAATTCAGGGAATTGAAGGACAAGGCCATGGACTATGTACCCGGACACCGGGATGTGCAGCCGGATGCCCGGCAAGAGGGTGCTCATTGAGCGTTGCGAACGGTAAAGACGCCGCCGGTGCCAACCGGCGGCAGCAATCCATTCTGATCACCGGCTGTTCTACCGGAATCGGCTATCATTGCGCCCACGCCATGAAAGCCCGCGGCTGGCGGGTTTTCGCGACCGCCCGCAAGGGCGAGGATATCAAGCGGCTGAAAGCGGAAGGCCTGGACACGCTCTTCCTGGAATATGCCGATGAGGATTCCATCAACGCCACCCTCGCCCATGTCCTGGACCAGACCGGAAACCGTCTGGATGCCTTGTTCAACAATGGCGCATACGCCCAGCCGGGCGCGGTCGAAGACCTGACAATGGCCGCCCTGCGGGAGCAGTTCGATGCCAATTTTTTCGGCTGGCATGCTTTGACCCGCCAGGTGATACCGGTGATGCGCGCCCGTGGCAGTGGCCGGATCGTGCAGAATTCATCCGTGCTTGGCATTGTCGCATTGCGCATGCGCGGCGCCTATACCGCAACCAAGTTCGCCATCGAGGGCTACACCGACACGCTGCGCATCGAGCTTGCCGGTTCCGGCATACATGTATCGGCGATCGAACCCGGGCCGATTAACAGTAAAATCGGTGAAAACGCCATTCGCGCCATCCACCGCCATATCGATATTGAAAATTCGGTCCACCGTCAAAGCTACCGGCGGCGGCTGGCTGAGCTGGAGAAGGGCGGCAACACATTCGGCCAGTTGGGACCGGAGGCTGTCTTCAAGGCCCTGCTCCATGCCTGCGAGAGCCGCAATCCGAAACCGCATTATTATGTTACCAAGCCAACCCACCTGATGGGCCTGCTGCGCCGGCTCCTGCCAAATCGCGCCCTGCACGCAGTTCTGACGCGTGTGAACTCATGACGAATGGCCCGATGATCGATGCCCGGGATCGCCGGTCCCTGGCCGCTCTGGCGCTGATGCTGATCGTCTGCTTTTTGGTTGCCGGCATTGGCGGCGCGGTCACGGCGCCAAAGATTGACGGCTGGTATGCGGCTCTGGCCAAGCCCTGGTTCAATCCGCCGAACTGGCTGTTCGGCCCGGCCTGGACGCTTCTTTATGCCATGATGGCGATAGCTGCATGGCGGGTCTGGCGCACAGACCCCTCGCTGCGCACCAACCGCCGGGCGCTTGGTCTTTTTGCAGCACAGCTCGTCTTCAATCTGGCCTGGTCGATCGCATTCTTCGGCGCGGAAAGTCCGCTGGCCGGGCTTCTGGTCATCGTTGTTCTGGAACTGCTGATCATTTCCACAATTCTGGCATTTCGCCGCCATGACATTATTGCAGTATGGCTGCTGGTTCCCTATGCCGCATGGGTCGGGTTTGCCTCGGCGCTGAATATGGCCATTTATAGCCTCAACTGAATCTCCTCGACGCCATGGACGCGGATCAATGAGCAATTTTCTGAACTATCTCGTGCCGGTCGCCATCGGACTTGTGGCTCTCGTCCTGCTGGGCGGCCTTTGGAACATGATGCGCGGCGGCAGCGCCAATACATCGCAAAAGCTGATGCGTGCCCGCGTCATCCTTCAATTCATCGCCATCGTCCTGATGATGGCCGCCCTATGGCTAATGGGCAGATAATTGCCTAATAAGCCAAACGGCAAACGCGGCTGATCGGAATTCACGATGGTGACCCTGAACAAGATCTACACCAGGACCGGCGATGACGGCACGACGGCACTGGGCACGGGCGAGCGCAGGCCCAAATATGATCTGCGCATCGAGGCCTATGGCACCATCGATGAGGCCAATGCGGCCATCGGCGTGGCGCGAACGCAATTGGACAAGGATCATGCAAGCCTCGATTCGATCCTGTCGCGCATCCAGAACGACCTTTTCGATCTTGGCGCCGATCTGGCGACACCGGACGATGGCCGCAAGCTGGAATACGAACCGCTGCGCATCGTGGCATCCCAGGTCGATCGCCTGGAGGGCGATATCGACACGCTGAATGCCGATCTGGAGCCGCTGAAATCGTTTGTCCTGCCGGCAGGCAGCAAGGCTTCCGCTTCCCTTCACCTCGCCCGGACCATCGCCCGCCGGGCGGAACGGCTGATGGTATCCCTGGTCACGCAAGAGCCGGACAAGGTCGGTGATGCGGCATTGAAATATGTCAACCGGCTGTCGGATTTCCTCTTCGTCGCCAGCCGCTGGGTCAACGACCAGGGCCGGGCCGACGTGCTGTGGGTCCCCGGCAAGAACCGCTGAGCGTCAGGATTTCAGCCGGTGTTCATCCCGCTCCATGACAACAATCCGCTCAGCCACATCGGGCGCCCGTGGGTCAATTACGGGCTGATTGCCGTCACCACCCTGATTTTTCTTCTCACTAACAGCCCCGGCGAAGCGTTTCTGCAGCAAGCCGCCTTTTCCCTCGGTCTGGTTCCCTCAATCGTCAATGACTTCAAGAACCTGCCGGAAAGTCATGTCTGGATTCCGGAAGATCTGAGTTTTGTTTCTTATGCCTTCCTGCACTCCGGCTACCTTCATCTGGGCGGCAACATGCTGTTCCTCTGGGTGTTCGGCGACAATGTCGAGGATGCTGTCGGGCATCTGAAGTACCTTGTCTTCTATCTGCTGTGCGCAGCCGCAGGCGGTTTCGCCCATACGCTTTTCAACCCCCAGTCCGATGTGCCGCTGATCGGCGCATCGGGCGCCATTTCCGGAATTATCGGCGCCTATCTGATGCTGCATCCGCATGTCCGCGTCTGGGTGCTTGTCCTTGCGCGGATACCGCTCAGGCTTCCCGCCGGTATCGTGCTCGGTTTCTGGTTCGCCTATCAGGTCTACAACCTGTTCGGAAACCAGGAGACAAACGTCTCATGGATGACCCATCTCGGTGGATTTCTTGCCGGCGTCCTGCTGATTACGGTCTTGCGGCGCAGGGGTGTGGCCCTGTTCGATCGCGATCTGAGGGTTCAGGAAACCTGAACCGGAACATCGCAAAATATTGCCGACAACGCGTTTTTTGCGGAATTGTGCGCGATTCGGTCGCAGTGAAGCCGCTCAACGTCGCGTCATGTCTTGCAACAAGGCGCGCAGGCGATTAGTCCGGTCGTCAAAGATCGGAGACATGCCCCATGAAAATTATCGTGCCCGTCAAGCGGGTTGTGGATTACAACGTCAAGGTCCGGGTCAAGCCGGACGGATCCGGCGTCGACCTAGCCAACGTCAAGATGTCGATGAACCCGTTTGACGAAATTTCCGTCGAAGAAGCCATCCGGCTGAAAGAGGCGGGCACAGCGGAGGAAATCATCGTCGTTTCGATCGGCCCGGCGCAGGCGCAGGAGACCCTGCGCACCGGCTTGGCCATGGGCGCCGACCGCGGCATTCTGGTGGAGGTTGACGGTATCGTCGAACCGCTGGCAGTCGCCAAGATTCTCAAGGCCATCGTCGACGAGGAACAGCCGGGCCTGGTGATCGTCGGCAAGCAGGCGATCGACGACGATTGCAACCAGACCGGCCAGATGCTGGCCGCCCTGCTCGGCTGGTCGCAGGCGACATTCCTCAAGGAACTGAAGATCGACGGCGCCGAAGCGGAAGCAACCCGCGAGGTCGATGGCGGATTGCAGACGATCAGGATCAAGATGCCGGCCGTCGTCACGACCGATCTCAGGCTCAACCAGCCGCGTTACGCCTCGCTGCCCAATATCATGAAAGCGAAGAAAAAGCCGATCGACATGAAAACAGCTGCCGATTACGGCGTCGATGCAAGCCCGCGGCTTGAAATTGTCACAACAGTGGAACCGCCAAAGCGCGAAGCCGGCATCATTGTCGGCTCGGTTGCTGAACTGGTCGGGAAACTGAAAGATGAGGCCGGTGTGCTCTGAAACCCGGCCGGAGATGAACTGGAGATTGATATGGCGACACTTCTGATCGCAGAACACGACAATGCCAGCCTCAACGAGGCGACGGCAAAAGCCCTGAGTGCGGCAACAGCGATCGGCGGCGATGTCGATGTGCTGGTTGCGGGCAAAGGCGCACAAGGCGCGGCGGACGAAGCGGCGAAGCTTGCCGGCGTCAGCAAGGTGCTTTTGGCGGAATCCGATGCCCTGGAACACAGCCTGGCCGAACCTCTGGCGGATCTGATCGTCAAACTGGCAGACGGCTACGATGCGCTGGTCGCACCGGCAACGACCGCCGGCAAGAATGTCATGCCGCGGGTGGCGGCCCTGCTCGATGTGATGCAGGTCTCTGAAATCATCGAAGTCGATGGCCCGGACACATTCAAGCGGCCGATCTATGCCGGTAACGCCATTCAGACCGTCAAGACGACGGACGCGAAGAAGGTCATTACCGTGCGCGCCGCGGCCTTTTCGGCAGCAGACGAGGGCGGATCGGCCAGTGTGGAGACCATCGATGCGGCCGGCGATCCTGGCCTGTCGAGCTTCGTCAGCGACCGGCTTGCGGAAACCGACCGGCCGGAACTGGCCTCCGCGAGGATCATCCTGTCGGGCGGCCGCGGTGTCGGTTCGAAGGAAAAGTTTGCCGAAGTGATCGAACCTGTCGCCGACAAGCTCGGCGCCGCCGTCGGCGCCTCCCGCGCCGCCGTCGACGCCGGTTACGCACCGAACGACTGGCAGGTCGGCCAGACCGGCAAGATCGTCGCACCGGATCTCTACATTGCCGCCGGTATCTCCGGCGCTATCCAGCATCTGGCGGGCATGAAGGATTCCAAGGTCATCGTCGCCATCAACAAGGACGAGGAAGCACCGATCTTCCAGGTCGCCGATTACGGCCTGGTGGCCGATCTGTTCGACGCCCTGCCGGAACTGGAAGCGGAGCTCGACAAGCTCGGTTGAGTTGTCCGCAGATCTGATTGAAAAAGCCGGCCTCGCGCCGGCTTTTTTGCGAAGCCTCCACGCAGCTGGAAAAACCGAGACTCGAGTGGAGCCATGCTCTCCGAATCAAAAATCCATCTGGCCTGCCGATATGCGATTCTACGATCTTTTCGGCCTGTTTTGTGTAATATCACAGGCTAAATACCTTAAATTCAGAAAATTAAAGGGCCCAGGACTGGTTAATATAACTATAATGTTGGTGGAAGGCTGATCTTTGGACTGGCTGTTGACCTTGCACCAGACGCCTGAATTGTGCGCAATTCTGATCGCGTACATGCCTTCGTTCAAGCGGCGCAGCGCGGCAGCAATGCGGAGGATTAAACATGAGTGACAAATTTGTGGTCGGCTACGACGGTTCGGAATCGTCGAAGCGCGCCATGTCGTTTGCGGCCGCCAGGGCCAAGATGGCAGGCGCGGATCTGCATCTGGTTCTGGTGCTTGAATGGTCGCCTTACAGTTTCCATACCCCTGAAGAACTGGCCGAGCGGCACAAGCGCCGCGAGGAAGAGCTTGAACGCGCAAATGCCGTTGTCCAGCCGGCGGTCGATGAATTGGTCAAGGCCGGACACAAGGCGACGGCAGAGGCCCGGCACGGCCATGTCGGCGATATCCTGAGTTCGATCGCCAAAGAGACCAAAGCGACGCAGATTATCATCGGGCGCAAAGGCGGTCTGGCGCTCGCCAACCGGTTGCTCGGAAGTCTGGCGATCACCCTGGCGCAATCCTCGCCGGTTCCGGTGACGATCGTTCCGTAACACATCAGGCAACGCGTACACGGCGCGCAATTTTCCATACATCAAGACCCATGAGGGGGTATTCAAATGTTCAAACCCGTTTTAGGGGCCGGCGTCAGCCTGCCGCTCATGACCGGCCTCGCTCACGCCCAGTCCGGTATCGACCAGGCGATCAGCGATTTCATCGGCCCGATCGTCAATCCGATCGTCGGCATTGTGTTTTATTCGGTGCCGGTTTTCGGAACCCAGTTTCCGCTGATCGTCGGCTGGCTGGTCGTCGCCGCGCTCATTTTCACAGTCTATTTCGGATTTATCCAGTTTCGCGGCTTCAGACATTCAATTGAACTGGTCCGGGGCGACTATCTCGATCCGAACGACGCCGGTGAAGTGACGCCGTTCCAGGCGCTTGCGACGGCGCTTTCGGGAACCGTCGGCCTCGGCAATATCGCCGGCGTGGGTGTTGCCGTCTATCTCGGCGGTCCGGGCGCTACATTCTGGATGATCCTGGCCGGCCTTCTCGGCATGGCCGCCAAATTTACCGAATGTATCCTCGGCGTGCATTACCGCAACGAATATGCCGACGGGACAGTTTCCGGCGGCCCGATGTATTATCTGTCGAAGGGCCTTTCCGAAGCCGGCAAGGAGACACTCGGCAAGGTGCTGGCGATCATCTTTGCGATATGCTGCATCGGCGGCGCGCTGGGCGGCGGAAACATGTTCCAGGCCAATCAGTCGTTTGCGCAGATATCCAGCATCATTCCCTTCTTTGAGGGTAAGGGCTGGCTGTTCGGCCTGATCATGGCCGCGCTTGTCGGCGTGGTCATCATCGGCGGCATCAAATCGATCGCCAAGGTAACGGAAAAGATCGTACCGGGCATGGCGGTGATCTATGTCGGCGCGGCGCTTGTCATCATTGCGATGAACATCGGCGCCGTTCCTGAAGCGTTCAGCGCCATCATCGGCGGCGCATTCGCTCCGACCGCAGTTGCCGGCGGCGCCATCGGCGCGTTGATCCAGGGTTTCAAACGGGCGGCGTTCTCCAACGAAGCCGGCATCGGTTCGGCCTCCATCGCCCACTCGGCGGTGCAGACGAAACATCCGGTCACCGAGGGCTATGTCGCGCTGCTGGAACCGTTCATCGACACCGTGGTGATCTGCACGATGACCTCCCTTGTCATCACCATCACCGGCTCCTGGGTGCCCAATGACGGCATCACCGGTATCGCACTGACATCAAAGGCATTTGAAGCCAGTTTCTCAGGCTTCGGTTATGTGCTGGCGATTGCAGCTGTGTTGTTTGCGTTCTCGACGATGATTTCCTGGTCCTATTACGGCCTGAAATCCTGGACCTATCTGTTCGGCGAAGGCAAGCAGAAGGAAACCGTGTTCAAGCTGATCTTCTGTGTGTTCGTGGTAATAGGTGCGTCCATGAGCCTGGGTCCGGTGATCGATTTCTCCGACGCCATGATCTTCATTATGGCGATCCCCAATATCATCGGTCTCTATATCATGATGCCGAAGGTCAAGTCGCTGCTGGCCGATTACCACGAAAAACTGGCAAGCGGCGAGATCAAGAAAATCAAGAATGCGTAAACCCGCCTGACCTTGCGGTCAGAGATATCAAGCGAGGAGAGCCGGCCATGCGCCGGCTCTTTTCATTTCTGCCTTCGTGCCGGTTCAGCGGTTCCGGCTAACGCCTGCGCTGTTGCCCCGCCAATCGTCATAAATCGCAGCACCCTGCGGTGCGGCAATCGGCGCATGGCCGGCAACGGCGGTCCGGTTGGCGGCCGACCAGTCAAGGCTGCCCAGACCAAAACCGAGGCCGAGCATTACAAGCGCGAGAAGAACCATCGTGAATCTGCCGGATTCTCCGTCCGCGGCGGATGAACCGGCAGTCGGATGAACGTGAATTGTCGATACCATGTGACCTGCTCCATTGGTTGCATTTCGGCGCCGGAGGCGCCTCATGCCGACAAATATAGGCCGCCATCATCGTTTAGAAAAACGAATGTTTTTTATTCATTCAATCAATTTATTTGAATGATAGAATACCGAATGATTGTCTCCCAAGAGCCCATGGACATAACGGCACCTGTGATATTCTGCGCCGCTTTATCGGAAAAAGCAGTGCAAACCGGTCTAAACGAAATGTTACGAATTCACTAAAATCTGAACTAAATTCTTATCAAATTTAACCACAATTAAGAAACGAATTGGTAATAAATGCAATTAGAAGTATATTACAGACCAAGGGGGTATAAAATCAAAATGACTGGAACATGACATGAGAAATACTCGAGTACACAAACGTGAAAATCCGGAAATTCCGGGTGACGGACGGCAGAGCGGGCGGACACGCGTCCTGCACGGCGCCCAGATCGATTTCTACAATCACGCGGTCAAAGTCGATTGCGTTATCCGGACCTCTCCCGATGCGGCGCCCGGCTGGAAACCCGGCATGCGGACAGTATCCCGCAGAAATTCAGCGTGATCGTCAACAACAGCAACAAGACTTACGCGGCAAAACAGGTCTGGAATGACGGACGCGAGGTCGGGATCATATTTCTGAACCAAAAAGGCAACTGACCCTGCAGGCTGACCCCCGGGGGGCCTTTAAGCCACCTCAAACCAGGTCACCATCCCCGCCGCCATGTGCTCGGCCATGTGGCAGTGCAGCAGCCATTTGCCGGGATTGTCGGCGACAAAGGCGATCTCGACATTCTGCGCCTGCGCCACCCCGGCCGTCACCGTATCGCGCCACGGTGTGCCCGGCTCCGGCTCGCCGTCGCGCGACAGCACCCGGAAATGATGGCCGTGCAGATGCATGGCGTGCGGCCATCTTGTGTCATTGATCATCGTCAAGCGCACAGTGCGGCCGCGTGGCACGGAGAACAGCGGCTTTTCCGGCATTCCGGCGACGCCGTTGAAGGCCCAGGCGAAACCGTTCTGCACCAGATCGCGCATGCCCATCATGCCGCCACCGCCCATCATGCCGCCGCCCATGCCACCGGTGCCACGGCCTTCGCCCATCATGCCGCCGCCCATGCGCGCGCCGGTCATCATGCCCATGGCGCCGCCTTCCATGTTCAGTTCAACCGACAGCGCATTATCAAGGTCCGGTTCGGCCAGGGTGTTGGGTTTCAGCAGTGGCACATTGCCATTGCCGCCGGAGGCGCCTTCGCCATCTGTCTTCTTCGGCAGGCTGAAACCGGCCAGCGGTATCTGGTCGCTGCCATTGAGCGCCAGAATTTCCGCCGTTTCGCTGCCGTTGCCGAACACCGCCAGATCGATCCGCTGGGCCGGGCTCAGCGCCAGCGGCCCGTCGACCGGACGCGGTTCGTCGAAGACCTGGCCGTCCAGACCGATCAGCTGGGCATTCAGCCCCTTGAGGACCAGTTCGTAGATCCGCGCGTTGGACGGATTGACGAGGCGCAGCCGGTTGGCGCCGTCGGCGGCAAGCTGCATTTTCGGATAGGACGTTCCATTGACCGTCACCCAGTTGCCAAGCCGGCCGCCATGGCTCCAGTCCATCATCGAACCGAGGCTCTGCTCGTCGATGGCGCCGCTGTCGGCGAGCCGCCAGTCGTCGATCATCAGCGTATGATCGGTTGCAAAAGCATCGGCGTCGCCATCGATGATCAGCCGGCCATAAAGCCCGCGCGCCATCTGCTCCCAGGATTTGTTGTGCGAATGATACCAGTAGGTGCCGGCATCGGGCACGGTGAAGACATAATCGAAACTGTCGCCCGGCTGCACCGGCGCCTGGGTCAGGCCGGCAACGCCATCCATGGCGTTCTCGATGCGGATGCCGTGCCAGTGGATGGTTGTCGGCTCGTCAAGCTCGTTGATCAGCCGCACCTTCACCGTCTCGCCGCGCCGCGCCCGCACGAGAGGGCCGGGAACAACGTTATTGTAGGACCAGACATCCGTCTCCGGCTCGCCGGGGCCGAGCAGTGCGGCTTTGGCGCGCACGGCCTTGAGCTCGAAAAACCCGTCTGCAGCCTGCGCGGCCGGAACCATCGATCGTATCGGTGAAGCCAGCGCGCCCGCGGCGACCGCTCCATTCATCAAAAACTGCCGTCTGTTCACCTGGATCACCTTTGATTGATAGCGCCTGATCGGCGCTCTATGATCATGTAGGGACAAATTCAATATATCATATACGTAGATTTAAATTGTCCGTGCGGCAAAATAGCCAGCCCATTCGACTAAATAATTATCTACACGCCGCTTCCACTTTGGCGCAGCTTGCGTTTAACTCTGCTTTGAAAAATCCAAGAGGTTGCCATGACGGGCACAATTCAGACAATTGGCGTGATCGGCGCCGGCCAGATGGGCAGCGGGATTGCCCAGGTCGCGGCACAGGCCGGGTTTGACATTCTGATGCAGGACATATCGGCGGAGCGTGTTGAATCCGCAATGGCCACGATCGACGGCAATATGGCCCGGCAGACGGAGAAAGACGCCATCTCCGAACCGGACCGGATGGCGGCAATGAAGCGAATTTCCGCCGCCAAGGGCATGGCGGGGCTCGCGGAAGCGGATATGGTCATTGAAACGGCGACGGAAGACGAGACCGTCAAGCGCAAGATCTTTGCCGAATTGTGCCCGCTGCTTCAGCCGGAAGCCATTCTGGCCACAAACACTTCGTCGATTTCCATCACCAGGCTTGCCTCCACCACCGACCGGCCGGAACGCTTTATCGGCATTCACTTCATGAATCCGGTTCCGAAGATGGAGCTGGTTGAAGTCATCCGCGGTATTGCCACTGAGGACGAGACTTTCGAAACCTCGAAAGCGTTTGTTGCGAAACTCGGCAAGACGGTCGCCGTTTCTGAGGACTTTCCGGCCTTCATGGTCAACCGCATTCTGTTGCCGATGATCAATGAAGCGATTTACACGCTCTATGAAGGTGTCGGTTCGGTCGAGGGCATCGACACCGCAATGCGGCTTGGCGCCCATCATCCGATGGGCCCCTTGCAGCTTGCCGATTTCATCGGCCTGGACACCTGCCTGTCGATCATGCAGGTGCTTTATGAGGGCTTGGCCGACAGCAAATACCGCCCCTGCCCGCTGCTGGTGAAATATGTCGAAGCCGGCTGGCTCGGCCGCAAGACCAACCGCGGTTTCTACGATTACCGCGGCGAAGTTCCGGTGCCGACACGCTGAGGGGCATGCAACCGGCTCTGATCGGACTTGATTGACCGGCATCATTCTTCCGCGACCGCATCCGCTCTGCGGTTCACCACTTGCGCCAGCGCCGCAATCACTGCGAGCGTGAACACGAGCCGCCCGAACAGAATGATGCGGATATCCGCGCCGATAGCCAATATCAACGCGGTATCTTCGATCAGGCCGTGGATCAGCGACAGGCAGACCAGCGCCAGAAACCGCGCCTTTGGACTGAATGTCTGTTCCCGGAAGGCCTGAATGATCAGCGCGCCTCCGTAGCCGAGCCCCATCAGAAGACCGATCGTCGTCACCGGCGCAAGCCGCGGATCCAGGCCGATGCCGCGCAGTGCCGGGGCGAGCAGGCCTGTCGCACGCCGCATGATGCCGGTCGCGTTCAAGGCGTCGAGCAGAACAAGCAGCAGCACGATGATGGCAAAGATTGAAATCAGCGATTTTGCCGTCGCCGAAGCCCAGGAGATCCAACCGGGCTCGGCAAATCCTGCCGCCAGCCAGACCGGCTGCAGCGGCGCGGACAGGCTGTCGGTTGCAGCGCACAGCCATGCCGCAGCGACGGCATAGGCAAACGCCACGCCGATCCGCAGCGCGCTTGTGACAATGAAACTTGCCCCTGCCCGGCGGACAATCGCCTGCTCGACGGGGATCGCATGGGCCGTCAGCATCATGGCGCAGAGAATGGAATGCTGCGCGACCGTCAGATTGAGATCGGGCAATAATGTCAGGTAAGCGCCGACACCGCCGTAAAGCCCGGTCAGCAGGCAGACGGCCCAGACCAGACCGGCCTCGGCCGGAAGTCCGGCCAGGCCCATAACAGGCCCAAGCCCACCGCCCAGCATCTGCGAAAGGCCGAATTCCTCGCCAATGCGGACAAGGATCATCACCGGCAGCATGATGCGGATCAGATCGGAATAGGTCTTGACGCTGCGGCGCGCCAGCCCGCGCAGATAGGTCTGCCAGTCAAGTCCCGGAATTTTCGTCAAGAATCAGGCCCCGTTACCAGATCAGATGCTTTACCGGAGACAGCGGCCTTTGACACGCCCGTTGCGGCGATTTCTCAGGCCAGCCGCAATGAAACGCCGGGCCGGACATCCACGCAGATGCCCCGCCCGGCGCATTGAGATTGAATTACCGGCGCCGCCGGATCGGCCGGTGTATGCCGTTGATCCTGTAGCGCCGGGCCTGTGCCAGATCTGCGCGCGGATCGATCATAAGGGGCTGATGCACAGCCCGGTCGACATCGTCCCGGGTCAGTCCGATATCGCTTAATATGCGGTCGTCCAGATCGGACATTCTGCGCGCCGCTTTATGACCTTCAAAGGCCTTGCCTACCGAACCGACACGCTGCGCCAGTCGATGCAGGATTTCATTGAGCCGCGCTGTAAACCCGGCTGCGTGCGTCGATTTTCCATACTGCAAATACATACCTGTCTCCATCATTTGCCGGCCAGAGCGGTCGGTCCAACGTACCGGCCTCTGCCTGAACAGCTGCCTTGGAAACAAAATGCACATTGGCTATTGATCAATCAAACGAAAAGGTCTTATGTTTAAGTTCAAAATAATTGAAAGGCGTGATCATGGCCCTGCAACCGATTATTGATCCGGAACTGCTGCGCACATTCCTGGCAATTGCAGACACCGGCAGCTTTTCCGCTGCCGCCGATATCGTCGGCCGAACACCGTCGGCGGTTTCCATGCAAATCAAGAAGCTGGAAGAAATGATCGAACGCCGGCTGTTCGACCGTGATTCACGGTCCGTCATCCTGACGGCAAACGGCGAGGCCCTTGTGACCGATGCCCGCAGACTGGTCGATATGAACGCCCAGCTTCTCGCCCGCATGCGCACCCCGGATCTCGCCGGTTCGATTACAGTCGGCACGCCGGATGAATATGCCACGACTTTCCTGCCCTGCGTGCTGCGCCGCTTCGCCCGTACCCACCCGGCCGTACAGGTCAATGTGGTGTGTGATTATTCCACTATTCTGCAGGAGAAACTGCGTCAGGGCGAAATTGATGCCGCCATGGTGACGGAAGCCGAACTGGACTCTTTGATCATCAACAGCCGCACTGTCTATGAGGAAGATCTGGCCTGGCTCGGCGCCCGCAACGGATCAGCAGGGCTTCTCAGGCCGCTGCCCATCGCGGTTGCCAATGTGCAATGCTGCTGGCGCGTCCGCTCCGTTGCGGCACTTTCGCGCGCCGGTATCGACCACAAGATTGCCTATTCCAGCGCCTCCGCTGCCGGTCAGCTTGCCGCCGTGGCCGCCGATCTGGCGGTGGCGCCGCTTCCGGTCAGCCTGGAGAACAATGCGGTGGTGCGGCTCGGCCCCGATTCCGGCCTGCCGTCGCTTGGCACATACCGTATCGCCTTTGCCTGGCAGGACCACGGCAATGCCTGCATTGACGCCCTGGTCGATCATGTCGAGGCAAGTTTTGCCGTCGGCGCGCCCCGCGCCATCGAAGTCGCCGCCTGAAATGCAGACGACAATGGCGCCAATGATCATCCTGCCGGGCCCGGTTGAATGACCACAAACCGCCGTTGCGGTTTGGGCGCCGGCGTGCTGGCGATTGCTGTTGCCGTTCTGCTGCTTGCACCGGACCGGCGATCCGGCACACCCGGTCACGGGACAGTTCAGGCAGCCGGCGGGGCAGTCGACGTCGCCATCGTGCTGACGGTGGACTGTTCGTGGAGTGTCGACGGGCATGAGTACGACCTGCAGATGAAAGGCCTGGCAATGGCGTTTCGCAGCCGCGATGTCATCGATGCAATCCATTCCGGACCAAGGGGGCGCATTGCCGTCGCGCTGGTGCAGTGGGCGGCACCGGACAGTCAGCATCTCGCTATTTCCTGGCAGATCATCGAAACGCAGACAGACGCGCTTCTGCTCGCGGCCCGCATTGAAACCGCCGTCCGGCAGATTGCCGATGGCGCAACGTCAATCACCGCGGCAATCGACACGGCGACCCACCTGCACCAGGCACGCCCCTTCCCCGCCGACCGGCGTGTCATCGATGTCTCCAGTGACGGTATCAACAATGCCGGCGGCATACCCGAACAGGCCCGTGATCTGGCCGTCAGCCGCGGCATCACCGTCAATGCGCTGGCCATTCTGAATGAGGTCGGTTACCTGCACCATTATTTCCGCAACCATGTCATTGGCGGCCCGGCGGCCTTTGTCGAGGTGGCCGCCGATTACAGCGACTACCACCGCGCCATCAAACGCAAGCTGCTGCGCGAGATCGGCCTGCCGCTGTCGTGAGGCAAGTGACCAATCAGCATTTGGAGCCTGAGATGGACATTCTTCGTATTGCAGCCTTTTCCGACGGAGAGACCGGCGGCAACCCGGCCGGAATCGTCATCGGCGACGCTCTGCCGGCGCCGGAACGGATGCAGGCTGTCGCCGCCGACGTCGGTTTTTCGGAAACGGCGTTTGCCGCACCGGCGGAACATGGCTGGCGGGTGCGTTATTTTTCACCGGAATCGGAGGTGCCATTCTGCGGCCATGCAACGATTGCGCTTGGAGCGGCGCTGGCGCTCCGGCACGGCGACGGTGTTTTTGCCCTGACGCTGAATGATGCCGAGATCACCGTGGAAGGCCGGCGCGAGGGCGATACGATTGCCGGCGCCCTGCAATCGCCGCCGACCCGCAGCGCGCCGGCAGACCCGGAACTTGTGACGCGGGCGCTGTCCCTGTTCGGTTATGAGCCCGACGATCTTGATCCGCGCATTCCGCCGGCCATCGCCGAGGCCGGCGCGATCCATCTCGTCCTGGCGCTGGCGAAACGACAGCGGCTTGCCGAGATGGACTACGATCTGGATGCCGGGCGCCGCTTGATGAATGAAGCCGGTCTTGTCACGATCAGCCTTGTTCATGCCGAAACCCCGCAACTGTTTCATGCCCGCAACCCGTTTGCGTCCGGCGGCGTGCTGGAAGATCCGGCCACAGGCGCCGCCGCAGCGGCTCTCGGAGGCTATCTGCGCGATCTGGGCTGGCCTCACGGCGGTGCGATCCATATCGTTCAGGGCGAGGATATGGGCATGCGCTCGCTCCTGAAGGCTGAGATACCGCCCGAGCACGGAAGCTCGATCCGGGTTTCAGGCACCGCCCGGCTGATGTAACGGCCGGCTCCTGCCCGTTCGCATGGTGCTACTCGGCGGCATCCATCACCGGCTCGATATCGCCATGGAATTCCGGCCGGTAAGGTTTGGCGGTCGGCGGCAGCTCACGCTTGATGAACCAGTCTTCGTATTTCAGCTGCCGCTTCAGCGCCGGCCAGACTTCGCGGTAAGCGTCCAGCATGCTGGTGTTCGGTGGCGGCAGGTCGTGCTTGATCAGGTCGTGCAGCTTCGGCAGCGCGTGATAGGGCACCATGGGAAACATGTGATGCTCCACATGATAGTTCATGTTCAGATAGATGAACCGGCTGACGGGGTTGAGATAGACCGTGCGGCTGTTGAGCCGGTGATCGAGCACATTGTCTGCAAGGCCCGCATGTTGCAGCACGCCGGTGAGAACATGATGCCAGGCGCCGTAAAGCCGCGGCAGGCCGATCAGCAGCAGCGGCAATATCGAGCCCGTTGCAATCGCCAGGGCTATCGTGGCCGTATAGATCGCCAGCCAGATCCGGGCAATCCGGATAACTTTCGGCTGTTCGGTTTCCGGAATATAGCTCGCTTCCTCCGCATCGATGGATCCGAGCGCATTCTTCAGCATGATTTTCATGGCGCGAACCGCATCCAGAATTCCGAAGAGATTCAACGCAATCCGCAGCAGGTCGGGTGGCCGCATTGCGACGATTTCCGGGTCGCGGCCGACAATGACCGTATCGGTATGATGGCGCGCATGGCTCCATCGCCATGTCACCGGATTGCGCATGATCATGAAGCAGGCGATCTGGTAGACGACATTGTTCATCCAGGCTGTCCGGAAGGCGGTGCCATGGCCGCATTCGTGCCAGCGCGAATCCGACGCCGAGCCGTAAAGCACGCCATATGCGAGTAAAAACGGCACTGACCAGACCGTCGGCCAGAGCGCCACGGCAGCGGCAGCAAAAACTAGCATCAGCCCGAGCCAGAGAAACGTATCGCGGATGGCCCGCTGATCGGAGCGCTGCATCAGCGTTTTCATCTGCTTGCGCGTCACGTCGGTGTGATACCATTCTGCCGAGGCCAGGCCGGTTTCGACGGCCCTCCGGCCATCGCTCCCGAGCAGATTGTAATCGCGTTTTGTTCTTGGCATTTCCACGCGCCCTCCAATCGGCCGAAGCATAGGTCACCCGGCCCGGTCGCCTCAATGTCGAAACGTGTTTTTCTTTCATTTTCGGTCATCGGCGCAGTCGGTCCGCAACCATGGAACGGCCGGGTTGCGGAATTGCCGGATTGCTGCGGACAGCTTCATTCCTCAGCTTCGTCTTGCCTGCTCAAGAACAAGAACTGGAAATTTGCACTGATATTGATCCCCATCAATGCCCCAATGTTAATCGGAAATAACTTGAAGCTGTGACTTAAAAAGAAAAAGGGACTGCACCGAAATCGATGGCCATAAGGAAGCCGGGATGTTCGGTTCAGTCACAATCAAATGACCAGGCGAAGACGGTAATTGTCCTGACCCGGGCGGTTGCCGTTTCAGATGACCGGACTCGAAACCGGGATTGTCTTTCATGAACGCCAACACGGATTTGACTGTTGAGGCAGCCGACCAGGCTCAGGTGATCGACTTCCTTTCCGATCCGGCCAGTCACCCTGACGCGGATAACGTCCGGCGCATCGATACCCACGCCGCAATCGTGTTCCTGGCCGGTTCCGATGCCTACAAGATCAAACGGGCGGTGACCTATCCCTTCCTTGATTTCTCGACGCTGGAAAAGCGGCGGCTGGCCTGTGTGCATGAAATCGAGGTCAATCAGGCAAACGCGCCACAAATCTACAACCGGGCAATCGCCATCACGCGGGAGCCGGATGGGACGCTGATGATCGGCGGAAACGGCACAATCGTCGAATGGGCCGTGCATATGAACCGGTTTGACGAATCCCGGACATTGGATCGCGTGATCCAGGACGGCCCTTTGCAGGACACAGTCGTAGATGCGCTGGCGCACGAAATGGTGCGCGCTCATGCCCGGGCGCCGCTTCGCGATGCCGGTCCGTGGATTGCCGACCTGCGGCGGTATGTCGACCAGAACGCCGAAGCGTTCGCACACAATGTGGAGCTTTTTCCGGTTCCGCGCGCCGCATGGCTGGCGGAGCGTGCGAAAACCGCGCATCGGCAAATCAGTCCCCTGCTCGAGGCACGCGGATCCGATGGCCATACTAGGCTTTGCCACGGCGATGCCCATCTTGGAAATATCGTGCTGATCGGCAGTGAACCGGTATTGTTCGACGCAATCGAGTTCGATGACGTGATTGCGACGGCGGACGTGCTCTACGACCTGGCGTTTCTGTTGATGGATCTGTGGGAGCGCGGCCATATTCACGAGGCCAACCGGACGCTCAACCGGTATCTGACCGAAAGCCGTTGCGCCGATCATTACGACGGACTGGCGGCCCTGCCGTTTTTCCTGATGATGCGGGCATCGATCAGGGCAAAAGTTGCAGCATCACGGCGCGATTTCTGCGCAATGCCTGAACGCGAGACCGTCACGTCACAGGCGAAGGCGTATTTTTCCGCTGCTTGTGACTTCCTGAGTGAGAAATCGCCGAGGCTCGTCGCCGTTGGCGGCCTGTCGGGATCGGGCAAATCGACGTTGGCGGCCAGGCTTGCCGCCCTGGTCGGGCGTGCGCCGGGTGCTGTGGTGCTGCGCTCCGATGTGATGCGCAAGCATCTGTTTGGCGTGGACGAAAAGGATCGTCTGCCGCCGCAGGCCTACTCCGCCGCTGCAAGCCGGATGGTATACGACCATATTGGCGAAACGGCCGAGCGGATCCTGAAAACCGGGCATTCCGTCATCGCAGACGCGGTCTTTGCCGGCCGGAAACAACGTGACGCCATTGCCGATATCGGCCGGCGCGTCCCGTTTACCGGCCTGTGGCTCGACGCGCCGGTCGATGTGCTGAAGGCACGGGTGGACGCAAGGATAAATGATGCTTCCGACGCCGACGAAGCCGTCGTGGAACTCCAAACGGCGATTGATGTCGGCGAAATGTCGTGGCCCCGGATTGACGGCTCCGGCACACCCGAACGGGTATTGAAGCAGGCGGAAAATTTTCTCCATTAGGCATCCATCCCGGGCCTCATTTATGCCCGGGTTCATGCGTTGCCCGATACTTGCAGCATTGTCTTCGATCAATGCGCCGGATCGAAAGGGAACGACAATCATCGATAACGATGCTGCTCAGGGCATTCCAGAAGAGGTCACCCCATGCTCGATATCGCACCTGAAAAAGTCTCCCATGTCATCGTGCGTGCGCGCGAAATCGACACCAAGGTGGATGCATGGGATGAACCGGGCGACGAAGCTGACGCCGCCTCCGTTCTTGAAAATCGCGGTGATGATGCCACCGAAGCGGAACTGCGGGCGTTCATCGCCGGTCTGAACGTCGACGAAAGCGTCAGCCTTGTTGCACTCATGTGGATCGGCCGCGGCACCTTCGAGCCGGATGAACTTGGGCAGGCCAAGGAAACGGCGCGGGCCGAACGGGTCAATCCGACGGAAGATTACCTGCTCGGCGTCCCGCTGCTGGCGGACTATCTGGAAGAAGGGCTCGACCGGCTCGGCATCTCCGTGGAGGACGCCGAGGAGGGTATTCTGTAGATCGCCGCTACCTACATCGGATCAAGCTCCGCCTGCGGCACGTAAAAGAAATGCGCTTTGTTATCGCCGATCCGCAACTCAATCTCAGCCGTCCCGTTGCCGGATTCATCGGCGCCGCAAAAAATAAACACATTCGCCTGAAAGCGCGGGCGGAGATATTCAAGCTCCTCGTCCGGCAGCCCGCGAAGCAGCGCTTCCGCATTTCCGCTAAAGCGGACAAGGCTTCCGGGTTTCAGTTTACCGCTCAAAGTTCAGACCCAGGGGCAGTTGGAATTGCGGTCGCCATAGGTCCATCCCTCGCCGTAGCGCTTGAAGGCGAACGGCTGCAGTTCTTCCGGCATGTCTCCGGTTGAAAGCAGATCCGCCACCAGCCTGCCGACGCCGATCATCTTGAAACCGTGGTTGGAATCGGCGGTCATGAAGGCATTGTCGGCGACCCAGTCGAAGATCGGCACATTGTCGGGCGTGAACGCGCCGATGCCGCCATTGCGGCGCTCCTTGTAATGGCTGCGCAGGCCCTCGAAGCGGCCGAACAACTGGCCGGCGACAGCGCAGTAATAATCGGCAAACCAGGGGTCGGCCTGATAGGCATCGTTCAGATGGCCGTAGGGTTCGAGTGCCGCCTTCGGTCCCATCTTGACCGGGATCGTGCCGCCCTGAAGGCCCGGCGCGCCGACCCGTTCGGCCGCATAACGGGTGTACCAGTAAACGTGGTCCTGAAGTTCCTTGCCGTCATCGCCGATCACAGGCGTGTTCATCAGTTCCACATGCAGAACAGGCGAATCCCTGCCGTCAGCGGTGCGGAAATCCACCCCCTCGGGCAGGTAAACCTCTCCTTCAAGCAGCCGCCAGTAGGTCCACATGTCCATGGCTTTTTCGACATGGCCGTCAGGATAGGTCACGTCCAGCGTATCGCCGCCGCCGAGCCATTGATAATGCAGCGGCATCCAGGCGCCGGTTGCCACCACCAGCGCCTCACCGACCCGGACCGAGCCGGCGTCGGTATGAACGGCGGTCACCGTTCCGCCGGTCTTGTCGTAGCCGGTCACCTCGCGGCCATAGACCCGCCGAACGCCCCATTGGTGGCACTTCTGGTCAAGCCCCCAGCAGGCCATGTGAGTGCCGGCATAACCGGACGGTTTTTCGTGCAGCACGACGTCGCAACTGCCGGTCTTGAAATCGGGCCAGACCGACTTCAGCTTTGCCCGGGCCTCAGCGCCGACATAGAGATCGGACGGATATCCCTGGTCGTTCTGGCTCTTGTGCAGCCGGATATAGTCCTCCTCCTGATTGGCCTCTCCGACGGATATGTATCCGACCTGCTGGAACCCCAGATTGACCGGATCGGATTCCCAGACCTTGACGCTTTCGCGCAGGATCGCGTGCAGCGGTTCGGTCATGTAGAGGTTGCGCACGCAGCCGCAGGCCAGCCCCGTCGCGCCCGCGCCCGGCCCCTGCTTGTCGATCAGCACCACATCAGAGCCCCTTCCCTTGCCGCTTTTTTCCAGCGCCATCGCAAGATGCCAGGCCGTCGACATGCCGTGCACGCCGGCGCCGACGACGACAAAACGGGCGGCTTCCGGCAACGGCGCGGCATCGAAGACCGGCACCACCGGCGGATTGACTGCCGTGCCGTTGCCGACCGGCAGAGGCCGGTCGCCGAAGGGATAATATTGATTGTGGCCCGTTTCGCTGCCAGCCATGGTCGGTCTCCGCCTGGGTCGCCCTGATGCTGGCGGAAGGATGCTTGAGCGGTCAATTCCGTGCAAGCACTTTCATCGCCGGACTGTCGGGCAATTCGGCAAAACACCGGCGGATGACGAATGCATGGCCAGCGACAGTGGCGTCCGACCCAACCGGTCCGGCGAACCTACCGGTCAGACAGCGCCAGCTTCAGGCCGAGCAGGCCAAACGTGCCGGCGAACGACCGCCGCAACCAGACCATGACGGACGGACGCGAAATGACATAATCGCGCGCCAGCGACGCGCCGACGGCATAACCGACAAAAACGATGAATGTCAGCGCCATGAACATCAGCGCAAGCAGCAAGAGTTTCGGCGTCGGATCGATCGCCTGCGCCGGGACGAATTGCGGCAGAAACGCCAGAAAGAAAAGCGAGAGTTTCGGGTTCAGCACGTTGAGCAGGATTCCGTTAACGACGATCCGCCCGGATGCCGCCTTCGTGCCGGCACCGGAAATCGTCAATGCGCCGCCTTCGCGCAGAATGCTCCAGGCCATGTAAAGCAGATAGGCAACGCCGAGATATTTGACGACCTGAAAAGCCAGTGCGCTGGTGTGCAGGATGGCGGCCAATCCGACGATGCTGGCAAAGACATGCGGCACGATGCCCAGCGTACAGCCGAAAGCGGCGACAATGCCGGACCGCGCGCCCTGGCCGAGCCCGACTGCGAGGGTGTAAAGCACACCCGTTCCGGGCAACAGGATCACCACAATCGATGTGACGAGAAATTCAATGCTCATGTTCTATCCTCTGCCCAGATGCCGAAAGCATGAAGTCTTGCCTGCCTTCATGTCAACGGAGACATGGATCACACCCTTGATTCTGACTGCGACCAATGGAAGCTTTGAGCCCATTTTTACAGTTTTTCTGCGCCGCAACCAACGTCCGCATATCGTGCGGTCCGTTGTTTCGGAAGGAATGCCCTAAACGAGAATTGAAAAGCTAGGAGCTTTGTGAGGGCGCCAGCCCTACTCTCATTCCCTTCACTTGGCACACTGTTTCGCCGTCCACTTCGACCCGGCCATCAGCGACACCCAACTTTAGGCGTCGGTTGATGACACGTTTAAAATTCACGTGATACGTCAACAGCTTTCGGTGTGGCTGCACCATCCCAGAAAGTTTAATTTCACCGGCGCCCATGGCCATTCCCAACCTTGCCAACCACGCCAGCCAAGGTTGAAGCCAGCGAGCTGCCATAACCCATCCAGCATCAGGCATCCAGGCATGACCGGGTTGCCGATAAAGTGGCAGTGAAAGAACCAAAGATCAGGATGCAGATCTAACTCGGCTTTGATATGACCGACGCCCGCCTCTCCTCCGTCTGCGCTGACGTCAGTAATCCTATCCATCATGAGCATCGGAGGGGCAGGTAGTTGCGCATTACCGGGTCCGAACAGTTCGCCTTGGGCGCACCTTAACAAGTCGTTTTTTTCAAAAGAATTGGGAAACATATCTAGGCTCTCGTTTTCAACGGTGGCGTATGTTTATTCGCTGTTGTTGAAGTTAATAAATCCCAATGACTATCAACGTTTGGAGAACGTCCAGCGGATCATTCATTGATACGTCTCCTGTCTGAGTGATCACGATAGGCGTCCGATTGAGATATCGTCCCTAGATAGCGTGATAATCCACCCATTAATAGCGCGAGGGTCGACATGACATGACTGGAACTCAACGACTTTATGTTGGCCCCATACTGGAAGCCGCCGTTCGTGCATCCGCAGCGAATTCACACTAAGTCCGCAGAGCCGACCTTGGAACTTTATACAGCGCATGTCCGGAGTGAGCCCTTTTCGGACATGCGGAAAACTCTTTCCAAGGACTGGAATTCGCCTCAGTCCCAATTCGCGATGCACTTGATGCAGCTCAAAAGCGGTCGCGGCATCAAGCTGTAGTGTATTGGCGATTTGGTCGTACTGGAGCCCGAAATGTCCAACGAACACCCGAATATCGTGCTGATGCAACAGCTCGACCTAGGCAATCTAGCCGCAGCCAAAGACGTGTTCGCCGAAGATGTAGTCTGGCATTACTTCAATCCCAATCTGCCTGACATGCAGGGCGATTATGTGGGGCTGGACGGTATCCGGTCATTCTTCGAAGCCATCGGCCAGAAGTCCAGGGGGACATTCAAGGTACAACCGGTTTCGACCACCGCTGTTGGTGACGAATTGGTTGTTGTGCAGACAAGGAATACGTTGACCTTTCAAGGTCACTCCACCGCGTTGGACGTAGTCGTCGTGTGGCGTTTTGTAGACGGGCGCATTGTCGAGGTCTGGGACATTGTCCCAGGTCGCCCTGCGGAGGCTCAAGATGAAAGGCGCTGACGAAACAAATTGGGATGCCATTGTCATCGGCTCTGGCATGGGCGGCATGGCTGCCGCCGCCGCACTGTCAAAGGTCGGACAAAACGTGCTTTTGCTGGAGCAATACCGTACGCTTGGCGGGTTGACCCACAGCTTCTCTCGCGAAGGATTCACCTGGGATGCGGGCATTCACTACCTGAGTGGCATTGCTCCAGGTGATCGGGAGCGTGAAATCCTGGACTGGTTGTCCCAAACACCTATCGAGTTCACCTCGATGGGATCCGTCTACGACAACCTGCACATAGGAGATTTAAAGCCGCTTCCGTTGTCGCGGCCATACGAGGCTCAGGAGCGTGATCTCAAGGATCGCTTTCCCGACGAAACGGAAGCGATTGAGGCGTGGACGATGGCGCTCAGGGAAGGCCGCGACGCCATGCTTAAAATCTTTCCGACACGCGCTATGCCCGAGCTCTTGGGTAGTGCACTGCAATGGTGGAACAGCAGTGCCATCGAGCGGTGGTGCGGGCGCACGACGCAGGAGGTTATCGACGAGATAACGCAGAATTCAGAACTAGCGGCTGCCTTTGCGGCGCAGTGGGGCGATCACGGTGGCCGACCCAGCAAGGCGAGCTTTGCGATGCACGCCTTGATATCGGGTTCGTACCTGCAAAGTGGCTCATGGTACCCGGTGGGCGGTGGGGCTGCGTTTGCCGAGCATATCCTGCCAACCATCACCGTCGGAGGTGGCGATGTGCGAGCCGGTGTCAGGGTCGATGAACTGCTGCTTGAGAAAGATCGGGTCGTTGGGATCAAAACAGCGGATGGCGAGGAAATCCACGCAAATGTAGTTATCTCGGATATCGGCGCGCGAGAGACGGTGAACCACCTTCTGCCAGCCCGTTGCGGATATGACGACTGGATTGCGAACATAAGATCGCTTCCGCCATCGATTGCTCATTTCAGCCTGTTCATGGGTTTTGAAGGCGATATCGAAGATGCCGGTGCAACCCGCTCGAACCATTGGATCTATCCAACGGGCAAGGTCGACGTGGTCTGGGCGGACGCTCCTGATAACTCGCCGCCCGGCATGTTCGTCTCCTTCGCATCGCTGAAGGATCCGTCACACGATTCCGGTCCCAAGCAAAAACATGCGGGCGAGATGGTGGCCTGGACCGATTGGTCGACCGTGGAGCGTTGGGCAGACAAAGCATCGGGCATGCGCAGCGACGACTATCAGGCGTTCAAACAACAAGTCGAGGACGTCATGTTCGCTCAGTTCAAGACATACTTCCCTGAGTTGGCTGAGCTAGTGGTGTTCCGCGAATTGTCGACCCCGCTGGCCACCGCATCGATTACTGGGCACCATGAAGGTGCGTTCTACGGGTTGGATGTCACCCCGCAACGCGTCATGAGCGATGCATTACAAGCCAAAACACCGATCGAGGGCCTCTACCTCGCGGGGCAGGACGTAGCGAGCCCTGGCATTCCCGGCGCGCTGTGGGGCGGGCTGCTTGCTGCCGCCAGCGTCGATGCGAAGGTATTCAAGCAATTCCGCGGATAGCCCGCACGTGGTGTTGGGAGTGATTTCGCTGTGGGACGCCGCCGCGATGACCGCGTTTATATTTTGACTCTAGAAACCCTCTATTATCTGACTTTGGGCTTCTTTTTCACCCACGAAGTAGACGCTGTGAAGCGGCACGAGTGGATCGCCGCCACGACAAGACTATAATTCAAAGCAGGCGCAGCGCGCAGAAGCTGCCATTATGATTGGTTCGGTGCACGGCAGTTTTGTCCACAGAGCCGTCGATCGGCAATCTTTGATTGGCCGGACAGTCTTGAGTTGAATCTCCCCAGCGAGGACGCTTGTCACTGCAGACCCAAGCTCACAACAGTGCCGCCGTCACGACAATCTCGATCAGATCATCGCCGGCCAGATCGGCACCGACGCAGGCCCGCTGCGGCCAGTTTTCTTCACCGCCGATCCAGTCGCACCAGACGGCATCCATATGCACCTTCATCGACATGTCCTTCAGATAGACGGTCGCCTGGAGCAACCCGCCTTTGCCGCTTCCGGCGTCGATCAGGTTGCGCTCCAGCGCTTCCAGCGTCAGCCGGGTCTGGTCGGCGATATTGTCTGCCGAGCTTGTATCGGTCGCGACCGCATAGACCAGGCCGCCATGGACAACGGCACGGCAGCGGCCTTTTGCTTTGCCCGATAATCTCTTCACTGTCATGGATCGATCTCCTTAACCTGCGTCAAGGAAACTTTATCATCTGCGCGCCGGAACCGCCATTTGCCGGACGTGCCGAAGTTCGACGGCAATCCTATCCCGCGCAGCAGGACAGCTTGCTCACATCCATCTCGAACGTCTGCGCCGCGAGTTTCAGCCCTTCCACATTGGTCAGATAGGGGAAGATCATCTCACCCAACTGCTCGTAGGTCATGCCGGTCTTGATCGCCAGCGCCGCGGTCTGGATGCTGTCGGCGCCTTCCGGCGCCAGGATGTAGGCGCCGACCAGCGTCTTTGTCGTCGCGCCGGCGACCAGTTTGATCAGCCCTCTTGTGTCGCGGGCGGCCAGCGCACGCGGAACATTGTCCAGGCTCAGCACCGATGTCCTGACCTGAAGGCCGGCAGCCTCTGCGCTGGCTTGCGTATGGCCGACGCTGGCCACCTGCGGATCGGTGAAGACGACAGCGGGCATCGCGTAATTGTCATAAGCCAGATCGTCGCCGTTGATGGCGTTGCGCGCCGCAATCTTTGCGCCATAGGCCGCCATATAGACAAACTGGTCACGCCCGGTGATATCGCCGGCAGCGTAGACATTCCTGCAACTGGTGCGCATGTGGCGGTCAACGGCGATGCCGCCCTGGTCGTTCAGCTTGATAGCGCCGGCTTTCAGGTTGAGATCCTCGACGTTCGGCGTCCGGCCGGTTGCGATCAGAACGGCTTCCGCCTCCAGCATTTCCGGAACTTTGCCGTGACGCACATACAGCCGGATGTCGCCTGCCCGGCCCTCGATCCGGTCATATCCGATGCCGCTGACGCATTGAATACCTTCGGCTTCGAATATACCGGTCAGCGCATGGCTGATCTCGGGCTCCGCCTCCGGCAGCAGGCCGCGCCGGCTGACCAGGCTCACTTTGACGCCGGCGCGCGAAAACATCTGCGCCAGTTCCGCGCCGATATAACCGGCGCCGATCACCAGCAGCGATTTCGGCAGCTGCTCCAGTTCCAGCGCCGTGGTGCTGGTAAGCGTCGGCACTTGCCTGATCCCCTTGATTGAGGGAAGTGCGGGACGTGAGCCGCTGGCGATTATGATCTTGCCGGCGTCGAGCGGTTCGCCGCCGACCGTCAGTTTACCCCTGCCGGAAAAAGACGCCTTACCCTCAAGATAGGCAAGGGAATTGTAAGCCGGCAGCAGATCGCTGTATTTCGCCTGCCGCAATTCGTCGACAAGCGCCTGTTTCCGGCGAACGACCGAGGCCCAGTCGGTAATCCGGGCCGACGCCTCGATGCCGCCGAAGCGGTTCGCCGTCGCAGCCGCATGCAATGTTTCGGTGGCGCGGATCATCGTCTTGGACGGTACGCAACCGGCATTGACGCAGGTCCCGCCGATCGTGCCGTGGCCGATCAGCGCCACCTGCGCGCCTTCATCGGCGGCGGTGATTGCGGCTGAAAATCCGGCCGAGCCGGCGCCGATCACCGCGACATCGTAACGGGGCATCGGGATATCCTAAGCCTCGCTCTGCCGGCGCGACCGCCGCCAGAGCGCATAGACCGTCAAGACGACAAAAAATCCGAGTGCCGGCAGAAGGACCAGATCGAGATAACCGACCAGCCCCGCTAGGCCGACAACACCAAACAGAATGACGAGCACCGGCGTGAAGCAGCAGAGCGCCGCAATCACCGTGCCGATGATGCCTGTTTTCAGAAGTCCCTTGTCCGTCATCGCGCCGATCCATGCTGTGTTTCAAAATTCGCAAAGACCATGCTAAATCCTGTAGTAACTACAGATACAAGAGGTTTTTTTCGATGTCCCAATCCGATGCCGGGCCGGTTTATCCGATCGGTGAAATGTCGCGCAGAAGCGGCGTCAATATCGAGACAATCCGCTATTATGAGCGCATCGGCATCATGCCCGAACCGGCGCGCAGCGCCGGCGGCCAGCGCCATTATGGCAGCGGCGAGCTGAGGCGCCTGGTGTTTATCCGCCAGAGCCGCAGGCTCGGTTTCAGCCTTAACGAGATCCGCGCTCTGCTCAAGCTGGTTGACGCCGATACCCTGACCTGCGCCCAGGTTCATGCCCGCACCATCGAACATCTTGCCGATGTCCGGCAAAAACTGACCGACCTGCGCCGGATGGAAAAGGTGCTGAAAACCATGGCGGCCGAGTGCAGCGGCGGCGACGTTCCCGATTGCCCGATCATCGACGCGCTGTTTACCGATGCGCCGCCGGCTCGCTAGTGGATAGATTCAGACAAATGAAACACTCCGCTCGTCATCCCGGCCAAGCGGAAGCGAAGCTGGAGTGCAGAGCCGGGATGACAATCGCGTGGAACTCTTATGTGTGAATTGAACCACTAGCCCTTGACCGCCGCTGCGATCAGCGCCTTGGCGTCTTCAGAATCCCATTCCGCCGGCCCGGCCAGATGGCCGAGCAGGCAGCCGGCATCGTCGACAAGGATGCTGACGGGAAGCCCGAGGCCAAGGCCGCGCTTTTTGACATCCTGGAATATATCGGTTGTCGGATCGCGATGGAGCGCGAGGTTTTTCACCTTGATGGAGTCCAGAAAGGCCTGCGCCTTTTCAACAGGTCCGGTATCGATATTGACGGCAACAACCTGAAAGCCGCCGTCGCCGCCGAGATCCTTCTCGAGCCGGTCAAGTGCGGGCATTTCGCGCCGGCAGGGCGCACACCATGTCGCCCACAGATTGACCAGCAAAACCTTGCCGGAAAAACCGGCGAGCGTTGTGGGCTCGCCGTCCGCTTTGAGAAACGCCAGATCGGAAAGCGCCTGGGGCTGGCGCGGAATCTGGAATGCCGCCACTTCACCGGTCGCAAGACCGGCAATCGTCGCGTTGACAAAATCCGCATTTGCCACGCAGCTGTTTTCCGCTTCGACATTGCCTTCACGCGCCTGCATCCCGTATAGGGCAGCAATGCCAATGCCGGTTGCGGCAACGATGCCAAGTGCCAGATTTCGCTTCATTGTTCCGCAATCACCCGTTTGTTCATAACCAAGTCGGACGTCAAAATGTCAAACCGCATGTGGGGCGGCCGGTTCCAGCAAGGCCCGGACGCCATAATGGAAGAAATCAATGCTTCCATTGATTTCGATAAAGCCCTGGCCGCGCAGGATATTGCCGGCTCGAAGGCGCACGCAATGATGCTCGCCCGCCAGGGCATCATCTCAGATGACGATGCTGCAAAGATTGTTCAAGGTCTAGACACGATCGCGTCAGAAATCGCGGCCGGCAAGTTTGCCTATTCGCGCGCGCTTGAAGATATTCACATGAACATCGAAGCCCGGCTGAAGGATCTGATCGGCGAGCCTGCCGGGCGGCTGCACACAGCCCGTTCGCGCAACGATCAGGTCGCCACCGATTTCAAGCTCTGGGTGCGCGACGCCATCGACGATATCGACCGGCAGATCCATACTCTTCTGACGGCGCTGGCGACAATCGCGGAGCAGCATGCCGGCACGATCATGCCCGGGTTTACCCACCTGCAGAGCGCCCAGCCGATCACGTTCGGCCATCATTGCCTGGCCTATGTGGAAATGCTCGCCCGGGATCGGGGCCGCTTTGCCGATGCGCGCCGGCGGCTCAACGAGAGCCCGCTCGGCGCCGCCGCTCTGGCCGGCACGGCCTATCCGATCGACCGCCAGATGACGGCGCAAGCGCTTGGTTTCGACCGGCCGGCGGCCAATTCGCTCGACGCGGTATCGGACCGGGACTTCGCGATGGAAGCGCTGGCGGCGGCATCGATCTGCGCCATACACCTGTCGCGCTTTGCGGAGGAACTGGTGATCTGGTCGACGGCGCAGTTCAATTTTGTCCGCCTGTCGGACAAATTCTCCACCGGGTCTTCGATCATGCCGCAGAAACGCAATCCTGATGCCGCCGAACTGGTGCGCGCCAAGGCCGGCCGCATTGTCGGCGCGCTGAACGCGCTGATGATGGTCATGAAAGGCCTGCCGCTGGCCTATTCCAAGGACATGCAGGAAGACAAGGAACAATTGTTCGACGCCCTGCCCAGCCTGTCACTGTCGCTGGCCGCACTGACCGGCATGATCAAGGATATGGAACCGGTTGAGGAAAGCATGCTGGCCGCCGCCGGTGCGGCGTTCTCCACGGCGACGGATCTTGCCGACTGGCTGGTGCGCGAAGCCGGGCTTCCGTTCCGCGATGCCCATCATGTCACCGGCAGGATTGTCGCCGAGGCGGCGGGACGAGGGGTCTCGCTGGACGAACTGCCGCTTGACGTCATGCAGGCGGTTCATCCGTCGATCAGCGAGGATGTGTTCTCCGTCTTGTCCGTCCAGGCATCCGTGCAAAGCCGCAGAAGTTTCGGCGGCACGGCGCCGGAAAATGTGCGCGCTGCGGCTGCAGACTGGCTTGAAAGACTTGCATCGGATGCGCCAAACGCATAGTGCGTTTGACAGGAGTTCTATCATGCGTCTGCTTCACATCGTGATCGTCTGTCTCGCTGCTGCCACGGCGCTATCGGGTTGCGGCCGCCGCGGCGGCCTGGAATCGCCGCCGCAAGCCAAGGCGCAGAAACCCGCGCAAACCACCAGCGACCCGACGGCGGCGCCTGAGGAACCCAAACCGTTTCAGAAGAAAAATGTTCCCGAGCGGCCGTTCATTCTCGACGGCCTGATCTGAACCATGCATCATTTCGAACACAGGAATGGCGTACTCTACGCCGAGGACGTTGCTGTTTCCGATCTGGCGGAAGCGGTCGGCACGCCGTTCTACTGCTATTCCACGGCGACGCTGACCCGGCACTACCGGGTGTTTGAGGACGCTTTCGCAGACGTTCCGCATATGATCTGTTATGCCATGAAGGCCAATTCCAACCAGGCCGTCATCGCAACGCTGGCAAAACTGGGCGCCGGCGCGGATGTCGTGTCGGAAGGCGAATTGCGCCGCGCTCTCGCCGCCGGCATACCGCCGGAACGGATCATGTTTTCCGGTGTCGGCAAAACAGAAGCCGAGATCCGCCTGGCGCTTGAAACAGGCATCCATTGTTTCAACGTGGAATCTGAACCTGAACTCGCCGCCATTTCGTCAATCGCCGGATCGATGAATATCCAGGCGCCGGTTTCGTTGCGCATCAATCCCGATGTCGATGCCGGAACCCACGAAAAGATTGCCACCGGCCGCAAGGCGGACAAGTTCGGCATCGCCTGGGATCGCGCCCGGGCGGTTTACGCCCGCGCCGGAAAAATGGCCGCCATCAGGGTCATCGGCATCGACATGCATATCGGCAGTCAGATTACCGCCCTGAAACCTTTCGACGCGGCTTTTGCCCGGCTTGGCGAGCTGGTCCGGGCATTGCGCCAGGACGGCCATACGATCGAGCATGTCGACCTTGGTGGCGGACTCGGCATTCCCTATCGCGATGACAACGCCCCGCCGCCACTTCCCGCCGATTATGCCGAACTGGTCAAAAGCCACGTCAGGCAGCTGGATTGCCGGGTGATTTTCGAGCCAGGCCGGCTGATTGCCGGCAATGCCGGAATCCTCGTCACCCGGGTAATCTATGTCAAACAGACCGAAGGCAAGGCCTTCATCATTGTCGACGCGGCGATGAACGACCTGATCCGGCCGACCCTGTACGAGGCCTATCACCGGATTGCACCGGTCGACGAAAACACCAGCGGAGCCGACATCGATTGCGATATTGTCGGCCCGGTCTGCGAAACCGGCGACTATCTGGCCCGCGACACCCGTTTGCCGGAACCGGCAAGCGGTGACCTTTTGGCAATCTATTCCGCCGGGGCCTATGGCGCGGTGCAATCTTCGACCTACAATTCCCGCCTGCTGGTGCCGGAGGTCCTTGTCAACGGAGCCGAATTTGCCGTCGTCCGGCCGCGGCCGAGCTTTGAAGCCCTGATCGGGCTGGACAGCATTCCGGACTGGCTGGCCTGACGGGCGCAACAGGCGGCCGAATCCGGCCATCACGGCGCTCCGGACAGCGCTCCGGCAATTCCAACATTGTGATCGTCTTGCTGTCGCCATGGTTGGAGCGTGTGCTATATTAGCGAACAGCGGATTCCAGTTGAGACGGCAAACATGATGCGCACACGCCAAGCCGAGACCGAAAACAGCAGGATGGACCGGCTGGGCCGGGCCATAGTCCGGGCCCGGGCAGCACTGGCCTGGGAAGATATCTGGCCGCGTATTGTCCCGGCTTTGACCGTCGCCGGGCTTTTTGTTGCAGTTTCATGGTTCGGCCTCTGGCGCCTGATGCCTGATCTGGTGCGCATTGGCGTTCTGTTGGCCTTTGCAGCCGGCTTCATCGTTTCGCTCTTGCGCCTGTTCCGCACCAGATTGCCTGATGAACAGAGCGCCGTGCACCGGGTTGAGCTGCGCTCCGGCCTGGATCATCGCCCGGCCAGCGGTCTGCGCGACACGCTTTCTCCGGTTTCCGATGATCCGACTGCCCAGGCGCTCTGGGCGGAGCACCGCAAGAGGCTGTTGGCGCAGATGGAAAATCTGCGCGCTGGCGCGCCCAGGCCGGAAATGGCCCGGCGGGACCCGAATGCATGGCGTTTTGCAGTTCCGATGCTTCTTGTCGTCGGCTTCTTCGTCGCCAGCGGAGAGCATCTGTTACGGGTCGGCGAGGCTTTTTCACCTGTGCGGGCCAGTCTGCCCGAAACGGTCTCCGCGCGCATTGACGCCTGGATCGACCCGCCCGGATATACCCGCCAGCCGCCGATATTCCTGACGCGGCACAATTCAGGCGACACCGTCACCGGCAGCGCGGCACTGGCGCCGGCGGTGCCGGAAAACAGCATACTCAGCATCCGGGTGGTTTCCGACGACGTTCCCCGGGTGAGTGTCCGCACACTCGACGGCGATGACGTGGAGGTGACAAAAGCCGATGATGATGCAGACGGTCAGGCAAAGGCGAAAGACGGTTCAGAACCGGCCACGATCCATACCTATACCGCACAGTTGAAACAAAGCGGATCCGTCGAGATCGGCCATTCCGGCGGCGGCCAGATCCACACCTTTACTGTGACCGACGATACGCCGCCGACGATTGTGTCCGATAAATCGGAAACCACGCGGGCCGGGTCGTTCACACTCGATTTCGGCGTCACCGACGATTATGGCGTTGTCTCCGGCGAACTTGCCTTGCAGTTCGAAACCCCTGCAGACCCGGATGCAAGACCTCTCGTTGAATTGCCGAAAGTTCCGCTGCGGCTTTCAAAACCAAATGCGCGGCAAGGTCGCGCCCGCGCCTATGTGCGGCTTGCCGACCATCCCTTTGCCGGCCTGTCGGTGCAAATCGATCCGGTGGTGGTCGATGGCGCCGGACAGGAAGGGCATCTGGAAGATGCGCTGGTCATGACATTGCCTCAGCGTCCTTTTTCCAACCCGGTGGCGCGCGCGATTGTCGAGCAGCGGCAGAAACTGGCGATGGATTCGCGCAGCCGCGACCGGGTCGCACTGGCGCTGGACGCCATGACAATCGCACCGGAAGAATTTCTCAAGGACGCATCGGTCTATCTTGGCCTGCGCATCGGCTACAAGCGGCTTGTGAGCGCCCGGTCCGATGAAGATCTTCTGGAGACGCTGGACTATCTCTGGAACATGGCGCTGCAGATTGAAGACGGCGCGCTGTCGGATGCCGAACGGCGGCTCAATGAAGCGCGCAGAAACCTTGAGGATGCGCTTGAGCGCGGCGCCTCGGATGAGGAAATTGCCAGGCTGACGGAAGAGCTTCGCCAGGCGATGAATGATTATCTGCAAAGCTTCGCGCAGGAAATGGCGCGGCGCAACAACGAGTCCCTGCCGCAAATGCAGATGGACCCGAGCCAGATGCTGACCCAGCAGGACTTTCAGGACATGCTGGACCGGATCGAGGATCTGTCCAAACTCGGCGACCGGGATGCAGCGCAGCAATTGTTGAGCGAGCTCCAGCAGATGCTCGACAGCCTGCAGACGGCGCAGCGCGGCCAGCAGATGCAGAACGGTCAGAACGGCGAAATGATGAAACAGCTGGAAGAGCTTGGCCGCCTGATGCGCGAACAGCAGCGGCTGATGGACGATACCTTCCGGCTGGATCAGGGCCAGCGGCCGCGCGAACGGCGCAACCAGCAGGGCCAGCAGGGCCAGCAGGGTCCGCTGTCGCCGTCTGAACTGGCCGAACTGCTGGAGCAATTGCAGCAGGGCCAGTCGGATCTGCATGAGGGTTTGCAGGCATTGCTTGAGCAATTGCAACAGGGCCAGCAGGGCGGCGAACCCGGGCAACAGGGCAATCAGCCCGGACAGCAGGGCTCGCAACAGGGCCAGGGCCAGCGGTCGCTGGACCGCGCCGGACGCGCCATGGGCGACGCAACCCGGTCGCTAGGCCAGGGCCAGACAGGCGAAGCCTTCGGCAATCAGGGCGAAGCGTTGCAAGCCATGCGCGAGAGCCTGGAAAGCATGATGCAGCAGATGTTCGGCAACCAGGGCCAGCAGCAACAGGTCGGACGCGGACGGCCCCGCGGCCGGATGGACCCGCTCGGGCGGCCACAGCGCACGGAGGGACCGGATTTTGGCGAGGATGTCGGCGTGCCGGATGAAATCGACGTGCAGCGCGCCCGCGAAATCCTCAATGCCATCCGCGAACGGCTCGGCGAACGCTACCGGCCCCGTTATGAACTGGAGTATCTGGAGCGGTTGCTGCGCAACGAATAGGATCGAATGGTCCGAAAAGCCGGTTCAGGCGGTCTTTTCGGCTGCCGGCTCGCTCTCCGGCATTGCCGCATCGGTCACGGCATCGCGGATCTGCTGCAGCGTAAACGGCTTTGTCACCACATCACGGATCTTTTTATGCAGATCGTCGGCCCGTTCGCGCTGATCGGCAAACCCGGTCATCAGAAGTATCGGCAGGCCCGGCCAGCGCTCAGCCGCACTGTGGGCAAGGGCGATTCCGTCCATCAACGGCATTTTCACATCGCTGACCAGCAGGTCGAACTTGCCGTCATACTTTTCCAGGCATTCCATTGCCTCAACGCCGTCGCCGGCCGTTTCGACATCGTGACCATCGATCTCCAGCGCCCGGCTTACAAAAGCCCGGACGGCGAGGTCGTCTTCCGTCAGAAGAATCCGCATTGATGATCCCTATTCCTGTCCATCGTCCGTCATATTCACTACACCGATAAACGGCAATTCGCGGTGCGCGTGTCCTGCATCCATACCGTATCCGACAACAAAATAATCCGGACAGGTAAATCCAACGTAATCAGCCGCGATTTTAACCGATCGCCCTTCCGGCTTGTCGACCAGGGCCGTCAGGGCGACTCGTTTGGCGCCGCGGCCGACCATCAGGTCCTTTGCAAACCGTAACGTCAAGCCTGAATCGAGAACATCGTCAACGATCAGAACATCACGATCGGCCACCGGGCACCCGATATCCCTGAGGATTCGGACCTCACCGGAGGAATTGAGATCAGATCCGTAACTTGACAGCGATATGAACTCGACTTCCAGCTGGACACCATTGTCGGAAAGCGCGCGAACCAGATCCGCGGCGAACACGAAGCCGCCCTTCAGCACGACGATGACGAGAAGGTTTTCCGGACCGGACGCGGCAATCGCCTCACCAATCGCCTTTACCCTGCCGGCAATTTCGTGTTGCGAATAGAGCGGTTCGACCTTTACGGAGCGAAAATCCTTCACCCGCCGCTCCTTGCAATTACCTTGACCGGTTGCCGGCCGTTGGCTTCCAGAAACGTCACGCGAACCGATACCGATTCCGCCGGGAAATCCTTGAGCGATTCCTGGAATGTCGCACGAGCCCCGCCGCGCAACGACTTCACCGGGGACGCAATCGGCACCGCCCGGACCAGCCTTGAGTAACGATCGAGAAATTCGATCTTCAATGCCGGAATAGTCATCTCCAGGTCGGAGCTGTTGTGCAACGCACCTTCGATCCTGAAAACCGTTTCGAAACCGGTCGATTCCGCACCCGCTTTGACTTCGACAATGTCCAGAGACGACATATTCACCGGAAGACCGATCGCCGCATAAAGGCCGGCAAGATCCGGCACCGCGGCAACGACCTGCTGACGGGCTCCGAAAAAGCCTGCAAGAAATGCGCTCGAGACGAGAACGACCAGCCATCCCAAGACCGGTGAAGACCGGGCCTCGGGAGCATCATAATCGGAATCGATGCGCAGCGCCCACGGGTCCGGTTCATTGCTGGATTGAGGCACCAGCGGCCTGCGCACGGCATCGATCGTCTGGGCGTCCGCCCACACCAGCGAACGGCCCTGTTCGTCCTCACAATCGGATCGCCGGGTTGCAACCGCCTTTTCAGACCTGGCGGCCCAACCCTCGCCACATTGACGGCAGATGACCACCTGCACGCCTTCCGAAATCACGTCCGCTTTTATCGGCTCGGCCGAATGGCAGTTCGGGCAGCGCAGTATGACGAGATTGTCATTCCCGTTCGGCATGGATGGAATCGCGTTCATGATTCAGGACCTGATCGAAATTTGTTGCCTATTCCTTACCTTTCGGCGTTAACGCGGGCTTAACGGCGGGGCCCTGACGTGCAAAAAAAGCCCAAGTGAGGCAAAAACAGTGATTCGATTTGAAAATGTCGGCCTGCGTTACGGTCTTGGACCGGAAGTGCTGCGCGATGTCAGCTTTCATATTGCGCCGGGATCGTTCCAATATGTGACGGGTCCGTCGGGTGCCGGGAAGACGTCTTTGTTGCGGCTTCTGTTCCTGTCGCTTCAGCCGACACGGGGGCTGCTGCAGATTTTCAAAGAGGATGCGTCGACGATCAAACGGGAAACGGTCCAGCGCTTGCGCAAGCGGATCGGTATTGTTTTCCAGGATTTCCGCCTGCTCGATCATTTGACGACATATGAAAATGTCGCGCTGCCGCTGCGTGTCTGGGGCGTTCCCGAAGACGATTATCGTTCCGATGTCACGGAACTGCTGGAATGGGTCGGCCTGGGAGACAGAATGTGGGTTCATCCGCAGGTTCTGTCCGGCGGCGAAAAACAGCGTGCGGCCATTGCGCGGGCGCTGATCACCAAACCGGAAATCCTCCTGGCTGACGAGCCGACCGGCAATGTTGACCCGCCGCTGGCGAGGCGGCTTCTGCGATTGTTCATCGAATTGAACCGGTTGGGCACATCGGTTGTCATCGCAACCCACGATCTCTCGCTGATGGAACAGCACAAGGCAAGACGGCTTGTCTTGAATGACGGTCATGTCGATGTTTATCAAAATAGCGGCCAGTAGGATCAGCGCAAATGACGGCAAGACCGAAGATCCGAAAAAAGAAGCCTGCGACGGCCGCGGCCCGGAAATCGCGCCTCGGATCCTGGGCAAACGACAAACGGAAAGCAGGCTGGGGCCAGATCACCGGACTGCAACGCAAGCGGCGGCCGGCAATCCGTCTTTCCGCCGGTCTGCTGCGCGGTGGAATTCGCGGCACAAGCCCGCTTGTACCGGCCAATTCGGTTTCCCGAAGGGCGCTGCTTGCTCTTGTTGCGATCATGAGTTTTCTGGCATGCCTGGCAATCGCCTCGGTTTCGATCGTCAGCCAGAAGGCCGATGGCTGGCAGCGACAGATCGCCGACGAAGTCACGATTCAGATTCTCCCGGTCGGGGACAATGATCCGGCATTGACGATTGCGCGGGCAGTGGAAATTGCGGTTCAGACACCCGGCGTCAGTTCCGCCGAACCCTTGAGCGAAGATGATTCTGCAGCCCTTCTGGAGCCCTGGCTGGGGAAAGGCTTCGATCGCGGGCAACTTCCCATTCCGCGCCTTGTAGCTGTCAAGGTGGACAACAGCGCCGATCTCGGATCTCTGGCCCGCCGGCTGCGCGACAATGTACCGGGCGCAAGCCTCGACGATCATGGCCTTTGGCTTGAACGGCTTTCCTCGATGGCCAATACGGTCACACTCATCGGATTGTTCGTGACCGGCCTGGTCTTCGCTGCGACCGCACTCTCCGTTGTCTTTGCGACCCGCGGCGCAATGGCCGGCAACCGGGACGTGATCGAAGTCCTGCATTTCATCGGTGCGGAGGATATTTATATCGCCAACCAGTTTCAGCGCCATTTCCTGGTGCTGGGCCTGAAGGGCGCGGCAATCGGCGGAATAGCGGCGATTACTTTTCTGTTGATTGCAAACCTGATTGCCGGCACCCAGGGAGTATCTCCCCAGGAAGCACAGATCCGCAGCCTGTTTGGCGGCTTTTCGTTACAATGGGCCGGTTTTTTTGCTGCCCTCATGACCGTCATAGCAACAGGTTTTCTGATCGCGGTCACGGCCCGCCTGACAGTTTATGCCACATTGCGCCAGATCGACTGATAACGGCTACGCTGTTCAACAAGGCTATGCCGTTTGCTTTTCCGTCTCGGATCCAAGATGCCGTGACAGGGCATCATGCAGTGCGGACACGGAAATCGGCTTGGGTACATAATCGTCCATCCCGGCCTCGATACACATGTCCCGGTCTCCCTTGAGCGCATGGGCGGTCAGACCGATGATCGGCACATGGCCGCCACCGGCTTCTTCAATTTCCCGGATCGCCCGTGTTGCCTCCAGGCCGTTCATCTCCGGCATCGAGACATCCATCAGGACCAGATCAGGCGACACCGCCCTGAACTGCTCAACGGCAAGCTTGCCGTTTTCCACGATGGTGTAGGAATGGCCGGTCTCGGCCAGGATCTGTTCAATGACAATCTGGTTGACCTCATTGTCTTCTGCAACGAGGATTGCCAGACCGGACTTGCCTTTGATGACTTCGCCCTGCATTTGCCCTGCCGAACGGGTTGTGCCTGAAGCCGATCCCGGTTCGCCCCGATCAGCATCGATGAGCTCAACATCGATGAGCCCGCCCTTGGCCTCCTGCAGCACGGTAATGATGGTTTCAAGCAACACGGCAGAACGCGCAGGTTTGACCAGATGCCCCTCAACACCAAGGTTTCGGAAGGCCTGGCCATCGGACATATTGTCAACCGAGGTCAGCATGACGATCGGGGTGGCACCAATCAGTTCATCGTCGCGCAGGGCCTGTGCAACCTGGCCTCCGTCCATCTTCGGCATGTGATAGTCGAGCACGAGCAGATCGACCGGGCGATCCGTTTCCATTGCCCGCCGCAGCACGGCAAGCCCTTCCTGGCCGGATGCCGTGGCGGTCGCATCGAACCCCCAGGATCCCAGCTGTTCAAGCAGGATCGACCGGTTGACTTCATTGTCATCAATGACAAGCACGCGCGATGCCGTCACATCGATCGGCACCCGCTTCTTGCGTTCATTCTCGCCATGCACCGGCAGCGGAATGGCGAACCAGAATTTTGATCCCTTGCCGAGCGCGCTTTCCGCGCCGATTTCACCGCCCATTTTTTCCACGAGCATCTGGGAAATGGTGAGGCCGAGGCCGGTTCCTTCGTGGGTTCGCGTTGAAGACCCGTCAACCTGGTTGAATTTTTCAAACACTCTGGCCAGTTGATCTTCCGGAATACCGATCCCCGTGTCTTCGACTCTGACCAGCAGGTTTGCGACCTGCCCGGACCCTTCATCTGATACCGACCCCGACACGTCGACGAGAACATGACCCTGGTCGGTAAACTTCACCGCATTGCCGAGAAGGTTCGTGACGATCTGCCGGATGCGGCCGACATCGCCGACAAAACGTTCCGGCAGGTCGGGCTGGACACGAACGACCAGTTCAAGATCCTTTTCCTTGACATTGCTCGACATCAGCGTTGCAACGTCTTCAATCGCTTCGCCAAGCTTGAACGGCATCGGATCCAGTACCAGCTGGCCTGAATCGATCTTGGAGAAATCCAGAATGTCGTTGATGATCGTCACCAGCGCATGACCGGATTTGACGATGATGTCAGTAAACATCTTCTGTTTTGAATCGAGGTCCGTCTTGGCCAGCAATTCCGCCATGCCCATCACGCCGTTCATCGGCGTGCGGATTTCGTGGCTCATATTGGCGAGAAATTCCGACTTGGCCCTTTCAGCGATTTCAGCCCGGCTTGCGGCTTCGTCAGATCGGCTGCGTTCAGCATCGAGTTCGGTATTCTGCTGACGCATTTTCGACAGATTCCTGAACAGCAAAACAGCCGGGATGCACATAATCGCCAGCACAAGTCCGCCGATTATCAGCCCGAACCGGACAAATTCTGCCCTGAGCGCTTCATTGTTGGCCGTCTGGTCGACATAAACTTCGGCAACCGCAACAATTCGCCCGTCACGCTTTACCGGAACATAACTCTCAACATAGAGATCGGGACGATCGGCCTTTTGGGTTCCGTCGTTCAATTCCGTATAGGCCTGTCCGTTCGCAAGCACACGGGACGCTTTTTCACTGTGTTCGGCGTTGACCGGAGCGGCAGTACCAGCCGGGTTGGAAAGATCGTCGGAGACCAGCCTGAGTTGACCGTCTGCACTGAACAATTTGAACCGGAAAACGTCTCCGAAATCTGTAACCTGGCGCAGAAATTCTTGTTCGTCTGCGGAAAGCTCTGCACCGGCAGCAATCATTTCGGCCCGATTCAGACCTGACGCAATATAGTCAGCCCAGGCCAGTGAATTGCGTTCAGCCTGCTCCGCGATGATTCGCTCAGCAGTCTTGTTAAGCAGGAAATATCCACCGGATGCCATACCGACAAAAGCGAATAAGATGGCAAATATCGCCGTCAGGACCCCAGTTTTCGAATTGATTTCACCAGATGATCCGCTCATGATTTGTCCCTTGGCCCGTCAGACCGAAAATTTGGATTGCGAATTTCTGAATGTCACGCCGAATTATTAACAAACAGATGCGGTTAGACAATACAAATTGGCTATTTCTATTATTATGTTTCGATTTCGAAAAATTCTCTTAAATTTACGCTATTTGTTACTGCTTTCATTCTAAATTCATTATAAAAATTCTATTAAGTTCTGGCAGCCCGATAAAACGGAAATCCGGAACCTTGTTCGAAAGCCATTGCAACAGCGGCGTTCTCGGCTCAAAAGGAGCCATGGTCATTCGTCACGCACGAACCAGCGGGGGCGACCTGCCGTCAAACCGCTCCTCATCACGCCTGCTCAGGAAGGTGAAGAGGGCCATTGCGGTTCTTTGCCTTGTTGGCCTCTCCGGGTTTATCGGCGGGTTTCTGGTATTCGCCGACCAGGTCAGCACCGCGGTGCCGCCGGCGGCACCGCGCGCCGATGCGATTGTGGCGCTGACCGGCGGACCCCAGCGGATCAACGATGCGGTCAACCTGCTGGCGAACGGCTCGGCAAAAAAACTGCTTATCTCCGGAGTTAACGAGCAGATCTCGCTTGCCCAGCTCAAGCGGGCGATTCCGAACGGCGAACCTTATTTTCAATGCTGTATCGATGTCGGTTATATGGCCCGTGACACGAGAGGCAATGCCAGCGAAAGCCGGGATTGGGCAGAAACGAACGGCTTCACATCGCTGATCGTGGTGACCAGCGCCTACCATATGCCGCGCAGCCTGGCGGAACTTGAGCGTGTCATGCCCGACATCGACCTGATCGCCTATCCGGTTCATGCCGATATGAACCTGAACCAATGGACACACGAATTCAGCATTTTCCGCCTGTTGATGGTGGAATATCTGAAATATCTCGTTGCCCGTTTGGGATAACCTGCAAAGATCCCTTTTATCCTTTACGCATCTGCATAAAGTGGCGCCGAGCGACGGCAGGCCATTGCCGCGGCAACCAAATGAGGTAAGGCGATATGCTGGTTCGCTCAGTGCTGTTCAATATCGTGCTTTATCTGAATTTCACCGTGCTTGCGATCGTGTTCAGCCCGATCATCGTGCTTCCGCAACGCTGGGGCTGGCCGGTGGTTCGGCTCTGGGCAAGGTCAAGTCTGTGGTGGCATCGGCTGATCTGCGGCAGCAAGGAAGAGGTTACCGGCCTGGAACACCGGCCCGAGGGCGGATACATCGTTGCCTGCAAACATCAATCCGCCTGGGAAGCCTTCCGGCTGGTTACCATCGTCGACAAACCCGCTTTCATCGTCAAACGGGAGCTGATGTGGCTACCGTTGTTTGGCTGGTACATGGCCCGTTTCGGCCAGATTCCCGTCAATCGCGGCAAACGTTCTGCGGCGCTTACGGCAATGACCGAACATGCCAGGCGGGCCATTGCCAATGGCCAGCAGGTCATCATATTTCCGGAGGGTACGCGTCGGCCACCCGGAATCGAGCCGCGATACCGCTACGGCATTGTCCACATGTACAAGGAGCTCGGTGTGCCCTGCCTGCCGATCGCGCTCAATTCCGGCCTGTACTGGCCCAGGCGCTCGATGATCCACACGCCCGGCACAGTGCAGGTGGAAATTCTGCCGCCCATTGAACCCGGTCTGGCCGGCGGCGAATTTGCCGAGCGACTGCAAAGGGAAATCGAATCAGCAAGCGACAGGCTGATTGAAGAAGCCCTGGACCGCGATCCCGGGGTCAGCCGGATTCTAAATCGGCCCAATTTGACCTAAAAATCGCCATTATGTCTATATACAGTAGCAAATAGCCCCGCTATAACTTCATATAGTATGATCGAATCGGGGTGGTTCAGGCTGTTTGTTAAAAGGCTTGCACGGTCACAGCGTCATATGTTCTTATTATGTTCTAATTTGGATTTTGACAATGCGACCAACGACTTCCGTTCCGCACTCTGTTCTTGAAGCCGGTCTGCCGGCACGATTCCGCTATTGGTCCGGACAGTCCGGCGCACGATATCTGTTTACCCAGACCGATCTTTCCGCCATCGCTCATTTCGATGATGCGATTGTCATTGTCGGCCGCTTCGGCCGGGTTATCTGGGCAGGTCATACGCCGGATTACAATTGCGCATCTTCCGATCTTGCCATGCTTGCCGGGCGCGACGGATCTGATCTCTATGTCCATCTGCTGGCCCGGTCCGCAGACGATCGTCTTCAGATCATCGAAGACCTCAAAGCCGTCATTCATATCGAGCAGGCCGATATCGGCGGCCCGGCACGGATTCTCGAATTTCCGGTAGCCGCCTGAACAGTCGCTGTCAGCGCTTGTGCAGCTGATCCGATATTTGAAACAGCCGGCGATCGCGGATGCCCAGTTCCTGCAACCGCTGCGCAGTGCTGATGACATAATCCGGATTTGCTCCAGATTTTCCGTTGGCGCCTGCAATCATTGCGATCTGCCGTTCAGTGTCCAGCTTACCGGCATATTGCGGATGGCCGCGATTCACCACATAGGTCAGCGCGACGGCACGGGTTCCATCGTCCAGACGGATTATCCGCCAGTGTTCCTGATAGACGTTCGTGACCTGTTCGCGCTCGCGCAGATAAGCAATGACGTTCTGGCGTTCGCGCCCACAGACCCTGAAACCGAGTCCGAGGCAAGTGCCGCCGCGGTCAAGGCCGAGAACCAGCCCCGGGCGCTGCTCGGTACCCCGATGAACCCAGGAATAGACGCAGAGCGAGCGATGCAGGCCGGCAAGCCTCGCCTGACGGCTCTCCAGATAGCCGAATCCGGGCCGCCACATCAGCGAACCGTACGCAAAAACCCAAAAGTCGTCGTTTTTGTCTTCCGTCATCAGACCGCAGGGCCTATCAGCCGTTAGGGTCATTCGCAAGCGCCATTGGAGAACAATGTGTCAACAGATCGGAATCCGGAAAACGGCACCAGCCGAATGGGCAGATTTGCAAAGATTACCATCGTTTTGACTATAGTGCTGTGCGCAGCCTGGACAGCGGTCTGGATCGGCGCCAGGACGATGCTTGAATCCTACGCCGATGAGTTTCTTGCCGACGGTTCCAACGGCAATGCAAAACTGTATTGTAATGACCGGCAGATCGGCGGCTTCCCGTTCCAGATGGCGTTTTCGTGTTCGTCCGCCGGCCTTGCCGTAACCAATGACAATCTGTCGGCAAGCCTTGGCGGCCTGGATATGGTTGCACTGGTTTACCGTCCGCAGCATGTCATCGCGGACTTGAAGTCGCCCTTGGATGTCAACTGGAATGGTGCCGCTTCGCCCGTCAAAGGCAACTGGTCGGCAGGACGCACAAGCATTCGGCTGGCCGAACAGGCCCTGGCCCGCCTGTCGGCGGAGTTTGACGGCCTGACGATTGCGACCGGACTTCAGTCCGCCGTCATGGTTCATTCGGAATTCCACATTCAGCCGGCTGGCGAAAATCAACAGACCGACATCGCCTTCACTGCACGCGACGCTGCAATCAGTATCGCATCGGAGACCAGCGCGCCGTTCTCCATCGACACGACGATCCGTGTCGACCTGCCGCCAGAGGTTCTGCTCGCCGGTCAGTTGGATCACCGGGACATAATCGTCCCGGATCTGCAAATCCGGCTTTCGGCCGCAGACAGCCTGATAACGGCAAGCGGCGCGCTCGACATCGGCAGATCGGGCATGACCAATGGCAACATCGTCGTCGTGACGGAAAACCCCGCGGCGCTTGCGGGCTTCCTGCAAACCCTGCCGGCGCCGGTCCGCAATCAGACCACGACATTTATCGGCGCAATGATCGCGCTCAGCAAACCGGCAAAAAATGACCTGGGCACGCCGGTCAGCGAATTGACCCTCAGCATTCGCGACAACGCCATTTATGCGGGCACGCGCAAAATCGGCGAACTCACCCCGGTTCTGTAATGCGGCTCGATCATGACGGTTGCGCGCCGCCATTCATAAAACGCGTCAGCGCATCGATTGTCGCATGATTGGCCTCCTGCGTTCCAACCGTCATGCGCAGCGCGCCGGGAATGCCGTAGCCGCCAACCCGGCGCATGACAACGCCGTTGGCACGAAGAAAACGATCCGCCTCTTCCGCGCTCTTGCCCGCAACCTGCGGAAAGTGGATCAGCAGAAAATTTCCCACGCTCGGCGTCACGGCAAGTCCGAGTTCGGCAAGCCTGGTTTCAAGCCACGGCAGCCATTTCTGATTATGATCCACAGCGTTCTGCACATGCGCTCTATCGGCCACCGCAGCCGTTCCTGCTGCCAGCGCCGGGCCGGTGACGTTGAACGGGCCACGAACCCGGTTCAGCGCGTCGATGATTGCAGCCGACGAATAAGCCCAGCCGATACGCAGATTGGCAAGGCCGTATATCTTCGAGAACGTCCTGGTCATGACGACGTTGTTTGCCTGCCCGGCCAATTCGATGCCGCTTTCATAATCGTTGCGGCGGACATATTCCGCGTAGGCAGCATCCAGCACCAGCAACACATGATCCGGCAACCCTGACTGCAGGCGCTTGACCTCGCTGAACGGAAGATAAGTGCCCGTCGGATTGTTCGGGTTGGCCAGAAACACGATACGGGTGCGGTCTGTGACCTTCTCCAGGATGGCATCCACATTCGCGGTGAAATCCGTTTCCGGCGCCACCACGGGCGTTGCCCCTGATGCCAGGATGGCGATCCTGTAAATCAGAAAACCATGTTCGGTGTAGATCGCTTCATCGCCTGGCGACAGATAGGTCTGCGCCAGCAATGTCAGCAATTCGTCGGAACCGTTTCCGCAGACGATCTGAGCGGGATTGAGGCCATGGGCCGCGGCAATCGATTGCCGCAAGAGCGACGATGCGCCATCGGGATAGAGATGAAGTTCATGGGCATTGGCCCGGTAGGCTTCAATCGCCTTCTCGCTGGCGCCGAGCGGTGTCTCGTTGGACGAAAGCTTGAACACCTTCGCCGCGCTGCTCTCAGAATCGCCCGGAACATAGGCCGCAATGTCCAGAACGCCCGGGCGCGGTACCGGACCGCCTGGACCCGATTGCATATCGTCCTGAGAACGGGTCATGTTTCGTCTCCTGTAAAAATCTCGACCGGCTCGGCAAATCCGCCAACGCTGACCAGCGATTGCAGCCGGCCGCCTGTGCGCTCAAATTCTGCTGACAAGTCATCGCCGTCCACATCCGCCGGAAGTTCGACAAGCGCGCTGGCATCATGCCGCAGCATCACTGCGCCGCCCAGATGGCTCACGGCAGCGCTGAGTGCATCGGGTGGGTCGCCGGCGCTTACCAGGCTGTACAGGCAGATGTCCGGTTCCGATTGATCCTTTAACGGCGGCCCGGCAATATAAACCGGCTGCAGATCATTGCGTGACGGCGTTATCAGAAACGGAAAGCGGGCAAAGATCTTTGGCCCGTTCTGTTCTTCCAGAACGTTCCACCAGGGCGTATCCGCGCGCATCGACAGCGCGGCGATCCGGTTTTGGCCGCTGGCAATCATGGCCAGAGCATCTGCTTCGGTCTCCGCATTTTCCACCGATATGGAAAAGCCGAAATAGAACCGCACCATGTCACGCAGCAGCAGCGGATCATCGGCCGGGCCGGCGACCACGGAAAACGGCGCCTGCATTGCGGTGAACACGGTAATGATCTCACGCCAGATATGCTCCACCGTCGTCAGCGGCAGGCGGCCTTCGTGGCGCATCACCATCCGGCGCATCATGTCGGCCTCGCGGTCAGGCCGGAACGCCGCCCCCGGTGCGCTGGTACCCTTGATCGCGATCAATTCATCGATCACCGCGCTGCGTTCGATCAGCATGCGGTGAATATCCGCATCAAGGGCATCGATACGTTGCCTTATCCGGCTGAGCGGGTCTGTTTCGATACTATCCATTTGAACCTTCCAGCAACCACTTTTAGGGTAAGATCATCAGCGATTTCCAGCCTGTGCAGGCGGCGTTCAATAGCCGCCGATGCGCCGTAACGCAAAGAAAAGATTGACAGACAGAAACCCGGATCCCTAATCCCGGTCTTCATCATTGGAATAGACGATGACACGGCACGACGCAAAACCTGCACAAGTCAGGGCAACCGCACGCAACGAGGCGCTTGATCCATCAAGCCCGGTCGTGGCGTTCGGTCGCGACAAGCCCCTGCGCCTGGACGCCGGTGTTGACCTTGCACCTTTTCAGATTGCTTACCAGACCTACGGCACCCTGAACGAAGATCGCAGCAACGCGATTCTGATCTGCCATGCCCTCACCGGCGATCAGCACGCCGCCAGTATTTCTCCTGTTACCGGCAAACCGGGCTGGTGGGAGAATATGGTCGGACCCGGCAAGCCGATCGACACGGAGCGCTACTTCATCATCTGCACCAATGTGCTTGGCGGCTGCCTCGGCACCACAGGTCCGGCATCGCTCAACCCGGAGACCGGCGAAGCCTATGGCCTCGATCTGCCGATCATTACCATTCATGACATGGTTCGCGCCCAGGCGATGCTGATTGACGCCCTGGGGATTGAAACCCTGCTCACCGTGATCGGCGGTTCCATGGGCGGCATGCAGGTTCTGCAATGGGCTGCAACCTACCCGCAGCGGGTCTTCTCAGCCATTCCGATTGCAACCGGAGCCCGGCATTCCGCCCAGAACATCGCCTTCCATGAAGTCGGCCGGCAGGCGATCATGGCAGACCCGGACTGGCGCGGCGGGCGTTATATCGCAGAACGGGCAAGTCCGCGAAAAGGCCTGTCCGTCGCTCGCATGGCAGCCCATGTCACCTATCTTTCAGAAGGCACGCTGCATCGCAAGTTCGGCCGCTCGCTGCAAAACCGCGAGGCTCCCACATTCGGGTTCGACGCCGATTTCCAGATCGAATCCTACCTGCGGCACCAGGGCATGTCATTCGTCGACCGTTTCGACGCCAACGCCTATCTCTACATGACCCGGGCGATGGACTATTTCGATCTTGCGGCTGATTATGACGGCGCACTTGCCAATGCCTTCACCGGATCGAATACCCGCTTCTGCGTCATGTCGTTTACCAGCGACTGGCTGTTTCCGACCGCCGAAAGCCGGGCCATTGTGCATGGCCTCAACGCCGCAGCGGCGAACGTATCTTTTGTCGAAATCGAATCCGACAAGGGCCATGATTCGTTTCTGCTCGAAGAGCCTGAAATGTTCCGCACCATTGACGGGTTTCTGTCGGCAGCCGGCCGCCTGCGGGGGCTGTCATGACGGATCTGCCGGCCACGGGCATGAAACTGGAAACCATGGCGGCGGATCCGACGCGCGTCGATCTGCGCGTCATCGCCGGTTTCGTTACGCACGGCGCCCGGGTCCTGGATGTCGGCTGCGGTGACGGCCACCTGATGGAACTGCTGACGGAAGAGAAAAATGTCGATAGCCGCGGCATCGAGATTTCCCAGAAAGGCGTCAACGAAACCGTGGCGCGGGGCCTGTCGGTGATCCAGGGCGACGCCGACCGGGACCTGGGCTTCTATCCCGACAAGGCGTTTGATTTTGCGATCCTGAGCCAGACCCTTCAGGCGACTGGCAACCCGAGAACCGTGCTTGAGGAAATGTTGCGCATTGGCCGCAAGGCGATTATTTCGTTTCCGAATTTCGGCCATTGGCGGATTCGCCGGCAATTCATCCTGCAAGGCCGGATGCCGATCACCAAAAACCTGCCATACAGCTGGTACGATACGCCCAATATCCACTTTTGCACGATTCGTGATTTTATTATGCTTGCCGATGAGGTGAACGCAAATATCGAGCAGGCGGTCGCTCTGTACGGGAATGGCAGACGCATGTCACGGCGCGCGCCCTGGACGATCTGGAACCTGTTCAGCGAACAGGCGGTTTTCGTCATGTCCGACGGGTCGTCCTGATTTCATTCGCCCGGTATCGGGCTGAAGTGCCGGACGAAGCGCCGGGGCCAGAACGCTGCGCGCGCGCACTTTCGCGCCCTGTACGGTGCTCTTTGACGCCCGCACACAGGTGACGCCGGAAAATGCCGGCCAGCAGATCCGCCCGACCTTCTCCATGGTTCCCGCCAGTCGCAACACCGGCCTGCGCGCGACCGGCGGCATATGCAGCGCCGTCGCCCACGCCTCCGCCTCGAACGCGGCCTCGGCGAGAACCGCGCGCAGCTGGCCGCGGGAATAGGGCCGGCCAAAACCGAACGGTGATATATCGGACCGCGCCCAGGGCCCCTGCCGGTTGGGCACAACCGCGACGACGTGACCGCGCGGCGCGAGGACCCGGCGAACTTCGGCCATCAGTTCTGACGGGTCTGACGACATTTCAAGCGCGTGCATCAGGATAACAAGATCGGCACCACCGTCGGACAATGGCAGTCGGGTTTCTTCCACCAGGGCGGTTTTTGAGGGCGCGTCCGACGGCCAGTCGATGACGCCCTGCGGCGCCGGCATCAGCGCGGCAACACGTTCCGCCTGCGCTTCGTATGCACCCAGATAGGGCGTCGGGAAACCGATACCGAAGATTCGCCGGCCCGGCACGTCCGGCATGACGGCTGCAAGCCCGTCGCCGACATGGCGAGCCACGATCCGCCCGAACAGCGACGAATAGAAATCTCTGAGATCGATGACGTCGAGATGCACAATAGCCCCGCTTTTTTTGGGATCGTCCCGTCAGTTTCCGCGACCGCCCCGCCAATATCCGGTCATTCTATCAGGCTCCGGTTCACAAGGTCTTGCATATCGGCTCTTCATCTTGCCGGCGGCTGGGTCTATGAAAGGCGATAACAGAACCCAAAGACCAGGAGTGACGAATGGCAGATTTGCAAATCGTCCTGTTAAACGCCAGATCCGATAATTTCGCCGTTCTGATCCATGACGAACAAAGCGGCAAAACGGCAAGTATCGACGCGCCGGAAGCCGGGCCGATTGCCGCGGAACTGAAAAAACGCAACTGGAAGCTCACCGACATTTTCGTCACCCACAAGCATTTTGATCACATTGACGGCATTCCTGCCCTGAAATCCGCATTTGACGTCAAGGTCACCGGGCCGGAAAAAAGCGCGGCGGAGACCGGATTATACGATGCAACGGTCGCTGACGGCGACAGGTTTGATTTTGCCGGCCACGAGGTTCAGGTACTGGAAACACCGGGCCATACGCTTGATCATGTCAGTTATTATATCGCCGGGCAGAACCTGCTGTTTTCCGCCGACACCCTGTTCGCACTCGGTTGCGGGCGGGTTTTTGAAGGCACCGCCGCAATGATGTGGGATTCGTTGAAAAAATTGCGGGCGCTTCCCGACGAAACCATTGTCTATTGCGGTCACGAATACACATTGGCCAATGCCCGGTTTGCGGTAACTGCGGATCCGGAGAATATCCGGCTTTCAGAAAGGCTTCAGGAAGTTGAAACACTTCGCGCTGAGGGAAAACCGACTGTGCCGACCCGGCTGGATCTGGAGAAGCAAACAAACCCGTTTCTGCGCGCCGATGATCCGGCGGTCGCTGCGGCCATGAACATGTCCGGCCGGCCGGCCGATGAGGTGTTTGCGGAAGTGCGAAGCCGAAAGGATAATTTCTAGGGTGTTTTCCGTTGATGTTGAACAATTCTGACGGACGAAATTCTTGACAAGGTCAAGTATCGGCGTGAAGGCCATATCGGGGATATGGTCGAGAGACGATGCGCCGAGATTGGCGGGAATTTGCCCGCTGCCGTCTGTTTCTGCTGGCTCAGTTGCCACTGGCGGCCGCCCGTCTGCAAACCGCCCTCGACCGATGCCCCGCATCGCCCTTCGTGCGTTTCACAACCGGATCGTCTCACCATCGGCAATCAGAATTGCTCAACATCAACGGAAAACACCCTAGGACGGATATTCAGCCGGACCCTGTGCCCGGTCGGCCGGGAAACAGGACGACATTGTCGAGCCTGGCACTGAGACGGTGATGCAGGATGTGATGCGACAGCAATGATGTATCAAGCTCGACGCCGGCGTCAATCAGTGCCCTGGCCGCCGGCAACACGGGAATTTCCTCCGACAGGCCCGGCACCTGAACGGCGTCGGCGTGGCAACTCATGACCGCCTCCTCGAACAGGTGGAAATGATCGTGCCCGCTGCCGTGAACGATCCGGCCGTAACCGCAAAACAGGCGTTTTGCCTGAAGTTCTGGGCCGCGCAGCAATGCGCCGCCGGCAAAAACAATGAGAGAGGGTGCAATATACCGGTCAGGCAGCAGCCCGATGCGGTAATCCGCCAGTGCGTGCGGCACATGAACCCGCTTGTAATCGCCGGCCTCTCCGCGCCAGGCGATAATACCCGCTTCGATTTCCCGCATCAACGGGCTCGCACCAAGACCGGGCAGATCACCGGCATCCTGACAGGTCGACCTGAAGCGCGACTGTCCCAACCGTGAATAATGCAGGTCGTCGTAACAATTGGCCATCTCGAATACCGACTTGAGATCGTCTTCGGCAGCCACGAACAGAATATCGGGATCTGTGGGCTCGCTGAATTCCGCCTGCCTGACCCTGAATGGGCGGATGGTTGCGAGGTTTGCGGAACGCTCCTGCACCGCGACCGGTTTCGTCGCCGATTTCGGCAGCTTCAATCCATTCAGAAACTCGGCGTCCTGGACCGATTCAGCCGCAGACCAGCACCGGTAGGACCAGATCAGATCGATTTCCCCGTTGCGCGCCATATCCAGCGCCCGCCTGGCGATATAGACCCGCTTCGTGCCTTCCGTGCACAGCAAAGCCGATCGCCGCCGAATAGCCTTGCGAACCCGAGTGGCCAATGTTCTGGACGCGTCGGTCGGCCCGATATCACCGGTAAATTCGGAAACGGCAAAATTGTCGACCTCTCCGGCCCGCAATTCAGGCCGCGGGAATGATTCCACGTAAAGCAGCGAGGGCTGCCTGATATCGACAGCATCGGGATTATCCGACCTGTAGACGCACATCAGCGTCCGGGTCGGAACCTCGACCTCAGTCAGGACGGGTTCGCAGCCGAACGGAAACACCAGAATATCCGGCCGATGGCGAACGGATGGACGTCCGTCGCGAAACCCGGGAACTTCCGCGATCGATGTGTAACAGGCTTTTTCGGTACTCGTCTTATTGTGTTCATAGACAATCCGCACAGGCGCTTCGCCTTCGATATCGGCAAAGATCTCGGCCATGTCATCAACAGTTGCGAAAAAGTAAAAAGCCATTCTGCACTCCGCGCGCTGATCTCACAGCACATTTGGGAGCATGGCATCGGCGGGTTTTTATCTCGTTAAATCACAGGCTTAACAGAAAATCTGGTTAACAGTTTCAAGCACCCGGACACGGCAACCTTCCGGTCATCGGCCTGCCCGCTTCAGCATCGGCAATGACGCCAAAAGGGCGCCCGCGGTGATCAGAACCGCGGCAAGTGAGATCTTCAGCGAAAACACGCCGAAGCCAAACAGGATCAGAATCAATGTTGAAAAAAGCGGTGCGGCATAACTGGCGACACCCAGAAGCTGGATGTCGCCGCGTTTGACGCCGATGTCCCAGACGTAGAAAGCCGAACCGACAGGCATCAGGCCAAGACCCAGAACAGCCAGCCACTGATCCGGCCCCTGCGGCCATTGCGTGACTTCGAACAGCGAATGGGCAATCAGGCTCAACAGCGCGGTTGCCAGACAGAAGCCGGCAACGATACCGCTCGGAACGTCGGCAAACCGTCGCGACATCAGGGAATAGGCCGACCAGGTCAGCGCACAGGCGATCGCCGCCCCGTATCCCAGAGCGTAAGCCGGATCGAAGGAGATCGTCCCGCCCCGGGAGACAATGAGCACAGTGCCGGCAAGTCCCAGGCTGGCGCCGATGACATGGAACCAGCGCAGTGTCTCGCCCGGCAGCAGAGCGGAAAACACGACGATCAGCAGCGGCCAGAGATAGGCAATCAGGCCGGCTTCGACGGGCGGCGCATTGCGCAATGCAGTGAAATAGAGAGCATGATAGCCGAACAGGCCGGCGACACCCAGCAGCCAGACCGGCCAGGGCTGTAGCAGATCCGCCCACCGCGATGTCACGACGAGCCAGATCATTCCGATAAGCCCGCCGATCAGAAATGTCATAGCGGCCAGTTGAAAAGGCGGAACCTGACCGCTGGCAGCGGTAAAGAGCGCAAGCAGCGACCACATGGCGACAGCCAGGAAGCCGGCCAACGTCGCTGCCTGGCGTTTCATGCCATGGGTTCCGCGCGCATATCCGGTTCTTCGGAATGGTCGGCGATCGAACGGTTGAGTTCAGCTCCGACGATCAGCGCCAATGCGCTCAGTTCAAAAAACAGCATCAGTACGATGACGCCGGCAAGGCTGCCGTAGGTCGCGCCCAGATTGGAAAAATGGTTCAGATAAAATACGAACAGGCCTGAAAAACCCCACAACAGGACAAGCGTCAGGATCACCCCCGGGATAATCGACGCCACCCGCACCCGTTCAGACGGAAGAAGGGTGTTCAATGCAATCAGCAGCAACGTCAAAAGCAAAAACGCGATAACCGTTCTGCCAATCTCGATCAATCCGATATTCGGCGCCAGATCGGGAGCAAAGCGGTCTATGAGACTAACCGCCAGCGGCACGATAATTCCCAGGGCGGCAACGGCAACCAGCGTCAGGGTAACACCGAGGGCAAACAACAGGCCGGTTGCGCGGCGGTGGAAGAAGCTGCGCGTTTCCTCATACCGGTATGCCCGGTTGAGGGCGTAACGGACCGTTTCGATAAAACCCGATACGGAAAACAGGATCGCCAGAACGCCGAATGTCAGAAACCCGCTTGAGATCCGCGTCGTCAGGACGGTTTCCACTTCCGGCTTGATCGTCTTGGCGACATAGTCCGGCAGCAGCGCCATCAGATCGCTTTCAAGCGCAAGCGCACGCGCCTCGCCGAGAATGGCGGTGCCGGCAAGAACCAGCATGATCAGAAACGGAAACAGCGCGAAAAGCAGGGAAAAGGCGATGGTTGACGCGGCGGTCACCGCATCATGATTGATGGCGCCGCGGATTGTTTCCAAGGCGATCTGAAAGCTCGTCACGGCGGCATGGCGGAACATCACGACCTCCTGAACGAAAGGGCCGGCAGTTTTGCCGCCGGCCCGAATCAGATCAATTCTACAACAATCGTCAGATCATATACTGTCCGCCGTTGGCTGAAATCGTCGCGCCGGTAATAAATCCGGAATCGTCAGAGGCAAGAAATACCACGCAGCGGGCGATTTCTTCCGGTTCGCCAAGCCGGCCAACCGGAATATGCGGCAGAATTTTTTCATTCAGGACCTTTTCAGGGATCGCCCGAACCATCTCAGTACCGATATATCCGGGGCAGATGGCATTGACGGTTACGCCCTTGAAAGCGCCTTCCTGAGCCAATGCCTTGGTGAAGCCGATGTCGCCGGCCTTGGACGCGGAATAGTTCAGCTGTCCGGCCTGGCCCTTCTGACCGTTGATCGATGAAATATTGATGATCCGGCCAAACCCGCGTTCGCGCATTCCCGGATAGGCCGGATGCGTCATGTTGAACAGGCCATTGAGATTGGTGTCAATTACCTCATGCCACTGTTCCCGTGTCATGCGGTGAAACATGGAATCCCGCGTGATACCGGCATTATTCACCAGGACCTCGATGGGCCCGAGGTCAGCTTCAATCTGCGCAATACCGGCGGCACAGGCATCATAGTCGGCTACCGACCATTTATAGACCGGAATCCCGGTTTCCGCCTTGAAGCTGCTTGCCGCTTCGTCGTTGCCGGCATAATTTGCCGCAACAGTGTAACCGGCATCCTTCAGCGCCATGCTGATTGCAGCACCGATGCCGCGCGTGCCGCCTGTAACCAGTGCAACCCTGCTCATTCGTCTCTCTCCCGTTCTGGTTGGTTTTGCAAAAATGGGGGCCGCAGCCCCCATTTTATCTCGATGCTCAGTCGCGCTCGACACACATGGCAACACCCATGCCGCCGCCGATACACAATGTCGCCAGACCCTTCTTGGCGTCGCGGCGCTGCATTTCGAACAACAGCGTGTTCAGCACCCGCGCGCCGGATGCGCCGACCGGATGTCCGATGGCAATCGCACCGCCGTTGACATTGACGATTTCGGAATTCCAGCCGAGGTCCTTGTTGACGGCGCAGGCCTGTGCCGCAAACGCCTCATTCGCCTCCACTAGGTCCAGATCGTCAACCGACCAGCCGGCTTTCTCCAGCGCCTTGCGCGAGGCCGGGATCGGCCCGGTGCCCATGATCGCCGGATCGACACCGGCTGTTGCCCAGGAGACGATCCGCGCCATCGGCTTGACGCCGCGCCTCGTTGCCTCTTCTTCGCTCATCAGAACAGTCGCAGCCGCCCCGTCATTGATGCCCGACGCATTGCCCGCGGTCACCGATCCTTCCTTGTCGAAAGCCGGCCGCAGCTTGGTCATGTTTTCCATCGTCGTGCCATGGCGGATATATTCGTCGTCTTCCACGACCGTTTCGCCCTTGCGGTGGGTCACGGTCACGGGAACGATTTCGTCCTTGAACCGGCCGGCCTTCTGCGCGGCTTCAGCCTTGTTCTGCGAAGCAACGGCAAATTCGTCCTGCTGCTCGCGGGTGATCTGCCACTGCTTGGCGACATTTTCTGCCGTATTGCCCATATGGTAGCCGTTAAAGGCGTCCATCAGGCCGTCCTTGATCATGGTGTCGATCATTTTGTAGTCGCCCATCTTGACACCATTGCGAAGATGCTGTGCATGAGGCGCCGCGGACATGCTCTCCTGGCCGCCGGCGACGATAATGTCGGCATCGCCCGATGCAATCTGCTGCATGCCGATGGCGACAGCGCGCAAACCCGATCCGCAGAGCTGGTTCAGCCCCCAGGCGGTTGCCTCCTTTGGAACACCGGCTGCCATGGCTGCCTGACGCGCCGGGTTCTGTCCCTGCGCCGCCGTCAGGATCTGGCCCATGATAACTTCATCGACATCATCCGGTGACACGCCGGCACGCTCCAGCGCCGCCTTGATGGCCACGGCCCCCAATTCATGGGCCGGGATACTGGCCAATGCCCCGTTGAAGCTTCCAACCGGTGTCCGGGCGGCACTGGCGATAACGATGGTTTTCATAATATCTCTCCTCAAGACAGCTGCGGGCCGGTAAGGGCCCCAGGATGGAAATCAAGCTGCGGGACGATCCGACCCGTACGCCAGTCAAGGCGTAATGATCGCCCGCCGGCCAAAAGAATGCAAAGCATGGTTTGCGAATTCACTGGTCAGACGCGAAACTTGTTTCTATCCTGCATTTATTGCAGTGCAACGAAAATGACAAGAACAAGACTTATGGCCAAATCCGAACCAACGATTATCAAGAAATACGCCAACCGCCGTCTCTACCATACCGGTACATCGACCTATGTCACACTCGATGATCTGGCGCGCATGGTAAAAGACGGGGAAGAGTTCGTCGTTGTCGATGCAAAGACCGGTGAAGAGATTACCCGCGTCGTCCTCGGGCAGATCATTTTCGACCAGGAGAACAAGGGACAACATCTTCTGCCAATTGCTTTTTTGCGCCAGCTTATCGGCTTTTACGGCGACAGCATTCAGAATATCGTACCCAGCTATCTGGAAACCTCGCTTGCCGCCTTTACCCGCGATCAGGACAAACTGCGCGAGCAGATGACCAAGGCCATGCAGGGCGGTGTAACCGTTGAGATCGTTGAGGATGCAGCCCGGCGCAACATGGATATGTTTCAGGAAGCGATGCGCTTGTGGATGCCGTTCCAGGGTGGCGCCGGCGAAGCTTCAACGGAAGCCGGCCCGGCGAAATCGGGCGACAATGAAAAAGAACTGAATGCCCTGCGCCAGCAGCTCAAGGACATGCAGAAAACCATCGATTCCATCGCCGGCAAGGAATAGCAGGACCAGGAACGGTCTGACAGCGCGGCTCAGGCTTCCCGGATCAGCGGCGGCACGGATTCGCCGCCAGGACTCCTCACCGGCATGCCGAGATGGAATCCCTGCAGGTAGGTGACACCCATTGTGCGCAGTTTCTCAGCCGTGCGCTCGTCTTCGACCATTTCCGCAACACTTTCCAGATTGAAGTTGCGCGCCAGTTCCAGAAGTGTGCGCACGAAGACTTCATCTTCCGACGAACTGACGAGATTGCGGATAAACGATCCGTCGATCTTGACCATGTCGACCTGCAGCAATTTCAGATTTCTGAACGAGGTGTAACCGGCGCCGAAATCGTCGATGGCGACCCGGCAGCCAAGTTCCCGGAGGCGGGCCACGAAGGAGCGAATCCTGTCGATGTTGCGGATCAGCGCGGTTTCCGTCATTTCGACAATCAGGCGATTGGCAAAACCCGGATTCTGGGCCAGCGCGGCTTCAAAGGCGATAAGCCATTCCTGATCTGTGGCGGTTTCAACAGAGACATTGAACGACAAAATGATATCGGGGTCATCCTGCAAGGCCTTGATCACAAGTTCCATGACACGGAAATCGATCATCCTGACCAGTCCGAGCATTTCCGCCACGCGGATGGCATCACCCAGTGCCAGCAGCGATCCGTCTTCGCGTTCCATCCGGACAAGGCACTCGTAGAATGCGATCGTGTTGCCATCGGCGACCAGCACCGGCTGCCTAGCGACCACCAGACGCCGTTCGTTGATCGCGAATATCAGATCGTCGGCAATGCGCATGTCGGTCATGCGAGTGGCAACGGTGTCATAATCAGGCGAATGGACAGCAAAATGGCCGGGACCGTTGCGGCGGGCATAGTCGAGCGCGGCACCGGCCGTTTCAACCGCCGTCCGTACTGTCGCGGCATGGGTCGGTACGATAACCGCGCCAACCGATACCATCGGCACCAGCGGCCCCTGCCCGGTTTCAATCGGCTTCAGCGAAACGGCGTCGATAATGCGGCCGGCGGCAAACGCGGCCTCGCTGCTGTCGGAAATCTTGAAAATGACGCCGATCTGCCCGTCGGCCAATTGGCCGACCAGATCGGAACTGCGCAGAACACCGCGCAGCCGCAGCAGCACGTCGCGGGCCACCTTGTCGATCGCAGTCGGACCATAAACATCTCCGGCAATCTGCAGATTGTCGATCGACACAATGGCCAGGGCAAAAAGCGATTTGTAATGCTGGGCGACCAGCAGCATGCTTTCCAGCATGTCAAGAAACTGCGCCCTGCTGGCCAGTGCGATCATCTGATCCGGCAATGTCGACAGGGAAAGCGTCTGGGCGCCAAAAGGATCGATAATGCGCAGAGCACCGCGGGCAACGACGGGCCTGCCGCCTGAATCAGCAAACCAGCGGCCACGATCCTGAACCCAGACCATCTTGTCGCCATCCGTTCCGGGAAGCCGAAGCCGGTATTCCACCTCAAAGGGAACGCCATTGCCGTAATCGACGCCGATGGAATTACAAACCGTCTGGTGTCTGTTGGTCAGCGCGTCGGCATCGATAAGCGCGTCGAAATCCTTGCCGGTGCAGATAGTGTCAACGATTTCAGCGCCAAAAATCTCGCCGGCATTGCGGCCCCATGTGAGCGCGCCCGTGGGAACATCCCACTGATAGACAGTCTCCTGGATATCATTGAGAACCGTTTCCTCCAGCGACACGGCATCATCTTCACCCTGTGCGCTGAAAACAGGCGGATTGCCGCTTGCAGCCCGCTTTTGCACAACATCCAGTTCGTTCGACGCTTTCTGCACCTGAAACACCCGTACGTTCCGGCGTGCATGAACACCGCCGGACCCTGTGACTCGACCACCATTGTCGCTGTTGCGGGTAAACTGAGCGTAAAGAAATCGATGGATTCGCCTTATTTGCGCCTTAGTTAGTATCCGGCGGCAAAACCGTCCTTCCGGGGCTCCGATCCGCCGACATAACACCCGGTATTCCGGTCTTTCCAGATAATCTGCCCACCGCCGATCGGATCGTCTGAAATCGCCACGTCGTGCCCCAAAGCCTGCAGCCCTGTGAGGGTTTCAACCGAAATTGTCGGTTCGGCACTCAACCCGCCCTCGCTGATGAACATTCGCGGCGCATCAAGCGCCTCCTGGGGATCCATTCCGAAATCGACCATATTGCTGACGACATGGGCGTGGCCGGCGGCCTGATATTGCCCGCCCATGACACCGAAGCCGCAAACGGTCTTGCCGGCCTTTCTGGCCAGAGCCGGTATAATCGTATGCATCGGCCGCTTGCCCGGGCCATATTCGTTCGGATGGCCGGCTATCAGACTGAAGCCGGCACCCCGGCTATGCAGCACGATTCCGCTCTTTTCGGTCACGATCTTGCTTCCGAAATTGGTAAACACCGAAGCAATCAGCGAGACGATGCGGCCGTCGCTATCGGCAACGCTCAGATAGACCGTATCCGATCCCGTCGGCATGGCAGTGCCAAGTTCCCGGTTGCGGGCCTGCGGATTGATCCGGGCGGCAATCCGGCCAACCAGGTCGTCGGAGAACAATGACGCGGCTTCGACTGTCATGAAATCCGGATCGGCAAGACAGGCGTCACGCACGGCATAGGCAGCCCGCGCGGCGTCCATATGCAGATGGAACCGCGCCGGCCCAAGCGGATCGAGACCGGCAAGATCGAAACGTTCCAGGATTCCCAGCATCAAGAGCGCAATCGAACCCTGTCCGTTCGGCGGCAGTTCGACAATCTCCAGCCCCCGGTAGCCGCGCGAAACCGGATCGACCCAGTCGACCGCCGAATTTGCCATATCCTCTTCGCTCATTTCGCCGCCTTCGGCGCCGAGCGTGGCAACAATGTCGGCAGCGATTTCGCCCTCGTAAAACCGTGCGCTGCCGCCCTCGGCGATGGCTTTCATTGTTGCTGCAAGGGCCGGAAAGGCGACAACCTGACCTGCGACCGGAACTTTGCCGTCCGGCAAAAGGTGGCGTGCCGCGCCGGCATGCCGGCCCAGATCCTCCGCCTGCGCCCAGTCCCGGGCCACCTTCGGCGCAACGGCAAAACCGTTGGCGGCCAGGTTGATTGCCGTTGCCAGCGCGGCATCGAGGCCCCGGCGCCCGAACCGTTCCACCAGAGCTTCAAATCCGCGCACGGCGCCTGGAACCGTAACCGAATGGGGTGATCTGTCGCTGATCTCCGTCACCCCCGCAGCCCGCAACCGGTCCGCATCAGCCGCCGCCGGCGCCCGGCCTGATGCATTCAGCCCGTATATTGTGCCGTCAGGCTCCGATACGAGAGCAAAACAGTCACCGCCGATACCCACCATCTGCGGTTCAACCACGCACTGCACCAACGCCGCGGCGACCGCCGCGTCAACTGCATTACCGCCCTGCTTGAGGGTGGAAATCGCAGTGTCGGTGGCCAGCGGGTGGGATGTCGCGGCCATGCCGTTCCTGGCATAGACGGGCGAGCGGCCAGGTTCAAAAAAACTGCGCATCGCAAGCTATCCGGATCTAGAAATCGCCGCCGCCGATGGCGACATCGCGGGTTGCCGTGCGCAACGAGACGGCAAACCCGGCCAGCAGATCAACCAGCGCAATGGCGGTGAGCACGAAAAACAGATCCGTTGCCGCCTCTGCGACAAGCACGAATTCCAGCAGATAGGCGACGAAGACAAAGGTTGACAGCATGTGATCCCAGATCGTGATCGTGCCGATCCGCGTCGATTTCAGGACTTCGAAGAAAAGCAGCAACAGCGCCACCAGGGTCAGCGTCGCGCCAAGCGACAATTTAAACTCCGTGCCCGACACCATGTTGATCGACAGCAATGTCTGAGACCATGGATCTGCGCCATCGCCCAGAAAGGCGAAGGCAAATACATTGTAGAGGATCAGGGGTATGATCAGAAAAGGAACAAATGTCATGGGATCAGTCCGCATTGGCGTTGGTTAACGCCAATAAGCCCCGATCCGACCCGCCGCGCAAGCCCACAAAAGCAAAAGGCCGGCCTTCGCAAAAAGGCCGGCCCGATATAGAGGTTCAATAACCGCCAGCCAAAAACCGCTAGACTGTGTCTTTCGGCTCCAGAATCTGGCGGCCGCGATATTTGCCGGTTTTCAGATCGATGTGATGAGGGCGGCGCAATTCGCCCGATTCCTGATCTTCGACATAGACCGGAGATTTCAGCGCATCCGCTGAACGGCGGAAGCCGCGCTTCATCGGCGTGGTTTTTCGTTTCGGGACGGCCATTGATCAAGCTCCGTGGGAAAATCGTGTTTCAAGCAAAATTGTTTAAGGCAATACCCTGCCTCTGCGGCGCGCAGCCACAGCATTTCACCGCGCATATAGCCGGTTAAGGCGTGTTTGAGAAGGTCTTGGAGAAAAATTTCTTGGGACGGCCCGGCGTGCGGCGTTTCAGTCGAGCACACAGGTGACATAAGCGCCGGATTTGTCGGCCCTTTGCGCCACGATCGCCGCGAGTTTGCGCATTTGCTGGCCGGGGCCGGCTGCATTGCGTTTGACCGGCGCCGGAAGCGTGACGGCAAGTTGCGCCGCCTGGCCCGGGCTGATCCGGCTGGCCGGGATGTTGAAATAGTGCCGGGCGGCAGCCTGCGCGCCATAGACGCCATGATCCCATTCGACAATGTTCAGATAGATCTCCATGATCCGCTCCTTCGACAGCACCAGTTCGGCGTAGAGCGCAAGCGGCACCTCAAGCCCCTTGCGCAAGAACGACCTGTCGGACCACAGGAAAAGATTTTTCACCATCTGCATGGTGATGGTGCTGGCGCCGCGCGGACTTTCGCCATCACCGATATCGTCCAGTACCGCCTCAACCTCCTTCAGGTCGACCCCGCTGTGGGCACAAAAGCGCGCATCTTCCGAAACCAGAACGGCGCGCACCAGATGGGGCGAAATATCGTCGATGCTGACCCACTGGCGGACAATCGACGCCCCGCCGAGCCGCTTCCAGATCATGACGCTGCTGAGCGGTGGATTGACATAGCGGTAAAGCGGCAAAAGCACGACCGGTATGAGAATCAGAACACACACTATCTTGATCAACTGCCGGAAAAGCCGCCGTGTCAGGCTGCTCCCCTTGCGGCTGTTCCGGTTTGATGCGGTCTTCTGCTCACTTGACATTATGGTCTTTTCCGCCATTCGCTGTTTCGCCATCGTTTAAACCAATTGACGCCGGAACCTCATAGCCGCAATGGCCGACGCTTCCCAGACCCCTTCTTCGGGCGCGCACGAACTGCAGCAAAAATTCGCTTCGGCCGCGCAGGCGGTTAACCGGATTTTCAGAACCATCCTGAAGGAAGAAACTGAACCGGGCGAAATCGAACGCCCGGCCCGTCTTCTCGCTGCCATGCGCCACGCGGTATTCGCCGGCGGCAAGCGATTTCGGCCGTTCCTGCTGATCGAAGCGGCGCGTCTTTGCGGGTATCACGGGACCGGCGCCAGCCTGGCTGCAACAGCAGTCGAAGCGCTGCACACCTATTCGCTTGTTCATGACGACCTGCCATCGATGGATGACGACGATACCAGGCGGGGCAAGCCGACCGTCCACAAGGCTTTCGACGAAGCAACCGCCATATTGGCCGGCGATGCGCTGCAGACGCTGGCGTTCGATATCCTGTCGCGCGATGCGGTGCATGAAAATCCGCTGATCCGTTCCGATCTTGTGGCGCTGCTGGCCCGCGCAGCCGGCATCGGCGGCATGGCGGGCGGACAGATGCTGGATCTTGCCGCGGAGGGAGGCCGGCTGGATGAAAATGCGATCAGGACGATGCAATCGATGAAGACCGGTGCGCTGATGACTGCCAGTTGCGAGATGGGGGCGGTCATTGCCGGCGCACCGCAATCAAGCCGCGATGCGCTCAGGGCTTACGGCCAGAAGCTGGGCCTGGCATTCCAGATCGCCGACGACCTGCTGGATCTGGACGGCGACGCCGCCGCTCTTGGCAAAGCGACTGCAAAGGACACCGCACGCGGCAAGGCGACGCTCGCGGCCCATCTCGGCGCAGATCGGGCCCGGACGATTCTGGCGGAGACTGTCAGCGGCTGCGAAGCTGTCCTGCAGCCGTTCGGCAAAGCGGCGGAACACCTCGCCGCCGCCGCCCGGTTTGCCGCCGAACGGTCCCATTGAGTCATCGTGACCCGGCTACCGGGTCACCGGCGCCGTGCCGCCAAGTTCCTCATCGATATGGGTCTGAATGATCGCATGGAAACTTTCGTCCGCCTGGAAGCCCAGATCGCGCGACCGTTTCGCCTCAAACGATTGCGGCCAGCCTGCAACGATTGACCGGATCGTGTCATCCGGCTTGCGCTTGATCAGGTCCACCGCTCTGTCTCCGGCAATATCGCGAAGCGCTTCGATCTGCTGGGCGACCGTTGCCGGCACACCGGGCATCGTCAGGCCGCGCCGCGGGCCAACCTTGTCCAGGTCCATGGTTGCGGCATGCAGGAAGAAGCCGACAGCCGACCGCGGGCTGGCGTGCCAGTGTTTGACCGTGTCGTCGACCGGAAGCACTGCCTCTTCGCCGACAAGCGGCTCGCGGATGATGTTGGAAAAAAATCCGGATGCCGCCTTGTTCGGTTTGCCGGGCCGGACACAGATCGTCGGCAGGCGGATGGCAAGGCCATCGAAAAAACCGCGCCGGGAATAATCGGAGACGATCATCTCGCCGATCGCCTTCTGGGTGCCGTAACTGGTCAGCGGCGTCAGGTGGAATTCGTCGGGTATCGGATCGGGAAACGGCGCGCCGAAGACTGCGATCGAGGATGCAAAAACAACGCGCGGGCCATAATTTGCCTCCCGCAGGGCATCGAACAGCAGCCGTGACCCGTTCAGGTTGACAGCGTATCCCTTGGCGAAATCGGCTTCCGCCTCGCCCGATACGATGGCGGCCAGATGCAGCACAAGGTCGGGTTTCTCCGCCACAAGCCGTTCGATCAGTACCGGATCTGAAATATCGCCGGCAATCGGCATGATCGAGGTGGCCGATGTCGGCTGGGCGTCGGGCGTGACGATGTCATGCAGCGTCAGCTTGGTGATCGCCCTGCGGTTCAATTCGCCATCCGCCAGCAAACGTTCGCTGATCTTGCGGCCAATCATTCCTGCCGCACCCGTAATCAGAACATGCATCCTCGCCTCCTTGTCGGTTTCTCTTTTGTCAATCCCGTCAATGCGCTGCCGCGAAAGCGGAATCTCACAGTCTTGTCATCCCAATTGAGCAGCCGGACCCTTGTCTGCAACTGACCGGCCAGCCATCTCCACCTTGTTCCAAGACCATCCAGCACAAGGAGATATCCAATGAAACCCATCCTCGCCGCAATAGTCTTTGTCTTTTCCACAATCGGTCTTGCCCAGGCTGAGACGATTGCCAGCGGCACCTTCACCGGCGCGAAGGGCCATCAGTCAGCAGGCGCCGTCGAGATCCTGAAGAAGGATGGCCAGACGATTGTCCGTTTCGCAAGCGACTTCTCGCTTGATGGCGCACCCGATCCGAAGATCGGTTTCGGCAAGAACGGTTATGTCGACGGCACCATCATCTCCAAACTGGAAAAACTGAGCGGCGCGCAGGATTATGTCGTGCCCGCATCCGTCGATGTCTCCAGGTTTACCGAAGTCTGGCTGTGGTGCGAGAAATTCGGCGTCCCGCTCGGCGTTGCAAAACTCAACTGATCTCTAATCCTCCGAACCGTTGCGGCGGCGGTTCTGATACCGGCCCCGCAACCACAATATTGCGAAGAACGCCCCCATGAAGGCCAGCGCAAGCGCCAGGCCCCCTGCCGGTCCGAACCCGGTGACATAGGTCATGATCGTCGGCATGGCGAGCATGCCGCCGGCGATCACGGCCATGATAAGGGCCGCGGCAATACAGGCGTTTCGGGTTTCGCTGCTCATAATCGGCCCTACAGGGACCAGCCGCCGTCGATGGGAATGGCCGCACCGGTCATGTAGCCGCTTTCATCGGACGCCAGATAGACCGCCAGGGCGGCGATTTCCTCCGGCTGGGCGATGCGCCCCATCGGCTGGCGCGAGACGAACCAGTCCTTGGCTTTTTCATAACCGCCCATTTCCTCGCCGAGCGCTTCCACCCGCGCTTCCCAGGACGGCGAATGGACGACGCCGGGACAGATCGCATTGCATCGCACCTTGTCGCCAATGAAATCCGCCGCCACCGCCTTGGTCATTCCGATCACCGCTGCCTTCGACGCACCATAGACATAACGCTTCGGCGTGCCCTTGATCGACGACGCGCCCGACGACATGTTGACGATCGCGCCACCGGACCCGGTCTGCGCCCGCCGCAATATGCCCGGCAGAAACGCCGATATCGTCCGGTGCATGCTCTTCACGTTCAGGTCGAAGGAAAAGTCCCAATCCTCTTCGGAACATTCCAGAACCGATCCGTGATGCACGAAGCCGGCAACATTGGCGAGAAGATCGACGTCGCCCACCTTGGCGGCCATCGCATTGACGGCGGCGGTATCGCGCACATCCAGCCCGTCGGTCGCGGCGATACCGTGATCGGTCAGGTCTGCAACTTTGGAGCCGTCCAGATCCGTTGCAAACACTTCAGCACCTTCATTGGCAAACGCAATGGCGATTGCCCTGCCGATCCCCTGTGCGGCGGCGGTGCAAAACGCCCGTTTGCCTTCAAGCCTTCCACTCAATTCCCTTACTCCCCAATGTCGCTCAATCGTCTTTTCTGCCTGCCGCCGGCATCGAAGTTGGCCGGATCGAGCCACGCCTCAAATCGCGCCTTGATCGAAGGCCATTCGTTATCCAGCATGGCAAACCAGGCCGTATCGCGGTTTGCTCCCTTGACCACCATATGCTGGCGGAACGTGCCTTCATAGGTAAATCCGAAGCGCTCCGCCGCCCGTTTTGACGCCTGGTTCAGATCATTGCATTTCCATTCGTAGCGCCGGTATCCCAGCGCGTCGAAGACCCGTCCGGCGCAAAGATACTGGACTTCCGTTGCCCCGCGCGTGCGCTGAAATTGTTCGCCATAGACGATAGAGCCGATTTCGGTCGCGCCGTTGGCGGCATCGGTGCGCATGTAACTCGCCGTGCCGCAGGCATCGCCTGTTTCAGTGTCAAATATCGTAAACCCGTCCCAGCCCGGCCGGGTGGCGATCCATTCAAGCCCGGCTTCCAGTTCTGTGCGGCTGGCAAACGGGCCGACCGGCATGTAGGTCCACAGATCCGCATTCGTGCCGAATGCCTGCCAAAGCCCGTCTGCATGAGCCTGCGGATCAAGCGGCTCAAGGCGAACAAATCGTCCGGCCATCGGAGCATTGGTGACCGGTGTTCGTGCGGTCCAGTCGGAAAGCTCGTTCATCAGTCTCATCCTTCCCGTCCAAACATATCCGTCACTGCTTTCAGGTTCGCAGCATCAGCCATAAAGTCAAACGTGCCCTTGCCGCTGACCTCTTCGGCCGCCCGCACGAATGCGCCCATGGCGGCCTGGCAGAGCCGCGGACCAAGGCTCACCCGCCTGACACCCAGATCCTCCAGTTGGCCGATGGAGAGCGGCGCAGGGCCGGTCCCGCCGATCACATTGACCGGCACCGGCATAGCTTTGACAAGCGTCGCGATATCGTCCGGTTTGCTCATACCGCAGGCATAGACCACATCAGCCCCGGCATCGGCCATCCTGCCCAACCGGTCGAGGCATTCCGTCAGCGGATTGCCATGACCCACCAGATAGGCCTCGCAACGCGCCGTCAGCACGAAACCTGATCCGGCCTCGTCGATCGCCTGTCGCGCGGCGCGAATGCGCTCCACCGCATGGGCACTGTCGTAGAGCGGACTATCGGCATTGACGGTACGGTCTTCGATGGAACAGCCTGCCATGCCGATAGCGATCGACTGCCGGATGGTTTCCGCGACATCTTCCGGTTCGTCGCCAAAGCCGGACTCCAGATCGCCGTTAACCGGCAGATCGACGGCCTGGATCAGAAAGGCTGCATGATCGAGCGCGCGGTTACGGCTCACTTCGCCGCTCGCATCCGCCCGGCCAAGCGATGCCGCCAGCGCCGCACTGGCCGTGGCAATCGCCTTGAAACCGAGATGCTGCAGGATCTTTGCCGTTCCGGCATCCCACGGATTGGGCATCACGAAGATTCCACGCTGGTGCAAGGCGCGGAAACGGGCGGCGGCATTGTCTGTGGTTTCCGTCATGGTCTCCGATCCTGGTCTGCATACGACTGACGACAATCAACGCAACGGCTTCAAGAACATACTCTTCTTTGCCCTCCACCTTATGGGGAGGGTGGCCGCAGCGAAGCGAAGGTCGGGTGGGGTCTTGCTACAAATGGCGAAGAGAACCCCACCTCGTCGCTGCGCGCCGACCCTCCCCGCAAGGGGAGGGTGATAAGCGTTCCGCTCTGTTACAAGCTCTCAGTGGTTATCCCGCGGCCGGCTCTTGTGCGCCACATCGCGATATTTCACCGCCGGCTTCAAGACCATGCCTTCCGACAGTTCGTCGACAATCCCGCGCTGGATTTCCTGCCATGGTGTCTGGCTTTCGGGCACATAAGAAAGCCCGCCATTGGCGATCTTTCCGTCGATATCTGCCTTGCGGGCCGCCAGTTCCTCATCGGAAATCAGGATATTGGCTTCGCGCTTTTTCAGATCGATACGCACCCGGTCGCCCGACTGGACCAATGCCAGCCCGCCGCCGGTCGCCGCTTCCGGCGAGGCATTGAGGATCGACGGCGAGCCCGACGTGCCGGACTGGCGGCCGTCGCCGATGCAGGGCAGTTCGTTGATGCCCTTCTTCAAAAGCGCGTCAGGCGGCTGCATGTTGACCACTTCGGCGGCCCCCGGATATCCGACCGGCCCGGCGCCGCGGATGATCAGCAGCGTATTCTCGTCGATCCCCGTCGCCGGATCGTTGATGCGGGCGTGATAATCCTCGCGGCCGTCGAACACGGCCGCCGTGCCCTCAAAGGCGTCCGGATCGTCCGGGTTGGACAGGTAGCGCTCGCGGAATTCCTTGGAGATCACACTGGTCTTCATGATCGCGGAGGCAAACAGATTGCCCTTCAGATTGAGGAACCCGGCCGATTCAAGGATCGGCTTGTCGAATTCGCGGATCACCTCCCGGTCCCAGGAAAACGCGCCTTCGCAGTTTTCGCCTATTGTCTTGCCGTTCACCGTCACCGCGCCCGGATGCGGCAAACGGCCGGCGCCGATCAGCTCTGCGGTGACTGCCGGCACGCCGCCGGCGCGATGGAAATCCTCGCCGAGAAAACGCCCGGCCGGCTGCATGTCGAGCACAAGCGGAATGTCGTAACCGATTGTTTCCCAATCGTCATTGTTGAGCTCCACGCCGATATGCTTGGCAATCGCGTTCAGATGTATCGGCGCATTGGTCGAACCGCCGATCGCCGAATTGACCGCAATGGCGTTTTCGAACGCCTGACGCGTCATGATGTCGGACGGTTTCACGTCGTCCAGCACCATTTCCACGATACGCTTGCCGGAATAATAGGAAATCTCGCCGCGCTCGCGGTGCGGTGCGGGAATGGCGGCGGCCCCAGGCAGGGTCATGCCGAGCGCCTCGGCCATGGAATTCATCGTCGTCGCGGTGCCCATCGTATTGCAGAAGCCGGGAGACGGCGCCGACGAGGCGACGATATCGACATATTCGCCCCAGTCGATCTTGCCGGCGGATTTCAGTTTCTTGGCTTCCCATTTGATCGTCCCGGAGCCGGTGCGGCGGCCCTTGTACCAGCCGTTCAGCATCGGCCCGACCGGCAGGGCGATGGCCGGAATGTTGACGGTGGCGGCGGCCATTAACAGCGCCGGGGTCGTCTTGTCGCAGCCGGTGGTGAGCACCACGCCGTCGATCGGATAACCGAACAGGGTTTCCACCAGACCGAGATAGGCCAGGTTGCGGTCCAGCGCCGCCGTCGGCCGCTTGCCGGTTTCCTGGATCGGATGAACGGGAAATTCAAACGCGATGCCGCCGGCCTCGCGGATGCCCTCGCGCACCCGGTCCGCCAGCACGAGATGATGCCGGTTGCAGGGCGCAAGATCGGACCCGGTCTGGGCGATACCGATCAGCGGTTTGCCCGATTGCAGTTCCTTGCGGCTCAGCCCCCAGTTCATGTAGCGCTCGATATACAGCGCCGTCATGTCCGGATCGTCCGGATTGTCGAACCAGATCTGCGATCTCAGCTTGACCATGGTTCCGTGTTTGGCGTCAAAAGCCATGACGATTTCCTCTCAATTGATTGTGCTGCTACATGGGCTTAAACGGAATAGAAAATCAATGCGGCAACTTCGATTGCGGTCAGATTCCGTTACGGCGCACGGCTTCAGCGCGATTTGCGGCGCGAATTTTGGGGAGAGAAGATGCTTCATACCATCAGCGGGTTTGACCGGATCGGCGAGGAAAATGCCTTTGCGGTGCTGGCGCGGGCCGGCGAACTGGCGGCAACGGGCCGCGACATCATCAATCTCGGAATCGGCCAGCCGGATTTCAAAACCCCGGCGCATATTGTCGAGGCGGCCATCAAGGCGCTGCGCGACGGCCATCACGGTTATACCCCGGCAACCGGCATCCCGGAACTGCGCGAGGCCGTCGCCCGCCGCACCCTGACGACAACCGGCATCGAAGTCTCCCCCGACAACATTATCGTCGTGCCGGGCGGCAAGGTGACCATGTTCGCCGCCATCCTGATGTTCGGCGAACCGGGCGCCAATATCCTCTATCCCGATCCCGGATTCCCGATCTACCGTTCGATGATCGAATTCACCGGCGCGGAACCGGTTGCCGTGCCGATCCGCGAGGAAAACGGCTTTGCATTCTCCGCCGACGAAACGCTGGCGCTGATCACGCCACAAACCCGGCTGCTGATCCTCAATTCGCCGGCCAACCCGACCGGCGGCGTGACGCCGCGCGCCGAGATCGAAAAACTGGTCGCCGGGCTGGAGCGTTTTCCCGATGTGGCGATCATGTCCGACGAGATCTACGACGTCATGACCTATGACGGCGAGGAGCATGTCTCACTGCTGACATTTCCTGAGATCCGCGACCGGCTGATCGTGCTCAACGGCTGGTCAAAGACCTGGGCGATGACCGGCTGGCGCATGGGCTGGTCGATCTGGCCCGACGGGCTCTACGACAAGGTCCGCAAGCTTGCCGTCAACGCCTGGTCCTGCGTCAACGCGCCGTCGCAATATGCCGGCATTGCGGCCATCGATGGCCCGCAGGATGCCGTGCACGAGATGATCGCCGCCTTCGACAAAAGGCGGAAAGTGGTGACGGAAATCCTCAACGCTTTGCCCGGCGTCTCCTGCATCACGCCCAAGGGCGCGTTTTATGCCTTTCCGAATATTTCGCAGACCGGACGCAAGGCCAAACCATTGGCGTCGGCGTTACTGGAAGAAGCCGGCGTCGCGCTGATCGGCGGGCCGGATTTCGGCATTTACGGCGAGGGCTATATCCGTGTGTCCTATGCCAATTCGGAAGAAAATATCCGCAAGGCGGTGGAACGGGTGGGGGAATTTTTGGGTAACGGGTAATATCGACTTGTCGCTGACACCGGTTTTTATCGGCTCAATATCCGGTGTATCAGGGACGCCAGACTTGCACTTGGCCTGAATTGTCGACGCCGGTAAGAACAAACTGTGATCGCCAATCAACGAGCATCACGTCAAACTCCTTATTGAGTATCCGGAAAGCAGTTGTCAGTGATTGTTGATCGGGATTTTCGCCCAAAGATGCTCCGAGCGCTTTCAGCTCCGTGTCTACCGTGTAACCATACAATGCAACATCCTGGCCCAGCGGGATCGTGAAACCGTTTTTGACCCATCCGTTTATTGCGCTGGAGCTATGGACGATTGGTTTGTCGCCTTCTTTGCCGGAAAGCAGGCCGAGCAGTTTTTGTTTTGGCTGTATGGAACTGAAAATCGGGGGGTGATCGAATCTCCTGACAAATATATTTGACCAGCCAACCTCTTTCCGATTTTCAATCTCGAAATCCTGAAATTCCGACATCAGCGATTTTATTTCTTCAAGTTGAGAAAGCTTCAAAAACTCAGTCTGGCTCCAGTCATCTTCATGGATCGGAAACAGGGAGGTTTCAGCATCGCCATCGAAGATCACCATTGGCGGAAGTTCATTCGGGATCGTCGGAACTGAAAAGAGCAACTCTGATGGATCGATCGTTGTTTCTTCTGCCATCGTCGAAAAACCCGCAATCGCAACAAAGTTGCCAGGAAAATCCGTATATTCATGACCGGCATCTTATCGATCCACCCGATCATTGCCAATATTGTAGGCGTAGATTCGCTTCTGATTTTTCGTCCATATTGATTCCCAGCCGAAGGAAATAACCATGCCCACCGTCAAACCCTGGAACGAAGTCGCCCCGCGGCTGATCGATGTCGCCATGGGGCGCAGCCCGGCGGATATGGTGATCCGTGGCGGCAAGTGGGTGAACGTCTATTCCGGCGAGATCATTGCCGGCACCGACATCGCCATCGCCGCCGGGCGTTTTGCTTATGTCGGCCCTGACGCAAGCCATGCGATTGGCGACAAGACGGAAATCATCGAGGCCGAAGGCCGTTATCTGGTGCCGGGCCTGTGCGATGCGCACATGCATGTGGAAAGCGGCATGGTGACGGTGACGGAGTTTGCCCGCGCCGTCATTCCGCACGGTACCACCTCCATGTTCATCGACCCGCACGAGATCGGCAATGTGCTGGGCCTGGCCGGCGTCAGACTGATGCATGACGAGGCCGCCGGGCTGCCCGTCAATGTCTTCGTGCAGATGCCGAGCTGCGTGCCGTCGGCACCGGGGCTGGAGACCGGCGGCGCGGAACTGGGTGTCGACGATGTCGCCGAGGCAATGACATGGCCGAACATGATCGGCCTCGGCGAGATGATGAATTTTCCAGGCGTCACGGCGGGCGATGAAAAGATGCTCGGCGAGATCGCCGCCACACAGATGGCCGGCAAGACCGTCGGCGGCCATTATGCCTCGCCCGATCTCGGCCTGCCGTTTCACGCCTATGCCGCAGGCGGACCGGCCGACGATCATGAAGGCACCCGCATGGAGGACGCCATCGCCCGGGTGCGCCAGGGCATGCGCGCCATGTTGCGGCTGGGCTCTGCCTGGTACGATGTCGCGCCGCAGATCAAGGCCGTCACCGAACAGGGGCTCGATCCGCGCAATTTTATCCTGTGCACCGACGACAGCCATTCCGGCACGCTTGTGCACGAGGGGCATATGAACCGGGTCGTCCGTCACGCCATCGCCCAGGGACTGGCGCCGGTCACCGCCATTCAGATGGCGACCCTGAACACCGCCCAGCATTTCGGCATGGAGCGCGAGCTTGGCGCCATTGCACCCGGCCGCCGCGCCGATCTGGTGATAACCTCAGACCTGCCGTCGCTGCCGGTGGAGACCGTTATCGCCCGTGGCAAAGTTCTGGCCGCGGACGGCAGGCTAAAGGCGGACATCCCCGCCTATCCTTACCCGGACTTCGCCAGAGGCACGGTCAATATGGCGCGCGATCTGCACGCTGAGGATTTCGATATCGCAGCACCCGAAGGCGCGGCGCGGGTACGGGCGCGGGTCATCGGCGTGATTGAAAACCAGGCGCCTACAAAAGCGCTGGAGGCGGAGCTTGCGGTCGATGGCGGCCTGGTCCGGATGGACCGTGCAAACGATGTCTGCCAGATCGCCCTGGTGGAGCGCCATCGCGCCACAGGATCGGTGACAAACGGCTTCGTGTCCGGCTTCGGCTACAAGGTGGATTGCGCCGTCGCCTCGACCGTCGCCCATGATTGCCACCACATGATCGTCGTTGGCACGAACAAGGCCGACATGGCGGCCGCCGCCAACCGGCTGCGCGCCGCCGGCGGCGGCATAAGTGTCTTTGCCGGCGGCAAGGAACTGGCGCTGGTCGAACTGCCGATCGCCGGGCTGATGTCGGACGAACGGGCGGAAATTGTCGCAGCCAAGGCGGACCGCATGGTGGCCGCCATGGCGACATGCGGCTGCACTCTCAACAATGCCTATATGCAGCACTCGCTGCTGGCTCTTGCGGTCATCCCGGAATTACGCATCTCCGATCTCGGCCTGATCGATGTGACCCGGTTCGAAATGACGGAGCTATTTGTTGAAACCGCAGACTGACAGGCTGGCCGTCGCCCCCGGCTAGTCCGGTCAAGCAGGCTATTCGATGCGGCAGCAGATCGGCGCAACCTGGTCGCTGTAATCGGGAAGCGCCGTTGTTGTCAGGGTGAAATCGAAAAACCGGTCGCTCTCGTCCTGGCAGGCGCCCGGCGTATAGGCGATCAGGCCCTTGATGCCGTGGCTGGTGCTGATCGCCCAGGGTTTTTCGCTCAAGAATGATACGCTGCCCGGTGTCGTGACAATGTCGTCTCCGGAAAATGCATCGACAAAATCGGCACTCATCTGTTCGCCGTCGCAGATCAGTTCGACGGCCCAGTTCGGCTCAAAACCCGGGCAGATCATTTTGGCTCCCGATGGAACCAGATTGTTGCAGGTCGGATCGGCCGGCCAGGCGGGTGATGAAGAGAAGATGGAAAGGCTGAGGGCAAGTGCGGTGAAAGAAAGACGTCCGGACGACATGATACGCTCCAATCCGAAATCAGATGCGCCCCCCACCGGTACTCAACCTAGACGACGGGTCCAAAACGGTAAAGCAATTCGAGCAAAATTGCCCGGATTCGCGCAGCGAACGGAAATCCATCACACCGGAAAGAGCATCTTAAATGGAATCGGAATCCAACGCCGCATCGTTGCGGATTTTTCTCAGCATTCCGACTGCCAGCAGCAGTGCCGCCGAAAGACAGACGAAACCAACGATCCGCAGAACGCCAAAATGATCCACCTGGATGTCGCGCATGACGGCACCCCAGAAGAACAGATTGAACCAGACCAGCCAGAACATCTGGGTCGGCCCGGAACCGTTCAGGTCGCCTTCGCCGCCGCAGAGGCCGATCCGGAATTGGTTAAAAGAGGAGAAAAATTTGTTCATGCACGTCCCATAAACGGCATGTATGAACGGATACCAAACATCATTGTTAAAGTTTTATTGACGCTCGTGTGGGCAGAGCGGATAAAGAGCCTCCCAAATTCCCAAAATAAACAGAAATATTCCGGCGCTGGCTGGAACTTCAACCCCAAACACGGATGAGCATACCCCATGGCCTACGAAAAACTCGAACTTCTGATTGGCGGCAAATGGACCGCCGGCACTTCCGGCAAAACCGAGCCGGTGCTCAACCCGGCAACGGAAGAGGTGCTCGGCCACGTGCCCCATGCAAGCGCCGCCGATCTCGATGCCGCACTGGAGGCCAGCAGGGAAGGTTTCAAGGTCTGGCGTTCGATGACCGCGCTGGCGCGTCAGGATATCATGGAAAAAGCCGCGCGCCTGATTGAAGAGCGCAAGGAAACCTATGGCGAAAACCTGACGCTGGAAATGGGCAAGCCGTTTGCAGAATCCAAGATGGAGCTGGATTTCACCGTCGGCGTGCTGCGCTGGTACGCGGAGGAAGGCAAACGCGCCTATGGCCGGCTGGTGCCGGCGCGGATGCCGGGCATGCGCCAGATGGTGATGAAGGAGCCTGTCGGTCCGGTCACCGCCTTTGTCGCCTGGAATTTCCCCGGCGTGAACGTGATCCGCAAGATTGCCGGCGCGCTCGGCGCCGGCTGTTCCATCATCATCAAGGCCAGCGAGGAAACGCCGTCGACCTGCATCTCCATCGCCCGCTGCCTGCAGGAAGCCGGCCTGCCCGATGGTGTCCTGAATGTGGTGTTTGGCGTGCCTGACGAGGTTTCCCGCCATCTGCTGGCCAGCCCGATCCCCAAGAAACTGTCCTTCACCGGTTCTATCCCGATCGGAAAACATTTGCAGGCGCTTGCGGCTGAAACCCTGAAACGCTGCACCATGGAGCTTGGCGGCCATGCTCCGGTGATGGTGTTTGAGGACGCCGACATTGCAAAGGTCGCAAAAATGGCAGCCGGCGCAAAGTTCCGCAATGCCGGCCAGGTTTGCATCTCGCCGACGCGGTTTTACGTTCAGGAAAGCGTCGTCGATCATTTCGCCGATGCTTTTGCAGCCGCGGCCGGCGAGATCAGGGTCGGCAACGGCATGGATGAGGGCGTCGGCATGGGGCCGCTGATCGGCGAACGCCGGCTTGGCGTCATGCAGAGCTTTGTCGATGACGCCACATCGCACGGGGGCGAACTGATGCTTGGCGGCGAACGGGTCGGCAATCAGGGCTATTTCTATGCCCCGACGGTGCTGAAAAACGTACCCGAAGACGCCATGATCATGAACGAAGAGCCGTTTGGCCCGGTCGCGCCGATCGCCTCGTTCAAGGATTTTGATGATGTCGTCGCCCGCGCCAACAAGCTGGCATTCGGCCTTGCATCCTACGCATTCACCCAGGATGGCGCCCGTGCCGCAGCCTTGGCCGATCAGATTGACGCCGGGCTTCTGGCCGTCAACAGCTTCGTTGTATCGACGCCGGAAACCCCGTTTGGCGGCGTCAACGAGAGCGGCTACGGCTCCGAAGGCGGCACTGAAGGTCTGGACGCCTTTTTGCGCACCAAATTCGTCACGGAAGTTGGCGTTTAACCGCCGTTAACCAAAAGGACCGGCATCGAAAATGCCGGTCCTGGCGGCGCTTTGGCGGCTGATGCTGATCCTGTGCTCCGCCCAGCCGGGCGCCGCTGGCGGGTCATGCCGGCAAACCGCGGATCTGTGTTCGATCAGATCAATGGAATCTTCATGTTACGGCTTTAATCTCGGTCTGGTGTAACGGAGTATTCCAATGGGCCTCGATGTCTATTCCGGGCCCCTTTGCCGCTATTATTCCGGCGACTGGGAAACGGAGAATGCCAGGAGCAACCGCGAAAGCGGATTGCAGTTCACAACGGTCAGGATGCAACCCTGGGCGTTCGAACGGCCCGCCGAAGCGCTTGAGGACATCGAAGACTGGCGGACCTCGCTGCACCACGAATGGCGGCCTGAACTGATCCGCGGCGAACTGGTCTGGGACGAAAGCGAACGCCTGCCCTATCTCAGCCACAAGATCGACTGGGAGGGCCTGCATTCGCTGATCTTCTTTCTCTGCTGCCTTCAGTCGCCGCAATTCGAGCGGCCGCGAACTCTGCCTGAAAATTTTGAAGATTCCGAGATCTACGAGGCTGCCTCCAGGGATTATGGCGAGAGCCTTCTGGCAGCCCTTGAGGCGCACGCCTATCTGCCGAGCGACGAATCGTTCCTGATGCCGGCGGAAGATCCGGTCGGCACGGAACTGTTCTTTTCCAGCACAGGCCGGCTGCGATCGACGCTGGACTGGATCAACGCGCAGGCCTGGAATGCCGACCGCGAGACGCTGAACGCCTGGCTCAGGGCCCAGTTGCCGGCAGCAACGGCAGCTATGATCGCCGAAGACGGTCATGTGAAAATCGTGCCGCCGGAAAGCGGCGTGCGCAATGACGACCGGCTTGAGCATGCGGCCCAATATGCCTATGCCGTGCTGAATCGTGTCCTGAGCTTCTCAGAAAAACACAAGGTTCCGATCCGCTACGATTGGTGATTGACGCACGTCAACGTCAGGCGAAAGTCCCCTTTGTAAAGTGACAGGCAAGTACCTTCGATGAAAGGAAGGAGATTGTCATGTTCGCAAGATTCAGCACCGCAATTGCCGGATGCGCGCTTTTGCTGTCGCCGGCAAGCGCCGTTGCCCAACAGATACAACAGACACCGGACTGGGCCTACAATCATCATATGTGGGGCGGACCGATGTGGGGTGCAGGCATGATATTCGGCCCGCTTTTCATGCTGCTTCTGCTGGCACTGCTGATTGCCGCCGTCGTGATGGCGGTGCGCTGGTTCAGCGGAACGGGCTATCCGAACTCTGTGCGTCATCGGGAAGACCCCGGTCCGGTCGACATCCTCAAGCAGCGCTTTGCGCGCGGCGACATCGACAAGGCTGATTATGAGGAACGCCTGAAAATGCTTCAGGGTTGATAGATACCTATCGACCGATTTGCCGATCGACCGCCACCGCCTTGATCAGCGCATAGACCCGCCCGCCCGCCGCCAGGCCGAGTTCGTTGACGGATTTTCGCGTCAGACGCGCCCGGAGAAACGGCTCTGAGCCGGGCGTCTCTTCCAGGTTCATCAGGATTTCCGCAAACGGCCCGTCTTCTTCGGCGATCTGGCTGATCGTTGCGGCAAGGCAATTGCGAACCGATATCCGCGCCGGTGGCTCAAGCGCCAGCGCGACGTCCCTGGCGCGCACCCGCAGCCGGATAGAATCGCCTATGGCGGCGTCGATCAGCGGCACTTCGATTGTAACGCCGCCGACGGCAACCCGGCTCAGCCGGAAATCGTGATCATGGCTGTCAATTGTCCCGTGCAGCAACGTGCCTGCCTCATGACGGCCGGTTGCCGGCCCCAGATCGATACGCCCCATAACGTCTTCCACCGGGCCGGAGGCAACAACATGCCCGTCCGACAGGACGACAAGGGCATCGGCCAGCCGCGCCACCTCGTCAAGCGCATGGCTGACATAAAGAACTGGTACGCCCGCTTCGTGCGCCAGCCGGTCGAGCCAGGGCAGGATTTCCGCCCGGCGGGCGCCGTCAAGCTGCGACAGGGGTTCGTCCATCAGCAGAATTTCGGGGTCGGCCAGCAACGCCCGGCCGATCGACACCCGCTGCGCCTCACCACCCGACAGGCTGTCCGGCGCGCGGTCCAGCAATTGCTCAAGACCCAGCAGGGCAATGATCGCATCCAGATCCTGACCTGCGGAGCGGCGCCCGGCCCAGCGGCCATAGGTCAGATTATGGCGCACGCTCAGATGCGGGAACAGCCGCGCCTCCTGGAAGACAACCGCCACCCGGCGCTGCCGCGCAGGCAGATCGGTGCCGCCGGCGGAATCAAACAATGTTCGCCCATCCAGCCTGATGTGCCCCTTATCCGGCCGCACCAGCCCGGCCACCATGGCAACCAATGTCGATTTCCCGGCGCCGGAGCGTCCAAACAAAGCCGTCACGCCGGAATCGGCCTGAAACCCCGCCTGCAGCTGAAATCCGCCGAGGCTATGCTCGATGTCAACGTCAAGCACGATTGCGGCCTCGCATCCTGATCATCCGGCCCAGCGGCAACTCCGCCATGCCGATCGCAACAACGCCGACAGCCAGGGAAAGCAGCGTCAGGCCGAGCGCCAGTTGATCGCCGTCCGGGCGCTGCAAGGCGGTATGGACGGCCAGCGCCAGCGTTCGCGTTTCACCGGGAATATTGGCCGCGAATGTAATCGTCGCGCCGAACTCGCCAAGCGCCTTGGCAAATCCGAGCACGGCGCCGGCAAGTATACCCGGCAACGCCAGCGGCAGTGTCACTGTCGCGAAGATGACCGGACCGGATGCGCCAAGCGTTTCAGCGGCGCGCTCCAGCCGCTGGTCGATATTCTGAAACGACAGCATGATCGGCCTGAGCAGCAGCGGAAACGCCATCACGCCGGCAGCAAGCGCCGCACCGGTCCAGCGAAACGCCAGTTGAAGCCCGAAGGTCTTTTCCAGAAACCCGCCAACAACGCTGTTCGGACCAAATGTCTGCAGCAGCAGAAAGCCGGTGACGACCGGCGGCAGAACCAACGGGAGATAGACCAGAACCTGAAGCAGGCTGCGGCCCGGGAATGACCAGCGTGCCAGTGCGTAACCCGCAAACACCGCCAGCGGCAAGGCGACCACGATCGCTGCGAGGGCGACCTTCAGCGACAGCAGCAGCGCATCTGTGGCCTCAGGGCCTAACATGCCCGGCCCTGCGGCAAGCGAAAAGCGTGCGAGCAAAAAATGCGCGTGCCGGCCGGACCGTTGAGAAAACGGATAAATTGCTGCGCTTCAGGCCGGTTGCCCAGCGGCAAGGCGACATAACGCACAGGCGGGTCCGGATCAGCGAGCTGTCCGACAATACGCACTGTTCCGGCTGCGGCATCGGTTGCATAGACAATGCCGAAGTCCGTCTGTCCGGTCTCGACATATCTGAGAGCGCTTCGAACATTGGCCGCCGGCACGATCCGCCCGGCGATTTGCCGCCAGCGTCCATCTGCTTCCAGCACCTGCCTCGCATAGCGGCCCGCCGGCACGTGGTCCGGGTCGGCAATCGCAATCCGCGAAGAATTGGCCCGATCGAAAACGTCTGGCAGACTGTCTGCCGCCGTGGAATTCAAAACGGCGACGACCACCAGCCCATTTCCGGCAAAGACCTGAATATCGCCGGGTTTTCCGAAATTCCGGCCAACCAGCCAATCGACCCATTCCATATCGGCAGAGAGAAAGACATCAGCCGGAGCCCCGGCCGCGATCTGCCTGGCCAGGGTCGATGTCGCAGCCGGGACAATCGTCAGCGAAATTCCGGTTTCGACTTCGAAAACGCCGGCAATTTCCGTCACCACATCCGCCAGGCTTGCTGCGACAAACAGGTTGAGACTGGGCTTTGCAAATGACGCCGCCGAGACCAGCAAACCGGCTGTAAGAAACAGCGCGGCAAGGCACAAGCGGATCCGATAAAGTCTCTCCATGACGCATCGATAGCGTGAAGGACAGCAAACGCAAGACGATTCAACCTTGTCGTTCGCCAGGCGCGGCGGGATGGATCAGTTCAGGTCAGGAGGCTTTCAAGACGGACTTGTCTGCGTCACCCAGATGGGTGGTGATGGTTTCCTGCAACTTGCTCACGGAAATCGGCTTGGGCACATAATCATCCATGCCGGCATTGATGCACATTTCCCGGTCACCCTTGAGAGCATGGGCCGTCAGGCCGACGATCGGAACGCGCTTTCCGGTTTTTTCTTCAAGCCCCCGGATCGTCTGCGTTGCAACAAGACCATTCATCTCCGGCATCGAAACGTCCATCAGGACCAGATCCGGATCAAGTTCACGGTACCGTTCGACTGCCAGCTTGCCGTTTTCCACAATGGTATAGGAGTGTCCGACTTCGGTGAGGATCTGCTCCAGCACGATCTGGTTGACCTCATTGTCTTCCGCCACCAGGATCATCACCCCCGTTTTGCCGCGTTTGACGCCGCCGCCAACGCGGGCCATGGCCCTCAGTTCGCTGTTGCCCATCGTTCCGCTGGACGCCGGCGCGGGCCCGTCGATGAACAGGTCATCATCGTCAAGCCCGGCTCCAACACTTTGGTTACCTTTGTGAATTGCCGACTGCATCACCGAAACGACCATCTCCAGGAGCCGCGAAGCGCGGGCCGGTTTCACCAGATGACCCTGTATGTCCAGCCGGTTGAAAGTCTTGCCGTCTGCCGCGTTTTCAACGGACGTCAGCATGATAATCGGTGTGCCGTCGATGGTCGCATCGTCACGGATCGCATTGACAACTTCGATCCCGTCCATGCGCGGCATATGATAATCGAGCACCAGAAGGTCGACATTTCGGCCCATTTCGGCAGCCGCCCGCAAAACGGCAAGGCCTTCAGGGCCGGATGCCGCGGCAGCCGCATCAAACCCCCAGGATCCGGCCTGCTCAAGCAGGATCGAGCGGTTGACTTCGTTGTCATCGATAATGAGCACACGGCTTCCGGAAACATCGACCGGGACCGGTTTCCTCATCATGGCGTCGCCGTGCACCGGCAGAGGCAGGGTGAACCAGAATGAAGATCCTTCGCCCAGGGTGCTCTCGACGCCGATCTCACCGCCCATCTTGTCGACCAGCATCTTGGAAATCGTCAGGCCAAGGCCTGTGCCCTCATGTTTGCGGGTCGAAGATCCGTCGACCTGACTGAACTTTTCGAAAATCTGATTGACCTGTTCCGTCCGGATGCCGATGCCGGTATCCTCGATCCTGATCTGCAGCGCCGCCTTGCCGTCCGAAATCGCACCGGAGACATCGACGAGGACGTGACCATGTTCAGTGAATTTCACTGCGTTGCCGACAAGATTGGTAACAATCTGACGGATACGGCCAATATCGCCGACATACATTTCCGGCAGGTCCGGCTGAATTCGAACCGCCATTTCAAGATCCTTTTCGTCGACCTTTGCCGACATCAGGGTCACCACGTCTTCAACCGCTTCCGCCAGTTTGAACGGCATCGGATCCAGTTCCAGCTGACCTGAATCGATCTTGGAGAAATCCAGAATGTCGTTGATGATCGTCACCAATGCATGACCGGACTTGACGATGATGTCGGTAAACATCCTCTGTTTGGAATCAAGATCCGTCTTGGCGAGAAGTTCCGCCATACCCATCACACCGTTCATCGGGGTACGGATTTCATGGCTCATATTGGCCAGGAATTCCGATTTGGCGCGTTCGGCAATTTCGGCCTGGTTGCGTGCTGCTTCGGCTTGTTCGGTTGCTTCCAGAAGACCGGCAGCTGCCGCCTTGCGGCGGTTGATATCGCGTTGCAGGTAACTGCCGGCCATAGCCGTCAGTATCAGGATAAACAAACCAGCCAAAGCCGCATGCCGCTGCATTTTTCCAATAGCGGCGCCGACAGGCGCATCAACCGAAAAGGCACCCATGACATCGTTCAAAGCCCACTGCGGACTGTCGCTCTGGATTGCATTGTGGCAGTCGACGCAACTCTGTTTGCTCGCAAGCGAGGGATAGACGGTTCGCAGAACCGGTTCGGCGCCGTTGATGAACCGGGAAACAGGCTCCGGTTTGCCGGCTGCCGCCGCAAAGCCGCGGATGATGGCGGCCATCCCGTCGTCAATCGGTTCGGTCTTGATCGAACGGCCCGGAAACCCGACCATCGCGACACGAATGGCCTCCTGATCAGGTGCAGTCTGGTTGAATGCGGCGATCCCATGGGCACGGAACGTCGCCGGAACCGGCGCATCATTGTCCAGCGACGAAGACCGTATGCCGGAATAGGTGCCGACGAAGGCCGATGTCAGGCGCAATATATTTGCTTTTTCCCGCGCCTTGCCTTCAACCAGGGTCGACCAGCTGAGATAATAATAAGTGCCGGTAACTGCACCACCAAGCAACAGCCCGATCAACAATGACATGGCGAAATGGGTAACGCCGTTTTTCATGAACCTGGTCCCGCAACAGATAACTCAATGGGAAATATCGCAGATTTCGCTTAAAATTGGTTTAAACGGCACCAATCGAAATCGTACAATAGACAACAAAAAGGCCGCAAAAGATGCGGCCATTCTGAACGATAATCCGGTTGCTCCTGCCCTACCCTGCAGCTATGACCGCATTCCCGGAGTTTTTCAGCCATTCGCCGACTTTCGCAATCAGCGCGTCCGGGCTGATGGGTTTGGACATGTAATCGTCCATCCCTGCCTTCATGCAGACTTCGCGATCGCCTTTGAGGGCGTGGGCCGTCAATCCGATAATCGGCACCCGGTCGCCGGATGCGACTTCCAGCGCCCGGATCGCTTCGGTCGCTTCGAGACCGTTCATCACCGGCATCGACACGTCCATCAATATCAGGTCCGGCCGTTGCTCCTTGTAGGCGTCCACGGCCACCTGGCCATTGTCGACGATCTTGTAGTCCTGACCCGCCTCGAGGAGGATCTGTTCAACCACGATCTGGTTTACTTCATTGTCTTCCGCCACCAGAATCATCAGGCCTGTCCTTTCACGCTCAAAAACAAAAATCCCGGCCCGCCATGATATCGGCGGTTATCGCTCCAGAATTCGTATCCAATTCTCTTCAAATCTTACTAGCAGTTTCGGCTTAAGGATTGCTTGCCAACTTCGTTAAACACTGCAGCATCCCTCGATTATTCATTAGTTGACCGCAAATTCCTGCTCTTCGGAACGGGCCGACGCCCAGACCAGCTTGTTGGCGTGCGCGGCCGGCATCGGGCGACCGAACAGGTAGCCCTGCCCGGCTCCGCAGCCGTGGCTGATCAGCCGCGATGCCTGCTGGCGCTCCTCGATACCTTCAGCAACGACCTTCAGCTCAAGACCGGCGCAAAGCTCCAGAACCGCCTTGATGATGTGATAAGATTGCTTCTCGGTTTCAATGCCCGATACGAACGACCGGTCAATCTTGATCTTGTCCAGCGGCAATTCGCGCAGATACCCCAGGCTGGAATGGCCGGTACCGAAATCGTCGAGTGCTATACCGACACCCGATGAGCGGAATGTGCGTATCACATCTTTCGCGGTTTCGACGTCGCCAAGCAGGGCCGTCTCGGTAATTTCGATTTCAAGCCGCCGCGGGTCGAGTCCCGCCTTCGACATGGCGCTCATCATCTTAAGGCCCGTGCCAACATCGGCCAGCTGAACTGTCGACAGATTGAACGACAGGAAACTGTCTTTCGGCCATTTGGCTGCCTCAGCCGCGGCCGCTTCGAAAAGCAGATCGGTCAGGTCTCCGATCAGGCCCCGTTCCTCGGCAATGGCGATGAACTTTGTCGGCGGAACGGATCCCAGTTCAGGATCGGTCCAGCGGGCAAGGGCCTCAAAGCCAAGGATTTTTCCGGTCATCAGATCGACAATCGGCTGGTAATGCGGCTCGATGGATTTCTCCGCGATCGCCTTGCGCAATGCCTGTTCGACAACGGCCTGTTCGCGCATCTTGTCTTCCAGCTTGCGCGAGTAAATCGAAACCTTGCCCCGCCCGGCGCGCTTGGATTCATAAAGCGCGGTATCGGCCCGATGCAGCAGATCCTCGGCGTTTTCGCCGGCATTGGGAAACACCGCAAAGCCGAACGATGCGCTGAGCCGGGCCTTGCGCACATCGAGGTCGTAAGGCGCACAAAGCACTTCCGACAGCACATCACCCAGCGTGTTTGCTTCTTCCTCAGTGGCAATACCCGGACAGATCAGGCCGAATTCGTCACCACCGAAGCGGGAAACGAAACCCTTGTCGCTGATTGCGCCTTCAAGACGCAATGCAACCTGGCGCAGAATATCGTCGCCGGCAGCATGGCCATAAAAATCATTGATCGGCTTGAAACCATCAAGATCAAGAAAAGCGATGGCAAAAGGACGCCGTGACACCAGACGCTCTTCAAGCAGGGCATCGAGCTTGTGCTCAAACTTCCGGCGGTTCGGAAGACCGGTCATTTCATCGGTAAAAGCCAGACGCTCGTTCTGATCGTCGATCTCGCGCGTCAACTTCATCTTGGCCAGAACGCCGCTGAGATATGCGTTTTGAAAAAAGATCACGCATGCCAGCGCCAGCACCGCCACAAGTACCAGTAAACCGGAATTGAAAACCGAACCCAGTGTGCCGAAATAAGATCCGTCCGATGAAAATCGGATGAAATCAAACTCCGTGCCGGCAAAAATCAATATATGGAGCGCAAGCGCCGCCACGGCGACGCCTGTCATTATCTTTGCGCGATAGTCGGAAATCGCGAGAAATCGACTCTTTGCAGCCATTATTAAAGCCAAACCCCAAAACGTTCCGCAGACCTTGGCAGACGCTGGTTTCCGTTCCCTTAAAACACTTGTCCGAAATGGCGCTCGATATATCCAATGAAATTAAAAATCGTGGAAAACAAAAGATTACAGCGTTTTGATTAGCGTATATACTTCAGTGAGTTACGCTCCATGACCCAGAGCCTTCGGAGCACGGATCCGGTGAATTCCAGCAACTGGCATCCTCGCGCTTTTGCCTTAGAGAGTGCGGTCATGGCTAACAGATTGTTACCAAACTGACATTTATGCCGCCACGCGGTTGATCACGAATATTTCGCTTCTCACCGCAAACGCCGAAACGGTATAGGCTGGACAATGTCGCCATCCAAATTCCGCTCCATTTCCGCCCTTGTCGTCGCAGAAATCGCTGCGATGAGTCTTTGGTTCGTATCGGCGGCGATTCTGCCGGACATGCTTGCGGAAGCGCCGATAACGCCAATGCGCCAGGCGTTCCTGTCCAGTGCCGTGCAGGCGGGGTTCGTTGCCGGAGCGTTGATATTCGCGGTATTCGGCCTGGCCGATCGCTACGATCCACGGCGGGTCCTTGCACTCAGCGCTGCCCTGGCAGCAACGGTGAACGCCGGCCTTCTGTTTGCCGCAATCGGCGGCAATCTGGCGATACTCCTGCGTTTCATGACCGGCGCGCTGCTGGCCGGAGTCTACCCTGTCGGCATGAAAATTGCTGTCGGCTGGGGTACCCGTGACCGGGGTTTCCTTGTCGGCCTGCTGGTTGGCGCACTGACGCTGGGCTCCGCCTCACCGCATCTGGTGACCATGCTCGGCGGCGCCGACTGGCGGGTTGCGGTCATTGCGACATCGATTGCTGCCGCGGCCGGCGGCCTGCTGGTTCTTGCAGCCGCGCTTGGACCCCATCACGCCCGCGCACCGGCGTTTGATCCGCGCGCCATTCTGATTGCCTGGACCGACCGTCGCATCCGCCTCGCTTATGCCGGTTATCTCGGCCACATGTGGGAACTCTATGCCATGTGGGCATGGATTGGCGTCGCAGCCTCCGTTTCCTATTCCGCGACCCTGCCGGCCGCCGGCGCGGCACAGATGGCCAAACTGACTGCGTTCCTGGCCATCGGGCTGGGCGGGTTGACTTCAATTGCCGCCGGCCTGATGGCCGACAGGATCGGCAAGGCCGAAATCACCATTATCGCCATGGCATTGAGCGGAGCGGCGGCGCTGGCAACGGCAATGACCTTCGGCGGACCGGTCTGGCTGACATTCGGCCTGATCATGATCTGGGGCGCGACGATCGTTCCCGATTCTGCGCAGTTTTCCGCGCTTGTCGCCGATGCTGCGCCGGCTGAACAGGCCGGCAGTCTCATGGCCCTGCAGACAGCGCTCGGCTTTACGCTGACCGTCGTTACGGTGCAGGTCACCCCGGTTCTGGCAGCAGCCTTCGGCTGGCCGTTGATCCTGGCGGCATTGGCAATCGGGCCGGCCTACGGGATCGTCGCCATGATGCGGCTGCGGCGGATGCAGCGCGGCGTTTAACGCCCATCGGCGATCGGCAGACAATCAATATTGCGCAAAATAGATGATCAGCGGCACAGGCGCCACAGCGATCGCAATCGTCAAAAGAAAGGCCGGCAAGGAAAACAGCCGGGTCATGCCGGCAACCATCGCGATCCCGCCGCCGCCGCCGATCAGCATGTTGCCCGGCAGGTTGATCAATATGGCCAGCGCCAGATACCGGTGGCGGAGCATGATCGGCGCCAGACCCTCCGGCGCACTCTGCATCAGGACGGCAACCCGTTCGCGCACCGGCTTGCCGGCCACCTGGATGAGCAGTTCCTGAGCCCGGGCCAGGCCGAAAAACCCGAACGCGCGGGCGCTGATGCGGGCGGGAATGAACCGGCCGGTGAGGAACGACAATGTCAGCGCGGTAATCGTGCCGAGATAGACCAGGAGGGCGATCTTTGACCCCATCAGCATCAACATGCTGATGCCGACCTCGACACCGGGCATGAAGGGAATGGCGGTCAGAATGACATAAAGCCCAAGCCCGGTCAGCATGACCCGGCGCATCATTGTCTGCGCAGCAATCTGCTGGTCGATGTCGGCGGATGCGATAATCCACTTGCCGGTGAAATTGCCGACCAGATACAGGCCGATGAGCCCCACTACGATGAGTGTAGCACGGCCCCAGCGGATGCCGGATGCCAACTTCAGAAGCCCCTCAACAGCACGGTCCATCGACGACGTTTCGCTCGCACTTCCACGATTCGGAAACCGGCCGCTGAATGAAAGCAACCCGCGCAACGGTTTTCGAACCAACACACCCCATGATGATTATACCACGGGCCTCGGCCCGCAGCCAGATCATTGAAAACAGGGCCTGATATGCCGGATCTTGTCCGATTTTCAGGGATGACGATCCCACCCGAACTTGCCAGTATGCGGCAAAGGATAATCCAGTCGATAAAAGCGGCCAGCCAAATGGTCGTTTCAGCAGGAGGATGAACGATGACCGATATGAGCGGAAAAATCGCCCTTGTGACAGGCGGCACCCAGGGGCTTGGCCAGGCTGTTGCCGAACATTTCGCCGCCGGCGGTGCGCAAGGCATCGCCATTGTCGGCCGCAACCGCGACCGTGGCGAGGCGGTCGCCGGCACACTGACGCAACAGGGCTGCCCGACCCATTTCATCGCCTGCGACGTGTCCGACATCACCGCGCTCAAACAGGTGGTGCCTCAGACGGTTGCAAAATTCGGCCGCGTCGATGCACTGGTCAACGTTGCGGCGATCACCGACCGCGGCACCATTTTCGATACCAGCCCGGACCTGTTCGACACCATGTTCAACGTCAACACCCGGGCGCCGTTCTTTCTGATGCAGGACGCACTGACGGTGATGCGCGACCGACAGATCGAAGGCACGGTGGTCAACATCCAGTCGATGGCGGCGCATGGCGGCCAGCCATTCATCACCGCCTATTGCGCTTCCAAGGGCGCTTTGTCGACCTTGACGAAAAACGTCGCCTATTCCGTGCTGCGCCACAGGATCCGCGTCAACGGTCTGAATATCGGCTGGATGAATACGCCCGGCGAGGACCGGATCCAGAAAGACTATCACGCAGCCGATGAAGGCTGGCTTGACGAGGCGGTCAGGGCGCAGCCGTTCGGCCGACTGCTGGAACCCTCGGAAGTGGCGCGCAGCGTCGGCTTTCTGTCGTCGGCGGAAAGCGGCATGATGACCGGCGCGATTATCGACATGGACCAGTCGGTGATCGGCTGCTTCAACGAAGCGCCGCATCCGCCGATGCCGGACTAACAGCAGGCCGGGTCATTGTTACCGGTCTGCGGGCTAAACTTTTTTGGCCTTTTTGGACTTCCCGGCGGTTTTGCCGCTGGTTTTGTCCCCGTCTTCGGCATCGCGTTCGACTTCGATGCGGACCTTGGTGACCAGAGCGGCGATCGCGCCGAGAATTGCCAGCCACGGTGCAGCCAGCACGACCACGCCGCCGACAACCAGACCGATATTCAACGGCGTTTCAAGAAACACATCGCCATCGTCGGCAACAATTCTCAACTGCCGGACATTTCCCTCTTTCGCCAGGTCCTTGACCCGGTCGACAAGCTGGCTGCCGGCGACCTCGATTTCCTCGACAATCGTCCGCCTTGGTTTTTCTCTGGGTTTTTCTCTGGGCTTTTCCCCGGCCTTTTCCCTGGTCTTTCCCATCATCGCACTCCAACCTGTTTCAGTGACAATCCGGATAGACTTGCCGCAATTCCGTTGCCGCGTATTTGACCGATATCAACGAAGCCGCATCCGCAGGCTTCAAACTGCAAAAATGACGGCGTATCCGGCGAAGCGCCACAGCCGGGTTATTTGCCGATCATTTTCGCCTCTGAGGAACAGGTTTTGCTCAGGCGGTTCGACCGGGAATAAAGGCACGCCAGAATCCGGCCGTTGCCGGTCTTTACGCCGGAGCATAATTTGTCGGTATCGGACGCACAGGCATTGCGCAGGCCCGCTTCGAATTCCAGGCGTTGCACGGACAGAACGCCGGTGGGAATGTTTCGCCGGAACAGCCGGCTTTCGCTGACCTTGGTCACCTCGGTTTTGCAGGCGCCGGACAGCCGGTCGCCATGGGCGTAGAGGCACGCGGAGATCCGGCCGCGCCCCTTGGAGACACCGGAGCAATTGGCCGCTATTTCGGCCGCGCAGGCGGCCATCAGGTTTTTGGCCTGGGCCGTGCCCGGCAGGCCGATGAATGTTGCAGCCAGAAAGCCGGCAGCGAACACATGCCTCATGTCAGAACTGCGCACAATCTCTTCCTCCCAATCGGTATTCTTAAGTTCGCCATAATGATGCCGGTGTCCCGGTGGCTTTCGGCAAGACCGGCTTTTTTGCTCCGTCACGGCGAACAGTGCGGATCGTCGCATAACAACCGGATGCGCCAAAGCAGCGGAGAAAAGCCGTTCAAAAAGGTCCAGTCAGCCGGCGCCGGGTCCTTGAAATGGCAGGTTTTCGAGGGTGCTTAAAAAATCGATTGAGCACACGCTTTGCCGCAAATCCGTTTTGCAGCACTGCACTTTCAGGCCAACGGTCCGAACTGGGTATGTGGGGCCAACAACGGTCCGGCGCAAGGTCATGCCTCATTGCCTTGTCGCCATCAGGACCTGGGTGGCAACAATCCGGCAGATGCGGCCAGCGCTACCAACCCTCGTCGGCATATTGTTCGGCGTGGCCGGCGATCTCCTCAGCGCCGACCGTGACCAGCGGTTCGCGATCGTCGGGCGGAACAGCGAGGCGCTATCCGCCCGCGTCAATGCCAGCAGCACATTGTTGTCCACGGCGACTGCCCATCTGACCTGAGGCGGCCCGGCTTCGGTTCCTGATGCCTGATTGGCTGGATCACCGTCGGTGCCTTCAACCGCGGAAAGAACGACATCGTCGCTGAGCTTGCCGGTCTTGCGCAACACAAGATCGATCGCCGCCGCCGATCGGCAGCGGTTGGCCAGCCCGACAACTTCACGGATCCGTTCACAATCGACATGGGCGAGACGCCGGCCACAGGTCGGGCGTGCAGCGTTCCGGCCGAGCCCGGGCGACGCTGCCAAAGCGTCAGCATCCCAGACATCCGGTGCCGGCCGGATCGGCGGCCCAACTCGTTCGTAAAGCCGAACATGTTCATCGGTGAGCACACCAAATCGATGGCCGGCATTGGTGTGAACGAGCCACGCAAGCCGCCTTTCCCCTTCGACGACGTCAATCGAGCCGCCGCCGATCCCCAGGCAGATTTCGTTTTCAGAGCTGGCCGCCGCCGCCATGCCGAGCGCGACGTGCAGCCAGTCATTGATCTGATGATCGAGCATGCCTATCCGGCGGGCCACTTGCCGTGCCCCGCGCTGCGGGTTGGCCATCGCGACACGGTCGATCGTGGCGGGATAACCAGGATCGTCAACGACATAAAGGTCGGGCCAGGTTAGGATCCACCGGGCCATGCTTTCCAATATCGGCGATTTCTTCTCAGCGGCAAAAAAACCGTAATCCAACCGGTCCAGCGTATCATCGCGGCCGCCGTTGAACCCGGTCTGCTCGTCCGCGTCGTCCGGATTTGCCTCAGCCCAGGCGATCATCTTCTGCAACAGGCGCGCCTGACGGCGTGCGCCGGAAGCACGCAGCCCGGCCAGCGCACCCGGCCAGGTGGTGGATGCGTTGGCCCGGCTGTTGTGGATGAACTGGCTGTGCCCGCCATTTTCAACCTGGGCGAGATAATAGTCGGCATTATAGGCCTGCACCGCGTTGCCGGCGATTTCGGAATTGGCATAAAGACCCTGGTGCGACATGGCGTTGACAAAATCGACGATGGCCTGAACCAATGCGTAATGGTCGCCGCCCGACTGAGCGGCCTCGACCGCCGACCAGGATACTATCGGCTGCCCCGGGTGATCGGGCGGTGGCCCGCTGCTTGGCGCCTCGATCCTGGGGAAGAGCTTTTTTCCGCCGAACAGGGCCAGAACCCGTGTTAGCCAACCCATTGGACAGTCCTTCCTGCATACCTGTGCGCGGGCGGAAAGCGACCGCCATCATAAGGAAGCGGTGCCGGGTGACGGCGCCAGAGCGCTGACCTGTTACCGGCGCCGGCACCGGCCCACGTCAGCGTTGCGCCAACAACGTTATTATGGGGTAAAACATGAACATAACAAGCAGATTTCGCTGGAGATCACTGATTTTCATGCGCGGGTTCGCGTTTCTCGCGGACCCTGCTGCTCGATACCAGGTCTTCGACTTCGATTCACAGGGCAGCGGATTTTTGAATTGCCTCAGCCCTGCTCGTTGCGGAGTACGCCGAACTCACTCGATTTTGAATCGTCATTGGCAATATCGAAGCCTTCCGCAATCAGACCCCGCCTGAGCAGTTCCCGTACAGCCGATGCCCGGCTCGGCATGCGAGCCTGGAACCGCCAATCGTCAATGGCTTTCCGCTCGGTTGGACTAAGCATGATTTGCAGCCGCTCATCGCGCGCTCGGTTCATTGTCACCTCCCACACAAATTCCAATGCAAAAAAGTTAGTAAATCCATTGAAGTGTGTAAAGTTAGTAAGTTACAGTTTTTAAGCAAATTGCTCAAAGTGTGATCATGGGTGGATTGGCTGACAAAGCATGGTGTCAGTCATCGGCGACTCTACGGCTGTTCATTATTACGGTAAGTTGCAACTTCGCTGTGTGCGACGGGGCTCCGGACGCAGCAGGGAAAACGCAACCCGATTGGCCGACCGACGAAGCGACCAGCGATTTGACAAGGGACACAAGCTTGATGATGCTGCAGATGGAACCCGAAAATGCCGTTGAGACTCTGCTTGGCCTGGTGGACGGGGATATCGATCTGGCGACGCTGATAGATGCGATTCCGGCAGCGATCTACACAACGGACGCCAGCGGACGGATCAACCTGTACAACAAGGCGGCCGTCGAATTGTGGGGCCGGACACCGGATTGCGGCGACGAGCGATGGTGCGGCTCGTGGCGCCTGTTCGAGATCGACGGCAGGCGGATGCGGCACGACCGGTGCCCGATGGCGCGGGCGCTGAAATCCGGCAAGCCAAGCCGTGGCGAAAAGGCTGTCGCCGAACGGCCGGACGGAAGCCGGGTCACGTTTCTGGCTCATCCGACGCCGATCCGCAACGCCAAGGGCGCGATCATCGGCGCAGTGAACATGCTGCTCGACATCACGGCGCAGGAAGCTGTCGAGAGCGAGCTGAAGTCGCGCATCGAACAGGTCAAGACGGTTTCTGAGCTTGGCATGCTGGCGCTTGCAAGCGACCGCCATGAGACTTTGTTCGAACAGGCCGTCGAGCGGCTGGCCACGGCGCTGAATGTCGAATTCACCAAGATCCTGGAATATCGCCCGGCCAGCAACGATCTGATCATGCGGGCCGGCGTCGGCTGGCCGGCCGGATCGGTCGGCGAGGTGACAGTCGATGCCGGGTCGGATTCACAGGCAGGCTATACGCTTAGCGTCAACGAGCCCGTCATCGTTGATGATCTGGAAATCGAAACCCGGTTTCACGGTCCGAACCTTCTGCTCGACAATCATGTTGTCAGCGGCATCAGCACCGTTATCGGCGGCAGGGGCAAGGAACCCTTCGGCGTCCTGGGCGTCCACACGACTGCCCGGCGGAGTTTCACCGCAGACGATATTCACCTGCTTCAATCGGTTGCCAATATTCTGACGACGGCCATCGAACGGCGAACCTTCGAAAGCCGGCAGGCCGTGCTGCAACGGGAACTGTCCCACCGGGTCAAGAACATCCTGTCCGTCATCCAGGCGATCGCCCGGCAGACCGGCCAGAATGCCGGCGACCTTGACGCCTTCCGGTGCGGATTCGAAAAACGCCTGATGTCGCTGTCGCGAACCCATGACCTGCTGATTGAAGGCGGCTGGTCCGGCGCCAGCCTCGGCGCAGTCGCCGACACGATTCTAGCCAACCAGATCGGGGCCGAGCAGATCGAACTCGATATTGAGGATATTCGGATCAGCCCCGCCGGAACCCAGGCCGTCAGCATGGTCTTCCACGAGTTGATGACGAATGCCGCGAAATATGGTTCGTTGAGTACAACTGGCGGCGTGCAATGCGTCGGCCGTCACGAAGGCGGAAAAGACGGCATCTATGCCCTGATCTGGCGCGAAACCGGCGGACCGCCAGTGGTCCCGCCGACACGCCTGGGATATGGCAGCAAACTCGTCGAAACCATAATCCAGATCCAGTTCAACGGCCACTTGACTGTCGACTGGCGTCCCGACGGCCTCATCGTCACCTGCCGGTTGCCGCTGTCGTCCATAGTCGAGTAGTTACGCCGGCGCAGCGGCGGCAAATGGCAAAACGTCACCTTGTTTGCGCGGGCGAACCGGCGCTCCGTTTGGTTCGACTGATTTCCACTGCAGCGGATTCATTGGGAATCTGCGAGAACCTTTCCGTATAGATCGAAACCGTACCCGCCATCCCCTGATAGACAACCTCGATGCGCAGATAGACGCTGCCGCCGGCGGGAACATCGACCACAGCGTTCCTGCCGGCATCGTACAGGGCACACAGCGGTATACAGCCCTTGCGCGCCCGGACGGTGTGTCTTCCCGCCGATACCGGGATTGCGACAAAGCCCCTGTGCTCCATCGTTGCGACTTCGTTTCCATCCACCGCTATCTTTGCCAGTCCGTAGGGATAATCCAGGGAATAGACATAGATGATGCCCTTGCCCGGAGCGGCGGCAACCGGCTCGTAACCCGGCCCGCTGGCCGGCGTGGCGCACGATGCCAGTATCAGGGCCAGTATCAGGCAGAGCGCGGTCAACCCGAAAAGCCGCAACGTCAGGATTTGCTTCATGTCCGGCTCCCCGCAAAGGCCGGGGGCGCTTCACGCCTGCCCGGCCCTGCATCATTCATGCCTCAGCGGCTCGCCGCGCTACTTTGCCAGGCAGCTGTCGACGTTGTTCTTGTCGCAGACATCCAGCCCGGTATAGATCGGATCATTGACCGATTTGCCGGCAGCCAGATCCTTCAGGATGAACATGGCCTGATAGCCCATTTCAAACGGCCGCTGGCCAACCTGGCCGTTCGACAGGCCATCCTTCAGCTGTTCCATCTGCATCGGCAGCGTATCGGCGACGATGATTGACAGTTCGCCGGAATCCATCTTGGCCTTGTAGGGCTCGACCGCCTGGCGGTAGGCATTGTCGAACCATTGCGTAAAGGCTCCGGTTGAGATGAACGCCGCCAGATCGGCTTCCTTGGCCAGGATATCGGTCATGCCCTGAACCGCCTTGTTGCCGTCATCGTCGGTGATCAGCGGGCAGCCGGCCACTTCCGTCCAGCCGTTATCGCCGGCCAGCGGATCGCCCGGAGGCGTCGTGCCGGACCGTCCGCCAAGCGTGTCGCGGATGCCCTGCAGGCGCTCATTATGGTTGGCTGCCGCGGCGCCGCCGGTCTGCAGGCAGACCTTGCCGCCATCGGGCTGCAGTTTCTGGGCGATGGTCGCCAGGTTGACGCCGATATCGTAATTCTTGGTGCCGAGATAGGTCGCGCGAATATCCTTGTCTTTCTCAAGAACATCGGAATCCCAGGTCATGACCGGAATACCGGCGGCAACCGCCGCCTTAAGGGCCTTGCCCATGGCCGGAGCGTTTGACGGGGCGACCGCAATGCCGTCGACGCCCTGACTGATCAGATCCTGGACGATCTGGATCTGCTCAAGCTCGGTATGCTCGCCCGGGCCGATATAGACGCATTCCACATCGCCAAGCTCTTCCTGCGCCTTGTAACAGCCGTCGCGGGCCAGATCGAAGAACGGATTGTTCATCGCCTTCGGCACCAGCGCCAGTTTCAGTTTGCTCTGCGCGACAGCGATGCCGGGCAGTGCAATGGCAACAATTGTTGCTGCCAGTATCAGTCTTTTCATGATCGTCCTCCCAATTGGGTTTACACAAATTAGCGGTCGATCCGGTCAGGATTTTCCGCGGTTGCGGATCTGTTCCAGAAGCACCGCAAGGATCAGAAACAGACCAACAAAGAACTGCTGCCAGAGGGCGTCGATGCCCGCCAGCAACAGGGAATTCCGGATAAGTTCCATCAGCGCCGCGCCGATCGGTGCGCCGAATGCGAACGCCACGCCGCCCATCAGATTGGCGCCGCCGATGACAGTTGCGGCAATAACGTTGAGTTCGTAGGTCTGGCCGATGGCGTTTGTCACCGATCCGAACCAGCCGACCAGCAGGAAGGCGGCAAGCCCGGCGCACAGGGAGCTGATGACATAGACGGAGACAATGACCCGTTCCACCGGAATTCCGGACAGTTTGGCGGCCTGGGCGTTGCCGCCGACGGCATAGACCCAGCGCCCCCATGTGGAATAACGGTAAGCCCACCAGAAGACACAGGTCAGTATGATCAGAACCCAGACCGGGTTGGGCACGCCGATAATGCTCTCGCCGCCGACCCATTCAAACAGATCCTGGTCAGGGCCGAACGCGTAGATCATTTTGTTGTTCGACATGACCTGGGCGATGGAGCGCGCCATCGCCAGCATGCCGAGCGTCACGATGAACGGCGCCATGCGCAGATAGGCAATCAGTACCCCGTTGATCAGCCCGACCAGAGCGGCGGCGCCCATGCAGGCGGCAAATCCGAATCCGATGCCGTAGCCGGCCTCCATGACAAGGCCGGTGACGATTCCGGTCAGCCCCATCAGCGAACCAACCGAAAGGTCGATGCCGGCCGTGGTGATCACCGCCGACATGCCCAGCGCCATAATGCCGAAAAACGCGAAATTGCGGGTAATGTTGAACATGTTGCGTTCCGTCAGAAACACGTCGGAGACGAACGTCATGACAAGGCCAATGGCGAGGATGGCGATGAACACCCAGAACGGCTGGGTGCGGGTCATCGCCTGCAGCCATCCCATCTCGCGGCGCTCGGTAATATCCTCGCCGATTGCCGCGTGGGAGGATGAATGGGTTTCTGTCGTCATGCCGTTTCAATCGCCCCCGTAATCAGACCGGTCACCTCTTCCGGGCTGGTCTCGCTGATCGGCTTGTCGGCAACCTTACTGCCACGCCTGAGCACCGCCACCCGGTCACAGACCTCGAAGACGTCGGGCATCCGGTGGGAGACCAGCACGACGGCATGGTCGGTTGCTTTCAGCCGGTGGATCAGATCGAGCACCTCGGCCACCTGGCGCACCGAAATTGCCGCCGTCGGTTCATCCATCAGAACAAGCTTGGGATCCGACAATCGCGTACGGGCAATGGCGACGGCCTGGCGCTGGCCGCCCGACATCTGGCGCACTAGATCGCGCGGCCTGGTTTCCGATTTCAGTTCGACAAAAAGCTCGCCGGCGCGGCGGAACATCGCCGCATGATCGAGCCAGCGGAACGGGCCGACTCCCTTCTTCAGTTCGCGGCCGAGAAAGACATTCGCCGCCGCCGTCAGATTGTCGCAAAGCGCCAGATCCTGATAGACGATCTCGATCCCCACACGCCTGGCATCGAGTGGTTTGTGGAAGGCGACAGGCCGGTCTTCCAGCACGATCTGGCCGGAAGACGGTGGGAAATTGCCGGCGATGATTTTCATCAATGTCGACTTGCCGGCGCCATTATCGCCCATCAGACCGACAACCTCGCCGTGCCCGATCGTCAGATCGACATCGGCGAGCGCGTTGATGGCGCCGAAATTCTTGGAGATCTGCTTCAGCTGGAGAACCGACAAACCATCACTCCCGTCACCCATTTCCGACGCCGCAGGACCGGAAATGGCGGATTAACTCCGCATTGTTCCCGCAATCGGCGTCATGTTTCCCCTGAGGTCAGTACACAGGAGTGTGAACAAAAGCGCAAGTGGCGACACAGATGTATTTGCAACAAAGACCCGAGCGTGGGCGGCGGCCCGGGACGGGCAAAAACCAAAACCCACCGGATCGAGCCCATGCAATGGCGAGACTGCCAACAGCGGCAACCGGCTAATGCAGCATGACCGGAATTACAGTGTATGTGTCTGGCGAATTGACCTGTATCATCGCCGGATTTCGTGATGTGCGTTGAACGGAGATGATGGAAAGGCCATGACGATCGATCTGACGGCAAACTGCTGATGAGCGACTTCCTGCTCTTCGTTGCGGTCGGATTTTCCGCGCAGCTTATCGATGGCGCGATCGGTATGGCCTATGGCCTGTTCAGCACCTCAGTTCTGCTCAGCATCGGGGTGACGCCCGCAGTCGCCAGCGCCAGCGTTCATGCGGCCGAAGTTTTCACCACTGGGGCCTCTGGCCTTTCCCATTGGCGCTTCGGCAACGTCAACTGGAGTATCGTCCGGCGGCTGGCTGTCCCGGGCATGATCGGAGGCGGCATTGGCGCCTATATTCTCTCCAATGTCGACGGCAGCACGATCCGTCCGTTCGTCGGGGCCTATCTGGCGGTTATGGGCGTCTGGGTGCTGTCGAAAGCGGTCCGCAACCGGAATATGGAGGAAAAGCAGCCCCGCTTCCTAGGGGCCTTGGGTTTTACCGGCGGCTTTCTTGATGCCATCGGCGGCGGTGGTTGGGGGCCAATCGTCACATCGTCGATGGTTGGCCAGGGCGCCAGGCCGAAGACGACGATCGGATCGACAAGATCGGCCGAATTCTTTGTCACAACGACGATCTCGATTACGTTTTTATCCACCATCGGGCTCGAGCTCTGGCCAATTATCCTTGGCCTGATTGTCGGCGGTGTATTCGCAGCGCCAATCGCCGCCTATATTGTCGGACGGGTGCCGGACCGCCCGATGATGATCATCGTCGGGATCGTGATCTGCATCCTGGCGTTTCGAGAGGTCCTGCGCGGCCTTCCCATCGCCTGAGCATCAAACAGGAACAGGAGACGCGGTTCGTCCGTGACCGGCAGAATTTCCGGGGAAGCCGCGGAATCCTGGCAATTGGCCATCGCCCGCCGCGCCGATTTGCAATATGCTGAGGCCCGCATGACGGGAGGCACAGATATGCTGTTCATGATCATCGAGCGTTTCGAAAACGACGATATGCTGCCGGTCTACCGGCGCCTTCGTGACGAGGGGCGGCAATTGCCGGATGGACTGACCTATGTCGATAGCTGGATCGAGCCGAATTTTGCCCGCTGCTTTCAACTGATGGAATGCGACGATGCATCTTTGCTGCAGCAATGGGTTCTGGCCTGGCGCGGAACCGGTGCGAGATTTGAAATCGTCCCGGTCGTGCCGAGCGCCGAGACCCGCAACGTGGTCGCACCGTGGCTTGAGGCGGACTGACCGCCGGGGGAAGTCTCCATTTTCACGACCTCAGAAACGGCAAATTCTTTGGTTGCATCTGATATTGCCACCTGCAAACCTCGTCCGGATCAGCCCCTCGCCGGTTTGGGAGATAGGCCTCGATCGCCTGCCCCCGGCCCGCCGCGTATTCGCGGGCGACGGCGCTCCAATCGATTTGATGTGCCAAAGACCAGTCCGGCCGGGTAACTGGCGTGTCGGTTGTTTTGCGGACGATTTGGATGGCCTGACCATCTGAATAATCAATCACCCGCCGGCCTTCGCGAAAGGCGTTCAGGGACTGGTCCCATCGCTGTGCGGGCCAGATCAGACTCATGCTCTTTTCGACGGGATCATATTCGGCGGCGAACAAGGTTCCGAAACCTTCCGCGTAGCGATCCTGATGCAAGGGTGTCTTCAGAAAATGCGTGCTCAGACATTGAGGAGCCGTCGCCAATTGTTGCAGATGGGCGTGCCTTTCAAAGGTGCGGGTAAACCCTGCCCGCTCGGGCCGTTCCGCACCGCTTTGGTGGTTTGTGGCGATGGCCAGAGGCATCAATTTCACCCCGCCGCCCGGCGACAATTCGATACTCGCAGTCCGTCCCGACCTGTCTGCCAGCACCACATTGTAAGCCATATGCGAGGGTACCCGGCGGAAGACTTTCATCGCGTCGTCAACAGTGAAACAGGTTTCCAGAACGTAGCGCAGGATCGTCGTGATGCCAAAACCCGTTGCCGTTATGGACCGTCCGCCATAGGCCAGCGCCACGCTGAGGCCGGCATCGTTGATGCCATCCGACAGACCCCATAGAAACTCCACCATCCCCATGACCGGCCGCCCTGTCCATTCCGTGCGCATCAGCAGACCTTCGTTCAGGTCGGGCGACAGATCGTAATTGCGCACCAGCCGGACATCGTCGCCATCGGCCATCGCCGCCAGGGAACATCCGCCAAGGTATTGCGGCGGGCACCATGTCGACAGAAACCGTGCCGCACGGTCTGAGCCTCCGGCGAGATGGACCAGCCGGTCATAGACCGGGAGCAGTTCAGGCATGTACCGGCGCAGCGCCGATCTGCACTTCGGCCTGGATGGCCCCAGGTCACCGCCGCGGGCCACGAACCATGCCTCATAGGCGGGCCAGGACCGGCGCCACCGCGCCGACCATTTCGGTCCCGGCGCCGCTTCGCTTACGGCGTCGAATGTCAGGGTTGTGGCGGTCATCAGAGTTCCCCGTCCGAAGTGTCGAAAAAGAAACGGATCATTTCGGCACTGGCGTCAGGGCCTTTTGCATCCGTGAAAGAGCCCGATGGATGGCCCCCGGACCAGGCATGTCCCATCCCGTCGATCATCCAATATTCCAGATCCGCACGGCAGCCGGGGGTCGCTGTGATCGTCCGGGTGAACGAACAGCCCGAGCTGTTGCCATTTTCGACTGTCTGGATGGTCTGCTGCGGCAGCCGGTCCAGCACATGACGTGCAATTGTCTCGCTGTTGGAGGGATGCACCGTCGCATCCTCAGTTCCGTGAAAGATTATGGTGCGTACGTTTGCCGGGTTCCCTGCCGCACCGGGTTGCTCGTGAGCGGTTCCGGCCATGGCGGCATAGGCGGACGGCACGTCCCTGGCTGCGCCGAAGGGCAAGCCGGAATGGGCCCCGACGCCGGCAAAAACGTCGGGATAGGTCTCACCCAGGATCACCGCCATCGCCGCCCCTGCCGACAACCCGGCGACAAAGGTTCGCTCAGGCGCAACGCCATGCTCGCTCATTGCCAGCCTTGCCAGTCCCGCAAGGATCGCAGGCTCTCCCCGATCACGCTGCTGGTCGCCGCGGCTGAACCAGTTCCAGCATGATTGTGCATTGTCGCCGCGAGACTGCTGCGGGTAAATCACGACGAAGCGGTGTTTCTCGGCCAACGCGTTGATGCCGGTTCCGGCTGCAAAATCTTCCGGCGTCTGGGTGCATCCGTGCAGCATGACCAGGATTCCGGTCACATCGCCTGCCCCAGTGGCCGGAACATAGGTCCGGTAGGCACGGCTTCCTGCACTGCAGGAAAACCGGTCGTGCCGAAAGTCCGCACCGTCCGCGATAGCCAGGCCACCATTGACGTTTGCGCCTGGCCGCAACGAGAGGCCTGACAGAGACAGGCCCGGATTTGGCGGGATATTCGGTAACACCGGCCCCGGCGGTATGCCGGCGTCTGTCTTTCCGGTGTGGTCGTCATTGATGAGCCCATGCTGTGCAAGCGTGCGCCGCACGAGATCATTTGCAGCCGAAAAACGCTTTGAGCGCGCGTCATCGGTCGTCCGGCGCAATGCGCCGCCGTTCAGTTTGAACATTTCTATAGTCCTTATTGTGGATTTCCGGTGTTATCGAATGCGGTCGGCAAGTGCCTTTTTGACATCCGCGCTGGCCTGCAGGGCTCCCAGCACGGTGATGGAGCCGATGGTTTCCAACGCAAGTTCCGGCGTGACATCCGGGTCGATCCGGGCGAGCCCGACAACCTTGACATGCAGCACTTCACCTGCATCCCGCAATGCCTCCAGATCCTTGCTTGTATAGTCGCGAAGACCCAGTTCCATCGTATGCCGCTCAATGGAGCTGCTGACGATATCGACGTGGCTGTCCAACTGGTTCCGGATCGCCGTGCGAATGAGATCCGTGCGGTTGGAATAGAAGCCCTCCTGAACAAGAAGATCGACCCGGCCCAAATCGACATAACCGAGATTGATGGTTATTTTTTCGCTATCCGGCGGTTTGTCGCGCAGTTGCCTGATGTTGCTCATTAAGGTCATTCTCCATCCATGTGGATGGTATATGGATGTTTATTGACTTTTGGCAAGATATTTTTTCTGCCACGCGACCACGCGCCGTGTCGCCCGATGCCGTCGCCCGGCGGTTTCATTGCATCACGCTGATCCTGCAAACCGGATCCCGAGCGTTGCTCACCGGCCCAGCCGCTTGGAAAAATACGACCTGAGCACGTTGCCGCCGATGGTCTTGACGCTGGCTTCGCAGATGCGCTCCTGCCGGTCGAGCCGGTAGCCGGCCGCGCGGTAGAACGCCAGCGCCGCAGGCTGCAGTTCCGACGTGCTGAGCAACAAGGTGGCCACGCCGAGACCGCGGCAGAAGTCTTCCGCAAACGACAGCATCCGTGTCGCCACCCCCGACGGTGCATGTCCGGGTCGACATACATTCGGCGCAGCTCCATGGCGTCATCGCCGGCGGCTTCCAGGCCGAACATGCCGGCAAGTTTCGAGCCGCCGGCTTCTGCGTCCAGCCGCGCGACATGGAACGACCCGTTGCGGACGCAAGAGCGTCCAGGCCCCTGGCCAGCGCGCCTGCCGGCAGGTTCGCTGCCGGCATAACGGGACACTCACGCAAGGTTCACAGCCTGACCTGCGATCGGCACATCATCATCAGACGATCAGACAAATGGATCGCCTGGTGGGGTGTCCGGGAGCGGATCTGCCGGCGATCCTCTATGAGGAAGAAGTGGACTGGTTCGGACGTTAGCGATATTCCATCCGGGCACCGGTCAGATTGACCTGAAACCTGCGCCAAGGATCGGATGATTGCCATGAACGCCAAGACCGCGCCTGCTGCGGAGACCACCACCACGCACGATGCCGAGGACGATATACGCAACCGCGATATCAGGATCTACGTCAACGGCGAGATCGTGCCCCGCGACGAGGCAAAGGTTTCGGTCTACGATTCCGGTTTCATGCTGGGCGACGGCATGTGGGAGGGAATGCGGCTCTACAACGGCAAATGGGCGTTTTTCGACGACCATATGGACCGGCTGTTCGACAGCTGCAAGGCGGTTTCGCTGGATATCGGCATTGACCGCGCCGGCATCGCCGCCGCGCTTGCGAAGACGGCCGCTGCCAACAAGATGACCCATGACGTGCATTGCCGGCTTATGGTGACGCGCGGCGTCAAGGTAAAACCGTTCCAGCACCCGTCTTTGTCGCGCTCCGGCCCGACGATCGTCATCATCATGGAACATTCGCGCGCCGTCCAACGCGAGCACGGCATCCGGCTGGCCAGCGTCCCGCAGGTGCGTGGCCTGCCTCATTCCCAGGACGCCAAGTTCAATTCCCATTCCAAGCTGAACTGCGTGATTGCCTGCCTGCAGGCTGAACAGGCAGGCGCCGACGAGGCGCTGATGCTCGATCCGCACGGCTTCGTCAACACCACCAACGCCTGCAATTTTTTCATCGTCCGCAAAGGCGAGGTCTGGACCTCTACCGGCGATTATTGCATGAACGGAGTGACCCGGCAGAAGGTGATCGACCTGTGCCGCGCCGGCGATATTCCGGTGTTTGAAAAGAATTTTTCCCTCTATGATGCCTATGGCGCCGAGGAAGCGTTTCTGACCGGAACCTTCGGCGCCCAGACCCCGGTGGCGGAGATCGACGGCAAGCCGGTCGGCGCCGGCCATGCAGGCCCGATGATCCAAAGGCTGAGGTCGCTTTATGAAGAGCTTGTCAGGGCGGATACAGCACAATAGTGCTCAACTGAAAACAGGCTAATTCATGAATTTCGGCATCAGCCAGCGCGGCAAAGCGAGAATGACATCGGGCGCAAGGATGACGAACATCAAGACGCCGAGCATCGGCAGCAGGATGATGACGACATCACGCAAGGCATCGACGAGGCGGACCTTGCCGATGGCGGCGGTGATCAGCAGGCACAGGCCGTAGGGCGGCGTGACCAGTCCGAAACCCAGGCTGATGACACCGATAATGGCGAAGTGAACCGGATGCATGCCGACATGCTGGGTGACAGGAAACAGCACCGTGCCCATGATGATGATGGCGGGGATCGCGTCGATAAACATGCCGATGATCAAAAACGCCACCGCGCACATGATGCCGGTTCCGACGAGACCCAGCCCCATCGCCTCGATCTGATCGACAAGGGCGAGCGGGATCTTGAAATAGGCCAGCACCCAGCCGAACGCCGAGGCGGTGCCGATGCAGAACAGCGAGATCGCTGCAAACCGCGCGCTGTCGTACAGGACGCCGGGCAATTGGCTCAGCGTCACCGAGCGGTAGACCATCGTGCCCAGAAACATTGAATAGACCACGGCGACGACCGAGGCTTCGGTGGGCGTGAACAGGCCGCCGACAATGCCGCCGACAATGATCAGCGGCGTCATCAGGGCAAGAGAGGCGCTGGCCGCGGCTTTCAGAAGTTCGATCAGCGTCGAGCGGTCATAGACCGGATAGCCGCGCCGCTTGGCATAGATATAGACCGTCAGCATCTGCGAGCCGGCAATCAGGATACCCGGCACGACACCGGCCAGAAACAGGCCGCCGATGGACACCGACATCAGTCCGCCCCACACCACCATCAGTATCGAGGGCGGAATAATGACGCCCATGACGCTTGAGCAGGCAGTGATCGCCACCGCAAACGAGGTGTCGTAACCCTGCTTCTTCATCTGCGGGATCAGCAGCGAACCGATGCCGGCAGCGTCAGCCGTCGACGAACCGGAAATGCCGGCAAACAGCATCGAGACGACAACGTTGACATGGCCGAGACCGCCCGGCAGATGACCGACCATGGCGCGGGCCAGCCGCACCAGCCGGTCGGTTATGCCTGCAGAATTCATTAGGTTGGCCGCCAGAAGGAAAAACGGCACCGCCAGAAGCACAAACGCATTGTAGCTCTTGAACATTTCCCGCAACAGCAGAACCGGTGTCAACCGGTCATCGATGAAAAACACCGGCACGACTGCAAGTCCGAGCGCAAACGCCACCGGAACGCGGAGGATAATCAGGACAGCAAAGAGGCCGAAAAGGATCGCTGCGACTTCACCGGGCCCCATGCTGACGCTCCGTGCGGTACCGGTTGAATTCATCCCAGATCTTTTCCGCGATGAATATCACCCAGGTGAAGCCGGCAATCGGCCAGGCAATATAGATCGACAGCATCGGAAGGCCGGAAATTTCCGACTGTTGGCGCGAACCAAGCACGGCGAAATCATACCCCCAGACAATAAAGGTCAATGCAACGATCCCCATGACGGTATATTTGATCATCACCATGGCCAGCTCGACCCGGGGATTGGCGCTGTGCGGCAGCACATCGACGTCAAAATGCGTACCGTCACGTACCGCAATCATCGCGCCGATCAGGATAATCCAGACGAAACAGAAACGGGCAATCTCCTCCGTCCAGATGAAACGCGGAATGATGCCGGTATAGCGGCTGAGAATCTGCATGCTGACCGGGACGATCAAGATCGCCATCAAAACAGTCAGCACCAGCTTCAAAAGACGGTAATAGCCGTCCAGCAGCGCGCGCATATATCCCCCAATGCACAATACAGTGCCGATTGCCGGTTGATGGATTGCCGGTTATTGAAGATTGTCGGTGAACGCCGGCGGGATCTGGACGCTATCCCGCCGGAATGTCGGATGTCTATTTGACCGCTTCGATCGCCATCAGCACATCGGTGGCGCCCAGTTCCTCAGCGTAGGCCTTTTTCACCGGAGCTGCCAGTTCAAGAAGCTTGTCGCGCTCGATGAACGGATGGGTGGTCAAAAGGCCCGCCGCTTCCATCGCTTTCAGCTTTTCGCTGTCCTGGCCGCTTTCAATATCGCGCCCGAGCTTGCCGGCGATCTTGCCGGCGTCGAGAACGCATTTCTGTTCCGCCTCCGACAGCCGTTCGAAAGTGGCATTGGCGAAGCCGATCGGACGCACGGTGATGGCATGGGACGTCAGCGCGATATGCGGCCCGACTTCATAGAACTTCATCTGCTCAATGCCCGCCGCTTCGTTTTCGGCTGCGTCGATGACGCCGGTCTGGATGGCGTTATAGACTTCCGAATAGGCGATCACCGACGGTGCGGCATTGATCGCCTCGAAGATCCGCGTCTGGATCGGCGCGCCCATGACCCGCATCGGCAGGCCCTCCAGTTCCTTCATATTGGTGATCGGCCGGTTGACGATCAGCTGGCGCGTTCCGCCGCCGGCATAGCCGATCAGCCGGACATTGGCCTTTTCAAGAACGTCGGCTGCCAGCGGCGCCAGCGCATCCTGCTCCATCACGGCGTTCCAGTGCGCAAGATCACGGAACAGGAACGGCATGTCCATCAGCGGCGCCTGCTGGGAGAATGTCGACATGTGCGACGGGCTGACGATGGCGTAATCCACCGCGATGCCCTGGCTCATATTCTCAAAATAATCTTTCTCAAGACCCAGTTCGGAATTGAGATGCAGATCGAATTCAAGCGACCCGCCGGAACAGGCCGAAGCTTCTTCGGCGAATTTGCGCAGCGCTTTGGTAAAAGCATGATTGTCATCGAACTGAACCGCGCCGGTCAGTTTGACAGCATGGGCAGGCACCACCGCGAAAGCGGCCAGGGCGCATCCGAGTACCAGTTTTCTCAGGCTCATTGGGTTTCCTCCTTTATGTGCGGATCAGTGCGGCTCCATCTTTTTGCAGTGAATTATCGCAGCCCGCTCCGGCCAGAATAATTTTTGTGCGGCTCGTGTCCACCGAATTCTTTTCGTCACGGAATGCAGCGGCCGGCAGCCGGCAGCCCGGTCCGTCCTCAAATGTGCAATTCACGCCCGCGCCGGCACGATTGCCAGAGTACGATTGCCAGACTGGGATCCGTTGGCCTGCGCCTGTAAAAATGCCAGCACGGAAAGCCATTCGTTTACGCGCCGAGCATTGCAGATCCCAGGTCAACGTCTATGTTTGAACATCAAGAATAGTGCCCGGCGGAAGTGGACCGGCCTCCGAAGCGCCTTGATGCCTTCCGCCGAAACAGGAGCAGACGATGAACATCAATGCAGACTTTTCCAAACGCGCAGTGGTGCATGCCGACCGGCTGAATTGGGTGCCCTCGCCGATGGCCGGCGTCGAGCGGCGGATGCTGGACAGGATCGGCGACGAGGTGGCGCGGGCGACGAGCATCGTGCGCTACGCGCCGGGCAGCGCCTTTTCCGCCCACGTGCATACCGGCGGCGAGGAATATCTGGTGCTTGAGGGCGTCTTCCAGGACGAGCACGGCGATTTCCCGGCCGGTTCCTATGTCCGCAACCCGCCGCAATCCTCGCACACGCCGCGTTCCGACGAGGGCGCGACGATCCTGGTCAAGCTCTGGCAGTTCGACATGGACGACCGGACCCAGATCCACGTTGACACCAATGTGCAGACGCCGGTCGCCGATCCGGCCCGTCCCGGCGTTTCGGTAATTCCGCTGTTCCAGGACACACTGGAAGAGGTTCTCATTGAAATCTGGAGCCCCGGCGCGGCAATCGGCATACCGGACCATCGGGGTCTTGAAATCTTTGTACTCAATGGCGGGTTTTCCGAGGCCGGTGAAGATTTTGCGAAAAATTCGTGGCTGCGACTGCCGGCGGGCTACGAATTTTCGGCAATAGCCGCTCGGGACGGCGCACGGATCTGGCTGAAGCGGGATCATCTGGCGACGACCCCAGCCGCACCGGCGCAATAATCGATGCAGACGGATGTTCTGATTGCCGGCGGCGGCCTTGCCGGACTGGCGCTTGCCGACCGGCTTGAACAGGCCGGCATCGATTACCGGCTTGTCGAGGCCCGGCGGAGGTTCGGCGGCCGGGTGCTGAGCGCTCAGGCAGGTTCGACGGGGTTCGATCTCGGCCCGGCCTGGTTCTGGCCCGAGCAGCCGCGCATGGCCAAACTCGCCCGGCGGCTGAACCTGACGGTCTTTGAGCAATATGCCGAGGGCGATATCGTCAGCGAAGACCCGCACGGACACACCACGCGCGGCATGGGCTGGGCCCCGATGCAGGAATCTTACCGGATTGACGGCGGCATATCGCGGATGACCGACGGGCTGGCCGCCGGCCTGCCGAACGGACGCGCGCAGACCAGTGCGCGACTGGCAAGCCTCGCCTGGAACGGAGCGTCGATCGAGGCCGGTCTCGACGGAGAGGACGGAACGGCACCGATCACCGCCGGACATGTCGTGCTGGCGCTGCCGCCGAGGGTGGCGGCTGAGACGATTGCATTTTCGCCTGCCCTGCCCGACGACGCGCTTGATGCGATGCGGCAGATCCCGACCTGGATGGCCGGTCATGCGAAGATCATCGCGCTTTATGACCGGCCGTTCTGGCGCCAGGCCGGGCTGTCGGGCGATGCGATGAGCCGCAAGGGGCCGATGGTCGAGATTCACGACGCATCGCCTGCCGAGGGCGGTCCCTATGCGCTGTTCGGATTTGTCGGTTTTCCCGCCGGCGTGCGCGCGGCGCACCAGGACGAGATGCTGATTATGGCCCGCGATCAGCTGACGCGGCTTTTCGGAGCGGACGCGGCCAGCCCGAAGGAGATTGTCCTTCAGGACTGGGCGCAGGATCCGCTGACGGCAACCCTGGCCGATCATACGCCCGGCGGGTTGCATCCCGTCTATGGGCGTCCGCGCGCCCTTGCCGATCTGTGGGACGGGCATCTGATCATGGGATCAACGGAGGTCGCCGCTCAGTTCGGCGGTTTCCTGGAAGGCGCGCTGGCGGCCGCCGACGATGTGTTCGCACTGCTTCAGAAGAGCGGCGTGGCAGAAATGGCAGGTCCTTCTGTCTAACCGTCCGGCCTGCGTTGTATTGTGAAACCTGGCCATATGATTTGAACCTTTGCGGCCGCTCCTGCATCCAATGATGAATAACAGGCACTGTCGAGCCTGTATCTGCCGGAGCAGGACATGATGAAAAAAGCACTTCGCCTTTCGCTTGCAGGCGTTGGCCTGCTGGTGACGATTGCCCCGCTGCAGGCCGCGCTGCCATACATCTGCAAACCGGCGGTGAAAGCCACTGGCGAGGACAATACTCATGCTCTTGCGGAGAAAAGAGCCCGGATCAACTGGCGCACCCAGGTTATCGACCAGTACGGCACGGCCTTCCTGAAACACCGCGCCGGCATCTCGGATGGTTGCACTCAGGGGTTTGAGCCCCGCTGGCGTTGCACTTATCGGGCGAAACCCTGCAAGGACCCGGCGCCGGGCAACAGCAATGTTCCGGTCATCAAAAGCCCGGGGATCGGGACGATCCGCTGACACCGCAACCCGAACGGAAATCCTGAACACTCAATGCATGACCTACCCGACGAGATGCTGCTCACGCCGCCTTGCTGCTCCGGCCCTTGCCGGCCGTCCTACCACTTTGCCCGAACAGTTCCTCAGCCAGCGCCTTTGCGCCGCCGAGATCCATCTTGCCGGTGCCGAGCATCGGGATGGCGTCGACACACAAAACCGTCTTGGGCACCATGATCTCAGCCACGCCCTTCGATCTGGCATGTTTCGCCAAATCGCGCGCATCGGCGCGTTCGGCTTCCGTCAGCAGGATTACCTGTTCGCCCTTCTTGTCGTGCGGCAGGGCGACGGCGATGCATTGTGCATCCGGCCAGACTTCACCGGCCAGAATTTCGGTGGCCGCCAGCGAGACCATTTCGCCGCCGATCTTGGCGAACCGCTTGGCCCGGCCATTGATGGAGATGAAACCGGCATCGTCGATGGTGACGATATCGCCGGTATCGTGCCAACCCTCGTGCGGCGGTTCGATCACGCCGGGATTATCGGCTTTCAAATAACCCAGCATGACGTTCGGGCCGCGAACATGCAGACGCCCGCCCTCGTCAACGCCCTCGACCGGATCAAGCCGGGTTTCCATCGCCGGCAACAACCGCCCGGCACTGCCCGGCTGGTTGTTCATCGGCGTGTTGATCGACAGAACCGGCGCCGTCTCCGTGGTGCCGTAGCCCTCCAGAATGCGTACGCCGAATTTTTCCGCCCAGGCGGCCCGGGTTTCCGGCCGCACCCGCTCAGCGCCGGCAAAGACATAACGCAGCGAATAGAAATCATAGGCGTGGGCCATGCGGGCGTAACCGGACAGGAATGTGTCGGTGCCGAACATGATGGTCGCATTGGTGTCGTAGGCGATCTCCGGCACGATGCGGTAATGCAGCGGCGAGGGATAGAAGAAGATCTTCACGCCGGACAGGAGCGGCAGCAGCGTGCCCGCCGTCAGACCGAAGGAATGGAATATCGGCAAGGCGTTCAGAACCGTGTCCTGGGCGGAGAAATCGATCAGGGTCGAAACCTGGTAGCGGTTCGCCTGGATGTTTTTGTGCGACAGAACCACGCCCTTGGGCAGGCCTTCCGAACCCGACGTGAAGAGCACCACCGCCTCGCCCTCCGGCTTTGCCCGGTGGCCGCCGGTCAGCCTGAGGCCGAACCTCGGGAACCGCGCCTTGAAAGCGGCCCACAGTTTGGCCGGCAGACTGATTTCATCGCGCAGATCCTCCAGATAGATCACTTTCGCCTTGCCGGCGATGACATCGACCAGCGGACCAAGTTTGCCGATTTCGACAAAGCGGCGCGAGGTGATAACCGTCCTGACTTCCGCAGCCGTCAGCGCTGCGTCAATGCCCGCAGCACCTGCTGTGAAATTGAGCATGGCCGGGGTGCGGTTATAAGCGTGGCAGGCAAAAAACGAGACCAGAGCGGCCGATGAGTTGGGGAGCAGAAGGCCGAGGCGGCTTTCCGGCTCACTGATGTCGGCGAATTTTTTGCCCAGCGCAAATGCGCCAGTGATGATGCGCCGGTAGCCGATCGGGTTTCGCTCGATATCTTCCACCACCTTGCGCTTGCCGTGCACCGAACCGGCATCGATCAGCGCGTTGAACAGGGTCTGGTCCAGATTGCTGGTCTCAAACACCATGTCGGTCATGACATCGTGCAGCCGGCGGCTCGCCCAGGCGCGGCGCGCCCGGCCGAACAGGTCTTCCGGCACGACGATGGTGCGTTTCGCCAACACCGTCAGCCTGACCTTCGGCAGCCATTTCAGCGGCAGTTTGCCGGACAGTCTTGAAAACTTGGAGAATTGCGCGCCGTCGATACGCACCGGGATGATCGGCGCTTCGGCCTTGGCGGCAATCATCGCCGGGCCGTCATAGACCTTCATCAGCGAGCCGGTCACCGTCAGCCGCCCTTCCGGGAAGATCACCAGCCGGCGGCCCTCGTCGCGCACGATCTTGACCATCTTGCGCACCGAAAACGGGCTGGCCGGATCGACCGGAACCAGATCGAAGAACAGGAACGCCGGTTTGACCCACCAGGCTTTGGCAATGTGGGTGTTGATGGCGAACGCCGGTTTGCCGGGCAGCAGGCAGCCGAGCAGGATCGCGTCGAGGAACGAGGTGTGATTGGCGATGACGACGGCCGGTTCGGAACCGTCGCCATAGGCTTCGATATTGTCCACCCGGGCCCGGAACAGGAATTTGACCAGGGTCGCGCCCAGCGCCTTGACGACCTCGTCCGGCAGGAGCTTGATGACATAAAGCGCAACGCCGATATTGACGACGCCGAGCACCACGAGCACGGAGACGACATTGAGGCCGGCGCTGACGGCTAGCGTGCTGGCGGCAGAGACGGCCACCATCATCGTGGCAGAGATGATGTTGCTGCCGGCAATCGCCGTGGAGCGGGTTTCATCGTCGGCCTGGGATTGCAGGATGGCATAGAGCGGCACGGTAAAAAACCCGCCGAAGGCGGCAATTGCGATCATGTCGAGGACGACGCGCAGGCCGGCCCATGACGACAGGAAGGTGACGATGCCGATATCGCTGAGGCCGGCGCTCACAGCAGAATATGCATGGGTTGCGGCGGCAAGGTCGATCAGGAAGATCGCCATGCCGAACGCGCCGAGCGGCACATGGCGGGCGGAAATTTCGCCCTTCAGCATGCGCGCTACCACAGCGGTGCCGATGGCGATGCCGACGACAAAGGCGGCGATCAGGATGTTGGCGACATTGGCGGAAACATTGAGGTTCGACTTTGCGACATCGGGAAAGATCGTGATCACCACCAGGCCGACGGAGAAAAACCAGGCCAGACCGATGGAGGACCGGAACAGCTTGACCTTGGCAAACACAGTTTTGATCGCGCTGAGCGATGTGGTGACGGGGTTCAGATCAACGGTTCCATCAGCCTGCAGCGGCAGCGCCGCCGGGATCGAACGGCTGACGGCATAAGAGATGACGGAGAGTACGAACAGGGTGCCGACGACCACTGCGATCTGATCGTTGCCGGCCAGAAATCCGCCGAACAGCAGACCGAGCAGGGTTGCCATGAAGGTCGACGATTCCAGCCAGGCATTGGCGTCGATCAACTGATCCTCGCGCAGAACCTGGGGCAGGATGGAATATTTCGCCGGGCCGAAAAACGCCGACTGGGTGGAATAGGCAAACAGGCACGCCAGGATCATCGGCACCAGTTCGAAATAGAGTGCGATGCCGGCAAGGCTCGCCAGGACGATTTCCGTCACTCGCGTCCAGCGGATGATCTTCGCCTTGTCGAACCGGTCCGACAAAGCGCCGGCAAGGCCTGAGGCGACCATGAACGGCGCAACATAGACGATTGCGCCGATCAGCAGCGCAGTCTCCTTGTCGAGCCCGGCCAGTGTCAGGCCGCCATAGGCAACGAGAAACGTAAAGGCGCTTTTCAGCACATTGTCGTTGAAGGCGCCGATCCACTGGGTAATGAACAGCGGCAGAAATGTTTTGTCTCTGAAAAGAGCTGGCATGGACATGATCGACCCCCTTGGTCTCTGTCTTGCGTTACACGCATAAAGTTAAAAGTTCGATGTTCAATCAAGTGGTAAATCCACAATTTGAACATTGTTCATTTTTGCTATAGCGCATTTTTGAACAATGTTCAATTCCTTTTTCCAGAGTCGGGATGACTGGTTAACAATGCGTTTTCCGGCCGTTTCCGGCAAATCCCGGCGAAATGCATGAAATCTGCATGCAATCAGCAGGCAACCTGCAAGCAAACCGGGCCTCATTCGGCCAGAACGGCATTGTTCGCCGGTTCAGGGCGCACCGTGCGACAACCGAAATGACGAAATGCACCTGAGAAAAGGATGACCGACATGACCGCAGAAACCCGAGAAACTTACCTGAAGATGGCACTTGTCGCATTTGGCGCCATATTCTTCCTGATCTATCCGATGGGGATGGTCTGGCCGTCAGGCTGGGTCTGGCACGGCGGTGAAGGCCAGTATTACCTGCAGATGATCTGCGGCGTTTATGCCGTGCTCGGCGCCTTCCTGATTGCAGCGGCGCGAAACCCTGCCGCCCACCGCAGCCTGATTTCATTTACGATCTGGTCAAGCATCGTCCATGCCGCGATCATGGCCGCGCAGGCCGTCGGCGACGGCCATGAAACCGGCCACCTGATCGGTGACGTTCCGGCACTGCTGCTGGTGGCCGCCATTCTCTGGTTCCTCTCGCCGCAACGCAGCACGGCCAGCGAGGCGATTGGAGCCTGATCCAATTCCGACAACCGCGCGCCGGGAAATACGGTCATTTGCACCTGCACAGCCCGGCGCAAACATATCACAATCAAGGAGACAGACATGCCGGCAGAAAGGCAGAATGAGATTGAAAAAACCACACAGCCCGATCCCATCAGCATCAGATGGCGCCAGCAACCTTTGCGCGAGCTTTATGACAGGAAGCCGACACAAGCGTTGATCACCGACAGCGCCAGGACAACATCGGATGTCGTGCCGGTCGGGCAGCCTCTTTACAGCAATGTGACGTGCGGAACCGGACTGCCGGCCGATCTGCGGATCGGCGTCCACAAGGCGCTCGGCGGCAAGAGCGACCTTCCCGTCCCCGGTGAACTTTTTGCGGCAGCGATTGCAAGCTGCCTCGACAGTGCAACCCGCATGATCGCCAATCTGCTGGAGATCCGGCTGGAACATCTGGAGGTGACGGTCGACGCCGGGGTTGATGTGCGTGGCACCTTGCAAATGGATCGCCATGTGCCCGTTGGCTTTCAGACCATTGACGTCGATGTGCGCATCTCCGGAGGTCCGGGGGTCACCGAAGCGCAACTTGAGAGGCTTATGGATGCTGCCGAGCGAAGCTGCGTCGTGCTTCAGACCCTGCAAAATCCGCCCGAAATTCGTGTCAGACGCGAGAGCGGCAACGTCTTATGACCATGCCCGCGCCAGAGCCGGGCTGCTCCTGGAATTCCGGCGCGAACGATGCCAGTCTGATGCCAGTCTCGAGACCATCCGTCGGCAGGCACTTGTTTATGACAGGAAGTCCAATGACCAGAAACGACGAAACAGCAATCGGCCGTTCCATCATCGATGAAGGGCAAGGCGATCCGGTTGTGCTGGTCCACAGCAGCGCCAGTTCCAACCGCCAGTGGCGCACTCTGGTACAGCGCCTGGCGCCGCATTACCGCGTCATCGCGCCAAACCTTTGCGGTTATGACGGCGCACCCTCGAACACACAGCAATTGTCGTTCGACGACGATTGCCGGCGTGTGCGCAACGTCCTCGGCATGGCCTCGGGTCCGGTGCATCTGGCCGGTCATTCCTATGGCGGCCTCCTTGCCATCAAGACCGCGATTGACGATCCGGCGCGCATCCGCTCGCTGACGTTGATCGAACCGGTGTGTTTTCACCTGCTGCAGGAAGCCGGGGACGATGCCGCCTTAACCGAAATCGCTGCGGTTCGCGATGACCAGAAAACCAATGCAAATCGCGGCGATATTGTGGCCTCAGCAAAAGGCTTTATCGATTACTGGATGGGGCCTGAAGCCTGGCCGGCAATGCCTGACGACCGCAAGACTGCAGTCGCCGCGACCATGCAGAAAGTCGCCGCCGAATGGCCCGGCGCTTTCACTGCGACCACCTGCCTGGCGCAATATCGGGCGTTGCCGTGGCCGACATTACTGGTGCGCGCCGCCGACACGACGCTTGCGGCAAGCCGCACTGTTGTTCTGATCCATGGACAAATGGAGACGGCCGAACTGATCGAGATCGAACGCGGCGGACACATGTCGCCGGTCACCAACCCGGAGCCGGTCAACGCGGCGATTGCCGCGTTCCTGGAAAGAACGGGCTAGCCGATACCACCGGTTCTGTTTCTCTCATTCCAGAAAGCGCTCGATCCAGCTGTCGTAATCGCCCTTGCGGGAGACCTTCGCCATCAGGTCGGCGGAGGCGATGCCTGCAAGCTCCTTTGGCGGCACACCGTCGCGCAGCGCCTTCATGGTATCGTGGATTGCCTGCACGGCGGCGGCAAAGGGCTGGTGACCCCGCAGGCAGACGCGGACATTGCGGCTGGCGAGATAGTCCTTGTCCGCCAGGTCGGGACCGCCGCCGCCGATGATCAATGGCCGTTTGACCTCTGCGGCAACCGCATCCAGATCGGCACGGTTTTTCACTCCGACCAGAAAGATGGCGTCGGCGCCGACAGCCTCGTAGGCTTTCGCCCGGGCGATCGTTTCATCCATGCCGGCAAAGGCCGCCGCACTTGTCCGCCCGGCAATCACCAGCCCGGGATCGTGGCGCGCGGCAAGCGCGGCACGGACCTTGGCGGTGCCCTCTTCCAGTGAAATCAGCGACGGCTTGCCGCCGCTGCCATAGGGCTGCGGCAGTTCGGTATCCTCAATCGACAGACCGGAAAGGCCGGCATTCTCCAACTCCTGCACGCTGCGGATAACATTGAGCGCGTTGCCGTACCCATGGTCGGCATCGGCCAGCACCGGAAGTTCCGCCGCGCGCGAGATGCGAAGCGCCTGACCGGCAAACTCCGACAGCGTCAGCACGATCAGATCCGGCGCACCGAGCACCGTCAGCGATGCGACCGAACCGGCATACATGCCGAGTTCGAAGCCGAGATCCTCGGCAATGCGTACCGATACGGGATCATGCACAGAGGCCGGATGAACGCATTCAGCGCCCTCCAGTATGGCGCGGAAATTTTCCCGGCGTTTTGTCCATCTTGCCATGACGCTGTTCCTTCCCTCTGAGTCGATCCACTTTTGGCCTGCACTCGGCCGCCGCGCAACCGGCTTGCGCGCTGGCGCCTAGTGTTTCGGCATTGCCTGCGGGCGCATGGCGCGCCGCTGGGCGGCGATGCGGAACGGGGCATTCGCCGCACCGTAGCCGGCATAACCGCCGCGCCGCTCGACCACTTCGAAGAAGAACCCTTCGCCGTAATTCGGGCTGTAGATCTGGAAATATTCGCCTTCTTCGTCGCGGTCATAGAAAATATTGTCCGCCCGCAGCCTTTCGGTAAAACCCGGTTCAAGTCCGAAGCGGGCTTCCAGATCGTTATAATAATTCGGCGAAACCGCCAGCGGCCGGAAACCATTCGCCGTCAGCGCTTGCGCGGTCGCAAACATGTCGTTGGTCGCGAACGCCATATGCTGCACGGCCGAGCCGAAACTTTCCGCAATAAAGCGGCCGGCAAGCGTTTTCCGGTTTTCAGCCCCGTTCAACGTCAACCGCAACGATCCGTCGGCATTCTCGATCGCCTGGCTGCGCACCAGCCCGGCCGGGTCGACGACATCTACCATCGGCATTTTGCGGGTTTCGAATATCGACGTATAAAACAGCAACCAGGTCAGCATCTCCTCGTAGTTCATTGTCAGCGCGACATGATCAATCGCCGTCAGGCCGGCATCAGCCGGCGCTGCATCATCGGTTTGCGGGCGGAATTCGATCTCCCAGACGCGGGCCAGTTCGTCGCTGTCATCGATGAAATGCATTACGCCGCCGCCGACGCTGCGGATCGCCGGGATCTCCAGCTCACCCGGTCCGACCGGCTGCTGAAACGGATCCGCGCCAAGCATGCGGGCCCGCTGCACTGTCGCCGCCGCATCGTCGACCCTCAGGCCGATGTCGCAAACGGAGGTGCCGTGGGCGAGATAGGAGGAATGGGCAAACCCTTCGCGCTCGGTGTTGATGACCAGATTGACGCCGCCCTGGCGCCACAGCGTGACATCCTTGGCGACATGGCGGCCGGCAAGCCGGAATCCAAGCATCCGGAACAGGCCGGCCAGCTCGACCGCTTCGCTTTCATTGGCGGAAAACTCGACAAACTCGACGCCGGAGGAACGGATGCGATCGGGCATTGCCGGCACGTCAATGGCGATCTGCGGCTCCAGCCGGCGCACCTGGTCCATCAGGTAAACCAGCGACCGGTGACCGTCGACGGCGATCGAGCGCGGCGAGCCGCCGCGAAACTGATCGTTGAAAATCTCCAGCGACACCATGCCGTCATAACCCGTGGCGGCAACAGCGCGCATGAAATCGGTTACCGGCAGATCGCCCTCTCCCGGCATGTTGCGGAAGTGCCGGCTCCAGTAGAGCAGGTCCATATCGATCTGCGGCGCATCGGCAAGCTGGACGAAGAAGATCCTGTCACCGGGAATGGCCCGGATTGAATTGACATCGATGCCGCGGGCGAGCGTGTGAAAACTGTCGAGGATCAGACCGATGCGGGGATGATCGGCGCGGCGGGCAATTTCCCAGGCATCGCGGTGATCGTTGACGTGCCGGCCCCAGGCGAGCGCTTCATAACCGACGCGGATGCCGTGCGGCTGCGCCCTTTCGCCAAGCGCGCGCAGATCGTCGGCCGCCCGGTCGATACCGCCTAGCGCCAGCGGCGACACGTTCGAGCAGATCAGCATCAGGTCCGCGCCAAGCTGCTGCATCAGATCGAACTTGTGCTCCGCCCGGTCGAATGCCCGGCTGCGCTGCGGCTCCGGCATGCCTTCAAAATCGCGGAAAGGCTGGAACAGGGAAATTTCCAGACCATGATCGCGGATCATCTGGCCGACCTCGCCCGGAGAACCGTCGAAGGCCAGAAAATCCGTCTCGAAGATTTCCACACCGTCAAATCCGGCTGCCGCGATTGCCGCCAGTTTCTCGCTGAGGTCGCCGCCGATGGATACGGTGGCGATGGACGTGCGCATGCCGGTCGAATGTCCCACGGTCAAATTCCTCTCTGCTGCCGGTCGCGGTCCGGCCCGGCCTGGTCGCCGGCAAGCCGCCTGCGCAGCTCTCCATGACCGATCGCCTTGCCGGCGAAAATTTCCCAGGCATCGACGCCCTGATGGAAAAACAGCTCGTAACCGCTGACGACCGTCAGGCCGGCGGCGGCGGCGTCCTGCAGAAACTGCGTATCGACGGGCGTGTAGACGGCGTCGAAGGCCCAGCGGCTGCCGCCGAAATGGCCGCGCTCAAGCACCGTGCCTTCGTAACCGGCCATGCCGACCGGCGTGCAATTGATCAGCCCGGAAGCATGCCTGGCCGCATCCGCCGGGTCCGATGCGACATTGATATCCAGCCCCGGTCGCGCCGGGCGCAACACGGCCGCAAGCGCTTCTGCCTTGGCCATGTCGCGTTCGACAATGTCCAGTTTTTCGACACCGAGCGCAACCAGCCCGAACGCCACCGCCTTGCCGACGCCGCCGGCGCCGATCATGCAGACCGGCCCGGGCGCGGCATCGCCCATGACGGTGCGGTATGCGGTAATAAAGCCGGTATAATCGGTATTATGACCCGTCGGCCCGTCCGGCTGGAAGATGATTGTATTGACCGCGCCCATGCGCCGGACAAGCGGATCGTCGATCCGGACCTTGAGCGCCGCCCGCTCCTTGTAGGGATAGGTCACGTTGATGCCGCGATACCCGCCGGAGATGCAATCGGCAAAGACGGCGTCGAAATCCTTGCCGATATCGGCCGGGATCAGCCGGTCATAGCGGACGTCGAGACCGGACATTTCTCCGGCCAGCCGATGCAGCGCAGGCGCCTGCGACCGGGAAATATTGTCGCCTATCAGACCGACCAATATATCAGGCATGTGCGTCTCTCTTTCGGGCCGGTGACGGCCGTCTGTCATCGCCGCCGATCATGGCTGCCCCGGTTGATGCCGGCCGCGCCTTTTCATCAGGCGCGACCAGAGCGGCGTCTGCGCCAGCATCAGGGCGACGAAGGACAGGCTGAGCACCAGCGAGATCGGATTGGACACGAAGTCCCAGAAAAACACGCCGATATCGCCGCGGGCGCCGATCATGGCGCGGCGGTAATTGGCATCCATCATCGGCCCGAGAATGACACCGAGGATGACCGGGCCGACCTGGAAACCGTAAACCTTCATGAAATAGCCGATGACGCCGAACAGAAGCATCCAGTAGATGTGCACCGGATTGTTCTGGATGGCATAGGTGCCGACGGCGGACAGGACCAGGATCAGCGGGATGAGAACTGCTTTCGGGCATTCGACGATCTTTGTGAACACCCTGATGCCGGTCAGTCCGAAAATCAGCAGGAAGATGTTGGCAAGCGTCAGCGCTCCGACGATGAACCAGAACAGATGCGGCGTGTCGATGAGCAGCAACGGGCCCGGCTTCAGCCCGTGGATGAACAGCGCGCCGATTATGATCGCGGTGACGGCATCGCCTGGAATGCCGAGGGTCAGCATCGGTATGAAGGACCCGCCGACGGCGGCATTGTTGGCTGCCTCCGGCGCCACAAGGCCCTCCCTGGCGCCTTCGCCAAACGGCACTTCGGGATCGCGTGTGGAGCGTTTGGCATGGTCGTAGGCCAAAAGCGCGGCAATATCGCCGCCGGTGCCGGGAAGCGCGCCGATGATCGTGCCGATGCCCGACGCGCGCATGGCCAGCGCAAAATGTTTCTTCACCGATGCCCAGCGTGGAATGATGCTGGAAACCCGCTGCTTGATCGCGGTCTTGTCGACATGGTGAAGCTGGACCAGCGCCTCGGCGACGCCGAAGAAGCCGATCATCGCGGCAACATAGGGAATGCCGCCCATCAGGCTGATGGAGCCGAATGTGAAGCGGCCTTCCGCTGTCATCGGATCAAGCCCGACCATACCGATCAGCACGCCGAACGCGCCGGCAAAGACACCCTTGGCGAAACTTTCCCCTGACAGCGTTCCCACCAGCAGAATGCCGATCAGGCCGAGCAGGAAATAGTCGCGCGAATTGAACATCAGCGCGAATTCCGCAATCGCCGGAGCCGCAACGGCCAGGGCGATGATCCCGACAAAACCGCCCAAAACCGACATGACCGTCGACAGCCCGATCGCCTCGCCGGCTTCGCCTTTTTTGGCCAGCGGATAACCGTCAAGCGCCGTGGCGATCGCGCTCGGTGCGCCTGGAATGTTCAGCAGGATCGCGGTGCGCGAACCGCCATAGACGCCGCCCATGAACACTCCGGCAATCAGCGCCAGCGCTTCGTTCACGTCCCATTTGAATGTGAACGAGATCAGGATGGAGGTTGCCATCGTGACCGACAGGCCCGGAATGGCGCCGACATAGATGCCCGAAAGCGTTCCCGCGGCCGTCAGGAAAAGCAGATAGGGATCGAGCCAGGCGATCGCGAAATTCGCCAGTGCGTCGCTCATTGCCAGAGGCTCCCCTGGGGCAGAACCACCTGAAACAAGAGCCGGAACACGGCGTAGATGACCGCCAGCGAGCCGGCTGAAACAAGGGCGCACAACAACAGGTTTTTCCGCCACAGATAAACAATGGCGAGAAACAGGAAACCTGCGGAGCTGCCGACAAATCCGACCAGCGGCATGGCGGCGACATAAAGGCAGATCAGGGCCAGCATGACGATCAGGCGGACCGGCGTGACCTCGGCAAAAAACCGGCGGACATGGTCAGACCGTGGATCGGCCGCCATACCTGGCGGCGGCAGACGCAGGCTGGCGCGCACAATGGCGATCCCGCTCAGCACCATTGCACCGCTGGCCAGCATCGGAAAGACACCCGGTCCGGAAATCTCGCGAAAGCCGGAGATCAGAAAGGACTGGTAAAACATCACCAGGCTGAACAGCAGAATGAGAATTGCGAAGACAAGTTCGCCCGGCCGGCGTTGGGTTTTGGCTGACATTCCGCGTCTCCCGCAGGACCCGTTCAGCCCCGGCGGACCGGGGCTGAAATTTCTGAGGTTTACGGCCGCATGATGCCGAGCGTTTCCGGATTGACCTTGGCGGCGCCGGTATCCTGCAGCACCCAGGCCGTCACCTGCTGCCATTTTTTCAAAAACGCGGCAGCTTCATCGCCGGAAATATTCATCATGACATTGCCGCGATTTGACATCAGCGTCTGGAACTGCTCGCTTTCAGCGGCGCTCTTGAAGGCGGACACCAATGTGGCTTTCACGTCGTCGGGAACGTCCTGCCTGACGAATACGCCATAGAACGGACCCCAGGGCAGAAACTTCGCCATGTCCGGGATGGCATCGGTGATTGCCGGCACATCGGGCAATGTCGCAACCGGTTCGGTATTGACGACCGCAAGTGCACGCATCTTGCCGGCCTTGATCTGCTCCGCCGCGGCGGAAATGCCAGATGGCATGAAGTCGACCTCGCCGCCGAGCATCGCCGTCAGGCCCGGGCCCTCGCCGTCGAACGGAATGGCTGTCACGTCGAAATCAACGGCGTTCTTGATCAACGCGCCAATCGTGCTTGGCAGGCCGCCAGGCCCCGTCGATCCCATCTTGACGACACCGGGATTGGCCTTGATGTCGGCCAGTAGCTCCTGCATCGTGTTGTATTTGGAACCGGCCGGAACGGCTATCACAGCAACGCCGCGGCCGAGGATATTGACCGGATAGAAGCTTGAATAATCCAGTTCGGAGACACCCATGACGCCATGCAGCTGCGGGTTTTCCGCACCATACAGAAAGGTGTATCCGTCCGCCGGAGCCGCATTGACGAACGCCGTTGAAATCGCCCCGGCGCCGCCGGACTTGTTCAAGACGACGATCGGCTTGCCGAGCGCTTCTTCCGCGGCCGGGTTGACCGCGCGGGCGACCGTATCGGTTGCGCCGCCGGCGCCCCACATGACAACACCAAGCACTTCGCGCTCCGGATAGTCTGCGGCAAGCGAAACGCCCGCCATCACTGCAATTGCGGCAGCAGCACCCATCAGTCTGACAATCATGTTTTTCTCCCTTGGCGGCAGAACCGCTCTGTTTTTGATGCTCCGCATCGAAGCGCGGATATTGATCTCGCAACCCGTGGCGGGTTGGCTGAACATCGCACAAATGACGCCGTAAGATTACAAAATTCTGGTATTACAGAAATACCAATGTTTCCAATTATCATAACATGATGTTATTTTTGGCCTGAACCCGGGCACCCATGGCAATACAGACTGCGCTTACCCTTCGACAGATCGAGGTGATCCGGGCCGTGATGGTCAGCGGGTCGATCGTCGGTGCCGCCCGTCTGCTCAATGTCTCTCAGCCGGGTGTCAGCCGGACGATGAAGCATGTTGAATCGCAGCTCAAGATACGGCTCTTCACCCGCACCGGCGGACGCTACGTGCCGGCGCCGGAAGCGCGTGACGTCTTTTCGCAACTGCAGGACGTTCACAAGAAGATCAATGATCTGCAGTTTTCCATCGGCCAGCTTGAACGCGGCCGGGACGTGCAACTGGCCATCGGGTCGGTCCCCTCCATCGCCAATGTCATGGTGCCGAGAGCGATTGCCGGCCTGACCGGGCGGTTTCCGGATATCCGCGTGAATATCGAACTTCTCAAGATCGAGGAAGCGATCGATTATCTGATGCTGAACCGGGGCGAACTGGCCTGCATGAGTTACCGCTTCGACCATCCCTCGATCACGTTCGACCCGCTGGTCACAGGCCGCCTCGTCTGTGTCGCCTCCAACGCCCATCCGATCGCCGCACTGGCTTCGATTTCCACCGAGGAGATTTCGCGTTTACCGCTGATCGGCATTGATCCGAATGATCCGTACGGGGCGATCATGGCTGCCATATTCGAACGCGAAAGCCTTCAATACGACACGGTCATCCGCGCCCGCTTCGGCACAACGGTGCTTGGTCTGGTCAAGCAGAACCTGGGTATCGCCGTACTCGACAGTTTCACGGTTGCCGATCAGCCTGAAGGTATTGCGGTGATTCCGATCCGCGAAGAAACCGGCTTTCAGACATACGTGGCACGCCGCAATGACATCGGCCTGTCCGGGTTCGCCGAACAGTTTATTGAAATCCTGAAGCGGGAAATGTCGCCCGGCCCGCTTGCCGGTCAATGATGGCAGCTTCCCGTCCAAACCCTGACTGTCCGGTCTGCCGCGCGCCTGCTGCATTGCCTTTCATGAGCGTCGAGACCCGCGATTACTGGTGCTGCGGCACCTGCCAGGCGCGGTTTCTCGATCCCGGCCAGAGACCGGCGCGCGCCGACGAACAGGCCCATTACCGGCACCATGAAAACGACCCGGACGATCCCGGCTACCGCAGGTTTCTGTCAAAACTCGCTGATCCGCTGCTGGAGAGGCTCAAACCGGGCAGACTGAGCGGGCTCGATTACGGCTGCGGGCCCGGCCCGGCGCTGGCCGCCATGCTGGCTGAGGCCGGCCATCGGATGACGCTTTATGATCCGTTCTTCCATGCCGCGCCGGCAGCGCTTGAGCGAACCTACGATTTCATCACCTGCACCGAGGCGGCGGAACATTTTCATCATCCGGCCAACGAGTTCGACCGGCTTGGCAATCTGCTGCGCCCGGGCGGCTGGCTGGCGCTGATGACGTGTTTTCAGACCGACGATGACGCCTTTGCCACCTGGCACTATCGCCGCGATCCGACCCATGTGGTGTTTTATCGTGCGGCGACGCTGACTGCGATTGCGGCAGAACGCGGCTGGACCTGTGAGATCCCGGTCAAGGATGTAGCGTTGATGCGCAAGCCGGCGGCGAACCGCAGGATGCGTGAATGACGGACAAACCTTTGAGCATACCGGCACCAGCCAGTTGAATTCCCGAATGGACGCAGACCGGTTATAATCCGTCAAATCGATTGCACACAAAACCAGCACGAGACCCGAGGATCCCAGACATGCATTCACCGGAAAAACCCACATGCCGGATCATCCGTCCTGAAACCACCTTCGGCGGCAAACAGGGTTTCGACTATTTTGAAGGCATCGCCAGGGAAACGGTCGGCTCCTCCGGTATCTGCATGCATCTGCTGACGATTCCGCCGGGTGCGCGCGCCAAGGCGCACAAACACGAACACCATGAGACCGCCATCTATGTGCTGGATGGCGAAGCGCAGATGTGGTTTGGCGATCAACTGGAGGAGCTTATGACGCTGAAGGCCGGTGAACTGCTCTATATCCCGGCCAACGTCCCGCATCTGCCGTTCAATCCCGGCGACCTGCCCTGCACGGCGGTGATCGCCCGCACCGACCCCAACGAGCAGGAAAGCGTCGTGCTTCTGCCGGAGCTGGAAAAGCGGGTAAGTTGACGTACCGGGTAGTGTTCACCCACCGTACCTGCCAATTTCGCAGGGTAAATCAAGCCAGATTTACGACGCTTGGATCAACTTGTCAGGCCCATCACCCGACGGACCGGCCTGCGTAAAATCGTCAAAACCCGCCAGTTCGGCGTTCTCCGCCTGCAACCGGCTTCGCATATCGGTCAGAAATCCTTCGATCGTATCCTTGAGGATTTCCGCCTGGCTTGAAAGCTTTCCGGTTGCATCCACGACCTGCCGGGCAGAATTCATGTTGACCGCATTCGCCTGCTGCACCCCGGCAATGTTTGTCTCCACCTGATCGGTGCTGTTTGAAGCCTGCTGAGCGCTTTCGGCGATGTCGCGCGTAGACATCCGCTGCTGCTCGACAGCAACGCCAACGGAGCCGGCAGAATCGCCAAGACCCGCAATGACGCTCTGGACATCATCAATGGTGCTCGCCATGTCCTTCGCAGCCGCCTGCATGCCGATGATCTGCTCACCGATCTGCCGGGTTGCATCCGATGCGCGGGTTGCCAGTGCACGAACCTCGTTTGCAACGACACCAAAGCCGCGGCCCGCCTCGCCGGCCCTGGCGGCTTCGACGGAGGCGTTGAGCGCCAGCAGGTTCGTCTGGAACGCGACGTCCCTGATCAGATCGACAATATCGCCGATGCGGTCTGCAGCGCCCGTCAGTGTTTCAACCTTTGAACCTGTCAGATCGACGGCCTGCACGGTCTTCTGTGCAAGATCGACCGACTGGCCAACCTGGTCGCCGATCTGATCAACCGATTGCGCCAGTTGCCGGGCCGCGGTCGCGACATTTTCCACATTCCCTGCGGCATGCCCCGAGGCTTCCTTCATGTCGGTCGACTTGGACATCGTCTCGTCGGCAGTCGCCAGCAATTCCTGTGCAGCGCCCTCCATCTGGGCCGCAGCGGCGGAGACGGACTGGACAACATCCATGACGCTGGCTTCAAGGTCGCTTGCCATCCGCAGTTGAACTTGGCGGCTCTCCTCTTCGGCCTGACGCTTCAGTTCCAGCTGATCATGCTGGCGCTGCGCTTCAATCTCCTGGGCGCGCGCTTCCTGCTCGGCCTGCCGCGCAGCAATTCTGTCCTGCTCAAGCGAAAGTTCGGTATTGCGGATCAGCGCTATCCGGAATCGTTCCATGGACGTGCGCACGCTGTCAATTTCGCGCAGGCGTACGGGGAGCATAACAGCATCCGTATTGCCTTGGCTGAGCTCGTCCAGCACCAGGCTTGCTTCCGTCAGCCTGACGACAAGATGCCGCCTGACCATCCAGCCGATCAACAGGCCCGCCATGGCCAATATGGCCAATGCCACAAAAGAGGTTCGTTCGATATCGACCACTGAATCGGCGATGGACCGGACACTCCTTGTGGCTTGTGCGGCAGCATCGCTGGAGAGAGATCGGCTGAGCGCCGTCAGTTTTGCGACAGCCTGATCGCTGCTTTTGCCTGCCTGTGAGAGAACGTTCAGATATTGCTTCTGCAGGTCGACGATTGCCGCCAGTTTTGCGTATTCCTCAACCAGCGGCGCGACATATTCATACTCGCCGGAACTAGGCAAAAGCCCGGACAATTTCTGCAATCGTTCAAGCGAATAACTGAAGTTTGCGGCTCGATCCGTGATTTTGTCGCTGTTTGTTGACCCGATGATGCCGGTCAGCTGCGCGCGGTTGCCACGCAACGTCGTCAGCAAAGTCTCTGTCGTTGTATTGACCTCGTGCAGTTCTTTCAGATTGCGCTGAATGATCGGGAGTTCAAGTGCATTGGTGACGTCGAAATCGTCAATCAGTTCCTCAAGCCCGCCAGCCGTTACCTCGACGATAGACGACAGGGTGGCGTCGATCTCGTCGATCGTCTGGTCCGCATCTGCAATCAGGTTGTCCATCCGCTGCCTGATCCGGCCGGCTTCGTCGGCCCGTCCGGCAGCAGAAACAATGCTCGACAATGCCTGCTCGATCACATCAGCCGTTACCGCATCGCCATTGACCATCTGGTCGGCAGCGATCGCTTCGGCATCGGCAAGAAACTGCGCTCTTGCCTCAGATGTCGGCGCGACAAGCACCTGGACGGCAAAACGCGTCAGGCTTTCTGTGCTCAGCGCGCTGCGGTTTTGCGCGGTTGACTTCGGGATGGCGATTTCGGTCGTATCTCTGGCAAGTTTGCCGATTTCCGACAGGCGCGACCCGACGATCGACGCCATCGTGGCGGTCAGCAGCGTAGTCAACAAGAATGTGACGACCATAGCGCGCGACAGGCTGATCGTCCTGATGCTTTGGAGTGTCTTGCGGTCGGCTGCCGGCCGGGTTGCTTCATCCGGTTCCAGCTCGTTTTCATGCAAATGTCTGGTCATTGAATTTTCCCGGTAACGCTGTGTCGCTTTCGCGCTTCTGTTTGGCGACCAATAGTGCGCGGGGGGCACGTGCTCCCCGCATACTGCCATTGCAGATCCTTGATCGCGGCCATGCTTGCCTACGAGCCGGGTCCACCGGTCTGGAGGATCACCACTTCGGAGACGCTGTGTTTGCCGCCGCCGACGCTGTCAAAGGCGGCAATTGCTATTTCGATCCGGCCCTTGGCGGGGATGACGGCATCGTCGGCATGACCGGTATCCAGTTTGCGCGACATTTCCAGGCTCCAGCGACCGTTGCGCCAGACGCCCATGGCCTGGACATCGGCAATACTGCCTGCAGCGTTCAGGTTGACCTCGTAGCGCGGCATACGCTCTTCTTGCTTGCGGGTGTACTTCAGCGGTTTGTAAAGCCGGTCGCCGGAATCGCTGAGCCGGGCAAGATAGATCGACTTGCCGTCCCGCGTTGGCCATTCCTTGGCTTTGTCAAAAGGTGTTCTGGAAACCTTCCACATTTTGTCGTGCACAATACCGGCGGGATTGGATCGTGAGGCCTTCCAGTGCCAGACATCGGCTTCAAACTCGTTGCCGCCAATCTTGTTCATGGAAAAATTGCCGGACATTTTCAGCGAAATCGCCAGCCGGTCTTCATTTTCCTTCGTCGCCTTGTAAGCGCCGGACGCCTCATTCCACTCAAATGGCTTGTGCAGAACATTCTCGCTGCTGTCTGCCCAGCTCGCCAGGACATAGATCCGGCCGTCGCGCACAGCGGCTCGCATTTCCACCATATCCACACCGCCCTTGCCTGACACCGGCACTGAAATGCCGCTGATGCCATTCCAGTCCGATATTTCGCCGTCGACAACAATGTTCTGCGTGGTGTTCGGTGCGGAAAGAACCTGTTGCTCCTGTGCATTCGCACCATAACAAACCATGGCGGACCTGAGCGCTATTGCGGATGCTGTTTTGATCTTCATCGCTATCTTCCTCGTTTCAAAATCCGGCGAGCCCCATCCAGCGGGATCCCTAAACCTTCCACTCTGGTATTCCAAAATCTTGATTTAAGTATTAAATTCAGTTTTATCTCTTGTTAACGATATAATTGTTAATAAAATTCCAATTAACCATGGATATACGTAATAACAGTTATTAGTTGTAGGAAATATGAATTATCGCCGTGATTCAATCAGTGCTATGCGCTCTATTTAGTTGAAACAGCGAAATTTATTATTGTTGACCTGCCCTTTATGGCAAAAAAAGACGGATAATTAGAACTATACCCACCATCGGTAACGTCGAATCAGAGTTGCGATACCCGGTGCCCGCCGCGATTTCGGCTTCCGGCCGGGCGGCGATGCAGTTATGGTCCGCGCCGCTGAACGAACCAATGAGGCTATCATGTCCGGACCGCTTGAAGGTGTGCGCATCCTCGATCTGACGTCGATGATTTCCGGCCCGACGACAACCATGCTTCTGGCCGACCAGGGCGCCGATGTGATCAAGGTGGAAAATCCGCGCGGCGGCGATAAGACCCGCAACGTTTCCACCGCCCGCAACGGATTTTCCGCATCCTTCGTAAACAACAATCGCAACAAGCGCTCCATCACGCTGAACCTGAAAGAGCCGCGCGGCGTCGAAATTCTCAAGCGACTGGCCCGGGATGCCGATGTACTGGTGCGAACGCATCGGCGTCGGCGAGCGCGATATCCGCGCCGTCGCGCCGTCGATCATCTATGTCTCCATCAGCGGCTTTGGCGAGACCGGGCCGTTTGCCCAGAAGCCGGTCTACGATCCGCTCGTGCAGGCGCTGTCCGGGCTGACCAGCGTTCAGGCCGGCTCCGACGAAGAGCGTCCGCGGCTGGTGCGCACCATCGTGCCCGACAAGCTGACCGGTTTTGCCGCAGCCCAGGCGGTAACAGCCGCTTTGTTTGCCCGCCTGCGAACCGGCGAAGGCCAGCATATCAGGCTTTCCATGCTGGACAGCGTGGTGGCTTTTCTGTGGGGCTCCGACATGGGGGCGCATACCTTCGTCGGCGACGAACTGGCAAAAGAAACCGCCCAGAGTTTTATCGATCTGATCTATGAAACCGCCGACGGCTATATTTCGGTTGCGGTTCAGTCGAACAAGGAATGGGCCGGCCTGTGCCGCGCCTTCAACACGCCTGAATGGCGCGAAGATCCGCGTTTTGCGACTTCGGCACTGCGGCAGGAGAATATCGATGCCCGGCTGACCCTGACCCAGGAGATGCTGCACACGGCCAACACTGACGAATGGCTTGACCGGCTGGAAGCCGAAGACGTTCCCTGTGCGCCGGTGCTGACACGCTCTCAGGTGATCGGTCATCCGCAGATCGTCGCCAACGAGACCGTCGTCGAACACGAGCATCCGGTGGCAGGCACTCTGCGCCAGGCCCGCCCGGCCCCGCGATTTTCGGCGATGCCGACAATGTTGCGCCATCCTGCGCCCGCACTCGGACAGCATACAGGCGAGGTGCTTTCCTCAGCCGGCCTGAGCGAGAGCGAAATCGCCGGCCTGGCCGCCGACGGAGTGATTACACTGGGGCCCATACCGGAGCCGGCAACGGGGCAGGCATCATGAGCCGGCCGATCGACTTTTATTACTGGCCAACCCCAAACGGCTGGAAGGTTTCCATCATGCTGGAAGAATGCGGCCTGCGCTACACCATGATCCCGGTCAATATCGGCAAGGGCGACCAGTTTACGCCGGAATTCCTCGCCATCAGCCCGAACAGCCGGATGCCGGCCATTGTCGACCATGACGGTCGCGAACCGGTTTCGGTGTTTGAGTCCGGCGCCATCCTTCTGCATCTGGCCGAAAAGGCCGGGCGGTTTATGGCAACCGACGCGAGGGGCCGCAAGGAAACCCTTGAATGGCTGTTCTGGCAGGTTGGCAATCAGGGGCCGATGGCCGGCCAGCTCAGCCATTTCCGCAATTACGCGCCCGACGGCGAACAGGAGGGGTACGCCCGCCAGCGTTATGTGAAGGAATATCAGCGCTGCCTCGGTGTGCTGGAGCAAAGGCTCGATGACCGCGACTATCTTGTCGGCGACTATTCCATTGTCGACATGATCTCATGGCCGTGGGTGCTGATCGCCAAGGCGATGGACATATCGCTTGAGCCCTATCCCAATGTCGTCCGGTGGCGGCAGGCGGTCAAGGAGCGGCCGGCGGTCCAGCGCGGGGTGGCTCTCGGCAAGGAATTCCGCCGCGCTGCGCCGCCCAGTGACGAGGAACGAAAGATTCTGTTCAATCAGGATGTCGGATAGAGGCCGCGTTCCACAAACGCCGGCATCGCTGCGGGCGGAAAACGGAATTTGCGACGATCAGGCGCTTGCCGCTTTTCGTCGCCTGCGCCGGCCGGCCAGGCCGAGACCGCCCAGAGCCGCCGCAAACAGCGGCAACGCCGCCGGCAGCGGAACCGATGAAACGGTGATATTTCCAAGCGTGATATTGCTTCCGCCATCGGCCGTGAGATTGGCGATCAACGTGTAGGTGCTGCCGTTCAGACTGGTCAGGATCGTCGCGATAAACTGCCCGGCAATGTTCTGGAAAACAGCGCTGGCCGTCGATGCTGCATTGCCGGCAATGCCATCGACGATAAAACTGTCCGGCGACACATAGCCGGTTGCAGTCTGAAACTGTGACGCAACGTATCTGTCCGGTTCAAATGTCGGATTGAGAACCATGCCGAAACTGTTATTGATGCCCGGGAAGCTCATGGCGTCGGAAATTGAACATGTGTCGAGTGTCGCATCGTAGGATACGAGAGTCGCCGTGGCCGAATCGTACGCTCCGCTGCAAACTGCAGCGGCCGCCTGATTCGGTGCAAAGGCAAAAACGCTCATTCCAAGCGCTATGGCGGCAAGCCAACGTGTTGAACCGGTTATCATAATCCCACCCCGTGTCCGAAATTTTCCAAATCGGAAAGGGTCACCGCGTCCCAATCCAGCCCTCTATCCGTTACACTTTGTTCATATTACGAAAGAATGCAACCACAAGAGGATGAAAGTGGACATATTCTCAAAAACGCCTATTTCGCAGCTGCCGCTGCGCCGTCAACCCGGCATTTAGACTTTGCAAGGCAAATGGAACCATGTGGACGACCCTGACATTCCTGCACATCCTGATTGCAACTCTGGTCACCGGCCATGCGCTGCTGCACAAGAGTGAAGTCCGCTCGGCGATCGGCTGGATCGGTCTGGGCTGGCTTTCGCCGTTTTTCGGTGGCGCGATCTACCTCGCTTTCGGCATCAACCGGGTTGCCCGCCGCGCCTCGCGGATCCCTAGGATCGTCAATGTAACCGATGGACCCGTAGAGGTCCTGGCCGGCTGTCTGACGCTGGATGACAATATCCGCACCATTGCCGAGGTCGGCGACAGGGTCACTTCGATTCCACTGACCGGCGGCAACAGCATCGAAATGTTGCAGGGCGGCAATGAGGCCTACCCGGCCATGCTTGCGGAAATCGGCAGGGCGCAACACACAATCGCTCTTGCCTCCTACATTTTCCGGCCAGATCGTGTCGGCGAGGATTTTGTCCGCGCCCTGGCCGCGGCCCATGACCGTGGCGTGCAGATCCGCGTTCTGGTCGACGGGATCGGCAGCGGTTATTTCTGGTCTCCCGTCATCAGTCAACTTCGCGCAGCAGGCGTCCCGGCACGGCGCTTCATGCATAACTGGCTTCCTTGGCGCATGTCATTCATCAATCTGCGCAACCACAAGAAACTGATGATCATAGACGGCGCGATCGCCTATACCGGCGGCCTCAATCTCGGCATTGAAAATGTCTGGCCAAGCCGCCGGGCGCGGATTTCCGGCCGGCCCGTGCGGCCCGTCATCGACGTTCATTTCCACCTGAAGGGGCCTGTCGTCAGCCAGCTGATGACCAGTTTTGCAGAAGACTGGCACTTCACGACCGGCGAACAGCTTGACGAACCGACCTGGTGGCCGGAAATCGAGCCGGCCGGTTCTGCACTTGCCCGCGGCATCAGTTCCGGTCCCGACGAAGATATCGGCAAGATCGAAACTCTGCTTGCTGCAGCGATCGGCCAGGCGAAACGGCGGATTCGAATTGTCACGCCGTATTTTCTTCCCGACGAGCGGTTGCGGCTGGCAATCAGCCTCGCGGCCTTGCGCGGGGTCGAGATTGAACTGGTTATTCCCGAACAGTCCGATCATGTTATCATGAACTGGGCCATGAGCAGCCATCTGTCATTCTTCCCCCTTGAGAGCATCCGGGTCTTCATGACCTCAGGCGCTTTCGATCATTCCAAGCTTCTGACTGTCGACGGCAACTGGTGCGCTGTCGGCAGCATCAACTGGGACGTGCGCAGCCTTCGGCTCAATTTCGAATTTCTGCTGGAATCCTACCACCAGCCGCTGATCGGGCAGATCGACGCACTGATCGATCAGAAAATATCCGGCGCCAGACACCTTGAGGCGGCTGCTCTTGCCGCCCGGTCGCTGCCGGTAAAACTCAGGGACGCGTTTGCGCGTCTGCTGCTGCCGTATCTGTGAAGGATTGCCAATGAAAAAACTGGTTCAGACACTGACGGGCGGCCGTCGCCCGGCCACAACGGCCGGAGACAGCGTCCAGACCGTGCTGAAGGTGGTCAGCTGGAACCTGTTGCACCGCTCCGGTGCAATTGTGGACGACATCACCAACCTGATCGAGCAGGAACAACCGGACCTGTTCCTGATGCAGGAAGCAACGGCGGCGATCGATACGCTTGCCGAACTGGCAGGTGGACAATATGTCCGTCAGCCCTGGCCCGGGCGAAACCATGGTCTTGCCGCCTGGAGTCCCCGGCAATTGAACAATGCTGCCGCCCTGCCGCTGCCGGCGTCCAGAATACCCGGCAAGTTCCCGCCGCGTTTTGCCCAGATGCTGGAAGTCGACAATATTTCAATTGCCAACGTGCATCTGTCGCACGGTCAGGTTCTCAACCGGCTGCAATTGCGCAAAATAGCCCAGTCGACTGAAGGCCCGACGGCCATCATCGGCGATTACAATACATTGGGGCCGATCGCGCTGCGTCATTTTTCCGATGTCGGTCCGCGCGGATCGACACACCGGGCGCAGGAAATCGTTCCCTTCCGCCTCGACCGCTGCCTGGTCCGCGATCTGCAATGCATCAGTGCAAGACGGCTGCGCCGCGGACGCTCCGACCATCGCCCGATCGTGATTGAACTGGGTTAATCCCCGGTCGCGGATTATTCCTGCAGGATCGCAAGATGATCAGCGCTCCAGCTGATCCAGACCTGATCCTGCGACATGTCCCCGGACTGCGCCGGGTCCAGATATGCGCTGACCACATTGCCGGTATGGTCGCCGACGCGGATTTCGGCCGCGGTCCGGCTGCCTTTGAAAATGCGGTTGACGAGTTTGCCTTCGATCGCCCGACCTTCGGCAGGCTTGCGCGCATGGCAGATGATATTCTCCGGCCGCAGCGCTGCGGTAATGCGCGCGCCCTGCGAGGGCTGGTGGCCAGGCCGGGCGATGCCTTCAACCTCTATCCCGTGCCAGTCGATGACGATTGTCGAGCCACTGCCGGCTCCGCGAACCGCGCCCTCGATAAAATTGGTATCGCCGATAAATTCGGCCACGAAACGGCTGCGCGGACGATGATACAGGTCCTCCGGCGTACCGTCCTGTTCAACGCGGCCGGCATTCATGACGACAATCCGGTCCGACATCGTCAACGCCTCCTCCTGATCATGGGTGACGAAAAAGAACGTCTTTCCCGTGCGTTTCTGGATATCCTTGAGCTCGATCTGGACCTGACTGCGCAGCTTGGCATCGAGCGCGCCAAGCGGTTCATCGAGAAGCAGCAATTTCGGATCCGGCGCCAGAGCCCTGGCCAACGCCACGCGCTGGCGCTGACCGCCTGACAGCTGGTCGGGCGTGCGCTCGCCAAATCCGTCCAGTTGCAGAAATTCCAGCAGCCGGTTCACCTGGTTGTCGATCTGGGTTTTTGTCTGGCCGCGCGATTCCAGGCCGAAGGCGATGTTGCGGGCAACACTCATATGCGGGAACAGGGCATAATCCTGAAACACCATGTTCACGTCCCTGCGGTTTGGCGGCAACGCCGTTACATCCGCTCCGTCCAGAATGATCCGCCCCTCGTCGGGGTCTTCGAAGCCCCCGAGAATTCGCAAAGTCGTTGTTTTACCGCATCCGGAAGGCCCCAGGAACGTGACGAACTCGCCACTCATGATCTTCATGTCGAGGCGATCAACGGCGACGGTCTTGCCAAAGCGCTTCGTGACATTGTCCAGATGAACGATGATTTCGCTGTCGCTCATGTCATCTACTCCCGTTGAGGCGGCGCATGGAACGCTCCGCCCAGAGGCCAAGGACTGCCGTGAGAACCAGGACGACGGTCGAGATGGCATTGATTTCCGGCGACATGCCGGATCGCAGCATCGCAAAGATCAGCACCGGCAAAGTCGGCTCATAGCTGCCGAGGAAGAAGGCACGGATAAAATCGTCGAAGCTCAGAAGCATGCAGAAGATGCCCGCGCCGATCAGCGCCGGCAGCAGATAGGGCAGCGTAATGCGCATGAACGCAACGATCGCGTCTGCGCCAAGGTCGCGCGCCGCTTCGATATGGCTCTTCGGCAGCGTGCTCAGCCGCGCCATGACAACCAGAGCGACAAATGGCACATTGTGGACCGTATGGCCGAGAATGATCGCCACCATGCCCGGATCGATTTCCAGCAACCGCGCGAATATGCGCAGCGAGATTGCCGAAATGATCCCGGGAATGACTGCCGGCAGGCAGGTCAGCGCGAAGACGATCAGCTTGCCCCGGAACTTGTTGGGCCCGAGGAATGTGGCAATCCACACGCCGATCACCAGCGACAGGAAAGTTGTCGACAACGCGATGGTCATGGAATAGGCGAACACGCCCAGCACCTCCGAATCGCGGAAGATCTCGGCGTACCAGTTCAGCGTCCAGCCACGGATCGGAAAGCCGACAAAGCGGGAATCCTTGAAGCCCATAACCACCATAAGCGCCAGCGGCACGAACAGATAGACCACGAAGGCCCAGTAGATGACCGACATGAAAATCCGTGTCGTTCTCGTCATTGCATCAGCCCCTTGCCGGTGCGCCCCATGACCTTGAGAAAGATGCCGGTCAGCGTCAGGGTGGTGATCAGCATGATGCTGGCAAAGGCGGCGCCGACAGGCCACTTGTCGCCGGCGACATGGAAGAAGCCCGCGATCGTCTCGGCAAAGACCGTGGTTCGCGGGCCACCGAGAAGGACGGGTGTCGCGTAATAACCGGTCGAGATCAGGAAGACGAGCGTGCAACCCGACGCAATGCCTTCACGCGACAGCGGCAGCGTAATGCGCCAGAAGCGCCGCCACGCTCCGGCGCCCAGATCCGCCCCCGCCTCAAGATAGGAGCGCGGAATCTTCTCCAAAGCCGAATAGAGCGGCAGCAACATGTAGAGCGACGTCAGATAGACGATGCCGATGCCAAGCGAAAAGCTTGTGTACATGAACGGTATCGGCCGGTCGATCAGACCGAGCCATTTCAGCGCGAGATTCAGCGCGCCATTATTGCCGAGCATGATCATGATGGCGTAGGTGCGCACGATCTCACCGACCCAGAACGGGATCAGCAGCAACAGCAGGAACAGCAATTGCCGGTTGCGCGAGACATGCCTGGCCAGGAAATAGGCGACCGGATAGGTCAGGAGCAGGCTGGAGACGGTCAGCACGAAGGCGAAGCCGAGCGTGCGAAAGAAGGGCATGACGAAAATGCTGTCGCCGAAGAACCGCATCCAGTTGGCGAACGTCAGCTGCGGATCCACACCGATCGTCGGCGGATAGGAATCCAGGAAGCTGATCCAGATCATCTGCAGGATCGGCCCCAGATTGGCAAACAGAACCCAGAACAGCGGAAGGCTTGCCAGCAGCCAGAACCGGCGCCTTTCAGTCCGAAACAGGAAGCCGGTCACCCCGGCATAGGCATTGCTGTTCTGCAGGCGCCCCCAGAAGCTGCGCCTGCCGCCGGCACCGGAGTCCGCCGGCGCATCTGCAAGTTCCCGCTCTATATCGGCCATGGCGTTATGCTTTTCCGTATCATTGTCCGCAGGCGTTTGGCGGCGGCCGGAAACGGAACCGGCCGCCGCAACCGGTCAGGCAGCCTTGATCTCTTCCACCGCCGGATCGAGCAGGCCGTATTTCATCTTGTTGTTCTCGGCGCGGAAGAACTGCAGGCCCTGCAATTCCTCCTCGGTGAAGGAAGAGGCCTTGCGCTCCAGTTCGGTCAGATGCTGGTCCGCACCCTTGAAGGTGGAAATGAAGCCCGACGCCCTGGTCATGCTGGCGCCGATTTCCGGCCGCGCCAGGATGGCGTCGAGCAGCTTGTAGGCATTGTCCTGATTGGGACCGTTATTGGTCACGTTCAGCGTGTAGACAAAGCCGTACGAGCCTTCCTTTGGTATCGTCATCGCGACCGGGAACCCGTCCGCAATCAGCTTGGAGATCGGTCCGTTCCAGGCATGGGCGACGACGACATCCTGATTGATGAACATCTGCTGGATTTCAGCGCCCGCATCGTAATATTTGCGCACCAGAGGCTTCTTCTCGATCAGGAAATCACGCACTTCCTTGACGAGCCTGGCAGCCTTTTCCGGATCATCCTTGTACTCGATGAAATTCCCGTCATAGCCGTTGTAGAGCATCATGACCGACATCATGTCCTGGATGATATAGGCCGTCTGCTGCTTGTATTTCTCGTCGAACAGCACATCCCAGCTCCGGGCTTCCTCAGGTGTCACGACCTCGGTATTGTAGGCCAGGATCTCGGCGCCCGACAGGATCGGCGCGCCCCATTTGTTGCCGTTGATGGTCGCCCAGTCGCTTTCGGAGAAGACCGGATTGATGGTGCCCCAGTTCTTCAGGCGACCGGTATCGAGCGGCGACAGCAGTTCGGATTCGATGAACTGCAGGAAGCGGTGTCCGGCGACCGTGACAATATCGGCGGTCGGCTTCGGCGATTCTGCCGCCAGCAGGTTGAACTGCTTGCCCTGGTCGTCGACCAGCCGGACGTTGACCTTTATGCCGGTGTCTTTTTCAAACTGCTCACGAAAATCGTCGGGAACAAAGTTGGCATAGGTCCAGACATTGACCTCGCCGGCCGCCTGAGCCGGATTGGTCCGCAATATTGCAGGCGCTGCCAGCAACGCCGCGCCGGCGACCCCGGATTTCATGAATCCGCGTCGGCTGGTAATCAGTTTCTTCATGATCTCATCCCTTCCTTTTCAACTTCCACCGGGCGGGTTGCTGCCTCCGCCTCGCTTTACAAAGGCTCTTGATGGCCTCTAGACAATTCGATCTTCTGCGTGCGCCGGATATCCGTGACGGGCCAGTCGTTTCATATCGTCTAGCGAAAGACCGCCGATGTCCAGCGCGTCGAGCAGATGGTTCTCGCTCTGGAAATCACGCCCGTACAGCGCAGAAAAGATTTCGATGCCGGAGCGGTGCAGCCGCGCCTCGCATCCGGTCAGTTCGCCCAGCCTGACGGTCATCAGCAGACCGTAGGGCACGTCTTCATGGACGTAACGGCTGTCAGCCGACGCCGGCCCGTTGCCGCCGCGGCCCTGACGGTGCAATTCATTGTTCATGTTCGATATCGTGTCCACGGGTACGTGGAACGACAGGTGGAAATGTTCAAAGATCGTGCGCACTTCCAGTTCCAGGGCGGCGGCGATCGCCAGCCGTTCCCGGTCCAGCGCCTCCAGCAGCCGGCCGACGTTCGGCGTCACATTCAGGCCCTGGCTCCAGCTTTCACCCTGTTCCATCCGCGTCATGTTGCACAGCGCAATGCCCATATGGTTCTGCGGATTGAGATTGGAGAGCGCGATGGCCAGCAGACCGTCGCGTTCCACGAAACGCTCGCCGAACAAGGCCTGGCAGCACGCCAGACCTTCGGCGCTGCGCGTGTGCGGCAGGGTGCAGATATCGATGCGGTTTCGCACCGTGCCGATCCTGGCCTCAACTAGGCTGAGCTGGCGGCCGGATGTGACGGTCGTGCCCCACGCCACGATCGGCACGACAACGCCGCGCGCGGCCAGCAGGCGGTTGAGATAGAGTGCGCCCAGGGAAGCGTGTGAGCTGATCAGCACGATCTGGTCGGCGCGGATATGCGGTGCGATCGCGTCCATGACGCTCTTGTGGCCATAGGCCGGCAGGGCAATCATGATGACCTGAGAGGCGTCGACAAGCTGGCTGGCGGATGCGGCCACCGCCGGGTGGAAGGTGCCCTCCACCGCCCCTTCCGCCACCAGCGGCTCGCCTGAAGCCAGCCGGGCCGTGCGTTCGCCTGACGGCGACCACAGCATGGGCTTGTGGCCTGAGCTTTCCAGCAATGCCGCGGCGCCGAAGGCGATCGACCCGGCGCCGGTTATTCCGACTTTGATAGCGTCGGCGCCGGCCAGACCGGAAGGCACCTGATCCGTTCTGTCGCCCGCCATCGTCATCCCGCCTCCACCGGCTCGGGATCGCCCAGCGTATGCATCAGCCGGTTGGCCCAGCCGAACAGCGCCGTCGACAGGACCAGATCGAGGATCTCACCTTCATCGAGGCCGGCATCGCGAAGCTTCTCTATATCACCCGCATCTGCCTCCATCGGCGTTCGGGAAAGACGGACGGCAAATTTCAGGATCGCCGCGTCGCGAACATCCAGGTCGGCATTCTCGCCATCGGCAAAGACGCGCTCGATGACATCTTCGGTGCCGGTCAGTTGATTGTATCGGCCGGCATGGACCGCGGTACAGTAAATGCAGCGGTTGACGATCGACGAGCCGACCGCGCCCAGTTCGCGCTCGGCGCGCCCGAGACCCTGGCGGTGATACATGATCGCGTTGAACAGAGGCGACCTGACCTTCAGGGTCTCCACATCGTTGGCGAGCACCAGGACATAATCGGAAATTTTCCGGTTCGACGGCGTGACCTTCAGTGCCTCAAGCTGCTGAGGCGTGGCGGCATCCAGATCGACCGGCTTCACGCGCGGCCGCCATTTCGGGACGATGGTGGTAAAATTCATCATTTCGCTCATGATGCAGCCTTGATCAGTTTCAGTCCGGCCACGAGGCGGATCTGGTAGGACAGGAATGCGACGAGTTCCGACAGACGGACGATATCGGCATCCTCGATGCCTGCCGCCTGCAACTGGACAATGTCGGCGGCGGTCGCGTCGCGCGGTGAGACGCTGACGCGGTCGATATAGGCAAGCAGTGCCGCCCGCCGCCCGTTACCGCCGCCGTCCGACGCAGGATCGGCCAGGGCTGCCGTCGCGTCGTCGCATCCGGCATGGCGCATCAGGGTCTCGTAATGCCCCGCAAGCCCGCCCTCGCCGCTCAGCCTGACGATCCGCACGGCAAGTGCCGCCCGCTCGGCATGGCTGAGGCCGCCGGGCTCCGCTGGCGTCAGCGAAGCATCATGAGCTTCTTCCGTCATCGCCAGGATATCGGCGCGCGCCGCCAGCGCCGCGTGAACATTGTCGTCTTTCGTGATGCCAGCGCCCGCACCGACTATCGTTTCTTCAATCTGTTTCATGCTCACCCGGCAAGCGCCCCCTGTTTGTGTGGCGGCCTGAGATCGGCGCCGGTATCCTCCGGCTCCGTGCCGCGCCATTCGTCACCCTGCAGCTCCGGTTTGGAATAATCGAGCATACCCTGCCAGTGCGCTCCGACATCCTCGCGGTAGAATTTTGCCGCAATGGAGCGCGTCAGCCAGCCGGCACCTTCGCTGATGCCGGGAACATCGCCGCTGACCTTTCCCAGGCTCGCCGTCGCACCATAGTTGAAACAATAGATCGACGACAGCCAAGGCGCCTTGCCGGGCGTGCGCTCACGAAAGGTGAAATCCCCGTTGAGGTAGGGGAAATTACCGAGTTCCGGGCTCTCTTCGCCTTCCGGCGGGCTATATCGGTGTTTCCACAATTCGATTTCCTCGGCATAGGGATCCAGTTCCGCGCGCGCCAGCGGATCGGTGGTGAATCCGGTGCAGACGATGATGAAATCTGTCGCCATCCTGCCGCCATCGGCGGTCCCGACGACGAGCTCGCCGCCTTCCAGGTCAACGCGGTCGATGGCCTTGGAGAAGTGGAAAAAGGCGTTGTCATGCCGGCCGACCCGCAAGGTCGAGCCGCGCGGCGCCGGCGTCTGGGTGGCAAAGGAATATTGCATGAAGCGCCAGCGCCATTCGTCAGGCAGTTGGGCATAGCCGCTGATGAAGCCGAACGAACCAATGCCCATCATCTTGTTGATGGTGGGCATTTGAGCGCGGCGGATCAGGTGCCGCACTTCGCGCGCGCCGGCTTCCAGCGCCTCTGCGGAATTGTCCACCGCCGACGCTCCGACGCCGACGATCACGACGCGCTTGCCCTTCATTGCGGAGAAATCGATATCCTCGGAAGAATGCGCCCAATGGCTCTTGGGCACACTCTTCATGAAATCCGGAATATTCGGATAGCCCAGACCTTCCCGCCCCGTCGCCATCACCAGTTTGCGGGTCAGCAGCGTCTCGCCCTGCGCACCCTTCCCGCCAGTTGTCAGTCTCAGATAATCGCCTTCCGGGCGGACCCGGCTGACCTCGACGCGGTTTTCAACCGGAATTTCCAGCACCTTGCGGTACCATTTGAGATAATCCATCCAGACCGGCCGCGGAATCTTGTCCATGGCGTCCCAGGCGTCTTCGCCACGCGCCGCCGTGTACCAGGCCCGAAATGTCAGCGATCCGAATCCATAGGCCGGGCCGACAAGTTGTTTCGGCGAGCGCAGCGTTTCCATGCGCGCATATGTTACCCACGGCCCTTCCAGACCCGCCGGATTGCGGTCGACAATCCGGACGTTGCGAATGCCTCCGTTGCGCAGCGCGAAGAACGCCAGCAGACCGCACATCCCGCCGCCAATGATGACGACGTCATGAATGCTTTCGCCATTAGAGGTCCGTTGCGGCACCCAGTTCGCCGGCGGGAGACACAAATAGTCCAGATCCCGGCGGACCTGCGCTTCCAGGCCTGCAAGCCTGCTGCCGGGCGCAGCGTCTGCGTCCGGCTCCGTCATCGGACACTCACACAACCGGGCGCAGCCCGAAAACCCGCCAATGCGGCGGCAGGTGGATCGGAATTCTGTTGTTGCCAAATATTATTCATCACAGCCGTGAACATCGGAGGGGATTTTTGCCCGTCCGTCAAGCATATCTGGGTTGAAACCGGAACAGCGCGATGGCGGACAATCGTCACAACGGCCATCACGACAGAGCCGCGCATCGCTTCCAGACGACTTACATTCCGGTTTGTTTAGTGCATGATAGCGGCAACCGGCGGCGACCAATCAAGGCCGGACGGACCGGACGAAAGGGAGAAGGTCATGATTTCCATCTCACGCAGGGCGGCAGCCGCTTGGCTGGCCGGCGCGATGATTGCAACAGCAACACTCGGTGCAACTCTTTCCGCCGCCGCGGCGGAAAAAATCAAGGTCGGCGCACTGCGCTTTACCTCGCACGCGGCAAGCTTCGTCGCCTTTGAACGGGGATATTTCACCGACCAGGGCCTTGAGGTCGAGTTTGTCTACTTTCAGGCGGCCCAGCCGATGGCGGTGGCAATTGCCTCCGGCGACGTTGACTTCGGCGTTACGGCGATTTCCGGCGGCTTGATCAACCTGGCGGAAAAGGGCGCCATCAAGGTGATCGGCGGCGCATTGCAGGAAGAACCCGGCATTGACGGTCAGATGATCCTGGTGTCCAAAAAGGCCTATGACGAGGGCGTCACCAGCCCGGCCATGCTGAAGGGCCGTTCGTTCGGCATAACCCAGGCCGGCTCGTCGTTCCATTACATGGCGCACAAGATCGCCGAGAAGGAAGGTTTTTCCGGTTCCGACATCAAGGTCAAGCCGCTGCAGAAGGTCGGCGCGATCATCGGCGCACTGAAATCGGAACAGATCGACGCCTGGTCGATCGTGCCGCATATCGCCAAGGGCCTGGCGAAGGCGCCGACAATCGAGACCATCGGTGTGATCGCCGATTATATCCCCGATTACCAGGTGACCACAGTGTTTACCTCAGCCGAAAACGCCGCCAACAAACCGGAGCTGGTGAAAAAATTCCTCGCCGCTTTTTCCGCAGGTGCTGCCGATTTCAATGCCGCCCTTGTCGACAAGACCGCCGGCGAACAGGCCGGAGACGACATGGTCAAGCTGATCCACAAATACGTCTATGTCGACCGGCCTTTTGAAAAGGCAGCGCCGTCCATCCGCAACGGCGCCATGCGCATCAACCAGAACGCAAAGCTGAATCTGACAAACGTCAAGGATCAGCTCTCATGGTTCCAGGCCGAAGGGCTGGTCTCCAAGGACATTACCATCGACACCCTGGTCGATGCGCGTTTCGTCGAAACCTTCTAAAGACAGATCGGTGATGCGGGCCGGGCGGCGCCCGGCCCGAAGCGACAATAAAAGACAATGGATCTTCGCCTCAAATCACTCTGCCATTCCTACGGCCAGACCGAAGTGCTGCGCGGCATCGATCTGGACATATGCAGCGGCGAGATCGTCTGCATCATCGGCCCATCCGGCTGCGGCAAGTCGACCCTGCTGCGCCTGATCGGCGGGCTGGAACAGCCGACATCCGGGACCGTACTGCAGATCGGCGAGCCGCCGGCGGATTCGCTCAATCCGCTGACCTATATCTTTCAGGATTTCGCGCTGCTGCCCTGGCGCACCGCGCAAGGCAATGTCTCGCTGGTGCTTGAAGATCATAAACTGTCTGCTGCAGACAAAGCGGCCATCATCGACGATGTGCTGGCCCGCACCCGGCTCAGCGATTTTCGCGCCGCCCTGCCGAAACAATTGTCCGGCGGCATGAAACAGCGCGTGGCGATCGCCCGTGCGCTGGCCGTGCGGCCTGCCGTCATGCTGATGGACGAACCCCTGTCGGCACTCGACAGCCAGACCCGCGAACTACTGATGGACGATCTTATCGACCTGTGGTCGCGCGAGCGTTTCACCGCCTGTTATGTCACCCACAATCTAGCCGAAGCGGTACGCCTCGGACATCGCATCGTCGTGCTCTCCAGGCGCCCCGGCATTATCCGGCAGATCGTCGAGATCCACATGCCGCTGGCTGAGCGGATCAATCATCTGGGTGAACTGGAAACCCAGCAGCGCCAGCTCTGGGAAATGATGCGCGAAGAAGCCATGGCCGCCGACATGGAGCTTGCCGATGTCTGAAACCGCAGGCAACGCGGCAGCCGGCCAGGCCGTGCCCCCGGCCGCGACCCCGGCAGCGACCAAGGCGGGCGGAACAGAGACCGCCCGGCCGGTGCCGTTCCGCGGCGGCGGTTTTGCGCCCAGGCCGGTCGGCATGATCGGCCTCGGCGTCTTTGTCGCGCTGATCGCGTTCTGGGAATTCGGCTCGCGCACCGGTTTCATTTCGCAGTTGGTTCTGCCGGCCCCCTCAGAGGCGTTCGAGGCATTCCGCCAGTTGGTGGAAACCGGCATGTTATGGAAACATCTGAGCGCTTCGCTGACGCGGCTGATCACCGGCTGGCTCGGCGGCACGCTGCTGGGCGTCACATTCGGACTGCTGATCGGATTGTTTTCAATCGCCCGCGCCGGACTGCAGCCGATCGTCTCCGCACTCTTTCCGGTGCCGAAGATCGCGCTGTTGCCGCTGTTTGTCATCTGGTTCGGCATCGGCGAGGGTTCCAAGGTCGCCGTCATTCTGTTCGGCACGTTTTTCCCGACCGTGATTTCCACCTTCGGCGGCGTCGACAATGTCGACCGCAACCTGGTCCGCATGGGCCAGTCGTTCGGGCTCTCCTGGTTCTCCATCGTGCGCAAGATCATCATACCCGGAGCCCTGCCGGCGATCCTTTCCGGATTCCGCATCTCCGCCGCCATTGCCATCGTGCTGCTGGTGGCTGCGGAAATGATCGCCGCCGAATTCGGCATCGGCGCCTACATTCTGCTGGCCGGCAGCCTGATGGCGACCGACCAGCTTGTCGCAGGCGTGGCGGTTCTCTCGCTCATGGGGCTGACATTCGCATGGGTTATCGGCCGGGCGGAGCGGTTCTTCCTGCGCTGGCGGGTTTGAGATGGAAGCAGGCTTCCTGACCGGCCTTTGCCGCTATGAAGGAGACTTGGATCCGTGGTAACAAAACCGATGATTATCAGACCTGCAGAGATTCGCGACGCTGAAGCGCTTTACGATTTTGTCATTCGGCTGGACCGCAACGACCGGCCGGCGTCCGAGCCGCCGCGCACACCGGTCATGACCGCCGACGATATCCGCAAGGCAGGCTTCGGTTCCGATCCGCAGTTTGAGGCCTTCATCGCCGAAGACGATGGCAATAATACGCTCGGCGCGATTTCGTTTGCCCGTGGTTATTCCGGTTGGTACGCCGGACCGACGGCGTCTGTGCACATGCTCTATGTGAGCAAGGATGCGCGCGGTCAGGGCGTCGGCCGGGCGCTGATTTCAGCAGTCGCCGCCTTGACGGTGGAACGCAACTGGCACCGGGTCGACCTGCTGGTGGAGGACATCAACCCGGCGGTCGGTTTCTACGAGGCGCTGGGTTTGCGCAATGCCGGTGAGCTGCGTTACTTTCTCGACGGCAGGGCGCTGTCCGCCCTTGCCGGAGCTCCGCAATAGCCATCCGGCTGCGAGGGTACACCGGCTCAGCAGCCGGACAGAATAGTCAGATGCCGGAAGCGCGGCCAGTGGCAAACAGGATCGGATCAGCCATGCCGATGCGCCTCTGCTTGGCAGAATGTCGTAGCCCGACGTTACGCGATGATGATTAGGATTTCTTCAATGTCGGTCGGACGCGATCATTGCGGACTTGATCTTCCTCAATGCCCAAATGCAGATGAAATTGTAATCAATCCGAACGTCAGAACGGAGATGCAACATGGAGATGAACCGGCTGCCGGATTACGACGCCAGCGACAATCCCACCGGCTGTTGTCCACGCTTCAATCCCGAGGGATGGGATGAGCAGGATCTTCACCTCAAGGACCAGCGCTTCCTGAAGGCGAAAACCCGGAGCCTGTTCCACATTCCCCTCAATATGGGGTCTGTGTTCAAACGAACATTCGCCTCCATCGAACAGGCGAAGGCGCAGAATGGGAAACAGTTCATTGTGCTGAGCCGAGACCTGTCGCCATGGTCGGCAGAGCATTTGTTTCTGGTCGATAAAGACGTACCCGGTGAGACGATGGTTCGCCTCAACGGGGAATTTCATACCAAAGTGTTTGAAGGCGCCTACAAGGATGTTCCCAAATGGCAGGCGCAACTGGAAGCACAATTGGCAGCGAGTGACCAAAAGGCCGAGAACGTCTATTTTTTCTACACGACGTGCCCGAAATGCGCAAAATTCTACGGCGAGAACTATGTCGTAGCGGTCGCAAACCTCAATTCAAAAACGCACTGAGGCAACCCGGGATCTGTATTCGCGATCTCATCGACTCCGCACCGGCAGAATGAGAGACAATGGTCACGCCGGACACGCCCGCGCAGCCTGCTGAATCCGGCCGCGCACTCCGTCCGATTTTGCTTGTGCGCCGGACAGGTGCACGGGCACAGTGCTTCGATCGCATTTCGGAACGAGGATCCCCGTATGGCCACCATCACCGAACTCGCCGATCTGGCCAAGCTGATCGGGACACAGGACAACACGCCAGCGACGGGCCCCTATCCGCCGGAACTTGCGGCACAGTTTTCGCCCGATCTCGTCGCCGAAGCAGCTGGTGAAATAACCTCCTGGCCCGGCTACGCGCCCTCGCCGTTGCGCTCGCTTGACCGGCTGGCCGACGCCGCGGGCGTCGGAAGCGTGTTCTACAAGGACGAAAGCGGCCGCTTCGGGCTTGGCAGTTTCAAGGCGCTGGGCGGCGCCTATGCGGTGATACGCTATCTTGCAGGCGCTCTTTCTCAGGAAAGCGGAAAACCCGTGGCGATGGGTAACGTCCGCAGCGGCGACCATGCCGATGCCGCCGCAGCGATAACAGTGGCAACGGCCACTGACGGCAATCATGGCCGTTCCGTCGCCTGGGGCGCGCAGATGGCCGGTTGCAGGTGCCGCATCTATATTCATCGCGAAGTGAGCGAAGGCCGCGCGGCGGCGATGGCGGCATTCGGCGCCGAGGTGATCCGCGTCGACGGCGATTATGACGAGAGCGTCCGCCAGTGCGCCCGCGATGCGGCCGGCAATGGCTGGCAGGTGATTTCAGATACCTCCTACGACGGTTACACCCAGATCCCGCGCTACGTCATGGCCGGTTATACTATCATGGTGCAGGAGATACTCGATCAGTGCGGCGATGAACTGCCGAGCCATGTGATCATTCAGGCCGGCGTCGGCGGCCTTGCTGCCGCAATTCTGGCCGTCTTCTGGATGCGGCTCGGCGAACGGTTGCCGCGTTTTATCATCGTCGAATCGCAGCATTCCGATTGCGTTGCCGAAAGCTTCCGGCAGAACCGGGCCGCCTCGGTGGACATTGCCACGGAAACCATGATGGCGGGCCTGTCGTGCGGTGAAATTTCGCTGATTGCCTGGGATATCCTGTCGCGCGGCGTCTCTCATATCGCGTCAATATCCGATCAGGCCGTAGCGCCTGCGATGCGGGCGATGGCTGCGGGTGAAATGGGCGGCGGGAGGATCGAAGCCGGCGAATGCGCCGTGCCGGGCATTATTACCCTGCTTGCCGCGGCAGGAGACAACAGAATGCGGCAGCGTTTTGGTTTGACCGCACAGTCCCGCATTCTGGTGTTTGGCTGCGAGGGCGCGACCGACCGGGCGATCTATGACCGGATCCTCGCCGGTGCAGAGCGCTGACGATGGCGGCCGGGACCGCAGACCGCGGTTTCGACGAGGCCGGGTATCGAGCCCGGCTCACGGCCGTCCAGGCTGCAATGGCAGATCGGAACATGGATGTCATCGTGCTCACCACCGAACACGACATCCGCTATTTCTCCGGCTATTTCACTCCGTTCTGGCAGAGTCCGACCCGGCCCTGGTTTCTCGTAGTCCCGGCCAGTGGCAAGCCGGTTGCGGTGATCCCGCAGATCGGCGCGGAATGCATGGCGCAAACATGGCTTGAGGATATCCGCACCTGGGCCTCGCCGCACCCCGATGATGACGGCGTCAACCTGCTGGCGGACACGATCACGGAATTGGCCGGCGCCCGGTCCACGGCCGGCGCCCGGTCCGCAGCCGGCGCCCGGCCGGCAATCGGTCTGATGAAGGGCCGGGAAACCTGGCTGCGCATGCCGCTGAACGATTTCGACCGCCTGCGGACCCGCCTTCCCGGCGCGTCGTGGCCGGATGCGACCGCCATCGTGCAGAAACTCCGGTCGATCAAATCGGCGGCCGAGATCGGCAAGATCCGCATGGCCTGTGACGCGGCCTCGACGGCATTCTCCAGAGTTCCCGATATCCTGCAGCCTGATATGAGCGAAGTGGAGGCCTTTCGGGCCTTCAAGATCGCCTGCCTGGAGGCCGGCGCCGACGATATCGCCTTTCTGGTCGGCGGCGCAGCCCCGGGCGGTTACGGCGATATCATATCACCGCCATCAGACCGGAGACTTACGCCGGGTGACATACTCATTCTCGATACCGGCTGCCTGTGGGATGGTTATTTCTGCGATTTCGACCGCAACTTCTCCATCGGCGAGATCTCCGCTCAGGCGCGTGATGCACATGAAATCGTCTGGGCCGCGACAGAGGCCGGACTGGAGGTTGCCCGGCCGGGTATCACCTGCGCCGATCTGTTTCACGTCATGCACCGGGCAATGGGTGGCGACCGGAACGGCGCCGGCAGTTCCGTCGGCCGGCTCGGGCATGGGCTGGGCATGCAGTTGACGGAGTTCCCCTCGCTCACGCCATTCGACGACACAGTGCTGGAAGCCGGCATGGTTCTGACCCTTGAGCCGGGTTTCAGCTTTGCGCCCGGCAAGATGATGGTGCACGAGGAGAATATTGTCGTTCAGGATGATGGCGCAGCACTTTTGACCCGCCGCGCACCACAGACAATGGCCAGGATCGGCTGATACAGCCCGCAAACGGCAACTTGGCAGCCTGAGCGCCTACCAGATTCGGGTTGCTCATAATATACTTCACCGTGTAAAATACCAACACCGCAACCCAAAACCGGGGAGAAACATGATATGACCCCTGAACACAAGCAGATCGTCAGATCGACCTGGCAACAGGTAACACCGATTGCCGATCAGGCCGCACGGATGTTTTACGACCGGCTGTTTGAACTGAATCCGGCGCTTGAACCGCTCTTTGCCGATGCAGACATGGATACTCAGCGCAAAAAGCTGCTTCAGTCGCTTGGCTTTGTGGTCAACGGTCTCGACGACCTGGAGCCTGTTGTGGTTCCGGTGCTTGAAACACTTGGACGCAGTCATGTCGATTATGGCGTTACCGACAAGGATTACGACACGGTCGGTGACGCCCTGCTCTGGACACTGGAGCAGGGGCTCGGTCCGGCCTGGACGTCTGAGGCCGAGGAGGCCTGGTCGGAAGCCTACACGCTTGTTTCCGGCGTGATGCGCGACGCTGCAGCGAACCCCGTGCAGGTACATTGACCGGGCCGCCGGCGGCAGCCGGGATTGCCTGAACCGGCTAGTCCTGCATCCCCGGCACTTAGGGCCAAGAAACGGGTGGCCGGACACCGCCGGTCCGGTCCAGGATCGGGTCTCAACATGGAGACCACAATGTCCTTTCAGATCCACGCACTATCGGAAAACCTGTTCAACGACCTGTTTTCGCTCACCGACGCCGAACTCGAAACCCGCTCCGCCCGCCGCATGGTGGCAGACCAATCCCCGGGATGTCCGTGCCGCATCAGTCTGGCGGATGCGGAAATCGGCGACACCTTGCTGCTGTTGAACTACCAGCACCAACCCAACGAAACGCCCTACCGGTCAAGCCACGCGATCTTCGTGCGCGAAGGCGTTCGGCAGGCAATTCCGGCTCCCGGCGAAATCCCGGAGTCTCTGGCAAGCCGGCTGATATCGGTGCGCGCGTTCAACAACGCCCATGACATGGTCGATGCGGATGTCGTCGATGGCGAAAATCTGGCCGGCCGGATCGACGGCCTGTTTGCCAATCCGGATGTCGATTACCTGCATCTGCACAATGCCAAGCAGGGCTGTTTTGCGGCCAGCGTTACCCGGGCCTGATTGCCGCGACTTGCAGGCGCGTTCAGCTTTCCAGCAGCATTGCGATTGCGTCGATATCGGCCACCGCCAGCGTTCGGGCGTCATCGCCGCTGACCATCAGGCGGCCGAGATAGGCCCAATAAAGGAAAGCCGCCCTGGCTGGCGCGCGATCGGCCGGGACACCGGCCAGATGCAGCAATCTTGTCAGGTACTGAATTCGCGCCTGATCGACGCCGGCGACTGCGTCGGCGATTCCGGCGCTGTGGCTCGCCCAGGCGCGAACGGCCCGCTCCAGCCTGTCGTCTGAACTCAGCGCCATGCGCATCAGCCGCTGCAGCCGCTTCGAACCGGACGCGCCTTGCTCAAGATCCTTGATCACCCAATCGGTCGTGCGCGTCCGCCAGCGGCCGAGCAACTGGGCATGAAACTCCGCAATATCGTGAAAATGCCAATAAAAGCTGCCGCGCGAGACGCCAAGCGCGGCGGCCAGCGGCTCGGCTTTCAGCCCGCCAAAGCCTGATGCCGCCAGTACTTTCAACCCGTGATCAAGCCAGCCCGTCTTTGTCAGTCGATCAGCCATACACAAACCATACACTAATGTATTGTTTTTCGACAAGAAGAATGTAATATTCCATACATAATTGTATGGTGAGAAATATGAGTGATATTCTGCTGATCCCCGCTGGGATCCTGGGCATGGTGATCGCGGTCGCGCACGGTATGATCGGCGAGACCAAAGTTGTCCGACCGGTGCAGGGCCTGACGCTTCCTGCAAAACGCGTCCTGCACGCCCTGATGTTCCTCTCCGCCGTGTACTGGTTCGCCGCCGGTGCGGTTCTGGCGATCGCCCCGATCTATTTCAATGCCGACGCACAGTTCATCACGGCGATGATCGTGGCGGCGGTCTTTGCTTCCGGCGCACTGGGAAACGCCTGGGCAACCGGCGGCCGTCATCCGGGCTGCTGGCTTCTGGCGCTTGCAACCGGGATGGCGCTCACCGGCGGATTTCTCCTGACGGCAGACTGACTTAGTCGCCGACTGCGGAATTTGGCTGCGCCGGCAGCCGAAGCGCCTGCCCTGTCGGACACAGGTCCAGCAATGGACATTTACGGCAGGCCGGATCACGATGGCGGCAGATCCCCTGCCCGAGACCCTTCATAAGCTGATGATGATCGTCCATATCGCCGGCGGTCCAGCTTGCCGGCAGGTGCGACATGGCGACATGAAACACATCCGTTGCGCTCGCTGTTCGCCGCACCATGCCAAGCCGGCGAAGGACCCGCAGATGATGTGTATCGACGACCAAAGCCGGCATACGCAATGTGCTGAAATTCAGGATCAGGGCTGCAACCTTGGGGCCTACGCCGGGCAGATGCATCAGCCAGGTCATCGCCGATGCCACGTCCCGCCGGCGCAAAAAATCCAGTTCCAGCTGTCCGCGTTTCGCCTCAACACAGATGAGAGCCTGCTGCAACCGGGCCGCCTTGACATCTGCGAACGTCACACGACGGATTGACGCCTGAATATCCGCGACCGGAGCGTCACGCACGGCCTCCCACGACCGGAAATGCAGAGCCAGCGTCTTGAACGCCGCCAGCGAAACGGCTTCATAAGTCCGGCCGCCGATAAGACCGAGGACAAGCTGGCTGACGGGGTCGGGATGAAACCAGGGGCCGGGCGGGCCGAACCGGCAAACAAGCCGTTCATGAATCTCCCGCACAATCTTCGTCCGGTCGTCTGGCCAAAAATCAAGTTGCATGATCGGTGGATCATCAACTTTAAATTGGAACAAATCAAGAACATTATTACGGTCGGACTATGACTTCAAATCTCTCAAACCGCTGCAAATGTGCGCGGCGGCCAGAGCGGTTGCCGGCGTTTCATCCCCGGCATTGCGATGCAGACTGATGACCACGTCCTGTAATTTCGGAAAGCCGGCTCGACCATCCAGAATGTCGAACCCCGCCGGGATCGTCGATGCCTCCATCACACTGATGCCGGCGCCGGAAGCGACTGCGCCGTGAATGAGAGCAATGCTGCGCGTTGTATAGGCGACCCGCCACGGCCGATCCATATTGTCGAGCGCGCGCAGAGCCAGTTCGCGGCAGACGCATCCCTGCGGGAACAGCACAAGGGGAATCGGCTCGCTCTCGTGACAATAAAACGATGGCGATGCGACCCAGTGCAACGGCTCCCTGCGGATCGCTTCTCCGGAAACATCGCTGACCGGATGGGTCGCCACGACAAGATCGAGCTTGCCCTTTGCAAGCAGCAGCAGAAGATCCACGCCGTTGTCACAGGACACATCCACGCGCACGAGCGGGTGCGCCCTGGTAAAACCTGACAGGACCGGAGGCAACAGGCATGTCGCATAATCATCCGGCGCGCCGATGCGCACGAGCCCGTCTGCATCCGGCTCCCTCAAACGGCACAATGCCTCGTCATTCAGCTGCAGCATCCGATTGGCATAAACCAGAAGCGTTTCGCCATCCGGAGTGATACGGACCGACTTTCTCGTGCGCTCAAACAGACTGAGGCCGACAATCTCTTCAAGCCGTTTGATCTGCATGCTGATCGCCGATTGGGTCCGCCCCAGCAGCGCTGCCGCCTGGGTAAAACTGTTGTGGCCCGCTACGGCTGTAAACGCTCTCAACAGGTCGATCTCCAGATCTCTGCGCATCACTGTTATCACCGTTCGTTATTACAATTATGAATATTATTCGTTTTTCTGATGAAGTGCCAGTTGATATTCTTTTCGCAATCCGGTCCCGCCATTCCGGTCCCGCAGACATGCGAAAGGAAACGACATGCTGAATATCTTTGCCGCGTCACTGTTTCAGGCAACGCGCACATCCGGGTTTTCCCGCTGGCATGAAATGCGTGACTGGAGGATTGAAGATGCGGGCGAAATCTGCTCGCAGATGGTACAGATACAAGGTGAAAGCGATAAAAAGGCGGACAGGAAAATGTCAGATCATGCACGGAAGATGAAGCGGTTTCGCCAGTTGCATGGCGGCGAAAGGGCCTTCGTCATGCCCAATCCGTGGGATGCCGGATCGGCCAGAATCCTGACGGCGCTGGGCTTTGATGCGCTGGCGACGACCAGCGCCGGGTTTGCCTTTTCCATCGGCCAGCGGGATTCGAATGCCAGCCTGAGCCGGGACCAGATGCTGGAGAATGCCCGCGCCATTGTCAGTGCGACAGACCTGCCGGTTTCAGCCGACCTGGAAAACGGTTTTGGCGCTGATCCGGATGCCTGCGCGCAGACGATCCGGATGGCTTTCGATATCGGACTTGCCGGCGGTTCGATCGAGGACGCGACCGGCGAGGCAGCCAAGCCGATCTACGATTTCGACCATGCCATTGAGCGGGTTGCCGCCGCCTGCGAGGCGAAACCGTCGGCTGATTTCGTCATCACGGCGCGGGCGGAGAACTTTATCTGCGGCCGCCCCGACCTGGACGACACGATCCGGCGGCTGCAGGCCTTCGAACAGGCCGGCGCCGATGTGCTCTATGCGCCCGGTCTGCCCGGGCTGGAGGCGATCCGAACGGTCTGTCAGGCGGTCACAAGACCGGTGAACATTGTCATGGGCCTGCAGGGCCAGACATTCACGGTCGCCGAGTTGCAGCATGCCGGCGTCAGGCGCATCAGCGTCGGCGGAGCGTTTGCAAGAGCAGCCCTTGGTGCACTGGTTCGGGCGGCGCGGGAAGTAAAGGAAAAGGGCACCTTCACGTTTTCCGGCCAGGCTTTGCCCGATGCCGTCGCGCGGGATTACATGGCGGGGACAGGCTGATTCAAAGCCTTGGCCGCTAACGATAACCCATGGGCCGCGCGACCAGAAAACGCGTGCCGGCGGCCTCGCCCAACACGACAGCCGTCAGCGGACCGTTCGAACCGGCGCCGGTGTCGATGCCAATCCGATTGCAGCGCACGACGGGTTCAGCGCCCCCTTCTTGTCAGTGTCAAAACATTGCTGCGCAGTTCGCGTTTGTCGCTCGTTCGGCAAAAGAAGCTAAAGTTTTTGCTCCAGCAGGTGGCCGGCGTGAAGGAGCAGACGGATATGCGGCTTGGGTCGTTTTGCTGTCATAATTAGCCGGCTAATAAACCACTGAGAGGCAGGCCATCTTCCTGGTGGATCGCTTTGTGTGAGCGTCGCCAGGATACAATGGACGGAAGCAATATGATCAGGCAGGGATACCTGAAGGCAATGGCTGGCGGCATCGTTTTTGTCATGGCCGGCGGGAATATCCGGGAAAGAAAGTAATTGTCAAACGCACGGTGGCAGAACGCGACATGGTCGTCCGCCACTGTCACCAGATCTGGCCGGACAATCTCGAATATGCCGGAATGGACATCTTCCGCTTCGACGATAACGGCAGGATTGTCGAGCACTGGGACGTGCTGCAGACCCTGCCGGAGGACAGTGCAAACGATAACAGGATGTTTTAAAGCGCCTGACGGCCATGAAAGTGTCACTTGGCGAAGCGTGGCGCTCCTTGCTCCATCGGTGACCGGCCAGCCTGGCGCAAATGCCGGAAACAGGCCCGATCATGACATCAGAGGCTTTCCGGTTGACTGATCAGCCGCAGTAAGCCGCCAGCGCCGCCGCCGTGCCGTCGGTATCGAGCATCCGGCGCCAGCGGACGAACGCGTCGGCAAACCGCGGCTGCTTGCCGAGATCGCCATAAATCTGGGTCATTTCCAGCCACGCAGCCGGATTGTCGGTGGCCGCCTGCGCCCGCGCCTGCAACTCGCTCCATATCGGGTCGTTGGGCTCGACAATGCTGCCGTCCTCGCGGGTGCCCAGGCAGTAGCGGCACCACAAGGCCGACACCAGGGCCAGCCCCTCTACCGGCGTGCCGTTCGCCAGCCCGTCCCGAACCGAGGGCAGGATGAACCCCGGCTGGCGGCTGGAACCATCAAACGCCACCCTGCGCGTCGTGTCGACGATCTCCGGGTTGG
>CAMYKZ010000002.1:0-92551 GCA_947259045.1 uncultured Afifella sp.
TGCCTTCATCACCGCGTCGCCGCTTGTCATCATTCAGATCCTGTCGGTCACCATATTCCTGACCGGCAATTCTTTCGGGCCGGCATTATTGAGCATGGGAGAAGATCGAATACTTGTTCGTATCACCCTTGCCGCAACTATTGCCTTCTTTGTTGCATTTTTCCCCCTGGTGCACGTTTTTGACGCGATGGGCGCCAATCTGAGCCATCTTCTGTTCAATATGATCTGGCTGCTCGGTTGCCTGTTCATATTTCTCCGCCGCACCGGTGCGGCGAAAACCGCGTTAGCGGGCGACTGACGTGTGACGGTGTTCCACAGCAGATTCCGACCGTTCGCTGCGCGCTCCGAGCAGGCGCAATCCAGCCGTGTCAAAGACCCATTTCCGAAAGCAGAAGACGGTTGACCGCGTGAACATCGAACCGCTCACGGGCAAAATGGTGCGAACGTTCTCCCATTGCAGTGAAGAGTTCGGGTTCGTTCAGCAAAGCCTCCATTGCTTTCGCCAGTTTCTCAGGCTGGCGCGGCGGAACCAGCAGACCGTTTTCACCATTCGTTACCGTATCGCGACATCCGGGAGTGTCTGCCGTGATGATCGCCCGCCCGGTCGCCATTGCCTCCAGGATCGTCCGCGGGATTCCTTCACGGTAATAGGACGGCAGAACAAATGCGCTGCAAGCGGCGAGATAAGGCCGGACATCCCGCGTCTCACCCAGATATTCAATAACACCCTCTTTAACCCAGCCATCGACATCGGCACGGGAGATAGCTGTCGGATTGGGGTCGAACGGCCCCAGCAACTGAAAACGGACATTCTCATGGCGTTGGCGCAGATTTCGCGCCGCTTCCACATAGTCGACAATTCCCTTGTCGTGCAGCAACCGCGCAATCAGCAGGAAGACCGGAGGATCGTGCGGCGGAACGGATCGGCAGAAGCGGTCCAGATCGACACCTGAGCCCGGCACGGCCATCATTCGCGACATATCGGCGATCATTCGGTTCTTGCAGACATCCGCAGCGTCCGCGTCATTATAGACAAAGACACGTTCAGCGCCGGCAAGTGCAGACCGGTAAAGCCAGATACTGATCTGCCGAACGAATGCCATCGGTCCGGCGGGTCTGGCATCACGGAAAACGTGACCAAGCCCGGTAATGAGGGCAAAACGGTGCGGCACACCGGCAAGACGCGCCGCCAGACCGCCATAGATGATCGGCTTCATCGTGTAGGGCAGCACGGTATCAGGTCGGATTTTACGAAAATGCCGCCATAATACAAACAGAGTTCGCAGATCGGCCAGAGGATTGAGACCGGTTCTGGCCATCGGGATCTGTATGAACCGCACGCCAATATCCTCCAGGACACCCACGGTTTCGGCGTCATCCTCGGGAGCAAATGCCACGACATCATGACCTGCTTCGGTCATCCTCTTCAAAAGCTCCAGGCGGAAGTTGACGAGAGACAATGTCAAACTGGCGATGACGGCCACACGCCGTCCACCCTCCGCCGACACCGGCTCTTTCGATCGATCTGTCATGTTTGCATTGTCCGAGGAAATAAACACAATCGCAACCGGGCGGAATTCAACCTTGCGCCGGGAATCCAGCAAGATTCCTGAACGCCATCAAAATTTCGTCCCCGATCCTGCCGCTGATAACCCAGCCCCTGAGTCCCGTCCATAGCGTAGTGGAGTCCATCGGAGATGAGGCGTTACCCGATGCGCCCTCGGCGGGAGTTCCGGGATCACACCGGCGTCAGTTTCCCGCTTCCATTGGTATGTCCGGCGACCAACCTCAGGCTGGCATTTCATCAGGCAAGGCATTACCAGAAGATCGCAATGACAGATTTTCGCGACATGCAGGTTCTTGCGGCACTGGCCCGCCACAGCCATTTTGCCCGGGCTGCCGAAGAATGCGGGATATCACAATCCGCATTTTCCGCCCGCATCCGCAATCTGGAGCTGGCGCTGGGCACGCCGATCGTCAAACGCGGCAACCGCTTCATGGGCTTTACCAAGGAAGGCGAGATCGCGCTGAAATGGGCGCGGCGGCTGCTTGTCGATGTCGCCGGGCTGAAACAGGAAATCGAAGCCGCAAAAGGCGCCCTTTCCGGCCGCCTGGCCATCGGCACCGTGCCGACAGCGCTTGCCTTTGTGGCAACGGTTCCGGCCCGGTTGCGCGCCGAGCACCCGGGCCTTGTCATTCAGATCGTTTCCGCCTCCTCCTCGCAGATCCGCCGTGGTCTGGAGGATTTTTCGCTTGATGCCGGCATCACCTATCTCGACAGCGAACTGCCGGCGTCGCTAACCATCGAGCCGCTTTACGACGAACGTTATGTGCTTCTCGCGCCGCCGGATCTCGCGCCCCGGCCAGAGGGGCATGCAACATGGCGCGAGGCGGCAGCGTTGCCGCTCTGCCTGCTGACAAAGGATATGCGCAACCGGCGCATTCTGGACGAGATTTTCGAAACCGTCGGCGCAGTTCCGCAGCCGGTCGTGGAGACCAACGCCTTTACTGCCGCGCTGACGCAGGTGGCCAGCGGCGCGGCGGCGACGATTGCGCCGGAACTGCTGGCCGACAGCCTGCCGATCGCCGCAGGCGCGGTAAGGCTGACCCTGACAGAACCGGATATTTCCAAGCCGATCTGCCTTGCCACCGCTGAGCGGGAACCGGCTTTGCCGTCCGTTCTGGCACTGGCGGACGCGCTGCGCGATCGGCCATGATAGGCAGCGGCGAACGCGCCATCGGAAAAAACGATTTGCTGCTGTCGACTTGTTCCGCTTTCGGTATCCGCGATAGGGTTCGGGAAGGACAAACATGACTGTGCTCAATAACAAATCCGGGCTCAACAACAAATCCGGGCTCGACGACAGGACCGGCGTGTGGAAATCGGGCCGCGGCAAGGGCCGGCGGACGCCGAAGGGCCGCCAGGTCGATGATACGGCGCTTGCCGATATCCGCACCTTGCTGGGCGACCGCCCGCGCCGGCGCGATCTCCTGATCGAACATCTGCATCTTGTTCAGGACAGATACGGCCATCTGTCCGCTGCCCACCTTCGCGCGCTGGCCGACGAGATGCGGCTGGCCCAGGCGGAAGTGTTCGAGGTCGCCAGTTTTTACGCCCATTTCGATGTGATCAAGGAAGACGAAACCGCACCGCCGGAATTCACTATCCGGGTGTGCGATTCGCTCTCCTGCGAACTGGCGGGCGCCCAGGCACTGCTGAAGGACCTGAGTGCGGAATATGACGGCGGCGGCAAGGTCCGCGTCGTGCGCGCGCCCTGCATGGGCCGCTGCGACACCGCGCCTACGCTGGAACTGGGCCACAATCACGTCGATCATGCGACGCCTGAAAAGGTCGCCGATGCGATCGCCGGCAACCACACCCATCCGCACATGCCCGCCTATGAGACTTTCAAGGCTTATCGCGAAAGCGGCGGTTACGATCAGCTTGAAGCCCTGCGCGGCGGCAGCAGGACACCTGATGAAATCCAGGACGATGTGCTGGCGTCCGGCCTGCGCGGCCTTGGCGGCGCGGGATTCCCGTCGGGCCGCAAATGGTCGTTCGTGCGCGCCGAAGAAGGTCCGCGCTATCTGGCGGTCAACGGCGATGAAGGCGAGCCCGGAACGTTCAAGGACCGCTATTACCTGGAACGCGAACCGCATCTCTTCCTGGAAGGCATGCTGATCGCCGCATGGGCGGTCGAGGCGGAAACCTGCTTCATCTATATGCGCGACGAATATCCAGCAGTGCTGGAAATCCTGTGCCGCGAGATTGCAGCGCTTGAAGAAGCCGGCCTTGTCCAGCCCGGTCACATCGACCTGCGCCGTGGCGCGGGCGCCTATATCTGCGGCGAAGAATCCGCGATGATTGAATCGATTGAGGGCAAACGCGGCCTGCCCCGCCACCGACCGCCGTTTGTCGCCCAGGTCGGCGTCTTCGACCGCCCGACCCTGGTGCACAATGTGGAAACGCTGCACTGGGTGACGAAAGTGGTGCGTGAAGGCCCGCAAGTGCTGAACGCACACGAAAAGAACGGCCGCAAGGGCCTGCGCTCCTATTCGGTGTCCGGCCGGGTGAGCGCGCCGGGCGTCTATCTGCTGCCGGCCGGCTCCACCATTATCGACATTATCGAAGCGGCAGGCGGGATGGCCGACGGACATGTCTTCAAGGCCTACCAGCCGGGCGGCCCCTCCGCCGGCCTGTTGCCGGCGACGATGAACGATGTGCCGCTGGATTTCGATACGCTGCAGCCGCACGGCTCGTTCATCGGTTCCGCTGCAGTGGTGGTTCTCTCCGACAAGGATAAAGTCCGCGATGCGGCGCTGAACATGCTGCGGTTCTTCGAGGATGAAAGCTGCGGCCAGTGCACGCCGTGCCGGGTCGGCTGCGAAAAGGCGGTCAGGCTGATGCAGGCCGACCGATGGGACCAGCCCCTGCTGGAAGACCTCTGCCAGGCGATGGCGGATGCCTCGATCTGCGGCCTGGGACAGGCGGCACCCAATCCGATCCGCCTGACAATCAAACATTTTTCTGAGGAGATCTGAGCCATGGCTGACGGATCAACCCCAAAAACAGTAACCTTCACGCTCAACGGCAAGGAAACGATTGCGCTGGAAGGCCAGACGATCTGGGATGCAGCCCATGGAACAGGGCTGACCATTCCGCATCTGTGCCACAGCCCCGAACCCGGCTACCGGCCGGACGGAAATTGCCGCGCCTGCATGGTCGAAGTCGAGGGCGACCGGACGCTTGTCGCCTCCTGTATCCGTCCGGTTGCCGAAGGCATGGTCGTCAAGACAGATACGGACCGGGCGCAGACGGCGCGCAGGACGGTGATCGAAATGCTCGCGGCCGACCAGCCGGCGCGCAGCGATGCCCATGATCGCTCATCGCATTTCTGGGATATGGCAGATCAGCAGGGCGTGACTGAAAGCCGGTTCCCGGCAATGCAGCCCGACCGGGTTCCGCTGCTCGATTCCTCCCATGTCGCCATGCGGGTCAATCTCGACGCCTGCATTCATTGCAATCTGTGCGTCCGCGCCTGCCGCGAAGTGCAGGTCAACGATGTCATCGGCATGGCCGGTCGCGGTCATGATTCCAAGATCGTTTTCGATTTCGACGATCCGATGGGCGAGAGCACCTGCGTCGCCTGTGGCGAATGCGTTCAGGCCTGCCCGACCGGCGCACTGATGCCGGCAACCGCCGTCGACGCCGATGAGCGCGGCGACAGCAAGGCCTTTGACCGCGAAGTCAAGTCGGTCTGCCCCTATTGCGGCGTCGGCTGCCAGCTTTCCTTCAAGATCAAGGATGACAAGATTGCCTGGGTCGATGGCATTGACGGCCCGGCCAATGAAAACCGGCTCTGCGTCAAGGGCCGTTTCGGTTTTGACTATATCACCCATCCCCACCGGCTGACCAAACCGCTGATCCGCCGCGACGATGCGCCGGAAAAGGGCCTGAATGTCGACCCGGCCAGTCCCCTCACCCATTTCCGCGAAGCGACATGGGACGAAGCGCTCGACAGGGCCGCCGGCGGGATGGCGCAACTGCGCGATGCCGAAGGAGGCCGGGCCGTCGCCGGGTTCGGTTCGGCAAAATGCTCCAACGAAGAGGCCTATCTGTTCCAGAAGCTGATCCGCACCGGTTTCGGCCACAACAATGTCGACCATTGCACCCGGCTCTGCCATGCCTCCTCCGTGGCGGCGCTACTGGAAAATGTCGGCTCCGGCGCGGTGACGGCGACATTCAACGAGATCGAGAATGCCGACGTGGCGATCGTCATCGGCGCCAACCCGACTGAAAACCACCCCGTGGCGGCGACCTATTTCAAGCAATTCGCCAAACGTGGCGGCAAGCTGATCGTGATGGATCCGCGCGGCCAGGGATTGCGGCGCCACGCAACCCACATGCTGCAGTTCCGACCGGGCGCCGATGTCTCCATGCTCAACGCCATCATGCATGTGATCGTCGAGGAACGGCTTTACGACGAGCAGTATATCGCCGGATTCACGGAAAACTGGGATGCGATGAAAGAGCATCTGAAGGGCTTTCCGCCGGAAAAAATGGCCGATCATTGCGGTATCGATGCCGATACCTTGCGCGCCGTCGCCCGCGATTTCGCCACCGCCAAGGCGGCCATGATCTTCTGGGGCATGGGCATTTCCCAGCACATTCACGGAACCGACAATTCACGCTGCCTGATCTCGCTGGCGCTGATGTGCGGCCAGGTCGGCCGGCCCGGTTCCGGCCTGCACCCGCTGCGCGGCCAGAACAATGTCCAGGGCGCGTCCGATGCCGGGCTGGTCCCGATGTTCCTGCCGGACTATCAGTCGGTGACCGATGACGGTGTCCGTTCCGCCTTTACCGATGTCTGGGGCACGCCGGATTTCTCCAGCGAAAAGGGCCTGACCGTGGTTGAAATCATGGATGCCGTCCATGATGGGCAGATCAAGGGCATGTATGTGCTCGGCGAAAACCCGGCCATGTCGGACCCGGATGTCGAACATGCCCGCGATGCGCTGGCCAAGCTCGACCATCTGGTGGTGCAGGACGTCTTTTTGACGGAGACGGCCAATTATGCCGATGTCATCCTGCCGGCATCGGCTTGGGCGGAGAAGACCGGCACCGTCACCAATACAAACCGCCAGGTGCAGATGGGCCGTCCGGCGGTTCCGCCGCCGGGCGAAGCCCGCGAGGACTGGTGGATCACCGTTGAGTTGGCAAACCGCCTCGGTCTTGGCTGGACTTACAGTCATCCGAGCGAAGTTTTCGCGGAAATGAAACTGAACATGAACTCGCTCGACAATATCACCTGGGATCGCCTGGAGGCCGAAGGTGCAGTGACCTACCCGTCGCTCTCGCCGGAGGATCCCGGCCAGGCGATTGTCTTCGGCGACGGTTTCCCGCGGCCTGAAGGGCGGGCGCGATTCACGCCGGCCTCCATCATTCCGCCGGCGGAAGTACCGGATGCCGAATTCCCGATGGTGCTGACGACCGGCCGCCAGCTGGAACATTGGCATACCGGTTCCATGACGCGGCGCGCGGCCGTGCTCGACTGGGCGGAGCCCGAAGCCAATGCATCATTGAATCCCAAGACGCTGCGCATGCTTGGCGTTGCGCCGGGTGATCTGATTACAATCGCAACCCGCCGCGGCGCCATCACCATCATGGCCCGCGCCGACCGCGGGGTGGCGGAAGATATGGTGTTCGTGCCGTTCGCCTATGTCGAAGCCGCGGCCAATGTACTGACCAATCCGCAGCTTGACCCCTATGGCAAGATCCCGGAATTCAAGTTCGCCGCTTGCCGGGTCGAGAAGATACCGGCTGCGGTCGCGGCTGAGTGACGGCAATCCTATTGGGCGAATGCAGCGTCTGTTTCCGTCTTGTACGTTTCAAGGGCATATTGATTGCCATAGAGAATCGTACTCCAGTGTCTCGTCAGACTTGCCTGGTGCACCGCTTCGCGAATTTCTTCCTCGGTTGCACCGGCGGCCTTGGCTGCCTTTGCATGGTAATAGACGCAATACTGACAGGGAATCTGCGCTGCAACTGCAAGGCCGATCAGTTCGCGGATCTTTGACGGGAGCGCCGTGTTCTTGTTCAGATCCGTGCTCTTCATCATCTCCCACCCGGCAGCTATTGCGCTTTCCGGATACACCTGCAATTCGGCCGGTACGCCGCCGATCATTTTTTGCATTTCTGCCAAAGCTGCTTCGGATGAGGCTGGATCTTGGGCTTTAACAGGACCAGAAGCGAAAAATAATCCGTAAATCGCCGCCATGATCGTCATGGCCAAAAATCGGCTTATATATCTGGTTTTGCTGGTGGTAGTCATGATCATTTCCTCCATTTTAAGTGCAGAAGACACAGACGTCGCTCTTTTTCAGAAAGCGAGGTCTGCCATCATTGACTGACCGTCCGACGTTGCCGACCTTGGTAGGTTGGACTTATCCATTTACACGCAGTTAAAGAGCACACGCTGCGGCATGAGCTGGCCCGGCTTTGTGAATATATGATCAGAGATGCGGGCCAGTTTGTCGGCAGGCCGTGACTGCGGAACAATGCCGTTCAGACCGGCCGTTTCGATCAGCGTGGGCGATTGCAGCCACGATCCTGCCGCGTTAAACGCCCTTGTAGAGATAGTATTCCGACAATGGGGCAATTTGTAGCTGTCAAACGAATTTTCAGAACCGGTTTTACAAGACCTTGTGGCGGCAAACCCAAATCCATTATCTGCAAAACCGAAACCGCTTACCAGCCAAAGTCGGATCTTTCCGATTTACCGAAATTCGTAGCGGACCCGTGTTGATCCGATAAACATACTGGTCTATGGTATACCACATAATGGGACTGACCCGCTGTCGGCAGTTTGAATGTTGCACAGGACAGGGTCAGGCAGGGAAGAAGCGTACGGATGTCGATCAGCGGAAAGCTCAAGCCGGTTGCCGTGAACTTCACGTTGAAGGATCACATTTACGACGTGCTGCGCGATGCCATTCTCGACATGAACATTTACGAAGAAGACGCCGACCTGCGGCTTGATGAGCGGGAAATGGCCGAACAGCTCGGCATTTCGCGCACGCCGATCCGCGAAGCGCTGGCCAAGCTGGAACAGGAAGGCTTTGTCGATATACAGGCCCGCAAAGGCGTCTTTATCCGGCGCAAGTCGCTTGCTGAAGTTCTCGACATGATTGTCGTCTGGGCGGCGCTGGAAAGCATGGCCGCCCGCCTGGCAACCGAAAACGCCAATGACGCCGAGCTTGGATCGCTGCGCAAGATGGCGGCGAAATACGGCCAGGACGCGGCCCGCGCGGATATTGCCGAATATTCCGAAGCCAATATCAAATTCCATCAGCGGATCCTTGAATTATCGAAGAGCCCGATGCTCAAAAGTGTCGCCGACGGCCTGTTTCTGCACATGCACGCGGTCCGCCGCCGCGCCATGGGCGAAAGCGACCGCGCCAAGCGTTCGGTGGTTGATCACATGGAAATCATCGAGGCTCTGGAGAGCCGGAAGCCGGATCTTGCAGCGCGTCTTGTGCGCGAACACACGATGCGGCTGCACGACCACGTCCACAAAACCTGGACCAGACTGGAAAATCTTGGTGCGGTGAAATCCGCAGCCAGCTAACGCAAATTGAAGATCACGGGAAAGCAAATGACATTATCCGGTGCCGCGCAGAATACAGACGCAAATTCAGTTGAAGCCGAAGCGGGTGCGCTGACAGACGGCTTTCACCTAGTCATCGATGCGCTCAAGCTCAACGACATCAATACGATCTACGGCGTGCCAGGCATCCCGATCACCGATTTCGGCCGCATGGCACAGGCGGAAGGCATGCGGGTCATTTCGTTCCGGCACGAACAGCATGCAGGCAATGCGGCCGCCATTGCCGGTTATCTGACGCAAAAGCCCGGCATCTGCCTCACCGTATCGGCGCCAGGCTTCCTCAATGGTCTGACTGCGCTGGCCAACGCCACCACCAACTGCTTTCCGATGATCCTGATCAGCGGCTCGTCGGAGCGCGAAATCGTCGACCTGCAACAGGGCGATTACGAGGAAATGGACCAGTTGGCGATCGCCAAACCGCTGTGCAAGGCGGCCTTCCGTGTGCTGCATGCGGAAGATATCGGCATTGCCGTTGCCCGCGCCATACGGGCCGCCGTTTCCGGCCGGCCCGGTGGCGTTTATCTCGACCTTCCGGCAAAACTTTTCGGACAGACGATGGATGCTGTTGCCGGCGCCAAATCGCTCGTCAAGGTGATCGATCCGGCGCCGCGACAACTTCCGGCGCCTGAGTCCGTTGCGCGGGCACTCGATGTTCTCAAGGGCGCCAAGCGGCCGCTGATCATCCTTGGCAAGGGTGCAGCCTACGCCCAATGCGATGACGACATCCGTGCGCTGGTGGAACAAAGCGGCATTCCCTATCTGCCGATGAGCATGGCGAAAGGCCTGCTGCCTGACGATCATCCGCAATCGGCGGGTGCGGCACGTTCGCTTGTGCTGAAGGAATCCGACGTGGTGATGCTGATCGGCGCTCGCCTCAACTGGCTGCTTTCGCACGGCAAGGGCAAAAGCTGGGGCGCACCTGGAACAAAGCAGTTCATCCAGATCGACATCGAACCGCGGGAAATGGACAGCAATGTCGAGATTGCCGCGCCGCTGGTCGGCGATATCGGCTCCTGTGTCGCTGCCCTGCTGGATGGCCTGGGCGGGGCCTGGCAGGCGCCGCCGGCTGAATGGACCGGCGCGATCAGCGAGAAAAAAGAGGTCAACCTCGCCCGCATGGCCCCGAAGCTGCAGAACAACAACGTGCCGATGGATTTCCACGGCGCTCTCGGCGCATTGCGCACAATCGTCAAACAACGCCCCGATGCGATCCTTGTCAACGAAGGCGCCAATACGCTCGATTTCGCGCGCAGCATCATCGACATGTACCAGCCGCGCAAGCGTCTGGACGTTGGTACCTGGGGCATCATGGGCATCGGTATGGGGGCGGCTGTCGCGGCCGCAGTGGAAACCGGCAAACCCGTGCTGGCCGTCGAGGGCGACAGCGCCTTCGGTTTTTCCGGCATGGAAGTGGAGACGATCTGCCGGTACAAACTGCCGGTCTGCATTGTCGTCTTCAACAATAACGGCATCTATCGCGGTACCGATACCAACCCCACCGGCGGGCCGGACGTTGCAACCACCGTGTTCGTCAAGGACGCCCGCTACGACATGATGATGCAAGCGTTCGGCGGCGTCGGCGTCCATGTGACCTCGCCCGACGAACTGACCCGCGCGGTAAACGAGGCGATGGACTCAGGCAAACCGACCCTTGTCAATGCGGTGATCGATGAAAATGCCGGCACCGAAAGCGGCCGCATCGGCAACCTCAACCCGCAGAGCGTGGTTTCCAAGACATAATTCAACCCAACGCGATCAACGTACAACAACAGGCGCACGGCATATGAAAGCTCTTGAAGGTATCAAAATTCTCGATTTCACCCATGTGCAGTCAGGCCCGACATGCACGCAGCTTCTGGCCTGGTTCGGCGCTGATGTGATTAAGGTCGAACGCCCGGGTGTCGGCGACGCGACCCGCAAGCAGTTGGTTGACGTGCCGGGTGCCGACAGCCTGTATTTTACCATGCTGAACCATAACAAGCGCTCCATCGAGTTGAACTCCAAGAATGAGACCGGCAAGGAAGTTCTGACCCGGCTGATCCAGGAATGCGATGTGCTGGTGGAGAATTTCGCCCCCGGAGCCCTGGACCGGATGGGCTTCGGCTGGGAGCGGATCCAGGAAATCAATCCGCGCATGATCATGGCGTCGGTCAAGGGCTTCGGCCCCGGCAAATATGAGGATTGCAAGGTCTACGAAAACGTCGCGCAATGCGCCGGCGGATCAGCCTCGACAACCGGGTTTCTGGACGGCCCTCCCCTCGTCACCGGTGCACAGATCGGCGATTCCGGCACCGGCCTGCATCTGGCACTCGGTATCGTCACGGCCTTGTTCCAGCGCGAAAAGTCCGGTCGCGGCCAGAAGGTCCTGGCGGCCATGCAGGACGGGGTTCTGAACCTATCGCGTGTGAAGCTGCGCGATCAGCAGCGGCTTGCCGCCGGGCCATTGACGGAATATTCCCAGTTCGGCGAAGGCATACCGTTCGGCGAGGCAACGCCGCGCGCCGGCAACGATTCCGGCGGCGGGCAGCCCGGGCGGATCCTCAAATGCAAGGGCTGGGAAACCGACCCGAACGCCTATACCTATTTCATCACCCAGGCCGCGGTCTGGGAGAAAATCTGCGATGTCATCGGCGAGCCGGACTGGAAGACCAAAGAGGGTTACGCAAAACCGGCGGGGCGCCTCGACAAGCTGAATGAGGTTTTCGGGCGGATCGAACAATGGACCATGACCAAGACCAAGTTCGAGGTGATGGACATCTGCAATCCGCATGATATCCCCGTCGGCCCGATCCTCAGCATGAAGGAGATTGCCGAGGACGAAGGCCTGCGCGCCACCGGCACGATCGTCGAGATCGATCATCCCGAACGCGGCAAATATCTCAGCGTCGGCTGCCCGGTCAAACTGTCCGACAGTGCGGTGGAGGTGGAACGCTCGCCGTTGCTTGGCGAACATACCACCGAGATCCTGAAAGACGTGCTCGGCTTTGCCGAAGCCGATATTGACCGGATCGTTGAATCCGGCGCTGTCGGTGAAGTTCGGCCGGTCGCAGCCGAATGACGAGCGTTTTGAATGATCCGGTCGATTGCGGCCGGCCCGATTGCTATCGAAAGGAAACGGCCAGATGCGCATTGTAGTTCACGGCCAGCAGGCCTTCGGCAAAGCCGTGCTGGAAAAGCTTCTGGAGCGTGGCGAGGACGTCGTTGCAGTCTGCACCGCCCCCACCAAGGAGGGCCGCCCGGAAGACCCGCTGGCGGAACTGGCGCGCGAAAAAGGGTTGCCGTTGCACCAGCCCGCTTCGTGGAAAACACCGGAAGCGCTGGAGCTGATGAAGAGCTTCAATGCCGATGTCTGCATGATGGCCTATGTGCTTTTGTTCGTGCCTGAGGCCGTGCGCGACGCGCCGCGCCTTGGGACGTTTCAATATCACCCCTCGCTTTGTCCGCATCATCGCGGGCCAAGCTCGATCAACTGGCCGATCGCCATGGGCAAGACCCGGACCGGGCTGACGATTTTCTGGCCGGACGACGGTCTCGATGAAGGACCCATCCTGTTGCAGAAGACCTGCGAGATCGGTCCAGACGAAACGCTTGGCGATGTCTATTTCAAGAAACTGTTCCCGATGGGCGTCGATGCGATGATCGAAAGCCTGGATCTGGTCAAAGCCGGGATCATCATCAAACACGATCAGCGTCTTGATGACGGTTCCTACGAAAGCTGGTTCAAGAAGGATCAGGCCGCGCTTGATTTCGCCAAGCCTGCGGCCGATGTCTACAATATCATCCGCGCCGCCAATCCGGCGCCCGGCGCCTCGACGACTTTGAACGGCGAGACGGTTCAGGTCTACGACAGTGCACGGCTGGAGGGCACCGGAACGCCCGGCGAAATTACAGAAATAACCGAAGACGGTGTCACCGTGCAGGCTGACGGCGGACGGATTCTGATGAAGCGCGTGCGACCGGCCGGCGGCGATAAACAGCCTGCTGCTGAATGGGCGGCGGCAGCCGGCCTTTCCGTTGGCGATCAAATTGGAAATTGAACAAAAACACCGTCGGACGGGTTCCGGCAGGGAGAATTACTGATGTCTGATATCGAAATTGCCCGCAAGGCCAATAAGAAACCGATCCAGGAGATCGGGGCGCAGCTGGGTATTGAGGCAGAACATCTGCTGCCCTACGGACACGACAAGGCCAAGATTTCCGAAGCCTTCATCAAATCCGTCCAGGACAGGCCCAACGGCCATCTCGTGCTGGTGACGGCGATCAACCCGACGCCTGCCGGCGAAGGCAAGACTACAACCACAGTCGGTCTGGGCGACGGGCTGAACCGCATCGGCAAGAAAGCAGCCGTCTGCATCCGCGAGGCCTCGCTCGGGCCGTGTTTCGGCATGAAGGGCGGCGCCGCCGGCGGCGGTTACGCACAGGTGGTGCCGATGGAGGAAATGAACCTTCATTTCACCGGCGATTTCCACGCTATCACCTCAGCCCATAATCTGCTCGCGGCGATGATCGACAATCACGTCTATTGGGGCAACGAGCTGGACATCGATATCCGCCGGGTGGCGTTCCGCCGAGTGCTTGATATGAACGACCGGGCCTTGCGCGAAATCGTCTGCAATCTGGGCGGTGTCGCCAATGGTTTCCCGCGCGAGGCCGGGTTCGACATTACCGTTGCCTCCGAAGTGATGGCGATCCTCTGCCTGGCTGAAGATCTCGCCGATCTGGAAAAGCGGCTCGGTGACATCATCGTCGCCTACCGCCGCGACCGCTCGCCGGTCTATTGCCGCGACATCAAGGCCGACGGCGCCATGACTGTCCTGCTGCAGCAGGCCATGCAGCCTAATCTGGTGCAGACGCTGGAGAACAATCCGGCCTTCGTTCATGGCGGCCCGTTCGCCAATATCGCCCATGGCTGCAATTCCGTCGTCGCCACCACGACAGCGCTGAAGCTTGCCGATTATGTCGTCACCGAAGCCGGCTTCGGCGCGGATCTGGGCGCGGAGAAATTCTTCGACATCAAGTGCCGCAAAACCGGACTGAAACCGGAAGCGGTGGTGATTGTCGCCACCGTGCGGGCGCTTAAAATGAACGGCGGCATCGCCCGGGCCGATCTCGGCGCGGAAAATGTCGATGCCGTCAACGAAGGCTGCGCCAATCTTGGCCGTCATATCGAGAATGTGAAAAAATTCGGCGTACCGGCCGTGGTTGCGATCAACCATTTCGTCACCGATACCGACGCCGAGGTCGAAGCCATCAAGGCTTATGTCACCAGCCAGGGCGCTGAAGCGGTTCTCTGCCAGCACTGGGCCAAGGGCTCGGAGGGCACTGAAGACCTGGCAAGGCGCGTTGTCGAAATCGTCGAAAGCGGCGTGGCCGATTTTGCTCCGCTCTACCCGGACGACATGCCGTTGTTTGAAAAAATCGAGGCTGTCGCAAAAAATATCTACCGTGCCGATGCTGTGGTTGCCGACAAGAAAATCCTTGACCAGCTGAAGCAGTGGGAGGAACAGGGTTACGGCAACCTGCCGGTCTGCATGGCGAAGACGCAATACAGTTTCACAACGGATCCGAACGTGCGCGGCGCGCCGACCGGGCACTCCATTCCGGTGCGGGAAGTCCGCATCTCAGCCGGTGCCGGGTTCGTTGTCGCGATCTGCGGCGAGATCATGACGATGCCGGGGCTGCCCCGCGTTCCCTCCGCTGAATCCATCCGTATCAACGAAGACGGTCTGATTGATGGCCTGTTCTGAGGAGCTCAAAACGTGATCCGCAAAATACTCGTTCCGGTCCGTGGCGACGGCAAAGGCGATAACGTTCTCGCCCATGCCGCTGCGCTGGCGAAGCGCTTCGGGTCGCATGTCCAGGTCGTCCATTGCCGCCCTCGGCCGCAGGATATGCTGCCTTACGGCATTCCGGTGCCAAGCTTCCTCAAGGAACAGTTGCAGGAACAGGCCGTCGAACTGGCCGATCAGGTGGCCGGCAGCCTGCGGGACGAATTCGACACGCTGGTGAAGCGGTTCGGTCTCGTCGTATCCGAAGAACCCCTGCAGGGAAAGGCGACGGCATGCTGGGTGGAAGAACCGGGACGACAGGTCGAGATCATCAAACGCCATGGCCGCCTGGTCGATCTGATCGCGGTCGCACAGCCTGAAATAACCGGCATGCTCGGCGTCAACAGCCTTAAGGCGGCCCTGTTTCACACCGGCCGACCGGCGCTGATGTGCCCCCCGGCCAAGACGGTTCCGGCCGATCTCGGCAGCCATATTGCCATTGCGTGGAACGGCTCGACGGAATCCGCCCGAGCCGTGGCGCTGACGGTCGGTCTGCTGGAAGACGCCAGCACGATTACCATCCTCTGCGGCGGCGAGCAGGTCTATGGGACACGGGCGGAAGACCTGGCGGCCTATTTGCGCGCACGCGGGTTGCAGCCGGCGATTGAAGGCTTTTCAGAGTCCAGGAATGTCGGCGGGGAATTGTTGCGCCGCAGCAGGGCGGCCGGCGCCGACCTGCTGATCATGGGCGCATACGGCGACAGCCACGAAAAGGAGATCATGTTCGGCGGCAACACTCAAACGGTCATCGAAAAGGCCGATCTGCCAGTCGTTCTGGTTCACTGACGGGAAAGGAAGGAAACACGCGCAAATTGTCTCGTCTTGCAGCCGTTATTTGCGATGGCGCGGCAGATCAGAATACAACAAGAACAGCCGTGCGAAGCGGCAAATATACAATGCGGATCAACGCTAACAATTGTAAACCGGAGGAAGTTAAGATGAAAATTACCAGAAGAATTCTTATGGGCCTTGCCGGCGCTGCTGCGCTGAGCACGAGCTTTGGAAGCGCTTATGCCTGGGAACCGACAAAACCGATTGATTTCGTCATCATGGCCGGCGCCGGCGGTGGTGCGGACCAGATCGCGCGTTTTATCCAATCAGTGGCGGAGAAAAAGAGCCTGACGGTACGCCCGCTGGTGCCTAACAACAAAGGCGGTGGTTCCGGTGCGGAAGCCCTCATTGCGCTGAATGGCGCAAGCGATCCGGATCATACCATCCTCGTGACGCTGAATTCGTTCTTTACCACGCCGATGCGTCAGAAGAACCTCGGCATCGACATTCAGACCTTCACTCCGATTGCCATGATGGGTGTGGACCCGTTCGTCCTGTGGGTTCACAAGGACAGCGGCATCACCACGTTCGAGCAGTGGCTTGACACCGTGAAGGCAGCAAACGGTGAGTACGTGATGGGCGGAACCGGCAAGGGTCAGGAAGACTCCATTGTCGTCGCCTGGATGGAGAAAAACTACGGCGTCAAAATCAAATATATCCCGTACAAGGGTGGCGGCGCTGTTGCCAAGGACCTCGCCGGTCAGCAGATCATGGCCAGCGTCAACAATCCTTCCGAAGCAAAGGGTTTCTACGAGAACGGCGACGTCGTGCCGTTGATCGCTTTCTCTGACGAGCGCCTGCCCAACCTGCCGGATGTCCGGACGGTCAAGGAACTCGGCAAGGATTTCAGCTACTACAACCAGCGGGCCGTGGTCGGTGCACCGGGCATGTCCGACGAGGCTGCGCAGTACTATCAGGATCTTTTTCAGAAGATCTACGACTCGCCTGAGTGGCAGGGCTATATGGAATCGGAAAGCCTGGCGGCTCTGCCGATGGATGCCAGCAAACAGCGGGAATACTGGAAGACCCAGGTGGTGAACCACGAAGAGCTGCTCAAGGAAATGGGCGAATAAGCTTTTTCAGTTCCAACCTGTTCGGACCTTCGATTGAACGGATGTCCGGATAATACTCGGGAGGGCCGGCATGCGCCGCGCGGAAATTATTACAGCGGGGATACTGGCCCTCTTGTCCATCTATCTGATGTGGAAGAGCACGGAGCTCGACATCGGCTACATCCGGGGCGAAGGCCCCGGCGGTGGCGCCTGGCCGTTCTGGCTGTCGGCGATCATGCTGATCTGTACTGCGGCAATCGCGTTCAACGGATACCGGCGGACGTCGCCGCCTTCACAGTCCACCGACCCCCTGCTCGACCGCTACGGCCGCAAGATGCTGCTCCTTGTCGGCGGTGGAATCATCACATTCGTCGCGCTCGTTCATATCGTATCGATGTACGGCGCAATGTTCTTTTTCCTGATCTACTATCTGCGCTTCCTCGGGCGCCACAGCTGGTCTCTGACAATGAGTGTCGCCGTCTCGATACCGATCATCTTCTTCTTTTTCTTCGAGGCTCTAATGCGCGTGACATTGCCAAAAGGCATGCGGTTCACCGAGCCGGTATTCAACTTCCTCAATACGATTATCTATTGAAGTTCAACGGCACGCTACAAACTGACGGCGCAGGGAGGCGTCTGCCATGATGGAAATACTTGGGCATTTGGCCGACGGATTCTTGCTCTCCGTCCAGCCGATCAATTTGTTGCTGATCATCATCGGCGTCACCCTTGGCCTGTTTATCGGCGCCATGCCGGGTCTCGGGTCGGTCAACGGCGTCGCAATCCTTCTGCCGATTACGTTTCTGGTTCCGCCCACTTCGGCGATCATTTTCCTCGCCGCGATCTATTATGGGGCCATGTATGGCGGCGCCATCAGTTCGATCACGCTGGGCATTCCCGGAGCATCGACTGCCGTCGCCACCACCTTCGATGGCCGCCCGCTCGCCCTGAAGGGCAAAGCGAGCCTGGCGCTTGTGACCGCCGCTGTCGCGTCTTTTATCGGCGGTACCGTTTCCATCATTCTGTTTACCGCTTTTGCGCCGCCGCTGGCAGCCGTTGCCCTGAACTTCGGTCCGCCGGAAATCTTTGCTTTGATGCTGCTGGCGTTCGCGACATTCGTCGGACTGGGCGGCGATGATATCCCGAAGACGATTTTTTCCATCTGCATCGGCCTGGTCTTCGCAGCCGTCGGGTTCGACGAGATCTCCGGCGCGCCCCGCCTGGTTTTCTTCGATATTTCCGGATTTTTGCACGGCGTGAATTTTCTGGTGCTGGCAATCGGCGTCTACGGCATCGGCGAAATGTTGTGGACGATCGATTCCTCCCGCGGCGAGATCACGTCGACGAATGCGAAAATGTCGTTTCGCGGAATCCTGAACGATACCAGGGAAGGCATGCGACGGGGCTGGAAAGGCACCGCGATCGGCTCATTTCTGGGTTTCTTTGTCGGGATATTGCCCGCTGCAGGCGCGACGCCCGGCTCGCTGATGTCGTACGGTGTCGCCAAGATGCTGGCAAAAGATCCGAAGGAATTCGGCAAGGGGCACCCGGGCGGTGTTGCCGCACCGGAGGCAGCCAACAATTCCGCGTCGACCGGCGCCATGCTGCCGATGCTGACGCTTGGTATACCCGGGTCTCCAACGACTGCCATCCTGCTCGGCGGCATGGTTATCTGGGGATTGACGCCAGGTCCGCGCCTTTTCACCGATCAGACCGAGTTTGTCTGGGGCCTGATCGGTTCTTTCTATGTCTCCAATTTTTTCGCGCTGATCATCAATCTGGCGTTCATTCCGTTGTTCATCTGGATGCTGCGGACGCCGTTCACCATCCTGGCGCCGATGATTTTCGTACTGTCCGTTGTCGGCGGGTATGCAGCCACGCAGGACATGCATGATGTGTGGCTGATGCTGGCATTCGGTTTCGGAGCATTCTTTCTTCGCAAACTGGACTATCCGGTAGCCCCGGCTGTGCTTGCGATCGTGCTTGGTCCGATCGCTGAACCGACACTGCGTCAGTCGCTGCTGCTTTCGTCCGGCGATGTCAGCATCTTTTTCACCAGGCCGATTGCCGGGCCGATTACCGTGATCGCAATCATCCTGATCTTCCTGCCGCTGCTGAAACTGATCCGCGACCGGTCGCGCGGGCAAAAAGCAGGAGCGGCCTGACGCGGCAGTCTCCGGTATGATATGTCCGTGAACATGGATGCGCGCGAACCAGCAGGTGAATTCGGCCCATGGAACCCGGGGCTGACGTCGGAAATTCCGCGCGACTATCTTCCCCTGTCGACGATGTTTCGCAACGAGACGGTCTCAACGCCGATCGACGAGGCGCATGAACTGAGCGACTTTTGCGGCCTGTCGCCGAACCAGCTTGTCGCTTTCCGGCCCGAGCGCCTGATCGTGCACGAGCTGCTGATCCGTGTAACCGCCGATCTGGCGGTTCCCGATGGTCCGAACTATGAAGATCTCGGCATCAATCTGCGCGCGATGACGGCCAATATTCTTGAAAAATATATATCACCCGAACTTGAAAGACTCCGGTCAGATCACGCCGCACTCAGGTCCGACGCAATGATGCTGATTGAAAGGGAGCTTGGCAGTTTTTTTGACCCGGCAGCACACACGGCAATCATTCAACCGGCCAAACGATCCTGGACCGATCACCTTTTCCGCCGGTCCGCGAAAACCCCGAAACCACCGCCGGTCGATCGGATGCAGCGCCAGATCGACGCGATCTCAGGCTGGCAAAACCGCATCGCCACGAATGCGGATCCCTTCGAGGCAGCCTGTCTTTCAGCGCTTGTCAAAACCGCCAACGCAATTATCGCCCATCGCGGGAGATTGATGGGCGATCAGGCGACGATCGCCGGCATCGCAGTCAACCTGGTCGGCAACGACTTCGGAAGCCAGCGCCTTGGGGAAGCCATCGAAGCGCCGTTCCGCAAAGCCGCAGAAGCCGAAAATTACCGCGTCCTGAAACCCCAGGACAAACCGGTCGTGATGAATGTGAAGGGGGCCTCCGCCGCCGGCAAGAGCACCATCCGGGGCAAACAGCGAGAGCTTGCCGATCAACTCGGTATCGCCTGGGATGATTTTGCCGTGATCAGTCCGGACTACTGGCGGAAATTCCTGCTCGATTACGGCTCACTCGGCGAGGCCTACAAATATGCCGCCATGCTGACCGGGCACGAGCTTGAGATCATCGACAAGAAACTGGACCGCTATATGGCCGGCAAGGCGGCCAGAGGCGCAATGTCCCACCTCCTGATCGACCGCTTCAGGTTCGACAGCTTCACCGTGGAAGCCGGACGCGATGTCGACAGCACGTTGCTCACCCGCTTCGGCGAGTTGATCTTTATGTTTTTCATCATAACGCCGCCGGAGGCAACGGTGGAACGGGCGTGGAAGCGTGGTCTGTCGACCGGCCGCTACAAGGCGGTTGATGATCTGCTTTATCACAATATCGAAGCCTATACCGGCATCGCGCAATTGTTCTTCTCCTGGGCATCGGCGACGAAAAAGCGGGTGCATTACGAATTTCTCGACAACAGCGTGCGCGAGGGTGAACGGCCCCGAACGGTGGCTTTCGGCTGGAATGGTTCGATGACCATCCTCGACGTCAAGCTCATGCTGGATATTGAGCGGTTCAAGAAAATCGACATCAATGCCCGGCAACCGGGTGACGTTTACGACCGCGACCGAATGTCCTCCGACCAGAACACGGGTTTTCTGGAACAATGCAAGCAGCGGATCCCGGTGATCAACTTCGCTGATTACCAATCGAGCCGCATCTATGCCCGACTTGAGAACGGCTCGTGGACCTGGCGGGACGAAGACCAGGTTGCAAGGATTATTGACGACCCGGACATCAGGGCCGGTCTTGAGGCGGTGGGATGGAACCAACGGCCGGACAAACCCGGCCCGTCTGCCGAGCCGGAAAGCCTGGAAAGCGAGAAGACCTATCTGCTGGGCGACTGGCGGCCCGATCGATAGCCGGATTTCATAAATCGATCTCGATTACGCCGTCAGGTTCCGCAGCACGCGACTGGCAGAGGATCATTGAGGTTTCACGCTGCTTGTTCGACAGCACGAAATCGCGGTGCTCGACATTGCCGGAAACAAGACTGCAATGACAGACGCCGCACAGGCCATCGGAACATTTGACGTCAATGTGAAAGCCGTTCTCGTTGAGAACATCGGCGGCAGACCGGTCGGCGGAAACCTGAAGCTCCCGGCCGGAACGCGCCAGCCTCAAAATAAACGGGTGGTTCTCGTAATCCGGGACCTCCGGTAGGGTGAAATATTCCAGATGACGGGCCTCGTCCGGGAACCCCTGGCGCGTGGCCGCATCGATAACGCCCTGCATGTAGGGATCAGGCCCGCAGGTATAAACATGCCATCCGTCCCGGTAGCCACCGAGGATCGTCTCAAGATCGGCCCGTGTTCCGTCTGCGGAAATGTGGAGATGGACATGATCCTTCCATGGCACGGTTTCCAGATCCTCCAGAAAACCGGCACTATCGCGGGATCTGGCCGAATAATGCATTTCGAAATCAGCGCCGATGTCGTGCAGTCTGTGCGCCATCGCGATCATCGGTGTGATGCCGATGCCGCCGCCCATCAGAAAGCTCTTCGTTGCCGCCTCATCGAGCGGGAAATGATTGATCGGTTTTGAAATGAAGATCTTGCGGCCGTCTCTGAAGATCCGGTGCATCAGCTTCGAGCCGCCCTTGCCGCCATCTTCGCGCAGCACCGCAATCTGGTAGGCTGAGCGATCGGCCGGATTTCCAGACAACGAATATTGTCTGAGAAATTCCGGCGCTACGACAATGTCGAGATGGCTCCCGGCAGTCCACTCAGGTAACGGCGATCCATCCAGTGAAGACAATTCGTATTTGCTGACATCCGGTGTCATCCTTTCGACCTTCGCCACCTCAACCCGGATGACCGGCGCGTCGCCCTCAATTCGATATTCGTGGGCAAGCCCGTCGGTTTCGCCGCGGGCAAGCCTTGCTTTGTATTCCTCAGCCGTGATCAGCGCCTGATAGGCTTCAATGGCCTTCTCCCGGTCCATCGGGAACGGAAACGGCCACGGGTGCGGCGCCAGGCTGGCCGGATAGACGGCAAGCGTCTGATCCTCATATTTAAGATCAAGATCTTTCTGCAAATCCCGGGCGTTGACCGGCTCTTTTGCCGGCCTGTAACCGCCATCTTCCTCGATTTCCAGGTCCCACCACCATTTCTTGACCGGGTTCAGGCCGCCATTGCCGACAGCGTCGTCAAGCTTCGCCAACAAAGGCGCTGCGCGCGGCACATTCATCGCGGCCCAGCGGAACGGTTTTTCTGCGAACAGGCCTTCCAGGTTCCACGGGCAGGTTTTCATGCAGCGCCCGCACATGGCGCCACCCGGCGTAGTGATGCGGTAGGTGGCGCATTTCTGGCTGTCGGATTTCCAGATCTCGTAGCCATTGAACATCAGCTTCGGCCCGGCGGTTATGGCGCCTGAGGGGCATTCGCGTGCGCATTTGTTGCAGCTTTCGCAAAATCTCTGCAGTCCGAAATCAATCGGCCGGTCGTGGCTCAACGGCATGTCGGTCGTCACGACACCGGATTTCAGCCGCGGCCCGAGAAAGGGATTGAGGATCACCTCGCCGATGCGACTGACCTCGCCGAGCCCGGACAGGAGCAGCAGCGGCGGCTGCAACACCTCGCCGTCGAGCACCGTATGCGCCTTGGCCGAATAACCCAGATTGCGGATCTGTTTCGCAATCACGCCGCCGAGCAGCGAAAAGCGCAGATAGGCGCGCATGGATTGCGACACCGATATCCAGTCGTCGCCGGATGCCCCCTCCATGGTCTCGTACCCCTGGTCGATGATCATCGAGACGGCATTATCATGGGTCGGAACGATCGGCTCGCCGACGGCGTCATGGGAATACCATGTCCAGTCCGGACAGCGCGACACGCCGACGGCGTCAATGCCGAGGAAATAGCAGGCCGCCTTGATGTTCGCCGCGTTGCGCTCTGGTTCACCTGCACTGGCCGACCGGGCGTCGGCAGCCGGGCCATCCTGGATCAGCACGAAAGCGCCAAGCGCCCGCCGTTGCGCCATCGACGGCGCGGCCTTGCGGGCATAATGGCCGTTTCTGGCGCCGTCCTGGAGTTTCTTGCCCATATCGCCGAACTGGGCCCGCGCGAACATGTCGGTGCGCTTGGGAACCCGGGCGACCCGCGCCTCGTCGATGAAGGTAGTCGGATCGTCGATCCGCCTCAGTTTTTCAAACGGGTGCGCGCCATCGACATAACGGCGTTTGGCGAAGGGTTCGCGGTTGAAGGCGTTTTTTGCAAATCCTTTCCCCAGCCGCCAGGCCAGCCCGTGGGTCCTTGACCGGGGCTGATCGGCCAGCGGCGCCAGCGGCAAGTCGGGCGCCAGCGCAAATTCGGTCGTCACGGCGGCAACGCCGAAGCGATTACCCAGATAGGGATTGGCGAGGCTGCCGTCTTCGGCTGTGGCCAGACCTGCAGCGACCGTCAGCCGGTTGAGATCGACGTCACTCGAAGCGCCGGTGTGCGCGCGCGCATCAAAACCGAGCAGCCGGATATAATTGGCAATCACCACGGCTGTCTCGGAGGCACACAGGCATGCACGGGCGGCCTGTGCGTCCAGGATCCAGTCGGTCCCCGGCTCGTCGGTTCGCGGATCACGCGGATATTCATAGAGGAAGACGATTGCATGGCTGTGGCCGTCGATCGTCGTCGGCGGCGCCTCCATCGATTCCTTCAGATCCGCCATGATCATGTCGATGCCGGACGCCAGCGTCTTTGTCTGCTTGGTGCGCAGGTCCTCGGCCAGCCGGTCGATATCCGGATTGCGGAACGGATCGGCAAGTTGGCTGCCGGGCGGCAATTCGCAAATTCCGACCATCGAAGCGTCGGAAAAATACCCGAAACCCTTGAGATGGTTGGCGCGCTCGCGCAGTTCGTCCGGGCATCCTGCCCTTGCCTTGTTGACCAGTCCGTCGCGGATGGCATCCAGCGTTGCCTGGTGTTCGCCCATCGCATTGACAAGGCTCTCCGGCGCATTCAACCGGTGAAATGAGACCGGCAACATCGGTGGGACCGCATTCAGATCCGGCATGATCTTCGATCGCTCCAGCCGCTCCAGCGGATACGGACCCATATGGACGGGCCGGTTCTTGTCGGAGAAGAAACGGATTGTCATACCTTGCCTTCTGTCAGCGGCCTGAATGAGACAAGCCAAGACCGGATCGAGATTAAGACTTTTGCAAAGCGGATGAAACGCCATTTTTCCGGACGACAGCAAAGATGCCCCTCTGCCGGCTTTTCACGGAGTAACTTGACCATGTAACCGCACCCGGTTTTGAATTATTGATATGCATTCCGATATCTCAAGGGGGCGTCAATATGAAGATTGCAGTGATGGGCGCAGGCGCGCTTGGATGTTATTTCGGCGGCCGTCTTGCCGCGGCCGGCGGCGACGTATCCTTCATCGCCAGGGGCGCTCACCTGGAAGCGCTGCAGCGCGACGGCCTGCGCGTTGAAAGCCCGCTCGGCGATTTTCATTTGCCGGATGTGCGTGCCAGTGACGATCCGGGCGCGTTCGGCCCGGTCGACCTTGTCCTGTTCCTGGTCAAACTCTACGACACGGAAGCGGCTGCACAAGCGATGATGCCGATGCTTGGCCCGGAGACATCGGTGTTTTCGTTCCAGAACGGCGTCAACAGTTCACAGCGGATCGGCGCAATCGCCGGACCGGAACGGGTCGTCAACGGCATTGCCCTGATTCCCGCCGACGTCCGTTCGCCGGGTGTCATCAGCCATAACGGACCATTTGCCCGCCTGGTTTTCGGCGAGAAGGACGGCCATGAGAGCCCGCGTTGCAAGGCGTTTGAATCGGCGCTTCACGAGGCCGGCGTCGATGCCGCAATTGTCGATGATATCCAGGTCAAGATCTGGGAAAAGTTCATCATGTTGAGTGCGCTGAGCGCAATGACCGCCCTGACGCGCCTGCCGATCGGGAAAATTCTCGAAGATGCGGCTTGCGCGCAATTATTCAGGGCCGCAATCGACGAGACCAGCGCGGTCGGTCGTGTGATCTGTCCTGATCTCACGGCGGATGCCAGCGCCCGGGCGCTTGAATTCGCGAACAGGCTTCCGCCTGGCGGCCGGGCGTCGATGCTGGACGATCTGGAGCGCGGCAAACGGCTTGAACTTGACGATCTGAGCGGTGAAGTCGTGCGCCTCGGCGCGGCCCATGGCGTGCCGACGCCGACGCACAAATTCGTCGCGCAGGCGCTCAGTCCTTTCAGCCGCGGCGCGCCGCTGTAACATGGCCTGTTTGAAACCTGTAACAGGGCCGGTTTGCAACAAGGCCTGCTTGACCGCTTGCCGGTTTCTCTGACACTCTGGGCCCATCCGATCTTGCCGCCCGCGAAGCACCTTCATATAGACAGATCACCTGCTCATCCAGAAAAGTTGGTTTCACCAATGTCGCTCAATTTCGGCCGTACCCTGCTTGCAATTCCGGGCCCTTCCGTCATTCCCGAACGTGTTCTGGCCGCCATGCACAGGCCGTCGCCGAACATTTACGAAGGCGAACTGATCGAGCTGACGGCCAGCCTCTTTCCCGACCTGAAAGCGGTCGCGCGAACCGATGCAGATGTCGCGATCTACATCGCCAACGGGCACGGCGCGTGGGAAGCCGCCCTGAAAAACACACTCCACCGCGGTGACAAGGTGCTGGTTCTCGCCACGGGCCTGTTCGGCATGGGTTGGGCGGAACTGGCTGGAACGCTGGAACTTGAGGTGCAGGTCCTGGATTTCGGCAACCAGCGCGATGCCGATCCGGACCGGCTGGAAGAGGTTCTGCGCGCAGACGCTGAGCGAAAGATCAAGGCCGTCATGACCGTGCACACGGATACGGCCACCTCCGTGCGCAACGACATTCCGGCTTTGCGTCAGGCGATTACGAATTCCGGCCATGACGCGTTGTTCCTGGTCGATTGCATTGCCTCGCTCGGCTGCGAGCGGTTTGAGATGGATGATTGGGGCGTCGATGTCATGGTCGCTGCATGCCAGAAGGGGCTGATGACGCCGGCAGGCCTGTCCTTTGTCTACTTCAACGGCAAAGCCGCTGAGGCGCAAAAGCGTTGCAAACCCGGTTATTACTGGAACTGGCATCCGCGCACGAACCCGGAAATCTACTACCAGCAGTTTGCCGGCACCGCTCCCACCCACCACCTCTACGGTCTGCGCGAAGCCCTCACCATGCTTGTGCACGAGGAAGGGATCGAGGCTGCCTGGGCGCGTCACCGGACGATTGCCCACGCCATCTGGGCCGCCGTCGAGGCATGGGGCGACGGCGGCACGATGCGGCTCAATATCGCCGATCCGGCGAAACGAAGCCTGGCTGTATCGGCGATCGGAACAGGCGAAGGCGAAGCGGGCCGAATCCGCAGATGGTGCGAAAACGAGGCCGGCGTGACATTGGGAATCGGCCTGGGGTTTGGCCGGCCCGGCACACCTGAAGGCGACAGGAATTTCCGCATCGGCCATATGGGCCATCAGAATGTCGCAATGGTGCTTGGCGCCCTCGGCGCGATCGACACCGCCATGAAAGCGCAGGGTATCGCCCATGGCGACGGCGCGCTCGCAGCGGCCACGACAGTCCTGGCGAAGCATGGGCAGCGTTAGACAGGACTTCAGGTTTTTAACCCGCCAACTCTCCCTGACCGGTCAACCAGACTTGCGGAACGGGTACAGGAATTGCTGCCAATAGCCGGTCGGCACCGGGTCGCCGCCGACACCGTAAGCTTCGGGCCATTTTCCTTCCGGCATGTGGTGCGTGCCGAACAGGCGGTCGTAGAGCGGGAAATGGATAGCGAAATTCACATCGATCGCTTCTTTCTCCTTGCCGTGATGCCAGTGATGGAAGCGTGGCGTCACCAGGAACGTCTCAATCGCCTTGAAGTCCCATCTGAGATTGGCGTGTACCAGCGATGAGTAGAAATAGACGATCAGGACATAGACCTGGATGGCCGCAGGATCGAAGCCAAGCGTGAACATCGGCAAAGCGGTTGCTCCGCGCAACAGGGCAATCTCGATGACATGCATGCGCGCGCCCGCCAGCCAGTCCATGCTCTTGGCGGAATGGTGCACGGCATGGAATTTCCACAGCCATGAGATCTGATGGAACATCCGGTGGAACCAATATTGTGCAAAATCCGTCACCACCATGATGATGATGACCTGCACAACAAAGGGCAGCGCCATGACCAGGCTCCGGATATGGTTCAAATCGAAGGCGCCGGTCACGAAGTTGGCAGGCGCCAGCGTGAGGAAGGTGAGGACCTGAACCAGCATCGAGCTGACAAGGTAATAGAACATGTCCTCCTGCCATTCCGGCCGGAACAAGGTCTGGTCAGCCCGGTGCGGGAAGAAGCGCTCCAGCGGGACAAATAGAAAGCCGACAAAAAGCACGTTGAGGATGAAAAAATCCAATCCGAAATAGAGGCTCGTGGGATTGGCGCCACTGGCGTTCGTCTGTGACCCGCCGAGCAGAGAGGCTACCACAACCAGAGCCAGGGCGGTGCCGCCCAGCACTTTGTCCTTGCTGAGCAGGAGACTGGTCAAAGCGAGCCCGTAACCGATCAGAAGCACAATGTGAAGAAATGGCCTGAGGTAGCCTGACTCGTGAATTGCCATCAGGTCAGGCGTCACGAATAAACCCGGGAACTTCAGGACGAATACCAGCAAAAGGCCTGTCAGTCCGGCAAGCAGTGCCCCGCCGCCGCTCAGCCAGCCGCTTCCCAGGGGGCGTTGCTCTTTCGGTTTTTCAAGTTGCTTCGACAATCGTTCGATGATCGACATGACGGCCCCCATAGATCCGGATTGCAAACCCGGCTTGGACTGATTGAATGTCCGACAGGCAACGATATCACGCAATTCACTAACAAGACGGAAGCAAGGCAATGAACCGCGCTTGAAACCGGTGTTTCAATTGCGTGCAGAAATTCACCTGTCATCCTGCTGGCTGAACAGGGGCGCGACCGGCAGATTGTCCGGCGCTATCACTGACAAAGCCTGTAACCGCCGCGCCGCACGGCGAGATCAAAATGGAAATGGTCGGCATGGCTGGCGTTGGTCGTCGGTCCCAGTACCGTGGTGAAATAGGCGCAGGCGCCGCCGCGGACCGCCGCCTGAAACGCGCGCTGGTTTTTTGAACTGCCGGACCGGTCGGCGACCTTCTGGGTTTTGCCGCCGGGAAACCCAAACCCCATAACGTCGACGGCGTTGGCAAAGCCATGTTCGCTGATTTTTCCGGTCTTGCGGTTGTTGCGCCGGCGGCATTGATAAGACGTGGATATTTGCACCGATGGCGGCTTTTTCACGCCCAGATGCAATTTCGCCGATGGTACGACCACCTCTTTCGACCAACGCGCCAAAGCCAGCGCCACTTCGCAGCGCACACGGATATCGCCGCTGACCTTCACCTGACGCGACAGCGCGGTGAGTTTCAGCGGCCGCGGCCAGCCGCATTGACCGCTGCCCTTGATTGCCTTGGCAACCGTGAACCGCGCATTCAGCTTGCGCAGTTGCGCTTCGCACTGCTTCGCTGCTGCAAGAACAAAGACCGGCTTGGCCTGCTGAGGCGGCGCCGATTGTCCGGTTATTGCCGGTTTTACCGATTTTTCCGTCGGCCGGGATGCACCTGCTTCACCGGGTTTCGATGACCCTGCGACACCCGGCACCGCTCCCTTCGGTCTGGGAACCGGAATTGGGTAGCGGGTTTCCGCTGTAACTGCAGCCATTGTGTCGCCGTCAGCCGGCAACTTATCCGGTGAGGCGGACAACTTATCCGGCGAGGCGGACAATGGCGGATTGTCCGAAGCAGGCTCACCAGGCCCAGGAGAAAAGCGCTCCTGCACCGGTTTGACCCGCGGAACCGGCCCGGTCTGCTGGGCAAGACCGATTTCCGGCAGAAGAACCAGTACAGCAAGCAGCACCGACCCTTTCATCAACGGTCAACGGCCTTGTTCTCGCCTCCGGTCTCGGAGAATTCCACGACGGTGCCCGGCGAAACCAGTCCGGCCAGTTCGTTGGCGTCCCAATTGGTCAACCGGACACAGCCGTGAGAATTGGCCTTGTCGATCAGCGAGGGTTCGGGCGTGCCATGAATGCCATAGGTGGGGGTCGACAGATCGATCCACATCGAGCCGACGGGTCCGTTAGGGCCAGGCGGCAGGGTCAGGGGCTCCGTATTGTCACCCTGCACGAAATTCACGTCAGGCCGGTAAGAGTAGGTCGGATCGGGTGCGATCGCCTTGACGGTATGGCTGCCGGATGGACTGGGATTGTCCCGGCTGCCCACCGTTGCCGGATAGACGGCAACGATCTTGCCGCTGTCATCCATAGCCCTGAGGATCCCGGCCTTCCCGTCAACCTCGATCTGCGAGACCTTGCGGTCGGTAATGTCCGAGCCCGTATCGGCGACCAGAAGGGGGCTTCCCGCCTTGGCGAAGTCGACGCCTTCATTCAAATATTCAAGAAGATCCACGTCCATGTGGAAACGCTCGGCAAGCATCTCCTCAACGCTGGTGTATCCGAGCTCCGGCATCTCGGCGAGTTCGGTATAGTCTTCCGGCATCACGTCGACAAACGGACCGTCTATATCGTCTTGTGTCAGTACGTATTCCTGCACGACGCCGTCGGCGTGCTGCTTCAGGCCCTCCCAGGTCGCCTCGTTGAAATCGCCGGAAGGCTCAAGGCCCGCGCTGTTCTGGAAGGCGGCAACCGCCTTGCCGACATTATTCCCGTTGTAACCGTCGATGACGCCGACTGAGTATCCTGCCCTATCCAATGCGATCTGCAGTCGAATGACAAATGGTGAAGGACCGGCTCCATTATTGCGGTTTTGACTGTCTTTGCGGATCAATGCGCCAATTTCAGAAGGCGCGGCATTGTTGATCTTGTCTTTCTGGCTTCCGGCATCGGCATCGGCATCGGCTTCGGCCGCAACTGAACTCCCGGCCAAAATGACAGACAGTCCGATGGCCCACGTCCATTTCAGCAATTCGTTTTTCATTCCAACCCTGCCGTTCTGCTAAGTTTCCAACCTGTTCTCAGCCGACAACGTTCGAAAATGAAATTCGTTCCCTCGCTCATCCGCGCCGACTGACCGGTGCATCACTGGCAGAGGCGGTAACCGCCGCGCCGCACGGCCAGATCGAAATGGAAATGATCTGCATGACTGGCGTTGGTCATCGGTCCGAGCACGGTGGTGAAATAAGCGCACGAGCCGCCACGGACAGCCGCCTGAAACGCGCGCTCGGCATTGGCGCTGCCGGATCTTACCGCGACATTGAAGATCTGGTCATCGGGGAACACGAACCCCATGACGTCGACACCGTTGGCAAATGCATGTTCGCTCAATTTGCCGGTTTTGGCATTGTTGCGCCGGCGGCACTGGTATGACGTATCGATCCGAACAGCCTTCGGCGCCTTGCCAAGATGCAGTTTGGCGGACGGCACCATGACCTCTTTTGACCAGCGCGCCAGCGCAAGCGCCAATTCGCAGCGTACCCGGATATCACCCTTTATCTTTACATTGCGCGCCAGCGACGTCAGCTTCACCGCACGCGGCCAGCCGCACTGGCCATCGCCGGTGATCGGCCCGGTGACGGTGAATTTGGCATTCAGCTTGCGCAATTCGCGCTCACATTGTTTTGCCTTGGCGAGATCGAATGCCGGTTTGGCCTGTCTGACGGGTGCCGGCGGTTCTGGAGCCACCGGCGCAGGCAGGACAGGGCGCGGTTCGGGCAATTTCTGTTCGGCCTGTTTCTCCAGAACCGGTTTTTCCGGCTGCTCCGTGCCGACCTGGTCTTCCTCAGGCAATTGTTCTTCGTCTGACGGCTGGTCCTGGTCGGTAACCGGCGCCAGGTCGATCACGACCGGTCTTGAATTTGGCAACGGCGGTCCGGCCGCATGGGCAATCGAACAAGCCAGCGTGAAACCGAGGACGGCTGCAGGCACCGCCGGCATCAATATCCCGACCCGAACGGCAGTCAGGCGCACGGACCCGCCCCCGCTGATGTTGATCCAACCCGTCATCAACTGTCTCATAACCGGCTTTGCACACGATGAAAATGTGTTTTGGCGTCCGCTGTCTATTGAGCGTCCATCGCGCCTTTTTCGATCATGTCGATATCGATATCCTGCACGGTGCAGGACCCTGCCCATGCCTCTGCGCTCAGAGCTTTGCCCTTCGATGATCGGACGATCAGGGCAATCGGCTTGTCATCATTCCAGTCCAGAGCGTAGGCGGCGTCTGCGTGTTTGAAATGCATTCCGGTGCCATTCATGTTGTTTCGCCCTCGGGCAGATCCGGTATCACCGGCGGCATTGTCGATCTGAAACGCCATCCCGCCGGCGCCGACTCCAACCGCAACGATCGTGAACGGGCTGTTTTCCGCCTCGCAAGGCTCGTCATCGCTGTCGGCTACCGCAGAGCACAGAACCATCTTGTCGAACCGGCAGACCTTCTCTGAGGAGATTGTTTTCGCTTCCGCGTGCGGAACTGCATTCGCGGCCAGCAGAACTGACAGGACGATCATCTGGACGTTCAGTTTCAGCATTGTTCAATCCTCTTGCTGGCAAAGCATCTTCAGTCAGATGCAGGGTACCTGTTGCAAAAACAAGCTCACATGGTGAACGCGTCAAGTCAGGCATTTATTCAGTCAGACGGGCTGTGGAAACGTGCCGACGACCGGAAGATGTGCATCGGCGTCAGGTTCCCAGGATCCCCGGAAGCTTGAGACCGTTTTCGCGCGCGCAATCGATCGCCACCTCATAACCGGCATCGGCGTGGCGCATGACGCCGGTTGCCGGATCATTCCACAACACCCGCTCCAGCCGGCGGGCGGCATCAGCCGTGCCGTCGGCGCAGATCACCATGCCGGAATGCTGAGAGTATCCCATTCCGACTCCGCCGCCGTGATGCAGCGAGACCCAGGTCGCCCCGGAGGCGCAGTTGAGCAGCGCATTGAGCAGCGGCCAGTCGGAGACGGCGTCGGAACCGTCCTTCATGGCTTCCGTCTCCCGGTTTGGCGAGGCCACAGAGCCGGAATCCAGATGATCTCGGCCAATCACCACGGGCGCCTTCAGTTCCCCACTGGCAACCATGTCGTTGAACGCCAGCCCGAGCCGGTGGCGCTGGCCCAGCCCGACCCAGCATATGCGCGCCGGCAGGCCCTGAAACGCGATCCGCTCTCGCGCCATGTCGAGCCAATGGTGCAGATGCGGATCGTCGGGAATCATTTCCTTCACTTTGGCATCGGTGCGGTAAATGTCCTCCGGATCGCCGGAGAGCGCGGCCCAGCGGAACGGCCCGATGCCGCGGCAGAACAGCGGGCGGACATAGGCGGGTACGAAACCGGGAAAATCGAAGGCGTTTTCAAGCCCCTCATCAAAAGCGACCTGACGGATATTATTGCCGTAATCGAGTGTCGGGATGTCGGCATTCCAGAAATCCAGCATCGCCTGCACATGCACCTTCATGGAGGCGCGGGCGGCCTTCTCCACGGACTTGGGATCGCTCTCGCGCTTTTCGCGCCATTCGGCTACTGTCCAGCCCTGCGGAAGATAACCGTTGACCGGGTCATGCGCCGACGTCTGATCGGTGACGATATCCGGCCGGACACCGCGCGCGACCAGTTCAGCAAAGATATCGGCGGCATTGCCGAGCAGTCCAACGGAACGGGCTTCGCCGGCTTGTGTCCACTGGTCGATCAGCGCCAACGCCTCATCGAGGCCAGTTGCCTTTTCATCGACATAACGGGTGCGAAGCCGGAAATCGATATGGTCCTCATCGCACTCAACCGCCAGGCAGCAGGCACCGGCCATGACGGCTGCCAGCGGCTGCGCGCCGCCCATGCCGCCCAGCCCGCCGGTGAGGATCCACTTGCCGGTCAGATCGCCATCATAATGCTGGCGGCCGGCCTCCATGAACGTCTCGTATGTTCCCTGAACGATGCCCTGGGTACCGATATAGATCCACGATCCGGCGGTCATCTGGCCGTACATCATCAGACCCTTGCGATCCAGTTCGCTGAAATGATCCCAATTGGCCCAGTGCGGCACCAGGTTGGAATTGGCGATCAGCACGCGCGGCGCGTCGGCATGAGTGCGGAATACGCCAACTGGCTTTCCGGACTGGACCAGCAGCGTTTCGTCCTCTTCCAGCGTCTTCAGGCTGGCGACGATAGTGTCGAAATCTTTCCAGGTGCGGGCGGCGCGGCCGATGCCGCCATAAACCACGAGCTCGTGCGGGTTTTCCGCCACTTCCGCGTCGAGATTGTTCATCAGCATGCGCAGCGGCGCTTCCGTCGTCCAGTATTTTGCATTCAGCCGATCGCCACGCGGCGCCCGGACTTCGCGGATATTCTTTCGCGGATCACTCATGATGGAACCTCTTTCATTACGGCAAACAGGTCGCCTCCAACTGCGTCAATCAATGCGCCCGAAGCAACCAGTTGCCTCGCCGCCTCGATATCATCGGCCATGTACCGGTCGCCTGCCAGCGAGAGAATTTCGGAGCGGACGGCGGCCATGGCACGCTGGAGCCGGCCGCTGGTCTTTAACGGTGCGCGAAATTCCACGCCCTGTGCAGCGGTCATCGTCTCGATGGCCACAATACCGGTCAGATTTGCGTTCATGTCCATCAGCCGCCGTGCGCCGTGACAGGCCATTGAAACATGATCTTCCTGATTGGCGGAGGTCGGCGTGGAATCGACCGAACAGGGCGCCGCCCGCTGCTTGTTTTCAGACATCAGCGCCGCTGCCGTGACTTCTGCAATCATGAAGCCGGAATTGACGCCGGGATCGGGGCTCAGAAATGCCGGCAACCCGAAACTCAATGTCGGATCGACCATCAGCGCAATCCGGCGCTGGGCGATGGAACCGATCTCGGCAATTGCCAACGCCAGTTGATCGGCCGCGAAGGCGACCGGTTCGGCATGGAAATTACCGCCTGACAGGATAGACCCGTCGTCGAACACCAATGGGTTGTCTGTCGCCGCATTGGCTTCGATCTCCAGCGTCCGGCCGACCTGGCGCAGCAGGTCGATGCAGGCGCCCATCACCTGGGGCTGGCAACGGATGCAATAGGGATCCTGCACCCGGTCGTCATGCTCGCGGTGGCTTTCGCGGATTTCGGATCCGGAAAGAAGCGATTGCAGGATTGCTGCCGTGTCGATCTGGCCGCGGTGGCCGCGCACCTGATGGATTTCCGGACGGAACGGCGCCGACGACCCCATCGCCGCATCGGTAGAGAGTGCACCCGATATCAGCGCACCGTGACCGATGCGCCAGACGTCGAACAGTGCCGCCAGGGCGAACGCGGTGGAAACCTGTGTCCCGTTGATCAGACCAAGCCCCTCTTTCGGTCCAAGCGTGACTGGAGCAAGGCCGGCGGCCTTGAGGGCATCGCCGCCGGGCATTGTGTCTCCGCCAAATTGCGCCTTTCCCTCGCCGATCATCACCGCACTCATATGCGCCAGCGGCGCCAGATCGCCCGACGCGCCGACGGAGCCCTGGGCGGGAATGACCGGAATGACACCGAGCGCCAGCATCGCCTGCATCAGTTCGGCCACCTGCAAACGAACGCCGGAGACACCGCGGCCAAGCGACAGCAGCTTCAGGACCATGGTCAGGCGAACGATCCGCTCCGGAATCGGGTCTCCGGTTCCGGCGCAATGTGACAGGATCAGGTTGCGCTGCAGCGCTTCCGTCTGATCGGCGGCAATCCTTGTATTGGCGAGTTTGCCGAAGCCGGTATTCACGCCATAGACCGGCGCGTTGCCGCCGGCCGCGCGTCTGATCGTCTCCGCTGATGCAGCCATGGCCGGGTGGCAACCTGGATCCAGCGTGGCCGAACCGTCATTGCGGTAGATCGTCTCAAGCTCCGCCAGGGTCGTCCGCCCGGGTTTGAGTGCCAGGTTCATGATCGTCCTCCGACAATGCGTTGATGAATTGGATTAAATCCGATGCGATAGGCCAGTTCGGCCGGGTGTTCGACATTCCAGATCGCCAGATCAGCCCGCATGCCCGGCGCGACGAAACCGCGATCGTTCAGCCCCAGCGCCCGCGCGGCATTTCGGGTAACGCCGGAAAGCGCCTCCTGCGGCGTCATCCGAAACAGGGTGCAGGCCATGTTCATGGTCAGAAGCAGGGATGCCAGCGGCGACGAGCCGGGATTGCAGTCGGTGGCAATCGCCATCGGCACGCCGGCCTTGCGCAAGGCCCCGATCGGCGGCAACCGGGTTTCCCGCAAGGTGTAGAAGGCGCCGGGCAGAAGGACCGCTGATGTGCCCGCCTGCGCCATGGCGGCAATCCCGTCATCATCCAGATATTCCAGATGGTCGGCTGACAGCGCGCCATAGGATGCTGCCAGTTTGGCGCCGCCCAGGTTGGAAAGCTGCTCGGCGTGAAGCTTGACCGGCAACCGGAGAGATTTCGCATGGTCGAACACACGCGCAATCTGGTCCGTCGAAAACGCAATGCCCTCGCAAAAGCCGTCGACGGCGTCGACCAGCCCTTCGGCATGGGCGGCGTCAAGCGCCGGGATGCATACCTGGTCTATATAGGCGTCGGCGCTGCCGGCATATTCCGGCGGGATCGCATGGGCGCCCAGGAACGATGTGCGGATATCGATCGGTCGTTCCGCACCGATCCGGCGCGCAACGCGTAACATGCGCAGCTCCGTTTCGATATCGAGGCCATAACCGGACTTGACCTCGACGGTCGCCACGCCTTCGGCAATCATCGCATCGATGCGCGTCAGTGCGCCCGCCAGCAGCTCCGCTTCTGTCGCCGACCGGGTTGCGCTGACGGTTGAAACGATGCCACCGCCGGCCCGGGCAACCTCTTCGTAGGTGGCACCCTGCAAGCGCATTTCGAACTCCTGCGCCCGGTTGCCGCCGAACACGATATGGCTGTGGCAATCGATCAGTGCCGGGGTGATCAGGCGGCCGTCACATTGGATTGTCCGGCGCGCGGCCGGCGCATCCGCCGCCTCGCCAATCCAGCGGATTTCGCTGCCACGGATGCCAACAGCGCCGCTATCGAGGAGGCCATAGGATTCGCCTGAATTCATCGTTGCGACACGGGCAGAGGTCAGAAGAAGATCGATTTCAGCCGGCATTTTCACTCCGTCAGGCTGGTGGGACTTCTCAAGTTTTATTATTATGTATATACATAATATGCAAACGCAATTTGTGAGTTGTCCGATGCCCAGACTGAACTTTGCCAATATCCTGTTGCCGGAAGGCTGGTCGCGCAACGTGACCGTGGAAATCGACGCCGGCGGAATGATCGAAGACGTGAAACCGGATATGACCATCAGTGCGTTTGACGGCCGGGTCGCCGTGCCGGGCATGGCCAATCTGCACAGTCATGCCTTTCAGCGCGCCATGGCCGGATTTGGCGAATGGCGCGGCGCGGCCTCCGATGACAGCTTCTGGACCTGGCGTGATGTCATGTACCGGTTTCTTGAGCGTCTCGACCCCGGCCATGTGCAGGCCATCGCAAGCCAGCTTTATATCGAGATGATCGAAGCCGGATTTACTGCCGTCGGCGAATTCCACTATCTGCACCATCAGCCGGACGGCACGCCCTATGACAATTTTGCGGAAATGGCTGAGCGGATATTCAGCGCTTCACAAACCACCGGCATCGGCCTGACACTGTTGCCGGTCTATTACGATTATGGCGGTTTCGGCGCGGCTCCGGTCGGCGGCGCGCAAAAGCGTTTTGCCAACGACCCGGAACGGTTTTTGCGGTTGCGCGACGATTGCCGGGCCCTGGTGCGAGATTGCCCGCGCACTGTCGTCGGCGCGGCGCCCCACTCCTTGCGTGCAGTGACGCCGGACAGCCTCGCTCAGATGGTCAGCGAATGCACCGGCGGTCCGCTGCATATCCATGTGGCCGAGCAGGTTCGCGAAGTCGATGAGTGCCGGGCGGCACTTGGAACCACACCCGTCGATTGGCTGCTCGAGCATCATCAGCTTGACGAAAGCTGGTGCCTGATTCACGCCACCCACATGACGGACCATGAGACCGCCCGGCTGGCCGCCAGTGGCGCAGTCGCCGGGCTTTGCCCGATCACCGAGGCCAATCTCGGCGACGGTATCTTCAACGGCGTCAGCTTTCACGAAGCCGGCGGCCATTTCGGCATCGGTTCCGACAGCAATGTCCGTATCGATGTGGCGGAGGAACTGCGGTCTCTTGAATACAGCCAGAGGCTGCGCGACCGGGCGCGTAACCGGATCTCGGCCTCAGGCTCTGCCAATGGCCGCTCTTTGCACGATGCGGCTGCCCGCGGCGGCGCACGCGCCCTCGCCCAGCCAATGGGCCGGATCGCGCCGGGACATTGGTGCGATCTGGTAAGCCTGAACGAGAATCATCCATCCCTTGCCGGCAAAAGCAACGATGACTGGCTGAACAGCTGGATCTTTTCAGGCGACAAAAACTGCGTCGACGATGTCTGGATCAGCGGGCGGCATATCGTGCGTGGCGGTCAGCATGTGGCCCGCGAGGCGAGTGCAAATGAATTCCGCAAAACCATGGATGCACTGCGTGCCTGACATGCCGATAACACTCGACGGCGACGGACCGCTGCATGAGCAGATCCGCAAGGCCTTTGCGCGCAAGATCTCAGCCCGTGATCTGAAACCCGGCGATCGCCTGCCCTTCGAACATGAGCTTGTGCGCAGCCTGAACACGTCGCGCATGACGGTCAGCCGGGCGCTGCAGGCTCTGGCCGAGGACGGGTTGATCGTCCGCAGACGCAAGGCCGGCAGTTTCGTGGCCGAACAGACCGCCTTTGAAACGCCGGTCACCATTCACGTACCGCGCAATCAGATCGAGGCCGCTGGCAAGCGGTATGGTTATAAACGTCTGTCAAAAGCGAAGATGACACCCGTGAGCCAGGGCTCGGCAAATCATGTGCTGCACCTGGTGTGCCTGCATACGGCAGATGAGAAACCCGTCCTGCTGGAGAAACGCTGGATCAATCTTGATGCGGTGCCTGCCGCAGCTGACGAAACATTCAAAGGCCTGCCGCCTGGAGAATGGCTTTTGCGCAATGTGCCGTGGAACGAGGCGGAGCACACGATTTCTGCAATAGGCGCAGATGAGGAAACCGCCACCTGTTTGCAGATCAAGCCCGGAACCGCCTGCCTGAAAGTCGACCGGCGGACATGGAGCGGCGACGCCTCCATTACCCATGTCAGCCTGATATACCCCGGCGACCAGATGAAGCTCGCTGGACAGTACCGGCCCGGTCAGCAAGCCCTTTCTGCGCCATGAACATTGCCGGATTTCCGTCGCGCCACTGCGCTTTAACAGACATCGCCACCCATCCCGGCCGGGTCTGAAATGTGCGGGAATCGTTGATCCGCGCCGGGCTCCACCCGGTTGCTTATGATGGCCTGCGATCGGACAACAGAAGACCGCCGTTTCACAACAGGCTTGAGTGAATTGCAATTCTCGGGCAGGTTCACGCCCTTACCGTCACTGAGGAAATAGGGAGCGACTGTCTTTCGAATTCATTTTGTACCAACCGAGTGGGGAGAGAAAACGTGAAGATCAGGACTTGGCTCGGCAGCGCAATCGCCGCTGTCTCGATATCGTTGTGCGGCATTGCCGCCCAGGCACAGCAAGCCGGCGGGACGCTGGTGATGCTCGTTCAACCCGAGCCGCCTTCTTTGGCGTCTTATCTTTCAACCTCCGGTCCGATAGGACTCGTGGCTCCGAAAATCTATGACGGGCTTCTCGATTATGACAAGGATCTGAAAGCTGTTCCCTCGCTCGCTGAGAGCTGGGATATCAGCGACGACGGCAAGACCGTAACCTTCCATCTGCGCAACGATGTAAAGTGGCACGATGGCGAACCGTTCACGTCAGCCGACGTGCAGTTCACCATCATGGAAGTGCTGAAAAAAGTGCACCCGCGCGGCCCGAACTCCTTCAAGGAGGTCACGGAGATCGAGACGCCGGACGCGCATACTGCCATATTCCGGCTTGCCAATCCCGCGCCATACATGATGCGCTCGCTCGGTTCTTACGAATCGCCGATGGTGCCCAAGCACCTGCTGGAAGGCCAGGACGCGAGGAGCGCGGACATCGCCAACAAACCCGTTGGGACAGGGCCGTTCAAGTTCGTGGAGTGGAAGAAAGGCCAGTATATCCGCCTCGACAAGAACGAGGATTACTGGAAAGAGGGCCTGCCCTATCTCGACCGCATCGTCGGGCGTTTCATCCCCGACGCCTCGACCCGCACAGCGGCCATGGAGAATGGCGAGGTACATTACGGTGCATACGGAGCGATCCCGAACGTCGACGTCGTCCGGCTCCGCGAACTCGACAATATCGGTGTCACGACGGACGGATATGCGATGATCAACCCGGTCTCGCTGATCGAGTTCAACACCACGCAACCGCCCTTCGACAAACCGGAAATCCGCAAGGCAATCTCGATGGCCCTCGATCGGCAGTTCCTGATCGACAACATCTGGTTCGGTTACGGCAAACCTGCAACAAGCGCGTTGTCGAGCAGCTATGCTGCAACCGGCCTCTATGCCGAGGGCATGCCGAACTACCCGGCGACGGCCGATATCGAGGCCGCCAACAAACTGCTTGATGATGCCGGCATCAAGCCCGATGCGAACGGCGTGCGTGCGAAAGCGGTCCTCGATCTGATCCCTTACGGCGAAGACTGGCGTCGGGCGGGCGAGTATATGAAACAGGCCCTCGGCGATATCGGTATCGAACTGGAACTGCGTTACGAGGATGTGCCGACCTGGCTGAAACGCGTCTATGCGGATTACGATTTCCGCATGAACGTGAACTATTTCTACCAGCTTCCCGATCCGGTGCTGGGCGTTCATCGCCATTACGGCACCGATCAGATCCGCCAGGGCACCCACTTCGTGAATTCGTCGCGCTACAGCAATCCGAAGCTGGATACCCTGCTGGCTGAGGGAGCACGGGAGGCCGACGCCACCAAGCGCAGCGCAATGTACAAGGAGATCCAGGAAATCCTGGCCGAGGACATGCCCGTCGTGAACCTGTTTGAAATGAAGTTCCTGACCGTCTTCAACTCCAAGCTCAAGGGCCACGACGTATCCGGGTTCGGCGCTTACGGATCGTTCGACCGCGTGTGGTTTGATGAGTAACGCAATGTCTCTGGGTGCTGGCCATGACTGGCCGGCACCCGAATGAGCCATACCGCAAAGCGCCTGCGATACGTCCTCAAGCGGCTGTTGCAGGCGCTTCCCATTGTTCTCGCGATCGTCATCGTCAACTTCTTCCTTCTGCATATGGCGGAAGGGGACGCGGTCGATGTGCTGGCCGGCGAGGCGGGATCAGCCACGCCGGAATACATGGCGGAACTGCGCAAGAAGTTCGGGCTCGACCAGCCCTTACCCGTGCAGCTTGTAGTCTACCTGAAAAACGTCCTGTCTTTTGATCTCGGATATTCATTCCGCCATGACATGCCGGTGCTTGATCTCGTCCTCGATCGTTTCGTCCCGACCCTGCTGTTGATGACCAGCACGATCGTGCTTGCCGTCGGCGTCGGCATTGTCCTCGGCCTGCTCGCGGCAACCGGGCTGAATACCTGGCGCGACACGTTGATTTCGGTTTTCGCGCTGGTGACCTATGCGACGCCTTTGTTCTGGGTCGGATTGATGTTCATTGTCGTGTTCTCCCTCAATCTCGGCTGGTTTCCGACCAGCGGCATGGAAAATTTCGCCGCCTTTTATGAAGGCTGGGACAGGGTTTGGGACATCGCACACCATCTGGTGCTGCCGACGGTTACACTGTCACTGTTCTATCTGGCGCTCTACACGCGGCTGATGCGTGCTTCGATGCTGGAACAGGCAGGGATGGACTACGTGACGACTGCGCGCGCCAAGGGGCTGACTGAGCGGCGGATCATGTTCGTCCATGTCCTGCGCAATGCGCTTTTGCCCGTCGTGACAATGGCGGGCGTGCAGGTCGGCGCACTTATCGGCGGTTCGGTGATTGTCGAATCGGTCTTCGCATGGCCCGGTCTGGGAATGCTCGCCTTTGAGGCTTTGTTCGCCCGGGACCTGAACCTGCTTCTGGGAATTTTCCTCCTCTCCGCGTTGCTTGTCGTTGCGGTGAATCTGTTGGTCGATATCATCTATTCGTCGCTCGATCCGCGCATCGAGGTGGGCTGATGCGCAATTTCTGGCAGCTTTATCGCCGCAATCGTTCCGCTGTCGCCGGAATGATCATCCTCGCAACAGTGATCGTTCTCGCTGTCGCTGCTCCGCTGATTTTCCCCGACGATCCCTTCCGTCTTGCCGGCCAGTCGATGCAGCCCCCGGGCGCGGGCGGCTTTCTGCTCGGCAGTGACAGCCTGGGCCGCGACGTTGCTGCGGGAATCGCACACGGCGCAAAGACCTCGTTGCTCATCGGCCTGCTCGCCACCATCGTCGCGGTGGGCTTCGGAACGATCATGGGTGGCCTGGCCGGTTATTATGGCGGCAGGATCGACGACCTGCTGATGCGAACCACCGAGATGTTCCAGACGATACCCTCTTTCATCTTCGCCATTCTGCTGGTCGCGATCATGAAGCCGTCGATCGAGAGTATCGTGATCGCCATAGCGGTGGTATCCTGGCCGGCGGTCGCGCGGCTCGTGCGTGGCGAGTTCCTGTCGCTGAAGAACCGCGAATTCGTTCAGGCATGCCATACACTGGGCATGGGCGACGTGCAGATCATGCTGCGCGAAATCCTGCCGAACTGCCTGTCGCCGATCATCGTCATCGGTTCGCTGATGGTCGCCACCGCGATTCTGATCGAAAGCGGTCTTGCATTTCTCGGTCTTGGTGATCCGAACATTATGAGTTGGGGCTTTCAGGTCGGCGCCGGGCGCACCCTGCTGCGGTCGGCATGGTGGGTCTGCACGTTTCCAGGCATCGCCATTCTCGTGACGGTGCTTGCGATCAATCTCGTCGGAGAGGGCCTGAACGACGCACTTAATCCGCGCCTTCGGGAACGCCAATGAGTGCGCCGCTGCTGGAAATCCGCAACCTGCATATCTGCCTGCCCGAAGGGTCGGAGCGGGCTCATGCCGTCGAGGCTGTCGATCTCGACCTCGCCCCGAACGAAATCCTGTGCATCGTCGGTGAGAGCGGCTCGGGCAAATCCCTGACCGCGCGTGCCGTGATGGGTTTGCTGCCAAAGCCACATGTGCGTGTCGTTGACGGCAGCATCCGTTTCGGTGACGAAAACCTCGCCGACGTCTCCGATCAGCGAATGCGCCAGATCAGGGGCAGCGAAATCTCGATGATTTTTCAGGAGCCGATGACCGCGTTGAACCCAGTCATGACGATCGGCGATCAGATCGACGAGGTTTTCCGGTTTCACGAATCGATGAAACGCAGGGAACGGCGCGCGCGCGCGCTGGCCCTCCTCGACGACGTGCATCTGCCGGACCCGGATCACATCATGCGAGCCTACCCGCATGAACTGTCCGGCGGCCAGCGGCAAAGAGCGATGATCGCGATGGCGCTCGCGCTCGATCCCAAGATCCTGATCGCCGATGAGCCGACAACCGCGCTCGACGTCACCACACAGGCGCAGATCCTGAAATTGATCAAGGAAATGCAGGCTGCCCACAACACCGGCGTCTTGTTTATCACCCATGACTTTGGCGTTGTCGCGGACATTGCCGACCGCGTTGCGGTGATGCAACAGGGTCTGATCGTGGAGACCGGAACCGCGGACGAAGTGCTGAATGCGCCAAAACATCCATATACCCAAGCGCTGATCGCTGCTGTCCCGAGCTTGACACCACGTCCGCCGCGAGACCAGTCCGCCGAGCCTGTGCTCCAGATCGAACGGCTGACGAAAGTCTTCCGCAGCGGCGGCAGCATCTTTGGCCTCGGCGGAGCAGAGCGCACCGTCAAGGCTGCCAGTGATGTGACCCTGCAACTCAGGCGCGGCGAGACGCTCGGCATCGTCGGTGAGAGCGGCTCGGGAAAGTCCACCGTCGCGCGCTGCATTGTCCGCCTGGTCGACGCCGACGACGGCAAGATTCTGTTGAACGGCACGGACCTGCGGCCGCTGAGCCGCGCTGAAATGCGCCCTCACCGCTCCAGTATCCAGATGATGTTTCAGGACCCGTACGCGTCGCTCAATCCCCGCTCGCGGGTTGGCAAAATCATAACCCAGGGCCCTCTGCTTCAAGGAACGCCGAAGGTCGAGGCGCAAGCCAGGGCGCGCGAATTGCTTTCCATCGTTGGTCTGGACGAACGCGCATACGACCGCTATCCGCACGAGTTTTCCGGCGGCCAGCGCCAGCGTATCGGAATCGCCCGCGCTCTGGCCTTGAACCCGGATGTGCTCGTGGCGGACGAACCCGTTTCCGCGCTGGATGTTTCAATCCAGGCGCAAATCCTCAGGCTTCTTGATGAAATCCGCGAACGCATGAGTCTGTCGATGATCTTTATTACCCACGATTTGCGTGTGGCAGCTCAAGTTTGCGATAGACTTGCGGTGATGCGATATGGAGAGATTGTCGAGACCGGCCCAACTGCCGAAATCTTCAGAAATCCGCAGGCACCGTACACGAAAGACCTGCTCGCGGCAGTTCCCGGAAAGGCCTGGCGCGCGGCCTGACGGGGCCTCCAAAGCGCCGGCCTGATGCCAACGGTAATCAGGTTCCTGGATTATTCATTCCACGCCGTCATCCGCCGCCCTGCCCTTGCCGGAAAACCGCAGCAACAGCCGGTAGGCAACACGCACATAGGATATGGTGATGACGATCCGCGCCACATGATGGAGGGTGACGAAGACGACGCTGATCTGCAGCGACAGGGCAATCAGGGTCATTTCGGTGACGCCGCCGGGCGCATAAGACAGCACCACGGCTTCGGCGGTCTCGCCGACCAGTCCGTAGAGCGTCAATCCGAACATCAGCGCGAGCACCAGCACGGATGCGACACTGATCAGCGCCATCAACAGCCCCTTCAGCGCCTGGCTTCGATCCATGGTGGCGAACCGGACGCCGAGCGTCGCTCCGATGACCAGTTGGGTGACGGCAATCAGCATGGCCGGCGGCTGGGCGCTGGTCACGCCAGCAAGATGAGCCAGGCCACTGAACAGGATGGGCCCGGTGATGATGGCCGCCGGAAACCCGATCCGCAGGAACGCCAGATAACCCAGGACGCCGCAGGCGGTCAGGACAAGCGCATCGACAATATCCATCGGCGGCCTGTCGACGCCACCGACGCTGACACCGGCCGCACTGCCAACGGCGACACCCTCAAAGAGCGTAAAGGCCAGCGGAACGATAACGATGCACAGAAGCAGTCTTGAAAATTGCAACAAGGTCAGCGTTGCCGGGTCGGCGCCAGCCTCCTCGCCCAGGGCGATTGCCTCAATCAGCCCGCCGGGCGCTGCGGCAAAGAATGCGATTTCCCGGTCATAGCGGCCGATCCGCCGATAGATCGTGTAGGACAGAGCGTGGGCAACCGGCACATAAATCAGCAGAGCCAGAACCGTCGGCCACCATTGGGGAACGGCGCCAAGCAGTTCACGGGTGAATGCGCCGCCGATCATCACACCGATAATCGGTACGAAAAACACCCGCAGATTGATCGGGAACTGCAACGGCTCGCCGCCGGGCCGGAATCCGGCCAGCGCCAGGCCGCCCACTGCGATCGTCGCGCCCAGCAGCCAGGGCAGCGGCAGGACCAGAAATCGGGCAAGCTGTGCGCCGAGAACGGCGATAACGAGCGTGGCGATCAAGGCAATCAGATGGTAATCCTTGCCAAACCAGCGGATCGTCATGCCCTGCCCTCTTTTTTCTGTTGCGCTGCCCTAATGACCAGCGGATCCTGTCACAGACCTGTCACATGCAGCAGACTTTTGCGAACTGACGGGGCCGAAGCCGTCACAGATAAAATACTGAGGCAGGTTCGGCAATCCAAAGCGGAAAGCTGATGAATGCCATCAACTCAAATCGTCCCTGCTGTGATTGTGCGAAGCTGATAAAACTGAGATACGATCCGACCACCACGGGCCGTTCGGCTCAGTTTGACAATATCAATTGAAAGAGACTGCCATGCGCGCCTGGGAAATCGTGTCCGACGAGGGGGTTAACGCCCTCGCCTTGAATGACCGGCCGATGCCGGAACCGGGCCCGGGACAGGTTCTGGTCAAGGTTCACGCCTCTTCGGTCAATTACCGCGATCTGTCGACCATCGAAGACCCTGTCAGCAGAAAGCTTCCCTATCCGACGATCCCGAATTCCGATGCGGCCGGTGAAGTGGCAGCGCTTGGCGATGGCGTTAAGAGCATTGCCGTTGGCGACCGTGTAATGAGCTGTTTCTTTCAGGATTGGCAAGCCGGACCGATTTCGTCCACGGCCATGGCCTCGGCGCTCGGCGGAGCGAGACCCGGTGTTCTTGCCGAATATGTGCTGCTCGGCGCGGATGGCGTCGTTGCTGTACCGGAGCATCTTTCGTGGGCGGAAGCCGCGACTTTGCCCTGCGCCGCACTGACCGCATGGCACGCTCTGACGCTACCGCGTCCGGTGAGCCCGGGCGAAACGGTTCTGCTGCTTGGCACCGGCGGCGTGTCCGTGTTTGCCCAGCAATTCTGCCAACTCATGGGTGCGCGCACGATTGTCACCTCGTCAAGCGACAGCAAGCTGGTGCGGATGCGCGAATTGGGCGCCTGGGAGACCATCAATTACAGGGAAATGCCCGATTGGGATGCCCGCGCGGTTGAGCTGACAAACGGCACCGGCGTCGACCGGATTGTCGAAGTCGGCGGCCCGGGAACTTTGCAAAAATCGATCAATGCCGTCCGGGTCGGCGGTATCGTCGGCCTGATCGGCATTCTGAGCGGTGTCAAGGGAGCGGTCGCGCCGACCGATATCATGCGCAAATCGATCACGCTGCGCGGGATCTATGTCGGTTCGAGGCAAATGTTCATAGAGATGAACCGGGCGATTGCGCAGCACAATTTCAAGCCGGTGATTGACGAGACGTTCGGATTTTCAAACGCCCGCGACGCCTATCACCGGATGCGCAGCGCGGAACATTTCGGAAAGCTGGTGATCAGCGTCGGCTGAACACGGTTTGTGAAACACTCAAAGCCATTTGTCATAATCCGACACCAGCAGGTGCATCGGCTCTTCATCTTCCTCAACGTCGGAGAAACGGCCGATCGGCTCGCGGAAGATATTGTCGGTCAGATCGTCATTGACGGTTGAGACTTCGCCAATCAGCACATCGCCGCGTTCGCCCCAGAACTTATGCCAGTTCCCCGGCAGCAGCGTCACGCTCTCACCCGGTTCAAGCCGCAGGATGGCGCCCGGCGGCTGGGTCCGCAGCACGCCATCTGTCGCGACCGTGACGTCGGTATCGGGATCGACATGCCCTTGCGCATCGGAATTGAACAGTTCCAGCGCCAGCGTCGCGCCGCCGCGGTTGATGATGTCTTCCGCCTTGACGATATGGCGGTGCATCGGCGAGACCTGATCCTGCCGGGAGATCATGATCTTTTCGGCATAACACATGCCGCCGCCGCGTTTCAGATCGTCCTGTGAGCCGTTGCGGACAGTGAACAGGAACAGGCCCAGTTCACCGAACCGGCCTTCGCCGTAATCGGTAATATCCCAACCCAGCCGGGCATCGACAATACCTCCGATATCGCCACGCCTGGCACGCATCTGGTCAGGCGACCAATAGGCGAAGGGCGGCAGGATGAAACCGAAGGAACGGATGAATTCATCCGCCGCGCGCATGATCTCGTTGATTTCGGAACGTTTCATGATACCGGGCTTTCCCTGAATGAATTAACCCGCAATTCCAATCACCAAAAATGCCAGCGCGCAAGGCAGAGGCCGGGCAAATTACCCGGCGCAGGTTGCGGATTTGATCCACATATGGCCGTGCATCGACGGATAAATGACCCGCAAGTGTGCCAAACCAGCACACCACTATCTCCTGTCCGTTCATAATTAATTTACACTGACAACCTTTTGTAATTATTGCAATAATCAGTTTGAGGGCGAATTCCGCCGTGCTGAAATGAAAAAATTCACTTGTTCCGAAAGCGCTTTCGGAATATGCAGGACTTGTTATGGGCGTCGTGAAACTCAAAAATCTTTCGCAACATCTTGGCCTGACCGAGGGCACCGTCTCGCGTGCCTTGAACGATTATCCCGACATCAGCGAAAAGACCCGCAAGCGGGTTCAATTGGCCGCCCGCGAGCTTGGTTACAAGCCGAATTCCAATGCCAGACGGCTCGCCAAAGGCATCACCGAATGTATCGGTTACGTGCTGCCGGCCAGCGAAAGCCATTTGTCGGACCCGTTCCTCGGCGAACTGCTCGACGGCCTGACCGACGCGCTTTCAAAGCGCAACTGGGATCTGACCGTCGCCGTTGCCCGGTCCTCAGACAGCGAACTCGATATTATCGACCGGCTGACCCGTTCAGGCCGGGTCAGCGGACTGATCGTCAGCCGTACGCACACCGAAGACACGCGGATCGATTTTCTGAAAAAATCCAATATCCCGTTTGTCTCTCACGGCCGGACTGCTGATCCTGCCGGGTTTGCCTGGCTCGATGTCGACAATGAACAGGCATTTTTCGACGCCGTGACCCACCTTCACGCGCTTGGACATCGCCGCATCGCCCATATCGGCGGACAGGAAACCTTCAACTTCGCGCGGTTGCGGCGGCATGGCTATTGCAAGGGGCTGGAAGCCTGCGGTCTCACCTACCGAACCGACTATGACCTTTCGTCTGAAATGAACGACCACGCTGGATTTGAAGCCATGCAAAGGCTGCTGACGCTTGATGAGCCGCCAACGGCTGTGGCCTGTGTCACGGACATGGTCGCACTCGGCGCGATGCGGGCCATTCGCGATGCGGGAATGGAGCCGGGCCGGGAAATCTCGGTCATCGGCTATGACGGCATACCCGTCGGCCAGCACAGCAATCCTCCGTTGACGACGATGGCACAACCACTGACGCGCGCCGGCCGCAGGCTGGGCGACATGCTGCTTGCCGTCATCGATGGCCAGGCCCCTGGTGAAACACAAGAACTCTGGCGTGCCGAACTGGTGCGCCGGCAAACGGATGGACCGCCGGTATAAACCGGCGGCCGTAACCTTGCGACCCTCAGGTGATCGCCTGAACGCAAATTCGGGAGAAAAGACAGATGAGTATGATGAAAAATATCGCTGCCGGACTTTTGATTTCGGCATCGATGATCTCAATGGCCCAGGCCGATACGATCCGATTCTGGACAACGGAAGAACAGCCGGAGCGGTTGGCAAAGCAGCAGGAAATGGCGGAAGAATTCGGCACCAAGACCGGCCACACGGTCGAAGTGATCCCGGTTTCGGAAAAAGACCTCGGCACAAGGGCGACAGCGGCTTTCGCCGCCAATGACCTGCCGGATGTGATCTATCACACTTTGCAATATGTCCTGCCCTGGACAGAAGCCGGCATTCTCGACGCGGACACGAATAACGAGATCGTCGAGGAATTGGGCGTCGGTACGTTTGCGCCCGGCGCTATCGCCATGGCCAAGTCCGACGGTCTTGTCTCCGCCGTACCGGTCGATGGCTGGACGCAGATGGTTATCTATCGCAAGGACCTGTTCGATGCCGCAGGTCTGGCAGCGCCGACATCCTATGCAGCAATCACCGCAGCCATTGAAAAACTGCACAATCCGCCGGAAATCTACGGTTTTGTGGCTGCCACCAAGATTGACGAAAATTTCATGAGCCAGGTGCTTGAGCATGTCTTCCTGGCCAATGGCGTCTCGCCGGTCGACGCCAGCGGCTTCAAGCCGCTGGACGAAAAGGCGACCGCCGAAGTGCTGGAGTTCTACAAGACGATCGCCAAGGCTTCACCTCCAGGCGAACTCTACTGGAAGCAGTCGCGCGAACTCTATTTCGCCGGCAAGGCCGCAATGATCATCTGGTCTCCGTTCATTCTCGACGAACTGGCGGGCCTGCGCGATTCCGCTCCTCCGACAATCAATTCCGATCCGACCTCTCGGGAACTGGCCGGCAAGACAGACGTCGTGACGACTTTCTCCGGACCATCCAATCCTGATGGCGCGGCCTGGGCCGATGTGCGTTATTTCGGTGTAACCGCCGACGCAAACCTGGATGTCGCTGCTGAATTCGTGAAATTCACCCTCGACGAGGGCTATGCCAGCACGCTTTCCATCGCACCTGAGGGCAAATTCCCGGTCCGGCGCGGCACGGCGGACGAGCCGAACAAGTTTGTCGATATCTGGTCGAAACTGCCGGTCGGCGTTGACCGCAAGGCACCGCTTTCGGAACTCTACCCGGCCGAAACCATCGGCAAGATCGTATCCGGCCTTGAATCCGGCAACCGCTGGGGTGTCAAGGAAGGACAACTTTCGCTGGCGTCCAAGATCATCAATTCCCAGGTGATCAACCGGCTGGTGCGCGAGTTTATCGACGGCGAGCGCGATGCGGCTGCGACCGTCGCCAAGCTCAACGAGGAACTCGCCAAGGTCAACTGATCGATCTGATCCAACAGGAGGCGGGACCGGTACTATTGCCGGTCCCGGACGAGCCATGACATCAATAGACACGGAAATTGGTCTCCAGGACCAGGCAAAAGCGGCAACGCCGCCGACCGGCATCGGCCCGATGGAACGGCGCGAAATGCGGCTGGCCTACGGCATGCTGTCGCCGACCTTCCTGATTGTTCTGCTGATTGTGATGGGACCGCTGATCGCCAATTTCTGGATCAGCTTCAAACCGGTGCAACTGGGCGATCTGCGTCCGGCGACGGCGGTTGCCAATGAACGGCTGCGCGGCAATGCGGAAGCAGTCGGCGATGCGGTGACAATCGAATATCGCCTGCGCAATTCCTCCAGGGACAGCGCAGTTACTTCCGTGACGCTCAACGATACACTGCCGGCCGGCCTCGCGATCGGCAAGCCTGACGAACGGTGCACCATATCCGGCGTTGAGCTTTCCTGCGCGCTAGGCGAATTCGCCGGCGGCCACCGCGAAAGCCTGAAACTGGATGCAGTTGTCGAGCAGGCCTATCTGGACAATCCGGTCAATCCGCGCGCCAGCGATCCAATTCTGGGCGGCGAGACGGACAATATTCTCACCAACTTCACGTTCACACTCGACAATTTCCGCCGCATCTTCGATTCCGACGAATTCTGGAGCGTCTTGCGGATCTCGCTTTACTACACGATCTTCGGAACCGGCGGCGCTCTGATATTGGGGCTGTTTGCGGCGCAACTGCTGAACACCGCCTTCCCCGGACGGGGCATTGTCCGCGGGCTGTTTCTGTTTCCCTATGTCGCGCCGGTGATCGCCGTCGCCTTCACCTGGGTCGTGCTGCTCGACCCGTTTTCCGGCACGCTCAACTCGATCCTGCTGCAGACAGGCGCGATCGACGGGCCGATCAATTTCTTCGGGCAACGATCCGTACCGCTCAGCCTGTTCGGGCTGACGATTGAATTTCCCGTTGCTCTGACGACGGTTATCGCTTTCGAGGCCTGGCGTTATTTCCCGCTATCGTTCCTGTTCATCCTGGCCCGGATGCAGTCGATTTCCGCCGACATGTACGAAGCGGCTGAAATCGATGGCGCGACCCCGCTGCAGCAGTTCTGGTACATTTCGCTGCCCCAGCTTATCGGAATTCTGTCGGTACTGTTCCTGCTGCGGTTCATCTGGACGTTCAACAAGTTCGACGACATTTTCCTGCTGACCGGGGGCGCAGCCGGCACCCGGACACTCACCGTTGACGTCTACGAGCAGGGTTTTTCGGTCTCCAATCTGGGTGCCGGTGCGGCAGTGGCTGTCGTCGTATTCGCCGTGCTCCTGATCTTCGCCACCCTGTTCTTCAAATTCTCGCCGCAGGACGAATGATGATGCGATACAGCACAGGCATGTTTGCCGGAATTCTGACGGGCGCCCTTTGGGGCTTCCTCTGGATGATCGTTATCGGGATCACCTTCATGCTGGTCTCGGGCCAGATTACCTCGCTGCCGATCGGCGCGGCGACGCTGGCGGGTGTTGCCGGCGCCATGACATATCTCGCCGTGGAAAAGGACGCCCGGACCACCGGATTGCGAATTGCCAGCGCAGCCGTGATCGTGATGGTGCTTGCCCTGTTGACACTCGGGCAACCGCTTGGCCTACCGCTTTCCACCGCACCGCTCTATCAGTTCCTGGCGATCGCCATCATTGCCGCGGGCATATGGGGCTCCAACATAATCTGCCTGTCCGGCTTTTCCGCCGGCAAACTGTCGCGTTACCAGCTGGAGCAGCTATTCATAAGGGTTGCGAAAGGGTTCGGCTTCGTCGTGTTCGGGGTGATGGTAGCCCTGCCCTTCTACGTCATGATCATGACCAGCCTGAAAAGCCAGCAGAGCCTGCTCGCCAATCCGCTCGATTTCTCAATCGACCTGAGCCTGGGCGTCGAACAGCTGTTCCGGTCTTATGTCGAGCTGTTCACCGAGTTCCGCTTTGGAACATTCCTGCTCAATTCGGCCTTCGTTTCCGTGGCAACGGTCATTCTGACATTGCTGTTTTCCGTTCCGGGCGCCTATGCCGTGTCGCGGCTTCGTTTCCCGGGACAGGCATTTCTCTCCCGCTCGATCCTTCTGATCTACATGGTGCCGGCGATCGTGCTTGTGATCCCGCTCTATTCGGTGTTTTCGCAGCTTGGCCTGCGCAATACACTGACCGGCCTTCTGATCGTCTATCCGGCAACGACAATTCCGGTCGCGCTTTACATGCTGCAGGGATATTTCCGCGGCCTTCCGGCGGAACTGGAAGAGGCCGGGCTGATGGACGGCCTGTCCCGGCTCGGCGTAATCCTGAAGATTACCCTGCCCCTGTCTTTGCCGGCACTTGCCTCGGTGGCGCTTTATGTCTTCATGATCGCCTGGAACGAGTTCCTGTTTGCCTTCATGTTCCTCGACAATGTCGACATCTTCACCCTGTCACGCGGTGTGGTGTCGCTCAATTCGTCGGAAGTTCCGCGCCAGCACCTGATGGCGGGCGCCGTTATCGCAACAATCCCCGTACTGGTGATCTTCCTCTGGTTCGAACGGTTCCTGGTCGCCGGGTTGACCGCCGGCAGTGTGAAAGGCTGATCCGATGTCTGAGATCGACGAAAAGGCCGTGGCGACACTGAAAGCCAACGACCGTGGCGGGTTCACGGTGCCGACCAGCCGGCTCTACCCCTATCAGTGGAACTGGGATTCGGTTTTTGTCGCGCTCGGCTTTGCGACTTTCGACCGGAGCCGCGCCTGGCGCGAACTGGAATGCCTTTTCGGCGGCCAGTGGCCGGACGGCATGATCCCGCACATTATATTCCGGCGCAGCGACCCGGATTATTTTCCCGGCCCCGATGTCTGGAAATCGGGCACCGCGCCGCCGTCATCGGGCCATTCGCAACCGCCGGTGCTCGCCTCTGTGATGCTGCAGTTGGTGGAAAGCGGCGGACCTGACGATGAAAATCAAGCCAGACTGCATTTCGACCGGGCGCTGGCCTGGCATCGCTGGTTCCACCGGGAGCGCGATCCCGACAGCCGGGGTGTCATCGGCATCGTTCATCCCTGGGAATCCGGCAGGGACAATTCGCCCGACTGGGACGAAGCGATGAGCCAGATCGTCGTTGACCCGGATTTGCCGCCTTATCAGCGGCGCGATACCGAACATGTCAACGCCGAACAGCGGCCGAACAAGATTGATTATGACCGTTTTCTCACCATCGTGAAATTCGGCGCCGATTGCGGCTGGGACCAACGCAACATTGCCGAAAACGGTCCGATGTTCGTTGCCGACCCCGGCATGACATTTATTCTGCTGAGGGCCGACCGGGACCTCCTGAGACTGGCGGAACGGATCGGCAGGACGGATGCCATTGACGAAATCCGCGCATGGATCGATCTGATCGCAGCCGGGGCGGAAAGCCTCTGGAACGACGATATAGGCGGATATTGCGCCCGCAATCTGAGAACCGGCAACCTGTCCACGGGCATTTCCAACGCTTCGATGCTGGCATTCTACGCCGGCGTCGGCAGCGCGGCACAGCGGGAACGGCTTGCCGGCGAAGCGGCAAGAATTCTGAGCAAGGTCGAATTCGGGATGCCGAGCTGGGATCCCGATCATACGGCGTTCGAACCCAAGCGGTACTGGCGCGGGCCGGTCTGGGCGATGATGAACTTCATGGTGGCCCAGGGCCTGTCGGAAGCCGGATGCGATGATTTGAGCAAGCGCGTCCGCAACGATACCGCCAGACTGATCGCACAAACCGGATTTTACGAATATTTCGATCCGCTGACAGGCGCCGGCTATGGCGGCGGCGATTTTTCCTGGACGGCGGCGATCTGGCTCGCCTGGGCGTCGCCGGACAATGCCACTCGGGCTGCGCAGTAATTTCAAGAGGAGACTAGGACGATGGGTTCGATCCGGCTGGAACATGTAGAAAAATGGTTTGCCGATCATCAGGTCATCAAGGGTGTCGATCTGGAGATTGCCGATGGCGAATTTGTCATCTTTGTCGGCCCGTCCGGCTGCGGCAAGTCCACATTGCTGCGAATGATCGCCGGGCTTGAAGAAACAAGCCGTGGCCGGGTCTATCTGGACGGCGTTGACGTCACCGCCGAACCGCCGTCCGGACGCAAGCTCTCGATGGTCTTCCAGTCCTATGCGCTTTACCCGCATATGTCGGTGCGCGACAATGTCGGCTTCGGGCTGAAAACCGCCGGCATGCCGAAGGCGCAGATTGCCGAGAAGGTCGCCGATGCCGCCCGGGTGCTGAAACTCGACGACTACCTCGACCGGCGGCCAAAGGCGCTGTCAGGCGGCCAGCGCCAACGGGTGGCGATCGGCCGGGCAATCGTGCGCGAGCCGAAGGGTTTCCTGTTCGATGAACCCCTGTCGAACCTCGACGCAGCGCTGCGGGTGGAAATGCGGTTTGAGATTGCCAGGCTGCATCAGTCGCTGAAATCGACGATGGTCTATGTTACCCACGACCAGGTTGAGGCAATGACCCTGGCCGACAAGATCGTTGTGCTTAAGGATGGCATGATCATGCAGATCGGATCCCCGCGCGAGCTTTACGAAAAGCCTGACAATCTTTTTGTCGCGCAGTTTATCGGCAGTCCGAAAATGAATGTCATGCCGTGCCAGCGAAACGGCAGCGGCGTCAATCTGCCGGGCTCCGGCCATGTGACGATACCGCTTCCGGAAGCCGCTCAACCGACCAGTCTGGGCATCCGGCCGGAACATATCGCGCTGGTCGAACCCGGCACCGGCAATTGCGATGCCCGCATCGAAGTCAGCGAATATCTCGGCGCCGATACGTTCATCTATGTCTCCGCCGAAGGCTTTGACACAACGTTGGTGCGGATCAGCGGCCAGGACATCGTCAAAGAAGGCAGCACTGTCGGCCTGCAGTTCCAGACCGACAAGGTGCAGTTCTTTGACGATAACGAGCAGGCCATCCGCTAGGTCAATCAAACAAGCGAATGTCGCCTGGCCAGCCAGACATAAAACGGCCGCATCAGCAGCGGGGTCAGGTACATCGGGATCTGGTAACAGCCGATAAACAGTAATATCGGATCGGTGACGGATGCGGGCAATGCTGCCAGGAAAAGCGCGATATTGCGGTTTCCGGCGATGATGCCCAGCGGCACGGCATAACGCTTCCAGCGTGAAACGGCCAGGCTTGCCGCCGCGATCATCTGCAGGCCGAAATTGAGGGCGGTCGCTGTTCCCAACACAATGGCGAACCGGATCGGATCGCCCAGAAGCGCCGGGCCGACGGCAGACATCAGCCCGACAACGATCACCGCCAGAAAGACCGCCAGCACACCGTCCATCGCAGCCAGATGATCCTGCGATGGATTTTTCAGTATTGTCAGCCGGACAAGAAAAGCCAGCGCCGTCGCCCCGGCAATGACTGCCAGGAGCCGCAATGCGGCACTCAGTATGACGGCGGGCGCACCGAGTTCAGGTACCAGCGCGAACACCGGGATCACCGTCAGCGGCAGAAACGCCGTGCCGACGACAAGCTGGCGTAACGATGACGCCGGATCATGGCCGAGCATGATCGTCAGGCTCGGGCTGCCTGAAATCGGCGAGGCGGCGGCGGTAATGATGACGGCAGATGCCAGGGCGGCCTGCCATCCGATGACGAGGAACAGAACGGCAATCAGAACCGGCACCGCGACCTGAAACAACAGGACAAAGACCAGCGAGGCGGTCAGATCATTCCACGCGCCGACCGCCTGTTTCGGTCCGACCCGCAGCGCTGCCAGGAACATCAGGCCGGCAACCATTTCCGGCAGCCACGGGCGCATTGCGGCCGCCACGAGCGGCAGGGTGATACCGGCGACCAGCCCGGCGACCAGCAGCCAGCGGCCATGGCGCGCCGCCTGGGCAAGAAGGCCGTTCATCGGTCGGTCATTTCCGCTCTGTCCGGCTAGCCGCTGCGAACGGGGCGCAGCTTATCCGGCAGCCAGGTCGCCAGATCAGGAAACGCGATCAACACGAACACCATCACGACCATGATCAGGAACATCGGGATCGCCGCCTTGGCGATATAGTTCATTTCATGGTGGGTCATGCCTTGCAGGACAAACAGGTTAAAGCCGATCGGCGGTGTGATCTGCGCCATTTCAACGACCACGACGATAAAGATGCCGAACCAGATCAGATCGATGCCGGCCTGCCTGATCATCGGTTCCACAACGGCCATGGTGAGGACGACTGATGAAATGCCGTCGAGAAAACAGCCGATGACGATGTAAAAGACCAACAGCACCATCAGCAGCTCAAACCGCGACAGATCGAGCGTGGCGATAAATTCAGCCAGCGCCCGCGGCAGTCCGGTAAAGCCCATCGACAGCGACAGGAAGGCCGCGCCTGCGAGAATGAGCGCAATCATCGCAGAAGTCCGTGTTGCACCCATCAGGCTTTCAGAAAACGACGACCAGCTCAGCGAACCCTGCACACCGGCAAGGGTCAGCGAGCCAAGCACGCCGAAAGCTGCAGCCTCGGTCGCGGTGGCAATACCAAAATACATCGAGCCGATCACCAAGGTGATCAGCAGGATGACCGGAATGAGGAAACGCGAGTTCCTGATCCGCTCCTCAAATGTCATGGGCGGCTCCGGTTTCGGATTGAAATCGGATGATACCAGGGACATGACAGCCACATAGCCCATGAACATGGCGGCCAGCACCATGCCGGGGACAATGCCGGCAAAGAACAGTTTGGTGATCGATTCATTGATCGTCACGCCGTAGACGATCAGCGTCAGGGACGGCGGGATCATCAATCCGAGTGTCGCAGCACCGGCCAATGTGCCGATCACCATGGATTCGGGATACTCGCGCTTGCGCAGTTCCGGGATCGACATCTTGCCGACGGTCGTCAACGTTGCGGCAGATGATCCGGAGACGGCGGCAAACACCGTGCAGCCGACAATATTGGTGTGAATGAGACCGCCCGGAAGCCAGCCGAGCCATGGCGACAGGCCGCGGAACATGTCTTCAGACAACCGGGTACGATAAAGAATTTCCCCCATCCAGATAAACAAGGGCAGTGCCGTCAATGTCCACGAAGACGACGCGCTCCAGATGGTGGTGATCATGACATCGCCAACCGGGCGGGTCGTAAACAATTCCATGCCGACAAAGGCGACACCGAGCAGCGCAAGCCCGACCCAGACACCGGTTCCAAGCAACAGAAACAGGACAAAGAGAAACAGCGCGATGAGATAGAATTCCTGCATGACCGCCCCCTATTCGCCGTGGCTCTGTTCGACGATTTCGGATTCGATCCGATGATCGCCTGATACCAGCACATGCACCAGATGGTCCGTCAGCGCGATGGCAAAGATGATCGAACCGATCACCATTGACATTTGCGGGATCCAAAGCGGCGTGGCATCCTGGCCCTGGCTGATATCCTTGAACTTCCAGGACCAGTAGACGGCCTTGCAGGCGTAGTAGCTGAAATACCAGGCAAGCGAAGTGCCGATCAGAAAACACCATGTCTCAAGCAGCCGGCGGCCGCGCTCGCTGACGGCGTTGAGGAGAATGCTGACGCGGATATGGGACCCGCGGTTGAGCGCATGGGCGAAGGCAAAAAACGATGCCGCGGCCATACAATATCCCGCATAATCGGGCGCGCCTGGGAACACTTCTCCGCTCCACCGGGCAATCATCTGCAAGACGATCAAGGCCAGGATGGCGATCAGGAACAGAGCCGCCACGACTCCGGAGGCCAAATAAAGCCTGTCGAGTAAAGTGCGAACGCCCCGAATTGTTTCTGTCACTGCCCCCTCCCCGGTTCAGTTTCCGGCCGGTCGCCATCGATTGCAACCAGCCGGACAAAAACAGGGAGGTAAAAAACCTCCCTGTCTGACGTGTCTTATTTCATCGCCTTGAAGGCATCGACGATCGCCTTGCCGTCGGCGCCGGCTGCTTCCAGCCATTCCGCCGTCATGGTTTCGCCGATCTGGCGAAGTTCGCCGACAAGTGCGTCATTTGCCGGGCCAACCGTCATGCCGCCGGCCTTGAGGCCGTTCAACGTGAACTGGGTATATTCGACCGCCCGCCACGCACCGGCATATTCCGCCAGTTCGGCGCAACCGAGGATGACGTTCTTGTTGCCGTCCGACACGCCGGACCATGCGTCCTTGTTGACCATGATGTAATTGCGCGGCAACCAGGCATCCACTTCGTAGAAATGGCTCAGGCTTTCCCAGACCTTGCGGTCATAACCGGTCGACCCGGATGAAATCATCGATTCAGCGACGCCGGTCGCGAAGGCCTGGGAAATTTCCGCAGCCTCAATGGTCACCGGCAGCATGCCCGTCAGTTCGGCAAGCCGCGCTGTAGCAACATTATAAGAACGGAACTTGATGCCCTTCATTTCGGCAACGGAATTCACTTCCTTCTTGAAATACAATCCCTGCGGCGGCCACGGCACGGAATAAAGCAGAACAAGATTCTGCTCGTCGAGGATCTTCTCCATGGTCGGCTTGGCGGCTTTCCAGAGCTTGGCCGCATCGTCGAACGATGTTGCCAGGAACGGAATGGAATCGACGCCGAACACGGCGTTCTCATTCTGGTGTCCGGACAAAAGACGCTCGCCGATCGGCACCTGGCCGGTCTGAATCGCGCGCTTGATTTCGCCACCCTTGAACAGGGAACCGGAAGGATGCGTGACAATTTCGATTTCGCCGCCGGTGCCGGTAGTGACACATTTGGCGAATTCAGCGCCGGTTGCAGAATGGAAATTGGTTGCCGAATAGGCCATCGGCATGTCCCACTTTTCGGCCATGGCCGCCGGTGTCGAGACGGCGAGCGCGGCGGCGCCGGCCAGCAATGTGTTTGCAAGTTTCATATTATTCTCCCTCTTTTGTTTTTTAACTTCCAGAACCCAGACTGGACCAAACCGGCCGCCGTTCCAAGCCCTACCAGACATGCCCGCCGATGGTCATAACAAGCGCCGGCCATGCTGATCTCAGAAAATTGCACTTATAGTGCCTTTTTTTATCGATAATTTTTCATTGTCTTTCCAGGCTCTCACTCCGCGAAGCGGGCCGGCGCATAGGCGCTCATGTCAATATTCGGGGTCTTCCCGGCGATTATCTGGGCCAGAAGCCGCCCGGTTTTCGGACCGCCGGTCAGTCCGACATGATGATGGCCAAAACCGCAATAGACCCCCTTCAGGCCCGGCGCTTCGCCGATCAGCGGAATTGAATCCGCCGGCGCGGGCCGATGCCCCATCCAGTCTTTCCTGTCTTTCCATTCAAGCCCGGGCAGCGCCGCTTTCGCCTGACGGACAAGCAGTTCAAACGGCGCATCCGAGGGCGGCGCATCGAGGCCGCCGAATTCCACCACGCCGGCAAGCCGCAGACGCCCGTCCATCGGCGTCATGACGAATTTGCCAGACGCAACCATCACCGGCGCGCGCGGCACGACATTCGGTTCAAAAAGTTCAACATGATAACCGCGTTCGCTTTCCATCGGCACATCGACGCCGAGCTGGCCGGCGAGCTTTTTCGACCAGACGCCTGCAGCCAGAACAGCCTCATCGCAGGATATCGTTTCGCCATCGCAGACAATGCCGCTGACCTTGCCCTCCGCGCGGGCAAAATCACTGACATCGGCCTTTATCAGGCGGCCGCCCTGGGCGACCACATGCTCCGCCAGATCCTTCACATACCGGCCCGGATCGGTGATGTGGCCGTGATTGCCCAGACGGGCGGCAAATCGGAGATTTTCTGAGAATGCCGGGTCGTAGCGATGGAACGCTTCAGCCTCAAGCTCATCCCACCGGAAACCGAGTTCCCGGCGCAGCTGCCAGCCAAATGCATCGCCGTCATAATGCGCCCGGTCATTGTAGATGAAAACATAATCGGACGGCACGATCCATTTTTCAGCAATCGTGCCCTTTGCGATGGCAATGTGCTGGTCAAGGCTGTCGCCGATGATCTGCTCCAGGGCGGTGGCGATGCGTCGTGTCTCTTCCGGCCGGCAATGACGCAGATAGCGAACCAGCCACGGCAGTAGCTTCGGCAGATAGGACCAGCGCAGAAACAACGGACTGTCCGGGTTCAGCAGCATGCCCGGCGCTTTTTTCAGCAATCCCGGAACGGTGACCGGGACCACGGAACAGGACGCCAGAATGCCGCCATTGCCGTAACTCGTGCCCTCGCCCGGTCCGGCGCGGTCAACAAGAATGACCTTATGGCCTTCGCGTTGCAGCCAGACGGCGGTCGACACGCCGACGATACCGGCACCGATGATGGCGATTGTCTTTGCGGTTCCGTTTTGGCCGTTGTCTGCTGTCATGATCATTCGGGCCCCGCGCTTATGTCTTTGGCAGACAGGGCATAATGGTTGAGCCGGTCCTGATCGACATCGCAGCCAAGACCGGGCCCGTCCGGCACCGCGACATGGCCGTCTTCGATCGGGAACGGCGCGCTCAACAGGTCTTCTTCAAGATAGTAACGCGCCTGGTAAAATTCGCAGCCGAGCGAAATGTTGGGCGCCGCTGCAATCATGTGGGCGCCGGCCAGATGAGCAATACCGGTCTCGAACATGTCGCCGCCATAGGCCGGCATGCCGGCGGCTTCGGCAATGGCTGCCACTTCAAGCCCGCGCCGCAGGCCGCCGCATTTCATGATCTTGACGGAGATGCAGTCGCAGATCCGATCGCGCACGGCATCAACCGCCTGGCGCGGATTGAAGACGCTTTCATCGGCCAGTATCGGCGTATCGAGTGCGTTCTTCAGTTCAGCCATCGCCGCCCGGTCATGGCCTGGAACCGGCTGCTCGATGAAGGTGACGTTGAACGCCTCGACATCACGAAGCCGCCGCAGAGCTTCGAATGGCTGCATGCCCTGATTGTAGTCGACCCGTATATCCAGTTCGGGATAATCGCGGCGCAAGCGCTCCAGGCGGTCGACATCGAATTTATGATCCCGGGTGCCGGTTTTCAGCTTGATGATGTTGACCTTCTCAGCATGAATCCGCGCCATCAGGTCGAGATCGGCGGCAAAATCCGGATCGGCCAGCGAGACGGAAAGCGGAATGGTTGCGCGGTAGCGCCCGCCGAGCAGCGCCCAGACCGGCAGGCCGGATTTCCGCCCCATGCAATCCAGCAACGCCGTTTCCAGCGCCGCCTTGGCCTCCGGATGACCGACCACAGCCTTGTCGGCATCGGCCATGATGGCTGCGACATCGCCGATGGAGCGGCCGAGCACCACCGGGCTGATATAGCGTTGAAGCGCTGCCGCATTGGCTTCCGCCGTGCCGGTAAACACCGCCCATGGCGACGCCTCGCCCCAGCCATAGGCGCCGTCGCGGGTTTCAATCCGTAGCACAATGACTTCAACCTTGTCGGCAACCAGCCCGCTGCCATGATCACGCGGCCGCTTGACCGGCAAAGCGGCATGCCAGACCTGCATCCGGGTGATAGGATCGGCCAGCATTGACATCAGGCGACCCATTCCGACACCGGAGCCGCGGCCTCGTCAAGCGGCTGGGTGATGATGTCGACCAGATTGGGTTCACCGCTTTCCACCGCCTGTTTCAGCACCGGCAGCAGATCGTCGGGGCTTTCGACGCGCCAGCTTTTCAATCCGTAGGCACTGGCCACGGCGGCATGATCGGTGCGAGTGAAATCGACGTTGTGGAACCGCGCGCCGAAGCCCGACCGCTGGCCGGCCTTGATCCAGCCGAACACCGAATTGGACAAGGTAATGAAGGTGATTGGCATCTTGTAGCGCACCGCCGTTTCCAGTTCGCCGACCGACATGCCAAAAGACCCGTCGCCCATGACGGCCACCGTCTTGACGGACGGCCGTCCGGTGTGGGCTCCGAGCGATGCGCCAAGGGCATAACCCAGCGCACCATGAGCCCGGTTGGTGATGAAATTCCGCCCGGCCTGCCGCCAGCGGTAATGGGCGGAAAAATACGGGCACGGCGTGCCCGGATCGGCGCAGATGATGGCATCATCGTCCAGAACCTGCTGCAAGGCGGCGATGACACGTTCCGGACGGATCGGCGTTTCAACGCTTTCCGCCAGCGGCCTGAAGGCGGCGAGCTTGCCCTCCCAGGCGGCGGCTGCGCGGATCCGCCCGTCAAACGAGGTGCGGTTTTCGCGCGCGGCAACAGCGGCGACAAGCGCTTCCAGCGCCAGCCGCGCATCGCCGACTAACGCCACATCGGTCGGATAATTGGCGCCGATCACGTCCGGGTCGCTGTCGATGTGGATGATTTTCGTGCCGACCTTCGGCGAGCGCCAGCGTTCCGTCGTCACCGAACCGGCGCGGCAGGAAATGAACAGAACCAGATCCGCCTCGTCGACCACCGCGCGGGTTGAGGGCACCGCACCGTTGGAGCCGACAACGCCAACGGCGCGTTCGTCGGTTTCGGCAATCGCGCCCTGCCCCGATACCGTTGTCGCAACCGGCAGATCGAGCATCGCCGCAAGCCGGCCAAGCGCTGCCATGCCGTCGGCCATCACGATGCCGCCGCCGCAGATCGCAACAGCCCGTTTTGCCGACAAAAGCAAATCGGCGGCTTCTTCAATTGCCGCCGGATCGACCGCAGACGGTTGCGCCGGATATGTCGCATGACGCGGGTCAGCCCAGATCTCGTCCGGATCGACGGCGGCTTTCTGGGTATCGAAGGGAAACGCCAGATGGGCGGAACCCGGCCGCCCGGTCGTCATCGCCCGGAACGCCGCGCGCACCATCGCCGGCACTCTCGACGCCTGATCGAGGGTTGCATTCCATTTCGTCAGCGGCCTGAACAATGAGACCTGATCGAGTTCCGTCAGCGGATAGCGGCCGCGCGACGTGGTCGCCACATCGGAGGTGATCGCCAGCACCGGAACCGAGCTTTCATTGGCTTCCACAAGTCCCGGCAGAATATAGGTTGCGCCGCCGCCGGAGGGGCCTTCGCAGACGCCGACGCGTCCGGTCACCCGCGCATAGGCGTCGGCCATATAGGCGGCATGGCGCTCGTCGCGGGTCAGCAGATGGGTAATGCCGTGGTCGAGCTGGTACAGCGCATCGTATAGCGGCAATGTGGTATCGCCGCACAGGCCGAAAATATGCTTCACGCCATGCGCCTGCAGCATCCGCACCATAGCCTCGGCGCCGGTCATTTCGTTGGATTTGCCTGCATCGGACCCCTGATCGGATCTGTCGGCCATCTGATATTACCACGCTCGTGCCAGAGTTTCCGGATCTGAAATTTTCTGCATTCAGAACTGTATACAGTATTAACTTTTGACGATATGATCGCGTGAGTCAATGGAGAAAATGGCCGGCGGATGATCAAATCAAAACCAACCGGACGGGTAGAGAGCGTCTATCAGACCTTGCGCGAAATGGCGGTCGATTTCCGGCTGAAACCCGGCGAGCGGATCAACGAGGTTGCGCTTGCAAAGACATTGGGTGCCAGCCGCACGCCGCTGCGCGAAGCGCTTAACCGGCTGGTATCGGAGAGTTTTCTGACGTTTGAGCCGGGCCGCGGATTTTTCTGCCGCAAGCTGATGATCAAGGATGTTTATGAGCTCTATCAGGTGCGTCTGGCGCTGGAGCGGTTTGCATTTGCCGAAGCCACCCAACAGGCAAGCGATGATGATCTGGCCGATCTTCTGAAGTTTCTGGAGCGCACTGCGACCGACACCGGCCAATCGAACGAACAATTGCTGGCCTTTGACGAATATTTTCATGAGGCGGTTGCGGGCTTGACGCAAAATGACGAACTGGTTCGAATGCTGAAGAACCTCAATGCGCGCATCCGCTTTTTCCGCTGGGTCGATATGGAAGCACGGCGGCCAAGAACCCAGAGCGAACACCGGGAGATTCTGCAGGCCATGCTGGATCGAAATGGAGATAAGGCTGCTGCACTTTTAACCCAGCATATCGAACGCCGGCGCGATGAAATCGCCACCGCCGTCAAGGAGTGCCATTCCCGCATCTTCATGGAAGACGGAGACATGGCGCCGGAATTTCTCGACGCGGCCGCCCCATGGTGAGCGTGCAAAAGGCCAAAGGCGGCAAGGCGATTTATGGTGCCTCGGTCGGCATTCTGATGCTCGACGCGCGCTTTCCGCGCATACCCGGCGACATGGGCAATGCCACGACATGGCCGTTTCCGGTGCATTACAAGGTGGTGCGCGATGCCTCGCCCGACCGGGTCGTGCGGCGCAAGGCGGAAGGCCTGCTGGAGGCCTTCATTGCCGCGGCCCGGGAGCTCGTCGCTGACGGCGCCGACGGCATCACCACCAATTGCGGTTTCCTGTCGCTTTACCAGGCCGATCTCGCCGCAGCCCTTGACGTGCCGGTGGCGACATCATCTCTGATGCAGGTGCCGATGGTGCAGCGGCTGCTGCCGCCGGGCAAGCGCGTCGGCATCCTGACCATCTCCGGCTCGACATTGTCGGAACAGCACCTGACAGCGGCCGGTGTCGCCGCCGACACACCGGTCGGCAGCACTGAAGGCGGACGCGAATTCAGCCGGGTCATTCTGGATAACGAACTGGAACTCGACGTGGCCGCCGCCCGGCAGGACAATGTCGACGCCGCCCTAACGCTCACTGCCGATCATCCAGACCTTGGCGCCATCGTGCTGGAATGCACCAACATGATCCCCTATGCAGCCGATATCCGCGCGGCCACGGGCCTGCCGGTCTATTCCATGCTGAGCTTTGTCAGCTGGTTTCAATCCGGGCTTACGCCGCGCGAATATCAATGCACCTGAACGCACTGGCCACTGCCCTTGAGGCTGAACTGATCCGCGCCGGCACTGGCGCGGACGGCAGCCACGACGTGCATCATGCCCGGCGGGTCTGGGCCAATGCCCGCGAGATCTCACGCCGCGAGGGCGCCGGCCAACCGGAAATCCTGATCGCCGCCGCCTATCTGCATGACCTGGTCAACGTGCCGAAGGACAATCCGGAAAGAAGCCGGGCCTCGCATCTGTCAGCAAAAGCGGCGGAACCGATTTTGCGCAAACTCGGCTTCGGCGATGACGATGTGGACGCCATCGGACACGCCATTATCGCGCACAGTTTCTCAGCCGGTGTCGAACCGCAAACCGCCGAGGCGGAAATCCTGCAGGATGCCGACCGGCTTGAATCGCTCGGCGCGCTTGGCATTGCCCGCACCTTCTACATTGCCGGCCTGATGACATCGCAGATGTTTGACGGCGAGGACCCGTTTGCCGTCAATCGCGATCTCGACGATGCGGCCTATTGCGTCGATCATTTTGCCGTCAAACTGATGCGGCTTCCGCAGACCATGTGCACGGCGTCCGGCAAGGCAATGGCAGAAGAACGCGCCGCCTATATGAGGGGCTTTCTCGATCAGCTCGGGCTGGAGATCGGTTCACCCTGCCCGTCCGGCGACCGGTGGTAACGGTCGGCAATCAGACTGATCAGTTCAAACATCACCGACGCCGCCACCATGGAGGTAATGTTGTTCGGATTGTCCTTGGTCGGCATCAGGCAGACGACATCGCCGCCGATGATGTTCTTGCCGCGCACGGATCTGAGCAGATCCATCGCCTCGTCCATCGTCCAGCCGGTGGCGCCGGCTTCGATATTGGAGACGCCGGGCGCCACCGTCGGGTCAAGGCAGTCAAGATCGAAGGTGATGTAAAGCGGCGCATCGCCGATGCGCTCGTCGATATAGTCAATCACGCTTTCAACACCATAGGCGCGATATTGCTCCATCGTGACGACGCCGTAACCGAGGTCATGGCTCGGCTGCAGCCAGTCGCGGGTACGGGCTGCGCCGCGCATGCCGATCTGGACGCTTTTCGCCGGGTCGACATTGCCCTGGCGAACAAGATAGGCGGCCCAATGGGCAGCGGATTTTTTTGCGCCCAGCCAATGGTCAAGCCCTTCGAAGGCATCCGTATGGGCGTCGAAATGCAAAAGCGCAGCCTTTTCGCCGCCGGTCAGCGCCGCGCCCTCTCCGGCCAGCGCCTGAACGATGGCGCCCGTGATACCGTGGTCGCCGCCGATCGACACCGGCCTGGCACCTGCCTCGCCTATGTCGCGGAAGAAATCGCTGATGCGTTCCACCGACAGTTCGTTGTTGTTGGCCTCCGGCAGCGGCACGTCGCCCAGATCGTTGATCCGGGCGACATCCCAGGGCATGAAATCGAACTGGCTGTGGTAGCGGCGATTGTGGGCGGACACATTACGCACGGCCCGCGGGCCCAGATGCTGGTCGCGCTCCGTCGTGCCGTTGCCGGACGAATGCGGCACGCCGACAAGGGCAATGTCACAATTGGCCGGATCAGGATCGGCCGGGCAGCGCATCAGCGTTGCCACGCCCCACCAGTAGAGTGTCTCCATCAGTCTGCGATTATGGTCATCATGAGTCATCGGCCGGTTCCCGAAATTATACGGCCTGCAGGCCTGCAACTTCCTCGCCGATGATCTTCGCAATCAGCCGGCAATCGTCAAGATCAAAGGTCAGCGGCACACGGATATCAAACGTGTTGGCCAGAACCGTCATTGTGTTCGGCAGGTCGGGGATCGCCGGCATGTAACGCCAGCTGTCGTAGCGGCTGGTGAATCCGGCCGGCTCGTCGGCGCCAAACCATTTCAGTTCGACGCCGCGTTCGCCGCAGCGCAAAACGAGCGCCGGCAGAGCGTCACCGGCAAGAGTAACAGCGCGGAACTGGATCGAACTGCCGACGTAGGCCTCGTGTTGCAGGCGTTCGGGGATTGTGACCCCCGGAGCCGCATTCAGTCCGCGTTCCAGTTCCGAATAAAGCGCATTCCAGCGGCTGATATTGTCGTCCAGTAACGCCAGTTGCACACGCAGAAGTGCTGCCCGCAGATTGTCCATCCGGCCGCTGTAATTGGGTGTTTGCAGTTTGCAGCGGGCAAAGGCCGCTTCGTCGGGCGCTGCACCATGGCGCTGGTAGAGCATGTAGGAGCCGGAATGGATGATCGCGCGGGCGGCAATATCCGGATCGTTTGTTGTCAGCAAGCCGCCTTCGCCGCTGTTGATATGCTTGTAGGTTTGCGAACTGAAGCAGGCGACATGGCCGAAATTGCCCGAGCGGACGCCCTTCCAGCGTGCGCCCATCGTGTGGGCGCAATCTTCAATCATCGCAATGCCGAACTCTTCGCAGATGGCGCCGACGGCTTCCATGTCAGAAATATGCCCGCGCATATGCGACAGCAGCAGGACTTTCGCCCCGCTGCTGCGGGCCTTGGCGCGAAGATCGTCGATGTCGATGTGATAGGCGCCGTCAATTTCCACGAGCACCGGGATACCGCCGGAATTGTGGATTGCGCCGGGCACCGGAGCCAGCGTGTAGGCATTGGCCAGCACCGGTTCCCCCGGTCTGACGCCGAGCGCGCGCAGGGCAACATGGATGGCATAACCGCCCGACGCGCAGGCAAGGCAATAATCGCTCCCCTGCCAGGCCGCGTAATCGCGCTCCAGCAGTGCGGCCTCCGGCTCCTCGCCTTCGGCAATATTGTAGCGGTGCAGGCGGCCTGAGCGCATGATCTCAACCGCACGTTCGATCGCCGCCTCCGGAATCGGCTCCTGCTGGGTGAAAGGTTTTTCGAACCGGGCTTTGGCGACACTCTGATCCATTCAGGCATCCTCGCGGCAAAGCGCCTGACACAGGCAGTGAACGCCACCGCCGCCAAGCGTGAACATGGACATGTCCGGGTCGAAGACTTCAAATCCGAGTGCGCGCATCTTTTCGTTCAGTTTGACACTGCCCTTCATCGACAGCACCTTGTCGTTGCCGAGCGCCACCAGATTGACGCCGAGATCTTTTGCTTCGCCGTAACCGACGTCGACGAATTCGAAGCCGCGGCCACGCAGAAGATCGATCAGCCAGCTCTCCATTCCATCCAGGCAGGCGACCAGCAGCTTTGGCGCCAGCGGTACGACGAGGCCATCCATATGGACGAATTCGCGTGAGATCGGCGCAGTCACCGCCTCCCATCCTTCAGCGCGGACATAATCGGCGACCTGTTCGGAGCCTTCTTTCTCCGAGCGTTCGCCGCAATAGCCGATCAGCACGAAACCCGGCTCCAGAATATTGAAATCGCCGCCTTCGAAATGTCCGGCGGTGGCATAGTTCCAGATCGGGATATTGTTATCCTGATAGAACTTGATCGCCGTGACGTAATCGGCCCGGCGGCTTTTCAGCTGCATGTGGCAGATCAGGGCGCCCCAGGGTGTCATGGCGCTGGAATCGCGTGCGAAGAAATTGCGGTGCAGGGCCTCGTCGGCATCGAGATAATGGCAGGTGACGCTATTGTCCTCGTAGATGGAAACCATTTCGGCATGCTGGGCCATCGCCGTCTGGAGATTGAATTCCAGCCCGGTCCGGTGCTGATTGTTCAGCGTCCGCATGATGATCGGGCCGGCATCGATCCAGCGATAGAATTCAGGCTTGCCGAGCAGAACGTCGCTCAGCGGGCTGTAATCGTTGTTGATGCCCCATTTCCCGACCATATCCGGCACCCTTCCCCGTTCAGTCGTAACGCTTCTGGTCGTAGACTTCGAAATCCCAGTTCTCGCCGGCGAAATATTTGCGCAGGCGCCAGTCGCAGGCGCGGGCATGGCCTTCCATGCCCTCCGCGCGCGATATCCGCGAGGCCGCGGCACTGAACGTCCGGCTCGCAGCCTCGTCAAGCTCCTGATAGGTCAGAACCTTGAGGAATTTCTGCACATTCAGGCCGCCGGTATAACGCGCCGCCTTGCGGGTCGGCAGGATGTGGTTGGTGCCGGAACATTTGTCGCCGTGGGTCACCGTGCTGCCCTCGCCGACAAACAGCGAACCGTAATTTGTCAGATTTTCCCGCCACCAGGGCAGATCGGCTGCGATTACCTGCAGGTGTTCGCTGGCATATCGGTCAGACACGCGGCAGACCTCCTCGCGGCTGTCGCACAGGACGATCTCGCCGTAATCGCGCCAGGCGGCATGAACCACATCGGCATTCGGCATGTCGTCGGCGACTTTCGGCAGGATGCGCGCAACCGTTTCGGCCAGGTCTCGCGATGTGGTGAACAGCCAGACCGGCGAGTTTGGGCCGTGCTCGGCCTGGGAAACAACATCGACGGCAACCGTCATCGGGTCCGCCGTCTCGTCGGCGATGATCGCCGATTCCGTCGGACCGGCGAACACGTCGATGCCCACTTCGCCGAACAGCAATCGCTTGGCTTCGGCGACATAGGCATTGCCCGGCCCGACCAGAATATCGGCCGGAGGACAGCCAAACAGGCCGAAGGTCATGGAAGCTATGGCCTGAACTCCGCCCATCTCCAGGATAACGTCCGCGCCGGCCAGATCCATGGCAAAAGCGACAGCCGGCGCGATGGCGTCGCCGCGCGGCGGCGAACTGGCGACGAGGGTCGAAACGCCGGCGACTTTTGCGGTCGACACGCTCATGATCGCCGAGGCGATATGGGCATAACGGCCGCCGGGCACATAACAGCCGGCACAATTCATCGGCACGACGCGCTGGCCGAGGCGGACGCCGGGTTCCGTTTCGATCTCGAAATCCGTCAGGCTGGCGCGCTGGGCTTCGGCGAACCGGCGCACCTGATCGTGGGCAAACCGGATATCGTCCTTATCCCGCTCGCTGACGTCGGCAATCAGCTGCGCCTTCTTGTCATCGCTCAGGACAAAGCCGCCTGACCAGCCGTCAAGATCTTTCGCATAACGGGTAACCGCGGCCTCGCCATTGCTGCGAATGTCTGCGATCATCGCCTCGACCCGGTCACGGATGACCCGGTCATTGTCCTCAATCGCCGCTTCTGCCTTCTTGATATAGTGCGTCGCCATTTGCGGTTTTCCTGCCCCGTTCTGCGCCCGGCCGTCAGGCCCGAACCCGTTGATTTTCCTCGTCATAAAGCACAGGCGCAACGATCTGTGCAGAAAATCGCTCGCCGATAATCTCAACTGTCAAACGGTTGCCGAGTTCTGCCTGTTCCGGATCGATATATCCCATGGCGATATTCAATCGTGTGCGATGTCCCCAACCGGCGGACGTGACCGTGCCTACGACCCTTCCGCCGGCATAAACTGAATCGCCGGCATGGGCAGGCGCCTTGTCGGTATCAATCACCATGGAGACAAATTGCCGGCGCAGTGCGGCCGGCGCGACGGTTTCAAGTGCCTGCCGGCCTTGGAAGTTGCCCTTGTCGAGCCTGACAAAATGCGAAAGCCCGGCCTCGAATGGATTGAACTCGGTGATCAGATCGCTCTTCCAGTGCCGGTAGCCTTTTTCAAGGCGCATGGATTCGGTGGCATAAAGTCCGAAATGTTTCAGTCCGAACGCCTCGCCCGCCGCTTCGACGAGCCTGTGAACAAGGAGCAGATATTCGTTCGGCACATGCAGTTCATAGGCCAGTTCGCCTGAGAAACTGACGCTCATGGCGGTCACTGCTGCCTGGCCAATCATGACCTCGCGGACCGACAGCCATGGAAATGCCTGGCGCGACCAGTCGGTGCGCGGCGATACGGATTGCAGCAACGCACGCGATTGCGGACCGGCGACCACCAGGATCGCGTGGCTGGCCGTCATGTTTTCCAGCCTCACGCCGCTCGCCGGCAGATGGTCGGTGAGAAAATCCCGGTCGTGATATTCGGCGGCGGCGGCCGAGCCGAACCAGAACCGGTCTTCGCCCAGGCGTGCCAAGGTCGCCTCGCCCTGCACATTGCCGTCGCGGTTGACGAAATAGGTCAACGCCACCTTGCCGTCACGCTGCGGGATGCGGCTGCAGACGATGCCGTCAAGCCATGCGGCCGCATCCGGCCCGGTTATCTCAAACCGCGTAAATCCGGAAACCTCCATCAGGCCGACACGGTTCTGCACCGCGTCGATCTCCTCGGCGACGATCGCCTTTGTCGGCGTAAAGCGGAACGAATGCTCGTCTTCAAAGTCTGGATCCGGCTTGAAAAACAGCGCCCGTTCCCAACCGGCGACAACACCAAAGTGAGCGCCGCGCGCTTCCAGCGTTGAATAGAGCGGCGTGGTTTTCGCCATGCGCCCGGCGGGACGGAATTCATGCGGCATATGAAAGCGGAATTCGTTCCGGTAATCCTCGATCGCCTTGGCTTCGGTAAATTCCGTGGTGCAATGGCCGAGGAAGCGGCGCGGATCGAGGCACCATGTGTCATATTCCGCTTCGCCGTGAACGATGATCTGGGCAAGCAGCTTGCCGTGACCGCCGCCCTCACCAATGCCGGCGCGCAGGCCGAGGCAGGCATAGGCATTCCTGACGCCCGGAATCCTGCCGATCAGCGGCAGGCCGTCAGCTGAATAGGTGATCGGCCCGTTGACCACTGTATGGATGCCGGTGTCCTGCAGCGCCGGCATGCGCTGAAAGATCCGCTCCATATTGTCGAGACAACGGCCCAGATCGTTGGGGCAAAGCTGCATGGTGAAATCCGGATCGACCCCGTCCATGCCCCAGCTCTTGCAGCCCTGTTCGTAGACGCCGACCAGCAGCCCCTTCTTTTCCTGTCGGGAATAGAAATCGTCGATCGGATCGCGCAGGATCGGCACCCGCCGGTCAAGCGCTTCAAGCGCTGCGATCGGCTCGGTCAGAAAATACATATGTTCCATGGATATAACCGGATGGGTCACACCGAGCATGGCGCCGACCTCGTTGACCCGGTATCCGGTCGCGTTGACCACCTTTTCGCAAGTGATATCGCCTTCTTTCGTGTGCACGACCCATTCGCCGGACGATGACCGGTCGATCGCCTCCACCGGATTGAAACGATAGATCTCCGCGCCGCCATTGCGGGCGCCGCGGGCCAGCGCCTGGGTCAACTGGCTCGGATCGATATCCCCATCCAGCGGATCCCACAGCCCGCCCAGAATGTCGTGGGTCTCAATCAGCGGATGGCGGACACCGCATTCGGCCGCATCGATCAGCTCGAATTCAACGCCCATGCCCTTGGCCACCGACATGAAATGATTGTAACCGTCGACATGATCGGGCGTCGACGCCAGACGGATGCCGCCGGTGGTATGATAATTGATCGGAAAGTCCGGATCATTCGCCAATTCATTGTAAAGCCGGATGGAATGGGATTTCAGCCCGACCAAGGTCTGCACCGGACCGAAATTCGTGACCTGGGCCGCCGAGTGCCATGTCGTGCCCGATGTCAATTCATCACGCTCGACAAGCACGACATCGCTCCAGCCCTCCTGAACGAGGTGGTAAAGGGTCGAGCAGCCGCCGATCCCTCCACCGATAACCACGACTCTTGCATGCGTTTTCAAGGCTGAACTCCTGCGACTGCGAATTGCCGGCATAACGCTAAGGGCTGGTCTTCATGACCATCAAGGGTGCAATTGCGCGGCGATCAGGACATCGTGCCGTCAATTTTTGTTTTGATGCAACTACGCTCTCTAACCCTTTGTTATTACTCAATTTAAATCCGTTCATTCGATTCGACTGTCCCGTTCGATTTTCATGAACATGAAAATTCGGCTACGTCTGCCCGCAACTTCTCTGGCAGCATCATCACGGGAGCTTGCTGCTCCCGCTGAATTGGAGAATACCCATGGCGTCCGACCCTTCGCCCAACCGCCGCGCCGGCGGACGTGCTGCCCGCATTGCGTCGCGTTCCGCCGCGGAGCCGGAAATCAAGGCCAGTACGCCCGGTCAGGTTGGCGGCGCCTACAAGCCGCTCACCGATCAAGACGTCCGCCGGATATACGACACGGCCCTCAGGATTCTCGATGAAATCGGCATGGCGGAGGTGCCGCCGATCGTCCAGCAGCAGGCAATGGGCAAAGGTGCGCGGATCAATTCGCTCGGCCGCCTGTCTTATCCGAAGAGCTTCGTGGAGGATATTATCGACGGCGCCGCCAAGAGCTTTGTCTTCCATGGCCGAGACAGCAAACATGATTTTGAGATCGGCGGCGAGCGGGTCTATTACGGCACCGGCGGCGCTGCGGTTCAGACCCTTGACCTGGACAGCGGCCTTTATCGCGCCTCAACCCTTGTCGACCTCTACGACTTTGCCCGCATCGTCGATACACTGCCGAATATCAGCTGGTTCACCCGATGTTGCGTCGCAACCGACGTGCCGGACAATTTCGACCTAGATATCAACACCGCCTATGCCCTGCTCGCCGGTACCACGAAACCGGTCGGCACCAGCTTCACCATCGGTGACTATCTGGATGCCACCGTCGACATGTTCGACATGGCGCTGGGTGGCGAAGGCCGGTTTGCCGAGCGGCCGTTCTGCAAGGTGCATATCAGCCCGGTCATCTCGCCGCTGCGTTATGGCGAAGACGCCGTCGACGTAATGCTGGCGGCGCTCCGGCGCAAAATGCCGATCAACGCGATTATCGCCGCACAGTCGGGCGCAACGGCGCCGGCAACCCTTGCCGGCATGTTGGCGCAGACAACTGCGGAGACGCTGGCGGCGCTGGTGCTGGTCAACATATTCGAGCCGGGTTATCCGATGATCTTCTCCAACTGGCCGTTCGTGGTCGATCTCAGAACCGGTGCGTTTTCCGGCTCCGGCGGCGAAATCAGCCTGATGAACGCCGGCGCCGCCCAGATCGGCAACTGGCTCGGCCTGCCGACCGGAGTGGCCTCGTCGATGGCGGATGCCAAGGCGGTCGATGCGCAGATGGGCGCGGAAAAGGCGCTTTCAGCGCTGGCGGCCGGGCTTGCCGGGGCAAACATGATCTATGAGTCCGCCGGCATGATGGCGAGCCTGCTCGGCGTCTCGTTCGAGGCATTCGTGCTCGACGACGAAATGCTGGCCAACGTCAACCGCGCCATCCGCGGTATCGAGGTGACGGAAGAAAGTCTCGGATATGAGGCAATCCTGGCCGCCGTCACCGGCGAGGGACACTTTCTCGGCGGGTCGCACACGATGAACGCCATGTTGAGCGAATACCATTATCCGAAACTCGCCGACCGGTCCGATCCGCGCAGCTGGTCGGACGCGGGCGGTGAGGATATCTGGGTCAAGGCGCGCGCCATCGTGCGCGATAGACTGGACAATCACCGGCCGGATTATCTCAGTTCTGCAGCCGACCGGGCGATCCGCGAGCGGTTCAACATTCTGCTCAACCGGCCGGTTTAATCCGGCTCAAGCACTGATTGTTCGTTATAGACGCGGAAATTCTTTTCCGCCCAAGGTGCAATCGCCACGGCTTCCTGAAGCAGGCCGCCGGCGATCAGATCTGTCGAAAGGCGTGCCAGCGTGGCCGGCAGATCGCCGAGTTCGCCGCGCCGGGCGACAAGAAAGATATCTCGGGAAAAAGATGCAAACGGCAGCGGCATGACATCCAGGTTCGGCTTGAAGCGAATCCCGTCAAGATAATTAAGCGGCGTCGTCAGCGTCCAGCCGCCGCATTTGTTGATCATCGCCAGAACCGAACGCGAAGCGTCGAAGGCATAATGGCGCTGCGGCGAAAGCCTGATGCGCCGGAAATGCTGTTCGACAATACGGCCAATGGGAATATCGAAACCGTAATGGACATAGGGCAGGTTCATCAACTGCTGCAGCACATTGTCTTTCGGGTTGATCGCCGCTTTCGCGGTGACGAGGATGAACGGCTCGCGCATCAGCGGATATATTTCGAACATTGTCGTATCGGCAGGCGGATCTGCCGTAATGGCGATATCGGCCTGGCGATTGTGCAAGGCATCGGTGGCATGGTCGGATCGGCCGGACCATGCGGAAAACAGGCAGGACGGATAGAGCGCCTTCAGATGCGCCGCCAGATCCGGCGTGATCGAGGCGTCGAGATCATCGATAATGGCGAGCCGCAGTTCGACCAGAGAATTGAGATTAAGCTCCATGATCGCCGTTTGAGCGGCGCTGACGCTTTCGACGATCCGCCTGGCGTGCTGGCGCATCAATTGGCCGGCCGGGGTCAATGCAATCGGCTTGGCGCTGCGGTCAAACAGACGAGCGCCGACGGTTGTTTCCAGATTGGAGATTTGCTGCGAGACGCCCGATGCGCTGGAACCGAGGCGTTCAGCGGCAACGATCATGGAGCCGGCTTCTTCGACGGCGACAAACACCCTGAGCGCCCGCAATGTGAACTCAACCGACTTTTCCGGTTTTCTGCCGGAGGGCCGTGACGACCGCGTCATATATGATTTGCCTTGTGTTATCCGGATTGTCGCGGAGGACCGTTCACCGAATGCCGGCGGACGTCAAGTCGGAGAGCGCCGGAGCCGAACGTGAAAAAGGCGGCGCCATGGGCACCGCCTTTTTGATTTGCAAACAGCGTTTGGCCTATTTCTGGTCCGCCGTCCGGAACGCGCCCTGAACGATCCGGTCCATGACCATGGCGCAGAACAGGATGGCAAAACCGCCAAGCAACCCCTGGCCGGTGGCAACATATTGCAAGGCTTCCAGGATTTCCTTGCCAAGACCACCTCCACCGATCAGCGAAATGATCACCACCATGGACAGGCACATCAGAATGGTCTGATTGACGCCAGCCATGATCGACGGCAGCGCCAGCGGAACTTCGACGTCTTTCAGTGTTTGCCATCTCGATGCGCCGAAGGCGGTCGCCGCCTCCTTGATGCTTTCGGGGACACCGCGCATGCCAAGCGCCGTCAGGCGGATCACCGGCGGCATGCCGAATATGATGGTGGCCAGAATGCCCGGCGGATTGCCGGTGCCGAAAAAGGCGATGATCGGGATCAGATAGACAAAGGCCGGCAGTGTCTGCATCAGATCGAGCACCGGCTCGGCGAAATTATAGGCCCTTTTCGACTTGCCGAACCAGATCCCGAGCGGGATGCCGAAGGCAACGCAGATCAGCACCGCAGCACCAACCAGCGCGACTGTCTCCATACTGACCTGCCAATAGCCAAAGATCGCCAGGTAGCCGAGCGAGAACGCCGTGAACAGCGCGACACGCGGTCCGGCCGAGCGCCAGGCGACAACGCAGATCACCAGCATGACGACGGGCCAGGGGGTCTCGATCAAAGCCACGGTCAGGACATTGAGAACGGAGCGCACGCCGGCTGTAATGCCATCAAACACCCCCCGCCCCTTGTCCGCGGCGGCATCAATATTCTTTTTGATCCCGGTCGCAGATCTGGTAAAAATTGTCTCGTTCGGCGCCTCAATGAATACGGAGCTGAACTGTTTTTCCGGGAAATCGTTCAGGACTTCCAGCGGGCTTTCAACGGTGAATTTGTAGATCGTCAGTGGTGCGATTGCCAGCACCAGGACCAGGCCAAGAGCCAGGTTCTGCTGTCTGATGCCGGATTCCACCGTGTCGGGCGTAATCCGCCAACGGCTATACTGCTTTTCATAAGCGATGTTGGCATAAAAACCCTGAAATACCTTGACGGCAACGAATAAGGCCAATCCAAAAAGCAGGATGGCGAACGCCTCGGCATTGGCATCGACCGCGGCCTTCTGGTTCGCTTCGACCGACTTTGTCAAATTTGCAGCAAGCCTCTCAAATCGTGCAGGGTCTTCGCCGGCCGTACGCGCCTGCTCGGCCTGAGCCAGGAAATCCTGAACCCTTGCCATACTGCTTTCCGCACGATCGGAAAACTTGGCGCCCAGATTACCCCAGGCCCCGCGGCCAATCTGGACCCATGCGATCATCTCAAGGATCAGGAAGGTCCAGAAAAAGCCCCAGACGCCACGGAAAGCGGCCCATATTGGCCCCAGAAGGGCAGCGGCCGGATTGAATGTCGACGGCATCCAGCCTGTCGATTCATGGATTTTCTGAAACGCCGCAGAATAATAACCACCATTCTTTTCGGTGAACTCGCCAATCGAGGCATCAAGTGCCTCGTGATCAACCTCAATATCAGAGGCCGCTGTGACGGTGACATCGGTCATTCCTTGCCCCCCTGAATACCGCGAAGAAGCCGCGGTTTCGTTACAATACCAACATCACTGCCCGCCTCGGTAATCACGACGGGCAAATCAGTTCCAACTGCATGATCGATCAGTTGATCGAGATCAGCGCCTTCATCGGCGCGCGGCGCGCCGTCAAGAGATCCGCTGTAACTGGCCAGCGGCTCCATGATGGAATGGGCCTTGACCAGCTTGAGTTTGGAAATGCCCTGCACGAATTCACGGACATAATCGTCAGACGGATTCATCACGATATCTTCCGGCGTGCCGATCTGCACGATGACGCCATCCTTCATGATGGCGATGCGATGGCCGATGCGGATCGCCTCGTCCAGATCGTGGGTGATGAACAGGGTCGTCTTCTTCAATTGCGCGACAAGCGCTTTGAACTGATCCTGCAACTGCATGCGGATCAGCGGATCGAGCGCTGAAAACGGTTCGTCCATCAGCAGGATTTCCGGATCGGAGGCGAGCGCGCGGGCAATGCCCACTCGCTGTTGCATGCCGCCGGACAATTCCTTCGGCAACCGATCCTCGTAGCCGATCAAATTGACAAGTTCGAGCGCATGATCGGAGACCGCCCAGCGCTTCGATTTCGGAACGCCGCGGATTTCCAACGGATAGGCAACATTGTCGCGCACCGAACGGTGCGGCATCAACGCCATGTGCTGGAAAACCATGCCGATCTGCGTCGCCCTGACGGTGCGCAAATCCGACGCTGACATCGAGCCGACATCGCGGCCAAGAATTTCGATGCTTCCGGCGGTCGGTTCGATCAGCCGGTTGACATGGCGCACCAAGGTCGATTTGCCGGAGCCCGACAGGCCCATGATGCAGAAAATTTCGCCCCTGGCGACTTCAAACGTCGCGGCCTGAACGCCGACCACGCAGCCGAACCGCTCCAGCACCTCCGGTTTCGTCAAGCCTTCAGACTTGATCGCAACCATGGCTTCATCAGCCCGTTCGCCGAAGACCTTCCATACGTCTGTCAGTTTGACGACCGTCTCACTCATCCGCTGCCCTCCCCACGGCGCAAGATCAAACAAAATGGCCGCCGGGAGATCCGGCGGCCATTGATTGATGGTTACTGGCTCAGCCAGTCAAGAACCTTGTCTTGATTCTCTGCGACCCATTCCTTGGCGTATGCCTCAGGTTCCTTCTTGTCGATGACAAGAGCATAGGTCATGGCGCTGACCGTATCCGTATCAAGCTTCATATTGGCAAAAAGCTTGGCCACTTCCGGATGCGCATCTTCAATTGCCTTGGCGTAGTGGAGATACAAATAAGCTGTATCCCATGCCATGGCGGCAGATGATTTTTCCAGCCATGCCGGATCGTCAGTCGGCTGCAACACTTTCCAATCAGCCTTCACATGGGGCGGTTCTTCAAGCACCTGCAGATCATGCAGCGCAAAGACATAGTGCGGCGTGTAACAGAAGCCGACCCAAGGCTTGCCGGCCTTGATGGCATTGTCGAGATTGACGTAAGCAAGCGTCTCGTCGAACTCCGTCATTTCCATCAGTTCGCCATAACCGTAGGATTTGGCGCGGATCTTTTCCACATTGGTCGATGCCCAGCCGGGCGCACCAATCCAGATTTCGCCCCGGCCATCGCCGTTGGTGTCGAAAATGGCAGCCTTGTCGGGATCGGTCAGGTCGTCGATCGACTTGATATTATGCTCTTCCGCAATTGCCTTGGGCACACACATGCCCTGGAAGGCTGCGACACCATTCTGGTTTTGCACAACCGTTCCCTTTTCCTTCACGAACGTGTCATGCAGGTTCTGCTGATTGGGCATCCAGACTTCCGGGTGCGCATGCATGGCGCCCTTGTCCATGGCCTCGAATACGATCGGGTTGGTGGCATTCTGAAGTTCGACCTCAAGGCCGAGATTGTCCTCAATGATAACTTTCAGAACATTGGCTGTGGCTGCGACAGACGGCCAGTTCGGCACGCCGATCACGACGTCGGCGGCAAACGCCGGCGCCTGCAATCCGACTGCGGCGACAAAGCCGGCAGCCAGAGCAAGGTTGGATTTTTTCATCACAATTCTCCCTGTTAATTCAAGAGTACTCGGACTCTTGGCGCCATTGTGCACAGAGCCGAGCGCCTGTGCGCACCAAGTGCATCAATTCAGAAAATCTTATTTTATGGTTCAGGTTTTCTGATTAAATTGAAACGAAATGGCCACAAACGGCTAATGCGCAGTCCTATTGCGCCCGTTTTTCAGCCGCTTCTCCGTCACGATTTTCGCGATGCCAGAGCGCAGAGCAATTCAAACATGATTGAAACGCCGACCCAGGCGGTGCCGCCTGAGGCATCGAATGGCGGCGATACTTCGACCATATCGGCGCCGACCAGATTGAGCCCGTAAAGACCGCGCACAAGGCGCTGGGCTTCATAGGTGCTGGGTCCGCCGATCTCGGGTGTTCCGGTGCCCGGCGCAAATGAAGGGTCGATGAAATCGATGTCGAAACTGACATAGGTCGGATGATCGCCGACAATGCCGCGCGCCTCCTCCATCACCGCCTGATGGCCGCGGTCCATCAGTTCGTCGATCATGATGATGCGCACGCCCCGTTCCCGGCCCCAGGCAATGTCCTCGCCGTCATACATGGTGCCGCGGATACCGATCTGCACGACCTTGGCCGGATCGAGAAGCCCTTCCTCGATGGCCCGCCGGAAGGGCGTTCCGTGAGTGTATTTGAAGCCGCCGAAATAATCGTCGAACAGATCCGTATGGGCATCATAATGGATCATCGCCAGCGGCGGCTTACGGCCAAGCGCACGCAGGATCGGCAGCGATACAAGATGATCGCCGCCGGCCGTCAGCGGAATGATATTGTCGGCGTGAACAGCCTGGTAAAACGCCGTCACCCGCTCCAGCGCGTCGGTGACGTCGGCGGGATTGACCGGCGCATCGCCGAGATCGGCGCAATTATTCGCCTTGAACGGATTGACCCCGGTTGCCGGATGGACGGCGCGGATCATCGTCGACAGGTCGCGCAACTGGCGCGGACCGTGCCGGGCACCGGGGCGGTTCGTCGTGCCGCCGTCCCACGGCACGCCGATCAGGCCGATCCCGACATCGGCGCGCGCCGCACTGTCGGCCGCCACCATCGGCAGGCGCATGAAAGTCGGAATGCCGGCAAATCGGGGAACGTCAAATCCCGAAACCGGCTGAAAATCGTCATTCGTCATAGTGTCCATCCTTGAATTGGCCATACCCCAGGCAGACCTTTATCAGCCTGTTGCCGTCGCTGTGCAATGACTTCCAGGCCGGTGACGAAGGTCCGGCGCTCTGACTAAATCGGTTCAAAACTGCGCAATCGGTTTAGGGATTCAAAAAGTGTTCACATATATCGTCATGGTGTAAACTAGGGACACGAGCACCGAGGGCGACGGTCAGGACATGTCGATCAGCCAGCAGACCATTGAGCAGATGGCGCCGGATCAGGCGTCACTGAATGCGGCAAGCAAACTGATGAAGCCGGCCAAATGGCCCGTGCTCGGCAGCGACGGCGAGCCAAAGCTGATCTGGGGCGAATGCCAGGGATCCGGTAGCACTCCCTACAGGGTTGTCGTCGACCTCTCCGACCATGGTTACAAATGCTCCTGCCCTAGCCGCAAATTTCCCTGCAAACATGTGCTCGCCCTGATGTGGTTCCAGGCTGACCAGGCGGGCCTGTTCACCCCTGAAGACGTTCCGCAATTCGTGACCGACTGGCTCGGACGCCGCCGCGGCAAGAGTTCGGCAGCGGCGCCGGCCAAGGAAAAATCCGGCGACGCACCGTCGCTTGGCGCAATAACAGATGACGAGCCAAAACCGCGCGACGAGAAGGCGGAAGCGCGGGCGGATGCCCAGCGCAAACGGTCACTGGAAAATCGCGAGCAATCGATGCTGGCCGGATTTGACGAACTGGACCGCTGGATCGGCGACCAGACCGGACAGGGCTTTGCGGCATTCATGCCGGACGCCCAGTCCCACTGCCGGCAAATGGCTCAGCGGCTGGTTGACGCCAAAGTATCCGGGCTGGCAACCGCAATCGATGCCCTTCCCTCTGAACTCTTTTCTCTGCCTGAGGCGGAACGGACCGCGTTTCTGGCGCAACGGTTCGGCGGCCTTCATCTGCTGTCGCAGGCCTATCGGCGCCAGGACATGCTTGAGGACAATCTCCGCGCCGATGTCCGCCGGCTGGCCGGCTGGCCGCAGAAACGCGATGACCTGCTTGCCGATGATACAGCCCTGCGGATCAAGGCGGACTGGATCGTTCTTGCGCTCAGAAGCGAAATCCAGCCTGATCGGCTGCGGCGGATCGAAACCTGGCTGGTCCGTTGCGGACCGCCTGGCGACCAGCCGCGCTTTGCGGTTCTGATCGATTTCGTGCCCGTCGCCGGTGGCAGCGTTGCAAATCCGTTTACGGCCGGTGAACCGATCTCGGCAGAACTGGTTTTCTACAAGTCAGCAGCACCGCTGCGGGCACAGATAGGCGAGCGTGGCAGCAAGCCTGAACAGGCAGGCTGGCCGGCGGCAGCCCAGTCTCTGGCAGAGGCAATGCAGGGCTATTACGCCGCGCTCACCGCCCAGCCATGGTTGCCGGCATGGCCTATCATGGCCGCAAATGTCTGTCTTGCCGAAACCGGAAACCAGCTTGTGATGCGGGCCGCCGTCGGCAATCCAGGGCTGCCAATCGATCCGAAGCTGCGCGAAAAACTTCTTCCGCTTCTTGGCCTGGACAATATTGAAATGGCCGGCCTGTGGGACGGCAGGACCTTTTCACCAATGATGGCTGCAACGCCGATCGGCCGATGGATGGATTGGTGATGGCGGCATTTCTCGAACCCGTTCAGATTGACGATCTGCTGCGCAGTTTCGCCCTTGGAACCGCCGGCGCCGAATTGTCCCTGCCCGGTCCGCTGGCAGATTGCGTCGCCGGACTTGAGCGTGAGGAAAGAACACTCGCCGCGCTGGCGTTGATGGCGCAGCATCAGCGCTTTGCCATGCCCGAACTTCCGGCGGATCTAAAATCGGCGCAACCGGACATGGCGGCTGCGCTGCACGATGACCAACGTGTGATCCTGCCGGCGCACGTGCGCCGGAAACTGGCACGGCTTCTCGGCCTGCCGGACGCCGACGTCCGGAGATATCTTGTGGATGCAGCGCTTGACCGGATCGAAGCCAGTGGAATGCGGGTGCACCCCTTCGATTTGCCGCGGCTCAGATCCTTTTTGCTGGAGCGGCCGGGGCGGCTCGGGGCATCTGAAAAAGCCTATTTGCGCCTGTCGGCGGGTGACCAGCCATCCGATCAACCGGTGGCATTCTTTGCCGATGAGATGTCAGAGGAAACCTGGAGGGACTATACCCCCGCCCCGCGGATGGCGTTTCTTGCCCGGTTGCGAAGGCAGGATCCGGCACAGGCCCGAGCGCTGATCGAAAGCTGCTTTTCAGACGAACCGGCAAACATCCGCGCCGACATGATCAAGGTGCTGGCCGTGCGCCTGTCGGAGGATGACGAGCCGTTTCTGGTGGCTGCCGCGTCGGACCGGGCGCAATCGGTCAAGACGGAGGCCAGCGTCCTGCTGACCCGGCTTCCGGGCACACAGGCCTACCGCGACCGCCTGACAGAGCTTGGCAATGTTCTGAAAATCGAAAAATCCGGTCTGATCAAACGCAGACCGGTTCTGAACGTGCGGCTGCCGAAACCCAAAGGCAAAGACAGGGTCACGGCCTTGAGCGCGCTCGACGGGTTGAGGCTCAGCGACATGGCCCGTTCAACCGGCTTCAAGGTGGATGATACGCCGCAACTGATCGGCGCGGACGACGACGATCTGTGCACGGCGCTGATTGCTGCAGCACTATCAGAAGACGATTACGCCATGGCCCGGCGCATTGCCGGCGAAGCCGCAGCAGGCAATTGGCATGAGTGCCTGAACGACATCGGCGAAACACTGGCCAGCCACCCGGAGCATGTCGTCAGAGGAATCGTCGTGGCGCTATTCCAACGCGACCCGTGTATCGGACGTGCAAACGACATGGCCTGGCTGGCGCTCTATGACATTCTTCGCGAGCCGCTGCCGGAACCGGTCTGGCGCGGCATTCTGAAAACAAAGTGGCTGAAGGCGCTTTTCAAGCAGAACAAGGAAAACCCGTCGGAACACGCCCAGGCGACGGCCGGATATGTCACTATCCTGGCCCGTCTGGTGCCCGATGACATTGCAAACGACTTTATCGCGGCTGTTGAGGAGATCGGCCCGCTGGCGGTGGCGCCGGCGCTGGCCTTCCTGGAATTTCAGTTCGCACTTCATTCATCCGGAACAGACACCGGACCACAAATCAACGCAGTTTGAGGAGACACCAAGGTGAGCGATCAGGACCTGCGGCGCCCAGCCGAAACGATTTACAAGGCCGAACTGGATGCGTTGGCCAAATCAGACGACGCATTGCGGCCGGAAGGCTGGCATCTGTCGCCACAGGCTGCGGTGACCTATCTGCTTGGCGGCAAGACAAAGGACGGCACCGAGATATCGCCGAAATATATCGGCAACCGACGGCTTGTCGAAACCGCTGTGGCGACACTGGCGACCGACCGTGCGCTGCTGCTGCTCGGCGTGCCCGGAACCGCCAAATCCTGGGTCTCGGAACATCTGGCGATGAAAACCAGATCCGCTATGGCTGGAACTATGCCGAACTGCTGGCCAAGGGGCCGTCGAAACAGGCGCTGGTTGCCACGCCGCTGATGCGCGGCATGGAAGAAGGCCGGATTGTCCGGCTTGAAGAACTGACCCGCATGGCATCCGACGTCCAGGATACGCTGATCACCGTGCTGTCGGAAAAGATGCTGCCGATCCCGGAGCTCAACACCGCCACCTACGCCACACGCGGCTTCAATATCATCGCCACCGCCAACAATCGCGACAAGGGCGTCAACGAATTGTCATCGGCGCTGAAACGGCGGTTCAATGTCGTCGTGCTGCCGCTGCCCGACGATGCCAATGAAGAGGCTGCAATCGTCATCAAGCGGGTGAAGGAAATCGGCGGCGGCCTTTCGCTGCCGGAGATTGCGGCGCCGGACAAGGAGATCGGGCGCATCGTTACGATCTTCCGCGAACTGCGCGACGGCCAGACGGAAAACGGCAAGCTGAAGCTGAAATCGCCGTCCGGATCGCTGAGCACGGCGGAAGCCATTGCCGTGACGATCGGCGCCTGGTCGGAGGCCGGTTATTTCGGCTCCGGCGCCATCGACGCCAATTCGCTAGCCGTCAACCTGGTCGGCGCCATCGTCAAGGACCCGGTGCAGGACAAGATCGTGTTGCAGGAATATCTTGAAAGCGTCGTGCGCGAACGCAAAGGCTGGCGCGACATTTACGATTCGATCCGCGAGGTCGTCTGAAACCATGGCCCCGTCGATGGACGAGCGCGTCCACCTTTTCGGCATCCGCCACCACGGCCCGGGTTCCGCCCGGTCGCTGGAACGCGCGCTGCAGGCGCTCGACCCGGCGATCGTGCTGATCGAAGGTCCGCCGGAAGCCGACGCGGTTCTTGCGCTGGCCGCAGGCGGCAAGATGACGCCGCCGGTGGCCATCCTGACCTATGCCGAACACGATGCATCGCTTGCCAGTTTTTTTCCGTTTGCGGAATTTTCGCCGGAATGGCGGGCCATTCTGTGGGCGCACAAAAACGCCAGGCCGGCCCGTTTCATCGACCTGCCCGCAGCCCACCGGCTGGCCGATATGGAAGCCTTCCGTCTGCCGGACGATAACGATGATAACGAGGCCGAGGCCAAAGAAATAGAAGACCCGCCGATAGAAGACGAAGAACCGGAAACGATTGATGAAGAGGCCGTCGCAGAGACGGTACTGCACGATGATCCGATGACCCTTCTGGCGCTTGCGGCCGGATATACCGACAGCGAAGCTTGGTGGAACGCTTTCGTCGAAGAGCGCGCCGACGGCCATGCCATCTTTGATGACATTGCCGAAGCCATGAGCGCCCTGCGTGAGGCACCGGAGCTTGGCGGCGATGCCAATTCCGCCCGCGCGGAGACTGAGACCCGGCGTGAAGCGCATATGCGGTTAAAAATCCGTGAGGCGCTGAAACAAACCGACGGACCGATCGCTGTCGTCACCGGAGCGTGGCATGTGCCGGCCCTGAAACATTCCGTGCCGATCAGCGAAGACAAGGCGCATCTGAGAGGCCTCCCCAAGGTCAAGGTGCAGGCGACCTGGGTGCCTTGGACCGATACGCGGCTGGCCACCATTTCAGGTTACGGCGCCGGCGTGATTTCACCGGGCTGGTACATGAACCTCTGGCACGAACTGAATCGGGAGGCGGAAGACGGGATCGACGTGACGGCGCTTGCCGCAAGGTGGCAGGGCAAGGTTGCCCGATTGCTGCGCGATGAAGGCCAGGTGACGTCGACCGCCTCGGTGATTGAGGCCGCCAGGCTGGCCAAGAGCCTTGCAGCGCTGAGAAACAGAAGCGTGCCCGGCCTGCCGGAAATGCAGGATGCAACGCTGGCTGTGCTCTGCCACGGTGAAGCGGCGCCGGTGCGGCTGGTCCATGACAGGCTGGTGCTCGGCACGGCGGTCGGGGAGATCGATGCCGATCTGCCGCAGACGCCGTTGCAGGCCGATCTGACCAGATTGCAGAAGAAACTGCGGCTGAAACCGGAAGCGCTGGAACAGGAGATCTCACTTGACCTGCGCAGCGATGCCGGTCTTGCAAAGTCCGTCCTGTTGAACCGCCTCAACCTGATCAACATCCCATGGGGCACACAGGTCGATCCCGGCGGCAGCCGGGGAACATTCCGCGAGCGCTGGAGGCTGGTCTGGGAACCGGAATTTTCCGTCCGCCTGGTTGAAGCGATGATCTGGGGCACGACTGTGGAGACGGCCGCCGGCGGCGCCGCCCTGGAAAAGGCCCGCCAGGCCGAGCAGATCAGCCACCTCTCCGACATCGTGCAGGCGTGTCTCATGGCCGATCTGCCCGAAGCTGCCGAGCACTGTATCTCCCGGCTGCAGGCGGAAGCAGCCGAGACCAGCGAAACCGGTCCGCTGATGGACGCGGTACCGCCGCTTGTCGGCCTGCTGCGTTATGGCACCGCGCGGCGCATTCCCGTCGAGGCTCTGACATTGCTGGTCAAGACCGTGGCGGCGGAAGTCAATGCCGGCCTGGTCTACGGGTGCCGCCAGCTCGACGAAGCCGCAGCGCGGGCGATGGCGGAACGGCTTGATGTCTACGACCGGGCGATGGCGTTGTTTGAAGACGATCCGTTGACTGAGGGCTGGCAGCAGGCGCTTGCCCGGATCGCAGGCGACGAGCTTGCCGCGCCAATGGTGCGCGGTTCGGCGGTCAAGCGGCTCTATGACCGGAAGATTTTCGATAGCGAGACTACCGGCAATCATATGAGCCTGGCGCTGTCGCCTTCGGTTCCGGTCGACGCGTCCGGCAACTGGCTGGAAGGATTTCTCGCCAAAGCCGGAACGGTGCTTTTGGTCGACGAGGCGCTGCGCCAGATCATGGACCAATGGATCGTCGCTGTTGCAGAGGATCATTTTACCGAGCTGCTGCCGATGTTACGCCGTGTGACCGGAAGCTTCGACGCCATGGAACGGCGGCGGCTGCTTGGACTGCTCGCCGGGCCCAAGGGTTCGGCATCGGAAAGCGGACTGACCGGCATCGTGAACATCGAGGCTTTCGAGACGGCACTGCCGCTTCTGAAAACCATTCTGGAGGCCCGCAAATGAGTTCCGAAACCGACGAAGCCCAGGAACGCTGGCGGCGCTGGCGGCTGGCGCTTGGTGTCGACGAAGATACCGAAAGCGGCTATTGCCTCTCTGAACGGGACAGCCGCCTCGACCAGGCGCTTTCCGCCCTCTACGAACCGCAATCGTCGGGCGGCAAGGGCAAGCGCGGCGGGCTCGGCGGATCGGCACCCCGGGTAGCCCGGTGGATGGGCGATGTGCGCGAATTTTTCCCCTCTCCGATCGTCAAGGTCATTCAGAAGGACGCGTTCGAACGGCTTGGCCTGCGCCAGATGCTGCTTGAGCCGGAATTCCTGTCGATCATGGAGGCGGACGTTCATCTTGTCGCCGATCTGATCGGCCTGCGCAGCGTGATGCCGGCCAAGGCCAAGGATACGGCCCGCGAGGTCGTCGCCAAGGTGGTCCGCGAATTGATGGAAAAGTTGGCGGCAAGGACAACGGAAGCCGTCCGCGGCGCCGTCAACCGCTCACGGCGCATCAACCGTCCGCGCCAGGCCGATATCGACTGGCCAAGAACAATCCGGGCCAATCTGCGGCACTATCAGCCGAAGTATAAGACAATCGTTCCGGAGAAACTGATCGGCTTCGGCCGCCATGCGAAAACCGCAGCCGATCTCGACGATGTCATTCTGTGTGTCGATCAGAGCGGCTCGATGGCAACCTCCGTCGTCTATTCATCGATATTCGCTGCGGTCATGGCGTCGATCCCGGCGGTGGCCACCAAACTGGTCGTTTTCGACACGGCGGTGCTCGATCTGACGGAAGATCTGGCCGATCCGGTCGACGTCCTGTTCGGCGTACAGCTGGGCGGCGGCACAGATATCAATCAGGCGCTGGCCTACTGCGAAAACCTTGTCACCAAGCCGGCGAAATCGCACCTCATACTGATTACCGATCTTTACGAAGGCGGCAACGAGCAGGAGATGCTTCAGCGCGCGGCACAATTAATCGCCTCCGGCGTCAATGTCATCACGCTGCTGGCGCTGAGCGATGACGGCAAACCGTTCTACAGCGCTTCGACGGCCTCGGCGATGGCCGCACTCGGTTCGCCGGTCTTTGCCTGCACGCCCGACCAGTTTCCCGACATGATGGCGGCGGCGCTGAAACGCGAAGACATGGCGGCATGGGCGGCCTCGCAGGATATCAAACTGGTGACGTGACCAGGTTCACTCTCCGCGTGGAAACCGCGCCTGCTCTTCCAGCACGTTGAGATCGAGATGATTGCGCATATAGCGTTCCGACGCTTTTTTCAGCGGCTGGAAATCCCACGGATAATAGGCGCCGTTGCGCAGCGCCTCGTAGACGGTCAGGCGGCGGATCTGACTTTCGCGCACCGCCGCATCAAAGGCATCAAGATCCCAGCGCCCATCTGCCACGGCCTTCAATGCGGCAAGGCTGCCGGCATGAGCGGGATCACCGGCCAGATTGGCCAGTTCATGCGGATCGGCGGAGAGATTGAACAATTGCGGCGGATCGGCCGTGCAGGCATTGTACTTATAATCACCCTGCCGGACCGATACCATCGGCGCCACCGAAGCCTCGGCGGCATATTCCATCAGAACCGGCGACGTCCGCTCAGCGCCGCCGGCAACCGGCAGCAATGTCTCTCCATCGGTCCATGGCATGATGTCGGAAAGATCGAGCCCGGCCAGATCAGCAAGCGTTGGCACCACATCGAGCAGCGAGACGGGCGTTTCCACGCGGCCGGGCTTCAACCCCGGTGCTGCGATCATCAGTGGAACCCGTGATGATCCTTCAAGGAAACTCATCTTGAACCACAGCCCGCGCTCGCCGAGCATGTCGCCATGGTCGGAGCAGAACAGAATGATCGTATCCTCATCCAGCCGGCAATCGGACAGGACCTGCAAAACTTCACCGATCTTGTCGTCGAGATAGGAGATATTGCCGCAATAAGCGCGCCTGGAGCGGGCAATATCATCGTCGGTTATGGAAAAATTGCGCCAGTCGTTGGCGCTGAAGATCCGCTGGCTGTGAGCATCGTGATCCTCGAAGGCCATGGCTGGAACCGCCGGGTCAGGAACGCCGCTTTCGTACAGATCCCAATACTTTTTCCGTGTCACGTAAGGATCATGCGGATGGGTAAAGCTGACCGTCAGGCAGAATGGCCTGTCGCGGTCGCCGCGGGCGATCTCATACAGTTTGAGCCTGGCCTGATAGGCAACGTCATCGTCATATTCCAGCTGGTTGGTGATCTCGGCGACGCCCGCGCCGGTGACGGACCCCATATTGTGATACCACCAGTCGATGCGCTCGCCGGGCCTGCGGTAGTCCGGTGTCCAGCCGAAATCAGCCGGATAGAGCAACTGATCAGGCCCGACAAAATGCATCTTGCCGGACAGGATGGTCTGATATCCGGCAATCCGCAGATGATGCGCATACGTGGGAATATCGGAGGCATATTCCGCCGCATTGTCGTAGACGCGGGTTCGCGACGGCAATTGACCGGCCATGAACGATGCCCGCGACGGGGCACAGAGCGGACTGGCGCAATAGGCATTCGCAAAACGCACCGAGCGTCCGGCAAGAGCCTTCAGATTGGGCGCGTGGAGGAACTCGGCCGGCCCGTCGGGCAACAGGGTACCGTTCAGCTGATCGACCATGAAAATAAGAATATTCGGCTTGCTCATGACGATCCCTCTTTTTCGCGACATTGGGATCAGGCCGCAAAACTGTCAATCGGAATAGCGCCGGCCAGCCAGGCCCGGGGATCGCCTATGTCCAGTCGATCTCGCGGTGCTGCAATTCGATTGTCGACAGAAGCCGGCTTGTGCTTTCAAGCGCGGCAGCGGTCGCAACCACCATCTGCGGCAGGATCATCCATTCCACCGTCCAGGCCGCTCCGGAGCGCTCGTTTTCATGCACCATCGACTGGTGCATGGCTGAGAGTTGAACGGCATTGAAACGGGCCAGCGAAATCAGGATCTCCGCCCGGACGGGATTGATCTTGCGGGTCAGCACGGACGATCCGCCGCCCTCTGTCAGGATGACCTCACCGACTTCATCCATTGCCATCAAGGTGATGTCCTGGCCCATCTTGCCAAGACTGCCCGTCACCAGCGAAAGCCAGGCAGCGAAGCGGGCAATGCCGCTGCGCAGTTCATGCCATGAGTGCGGCGGGACATCGATATCGAGGATATCGCCGAGCGCCTCGGCAACTTCAGGGCCATGATCGCCAAGCGCCTGGAGCATGCCGACCGGGCCGCCAAGCTGCAACATGATGACACCCGGCCGGACCGATGTCAGAACGTTGAGCGAATTCTCCAAAGGTTCGGCCCAGGAGCGGATCCGCCGGGCTGCGGTGATCGGCAACGCGTTGCGCATCCGTGTGCGGCCAACCATCGCCTTGTGGCCCTCCAACCGGCTTCGTTCGGCAAGTTCCGCGCCGACTTCGCGGATACGCCGTTCGATGATGACCAAGGCCTGTTTCAGCCTCAGCACGAGAGATGTGTCGATGACGTCCTGGCTGGTGGCGGCGAAATGGACATGCTGGCCATGGGGTTCGCCGACGGCAAGCCGCAATTGCCTGACAAGATCGGGCACGACAACGCCGTCTCGCGCCGTGGCGATTGCCAGCGAGTTCATGTCCGGCTCGAAAACCGCGCAGACTTCCGCGATCTGTTTTGCAGCTTCTGCCGGAATCACCCCCACCCGCGCCTCAGCTTCGGCAAGCGCGGCCTCATAGCGCAGCATGGTTCGAATATCGGAATCGGCGGAAAACAGCACTGCGACTTCGTCGCTTCCAAGAAGGCCGGACAGGAATGGATGGTCAAATGGGGATACAGTCATGGTGTCAGGCCGCCTCTAGTCCGATTGCGATGCCTTGTCCGACACCAATGCACATGGTCGCCAGTGCATGTCTGGCCCCGCGCTGTTTCATTTCCAATGCCGCGGTGCCGGCAATACGGGCTCCGGAAGCGCCAAGCGGGTGACCGAGCGCGATCGCGCCGCCATTCGGATTGACGTGTTCGGCGTCTTCGGCGATGCCAAGCTCACGCAAGACGGCAATGCCCTGCGAGGCAAAAGCCTCATTGAGTTCGACAACGCCGAAGTCCGTCGGCGACAGCCCCAGCCGGTTGCACAATTTTCGCGTTGCCGGCGCCGGACCAAGGCCCATGATCCGCGGCGCAACGCCAGCGGTGGCGCCGCCGAGAATGCGCGCAATCGGCGTCAGGCCATGTTGTTTGGCAGCCGCTTCAGAAGCAATGATCAGCGCTGCTGATCCATCGTTGACGCCGGATGCATTGCCGGCCGTCACGGTGCCGCCCTGTCGGAACGGCGTCGGCAGCGCCGCCAGCTTTTCAAGCGTCGTATCGCGCGGATGTTCATCCTTTTCCACCACAAGCGGATCGCCCCGGCGCTGCGGGACCGTCACCGGGACAATCTCCCGGGCCAGCCGGCCGCCGGCTATGGCAGCGGCCGCCTTTTTCTGCGAACGGTACGCAAAGGCGTCCTGGTCCTGCCGGCTTATCTGAAAATCTTCCGCGACGTTCTCGCCGGTCTCCGGCATGGAATCGACGCCATATTGCTCTTTCATCAGCGGATTGACGAAACGCCAGCCGATCGTGGTGTCGTGGATTTCCGCAGACCGGGAGAAGGCCGTATCCGCTTTCGGCATGACAAAGGGCGCACGCGACATGGATTCCACGCCGCCGGCGATCACCAGGTCCGCCTCGCCGGCCCGGATTGCCCGCGCCGCGATGATGATGGCATCCATGCCGGAACCGCATAGCCGGTTGATCGTTGCAGCCGGAACGCTCTGCGGCAGCCCGGCCAGCAGCAGCGACATGCGTGCCACATTGCGATTATCCTCGCCGGCCTGGTTGGCGCAGCCGAACACCAGTTCATCAACCGCTTCCCAATCGACGCTCTGATGCCGCTGCATCAGCGCCCTGAGCGGCACAGCGCCCAGATCATCCGGGCGCACCGCCGACAATGAACCGCCGAAGCGGCCGATCGGCGTGCGGACATAATCGCAGATAAAAGCCTCAGGCATCTTTGCTCCCCCGTTTTGAAGCTGCCGCCTGACCGCTGTGGGCGGCGTCCGTACGCGCCTGCAGATCACGCAGAACTTTAAGTTCCTGCTGCGTCGGCGGTGGTGTTTCCTCAACGCGGTCAGCAAAACGGGCCGGCCAGCCGCAGGTCTCGCGCACCTGATCCCGGCTGACGCCCGGATGCAGTGAAACGACCGTGAATTCCCTGGATACCGGATCCGGTTTCCAGATCGCCAGATCCGTCATCAGCAAGGTCGGGCCTTTGGTCGTTATGCCCAGTTTCTGCCGGTCATCGCCGCCGTTGCCGTGGCCGAACGAGGTAAAGAAATCGATTGTTTCCACCATTCCGCGCGTCGATTGGGCCATGGTAATGAAGATCTCACCGCAGGAGGAGGCAATCTCCGGTGCGCCACCGCCGCCCGGCAGCCGCACCTTCGGATTGGAATAATCGCCGATCACCGTGGTGTTGATATTGCCGAACCGATCGAGCTGGGCAGCGCCCAGAAAGCCGACGCTGATGCGGCCGCCCTGCAGCCAGTAGCGGAACATTTCCGGCACCGCGACTGTCGTTACAGCCGTTTCGCAAAGTTCACCGTCGCCGATCGATAGCGGCAGAACATTGGGCGCGGTTCCGATCGTGCCGCTCTCATAGATCAGCGTAATGTCGGGGGCATGGGTCAGCCGCGCAACGTTGCAGGCCGCCGACGGCGCACCGATGCCGACAAAACAGACATCGTCGTTGCGCAGCGCCCGGGCGGCACCGATCGTCATCATTTCATTGGGCGTGAAATCGGTCATGGGACAAGGCTCGCGCAGCGTGAGGCAAAAACATCAGGCCCGACGTCAAGGACATTCGCCTTCATCCAGGCCTGAAACGTGTCACGGTCAGCGGCAATCCTGTCCCATTCCAGATAGGCGGCATTGTCGCGGGTATAGTAGCCCTGGGCGTAGGATGGATGCGCGCCGCCGACGACCTGGCAGACGGCAGTCACCGTCCAGGCTGGCAGGATGCAGGCATTGGGATGGACATCGTCGAAGTCCTCGACGACCTCCTCGACCGTCACGACCGCCCGCCTGGCGGCAAGAACGGCCTCTTTCTGGACGCCAAGAATGCCTTCGACCAGAACATCGCCCTTGCGGTTCGCCTTTTGGGCATGGATGAAGGCGACATCCGGCCGGATCGCCGGAACGGCTGCAAGCTCTTCGCCGGTAAACGGGCAGGTGATGCTCCGGATGTTCGGGTTTACGGCTTTCAGGCCGGCGCCGCGATAGCCGCGGAAGACCGCGCATGGCAGGCCGGCGGCGCCGGCCTCATAGCCGTTTGCAAGGGCTGCGTGACTGTGTTCTTCAAGCTCCAGCGGATGCGGCCATTGATTTTCGACAGCATCGCGCA
>CAMYKZ010000002.1:92602-124783 GCA_947259045.1 uncultured Afifella sp.
GTCATCCGGATCAGCGTCAGATCCTTTCGGCCCTGGCGGATCGCTTCATGGGCGGCAGCATGGGGAATAAGATGGGTGAAGCCCTCGAATGCGACCATGTCGCCATCGAAGAGATTTTCGGCAACTGCATCCTGAAGGGTTTGAAATTTCGCCATTCTGCACCCTAGATATCGAAAAAGATGGTTTCGTTTTCACCCTGAAGATGAATGTCGAATGTGTAGGTTACCGTGCCGCCAGGCTCGTCGCGATGTCCCATCAGGGTGGGAACACGGACCTGGTGCTCAATACGGGTCAAGACCGGATCTTCCGCATTGGGGCCGACTTCATCGGCAAAATACATCCGGGTCTGCAGGCCCAGATTGATGCCACGGGCAACAACCCAGAAGGTGATGTGCGGCGCCATCAGCCGGCCGTCCGGAAACGGCGCCCGTCCCGGTTTGATCGTTTCGAAACGATATTCGCCGGTTTCCATATCGGTCGGACAGCGGCCCCAGCCGGCAAAATTCGGGTCGGCGGCGCCGCGCAATTCCTGCGGGCTGTTATAAAGGCCATCCCCGTCGGCCTGCCAGACTTCCACCATCGCATCGCGCAGGGGCGTACCGGTACCGTCGTATATCCTGCCGGTGACGATAATCCGTTCGCCTCTTGTCTGGCCATTTACCATCACCGACCCAAGATCGGCATTATAAACCCCTTCAATACCGGAAAAATTGGGTGTGCACCCGATATGAACATAAGGGCCGGCGGTCTGGGATGCCGATTCCTTCAGCTGGTCCTGTTTCGCGGCCATCAGTTTCCCTCCGTCCGGTTTTCAAACATTGTCGAACGGCGGCCGCGCAGGACGATATCGAAACGGTATGCGCGGCAATCCATCGGGATCGTATTGACCATGTCAAACGCCGCAATCAGCTGGTTGATGGCGTCCCTGTCGGGAATTGTCGCCACAATCGGGCAGATCGGGATCAGCGGATCACCTTCAAAATACATCTGCGTGATCAGGCGCTGTGCAAAACCAAGGCCGAAAACGGAGAAATGGACATGGGCCGGACGCCAGTCATTGGGGCCGTTCGGCCACGGATAAGGCCCCGGTTTGATGGTTCGAAACTGATAGCTGCCATCGTCGCCGGTAATGGTCCTGCCGCAGCCGCCGAAATTGGGATCCAGCGGCGCAAGATAGGTTTCGTTCCTGTGCCGGTAACGGCCACCGGCATTGGCCTGCCAGACTTCCAGCAGCGCACCGGGTACGCCGCGGCCGTTTTCGTCCAGGACACGGCCATGGACGATAATCCGTTCGCCGATCGGATCGCCGTCGTTGGCGAAATTGCGGATCAGATCATTGTCAGTTTCGCCGATAATCTCATGGCCGAACACCGGACCGGTTATCTCCGATACCGTATTGCCGATCGACAGCGGCGCACGTCGGGGCGATCGTGCAATTGTCGACTTGTAGCCGGGCGTGTGGGCCGGCGGATGCCGGGTCCGGTCGCGCGCATAGAAGGAACCGGCTTCGGGTGTCTTATTCGACATGTCCGCCTCCCCGGGAACTGTCGTCTGGTTCCATTTCGTCGAACGTCTGTTTGATGATCTTGATGGCATGGTTGGCGGCCGGTACGCCGGCATAAATCGCCACATGCAACAGGGCTTCCTGAATGTCCTCCCGTGTCGCACCGGTGTTGGCCGCCGCCCGCACATGCATGGCAACTTCATCATCATGCCCGAGGGCGGCCAGCAAAGCGATCGTGACCATTGAGCGTTCCCGCTTGGTCCAGTGCGGCCGCGACCAGACCGACCCCCAGGCCCCTTCGGTAATCAGCGCCTGGAATGGCTCGTCGAAGGGGGTTTTGTCGGCTTCGGTCCGATCGACATGACGGTCACCGAGAACGGAACGGCGTGTTGCCATGCCCTGATCGAAGCGGTTTGAATTCACCGTCATCATCAATCTCCTTTGTCCACCCTATCTTGTTATGTGTTTTTGGTTATGTAAAATCATCATTTATCCACTTTGTATAACCATTTGGATATGAATCGTAACGATGAACTTACATTCACGTATAAAATTCAGGCATTTGCAATGCTTTCTTGAAGTCGCCCGTCAACGAAGCGTCAATCAGGCAGCGGCGACGCTTGCCATCAGTCAGCCTGCAGTATCCAAAACGCTCCGTGAATTGGAGGAAACCCTGGACGTGAAACTGTTTGACCGCGTCGGCCGAGGTGTCCAGCTGACCGGGTTCGGTGACGTTTTCCTGCGTTACGCGGGCGCAAGCGTCTCCGCTTTGAGGCAGGGCGTGGATTCGATTGCCCAGGCGCGGGCAACCGGCGGTGTCACCGTTTCCGTCGGCGCATTGCCGACCGTGTCGTCCGGTGTGCTCCCCAATGCCGTCCGGCAATTCAAGCAGGATGCAACCGGCACCATCGTCAGGGTGATAACAGGCGAAACCGAAGCCCTGAGGTCGCTGTTGCAGGTCGGCGAACTGGATCTGGTTGTCGGCAGGCTCGGTTCTCCGGAACGGATGACGGGCCTGTCTTTTGAACACCTCTATTCAGACCATATCGGATTTTTCGTCCGTCCCGGCCATCCGCTGCTGTCAGCCGATCCGTTCGATCTTGTCGCGATTTCCAACTACACCGTACTGATGCCGACGCAGGGCGCTGTCATCCGGCCGACCGTCGAGCAATTCCTGATCACCAACGGCATGCCGATGCCGCCGGACCATCTGGAGACCGTATCGCCCGTCTTCGGGCGCAGCTATACCCGCAATTCCGACGCCGTCTGGATCATTTCATCCAGTGTCGTCGCCGAGGATGTCGCAGACGGGCTTTTGCAGCCCCTGCCCGCAGACACGTCCGAAACGTTTGGCCCTGTCGGGCTGACCACACGTGCCGACACGCCACTGAGCCTGCCGGCCCTGATGCTGATGCAGGTTATTCGCGAAATTGCAGCACAAACCGCCGGGTCAATCAGATGACCTCTTGTCGGCTACGCTGCAACCCGCTCTCGGTGACGGAACAGCCGGATAATATCCGCCCGGCTGACATCGTCGCGCTCCATCATCGACAACATCACCGGGTCCGACAGCATGTCCATCAGGCTTGGTTCGCCGCTCAGGTCCGCCTGCGGCAATTCCAGTTCAATGGCTGACGAAACAGGCTGTTGATCGGCCTGCGTTAAAAACCCTTTGAGAAGGTTCATTGTCCACCTCCATTGCGCTTCCTCGCAAGCGGAAATACCTAGTGCAACAAAACGGTGAATCTTTGACGTAAATAATATTTAAAGTTGTATTTTTTCATATTCGACCAGAAGCAGCAATCACCGACCGGCCTGAATCCTGCCGTGAAGTGCATCAGACGAGCCGGTTTTCAGCCAGAAAATCACTGATCAGTCCGGCCAGGCGAACTGGCTGTTCGATACACGGCAAGTGGCCGGCGCGCGGAATAATTTCAAATTTCGCCGATGGCATGAGACCGGCCAGTTCGCGCACGAGATCCGGCACGGTCGCGCCGTCCTCCTCGCCGACAACGCAAAGAGCCGGAACCTTCAGGGCCGCCGTGCTGGCAGTGAAATCGGCATCGCGGATGGCGGCTGCAGTGCCCAGATAACCCTGCACGGGCGTGCGCTCCAGCATGTTGCGATAGGCTGCAAAATCAGCGTTTGTACCGGTCCGGAAGGCGGCTGAAAACCATCGTTCGAGGATCGCATCGGATATGCCGGCAATACCGCCGGCCTCAATCGCCTCAATGCGCGAATTCCATAATTCCGCCGTGCCGATCCGGTGGCCGGTGTCACAAAGAACAAGCGCCTTTACGAGGTCCGGTCTCGCGGCCGCCAGCCCCTGGGCGATCATGCCGCCGACGGACAGGCCGACAATGACCGTTCCGGTAACATTCAGGTGATCGAGCAACGCGGCCAGGTCATCGACGTGATCGGACATCGCATAGGGCGCCGGCGGCGCTTCGCTCAACCCATGACCCCTTTTGTCGTAGCGGACGAAACGGAAACCCGGTCCGAGCCGGGCAATTGTTTCGTCCCAGATCCTGAAGTCGGTTCCGAGCGAATTGGAAAAAACAATGGCCGGCGCATCGTGCGGACCGAGATCGGAATAATGCAGAACGATGTTGTTGACTCTGACAAACTGCATCGGGCGTCCTCCAATTGATGTCTAGCGAATGAACGGCTTCAGATTGACGTCGGGATCGGCGGCAGCGTCGCGCGGCAAGGTCCGGCCCAGCGCCAGCAAACGACGGGTCGCCATATGATCGCCGGGGCGATTGACGGAATAGGCGGCGCGAAGCGCGTCGCCGTCATAATAAAGCGCTGAAAATTGTCCGCCGGCAATATCGCCACGGAGTATCTCGTCATCATAATTCGCGGCAATACCGGCGATCTGCAATTTCAGGTCATACTGATCCGACCAGAACCACGGCACAGCCTGATAGGCTTCGTCATTGCCTATGATGGAGGCTGCTGCGGTCTTGGCCTGATCGGTGGCATGTTGCACCGATTCCAACCGCAACCGGCTGCCGGCCCAGCCATTTTGATGGTAGGTGCAATCGCCAACCGCCCAGATGTTGGCCGCACTGGTGCGAGCGAACATATCGACAATCACACCATTTTCGCAGCTCAGACCGGCCTGTTCCGCAAGCTCGGTTGCCGGCACGACGCCGATACCGATGACAACCAGGTCGGCGTCGATATTGCCGCCGGCAGTTTCGACCGCTGTTGCCTTACCATCGCGGTCCGAAATCCGCCCGACCTGTGCGCAAAGACGCAGGTCGACACCCTTCTGGCGGTGGAATCCGGCAAAAAACTCTGAAACAACAGGCGGCAAGGCCCGCGCCATCAGCCGGTCGGCAGCTTCAAGAACCGTCACGGGTTTTCCGAATTTGCGCGCGGTCGCCGCCACTTCAAGACCGATGAATCCGCCGCCGATGACCGCAATGCTGGCGGCTGAATTGAGACTGCCCATCAGCGCCGCGGCATCGTCATGCGTGCGCAGATAGCGCACATTTTCAAGGTCGGCACCCGGTATGGCGAGCCGGCGCATGCGCGCACCGGTCGCCAGGACCAGTTTGTCGTATGCGATCTTTTCGCCGGCGGCGAGCGTCAAAACTGCGCCAGCCGGATCAATCTCCACAACCGGATCACCGAGCCGTAACGTGATCCGGTTGTCCTCGTAAAAACCGGGCGGGCGGAACAAGAGCCGCTCCAGATCATACTCGCCGGTCAGAAACCCCTTCGACAGAGGCGGGCGCTGGTAGGGCAGATGCGGCTCGTCGCCGATCAAAGTGATGTCACCGCCGAAGCCCTGGCGTCGCAGGGTTTCGGCAGTGCTGAAACCGGCATGGCCGGCGCCGACGATGACGATTCGTTCCGACATGCTCTCAGTCTACATGGTCAGGGAACCTACAGGCTAATGCAGACCGGCGCAGAAAAACATCCTGAATGCAGCACGGGCGCTCCCGATTACGACAGCGCCCGGCCTACCGCTTTTGGGAGGGAAAGCGGCTTAACGAATCCGCGCCCCGCCATCGGTAAACAGGAACGCCCGTTCCGGCGGGATGCCGACCTGGACATTTTCGCCCGGTTTGGTGGCGCCATAGCCCTTTTCCTCAATAACAATCGGTTCGCCCGACGGAGAATGGGCATAAATATAGGAAAGGCCGCACCGGCGCCTGAAAACTTTGCCACGAAGTTGCGCGCCTTTGACGGCATTGCCTGCCTTGGGCCGCGCTTTGGCTCCAAGACTGCCGATTTCCAGATCCCGGCTGACCTGCCGCCCGGTCTGCCGCCAGACCTGCTCGACTTCAAGATCACCCGGGTGGAAAGCCTTCATCCGCAACTTGCCCTGCCGCTGGACGGCAAAGATGCCGGAGAAATTGTCCGGTGGCGCGAATTCGGCCGCGGCGTTGCAGACATTGTCGCGCGGTTTGCCGACAAGGAGCCGTTTCTCGCCAGGCAGGACGATATTTTCTATTGTTGCGGCTGGCCTGATGAGCGGGCAGCGGATAATCTGGTGACGATGCTTTGTGACCGAGCCCATGTCGAGACTGCCCGCATGCCGGAAGGCGTGCGGCGACAGCAGCGCGGGCGCACCCGCATCTATACGAATTACGGCACAGAATCCGCTGATCTCGGTGCGCTGGAGCCCGGCACGGATTTTTTCCTTGATGGACAGATCATTCCGCCGGCCGGTGTCAGCATCGTGATATCCGATAATCAGGCCGGGCCTGCCTGAGATGCACGGCGATGTTCCCGATATGATTGCGGTCGACTGGGGCACAACCTCATTTCGCGCTTACCGGTTGGGCCCGGACGGCGGTGTCCTCGATCAGACACGATCCGCAGCAGGCATCCTCTCCATTGAAGCCGGAGGGTTTTCCGCAGTGCTCGACAAGCATGTCGGTTCATGGATCAATGGCGGAAGCAAGACGCCGATCATCATGAGCGGCATGATCGGCAGCCGGCAAGGCTGGATCGAAGCACCCTATATTTCCATGCCGGCATCTTTGGATGATATTGCAGCCGGACTGGCATCCGTCCCCCATGACGGGCCGGCCAATGTGCTGATCGTTCCCGGTCTGTCGCTCGATACCGGAGCGATGCCCGATGTCATGCGCGGCGAGGAAACGCAGATCTACGGCGCCATGCGGCTGCACGGACAGGCGAATAGCACCTTCGTTTTACCTGGCACTCACAGCAAATGGGTTTCGGCAAGCGACGGCCAGATCCGGCAATTCGCCACCTATATGACTGGCGAAGTCTTTGCCGCTCTCAGCGGGCACACGATACTCGGCAGACTGATGGCGGAGCGGGCGGAGCTGCATCCGGAAGGATTCCGGCAGGGCCTGGACGATGGCCGCGCAGCGGGCGAGCCGGGCGCCCTTCTGCATCGCCTGTTCGGCGCCCGCACCCGGGCGCTGTTCGGACAGTTGGCAGCGGATGCCGTCGCGGACTATCTGAGCGGCATGTTGATCGGCGCTGAATTTGCCGATGCAGCATCCCGTTTCGATAGACCGATTTTCATCGTCGGCGCCTCCGGCCTTGCCGAGCGCTATCTGTTGGCGGCAGAGCGTTTCGGATTGGCGGCAGAGCGGATTGACCCGGATTGTGCGGCGGCGGGCCTTTATGCCATCGCCTGCCGGGCCGGCCTGATGGACCCGGGGAAAGGATAAAGAATGAACCCCTTCGATCGTGCAGTCGATCATTTGCCGCTGGTGGCAATATTGCGCGGACTGACACCCGACGACGCTGAAGCCGTTGGCGATGTCCTTGTCGAAGCCGGCTTTCGGCTGATCGAAATTCCGCTGAATTCGCCAGACCCGCTTATTTCAATTGGCAAACTTGCCGGCCGCTATGGCGACGATGTCATCATCGGCGCCGGCACGGTGATGTCGCGGAAGGCCGCTCAGGACGTGATCGACCAGCGCGGCCGGTTGATTGTGATGCCGCACAGCGACCCGGCGATTATCACTGCGGCAAAGCAGGCCGGCGCCTGGTGTGTCCCGGGCGTCGCCACGCCAACGGAAGGGTTTGCCGCCTTTGCCGCCGGCGCCGATGCCGTCAAATTGTTTCCCGGCGAAGCGCTGCCACCCGGCGTGGTGAAATCCTGGCGCTCGGTGTTTCCGAAATCATTGCGGCTTTTGCCGGTCGGCGGTATCAGCGTCGACAATATGGCAGAATATGCCGCCGCCGGCGCAAGCGGATTCGGCATTGGGTCGTCATTGTTCAAGGCCGGCAAGAGCCTTGAGCAGATAAAAGCTGACGCAAAGCGATTTGTCGCCGCATGGCGCAAAATCGGCAAATAGCGGAAGATAAAGGAAATATGCATGTCAGACGTGGGAGAAATCGCAACCTATCCGAGCCTGAAGGGCCGAACCGTCGTGGTGACCGGCGGCGCCAGCGGCATTGGTGAATCCATTGTGCGCCATTTTGCAGCCCAGGGATCCAAAGTCGGCTTCATTGATCTGAATGGCGAGGCCGGGCGGGCTCTGGCCACCGACCTCAGTTCGACAGATGCGCATTTTGCCGAAGCCGATCTCACCGACATTGACGCATTGAAACAGGCGATCGCCGATATCCGCGCGGCGCTGGGCCCGATCACGGTGCTGGTCAACAATGCCGCCCATGATCAGCGTCACCAGAATGAAGAGGTGACGCCGGACTATTGGGATGAGCGCATTGCCGTCAATCTGAAACACCAGTTTTTTGCAACCCAGACGGTGATGGGCGACATGAAGGCAGCCGGCGGCGGTTCGATCATCAATATGGGATCGACATCCTGGATGATCGGCCAGGGCGGCATGCCCTGTTACACGACGGCCAAATCAGCGGTCCAGGGGCTGACCCGGTCGCTGGCGCGCGATCTCGGGCCGGATAATATCCGCGTCAATTCCATTGCACCGGGCTGGATCATGACAGAACGGCAGATGGAACTCTGGCTGACGCCGGAAAGCGAAAAAGAGCTGATGGCCCGCCAGTGCCTGAAGCGAAAGCTCGATCCCTCCGACATGGCGCGCGTGGTGCTGTTCTTTGCCTCCGAAGAGGCCGGCGCCTGTACGGCGCAGACCTATATCGCCGATGGCGGATGGGTTTAGGGCGCGCCGGTGGTGTTTCCCACTCCGCGATCGGACCTGAAGCCGAACACGGCAGACTTTGAATCCCTGCCGCTGGTCAAGCCGACGGGGTTTCGCGAATATGATGCCCGCTGGTGGTTTGGCCATCCCGGATCGGACGTGCCGCCGGAACTCAACCTGCCCGGCGTGCTGGCGCTCGGTCTTGGTCTGGCGACATTCCTGCATGAAAGCGGGGTTGCGCCGGACATCGTCGTCGGCCACGACTTCCGGTCCTATTCCGGCGCCATCAAGATGGCGCTGATCAATGGCCTGATGGTCGGCGGCTGCCGGGTGCACGATATCGGCATGGCACTGTCGCCGATGGCCTATTTCGCCCAGTTCGCACTTGATGTCCCGGCGGTCGCGATGGTGACGGCATCGCACAATGAAAACGGCTGGACCGGCGTCAAGATGGGCTCGCAGCGGCCGCTCACATTCGGGCCCGACGAGATGGGCCGTCTCAAGCAGATTGTGCTCTCCGGTGCATTCAGATCCGAAGGCGGCGGATCCTATCTTCCGGTCAGCAACTTCGGCGAAACCTATCTGAAAGACCTGACCAGCCGCGGCCCGGTCAAGCGCCGGCTGAAAGTGGTGGCGGCGTGCGGCAATGGCACGGCCGGCGCATTTGCGCCCCAGGCGCTGGAAGCAATCGGTTGCGACGTGGTTCCGCTCGATGTCGAACTCGACCATACCTTTCCGCGCTACAACCCGAACCCGGAAGACATGAAGATGCTGCACGCCATCGCCGAAGCGGTGCGCGACAGCGGCGCCGATGTGGGTTTCGGTTTTGACGGCGACGGCGACCGCTGCGGCATTGTCGACAATGAAGGCAATGAAATCTTCGCCGACAAGGTTGGCGTAATGATCGCCCGCGATCTGTCATCGATCAACGAACAGGCCCGGTTTGTCGTCGATGTCAAATCAACCGGGCTGTTTGAAACCGATCCGGTCCTGGCGGCCAACGGCGCGACGACCGATTATTTCAAGACCGGGCACAGCTACATCAAACGCCGGGTTGCGGAACTGGGCGCCCTGGCGGGTTTCGAAAGATCCGGCCATTTTTTCTTCAATGATCCGATCGGCCGCGGTTATGACGACGGCCTGCTGACGGCCATCGTGGTCTGCGAAATGCTTGACCGGAATGCGGACCGATCGATGGCCGATCTATACCGGGACCTGCCGAAGACCTGGGGGTCGCCGACCATGTCGCCGCATTGCGGCGACGAGGTCAAATATGGCGTCGTCGACCAAGTCGTTGAGCGTTTCCAGGCCATGCACCGCGATGGCGAGCCTGTCGCCGGACATCGGATTACCGGCCTGATCACAGTGAATGGCGTCCGGATCGTCACCGGGGACGGCACCTGGGGGCTCGTGCGCGCCTCTTCCAACAAACCGGAGCTTGTTGTGGTGGTGGAAAGTCCGGTATCGGAACAACGCATGCGCGACATGTTTCATGCCGTCGATACGGTGCTGCGGGAAAATCCGGAAGTCGGCGACTACAACCAGACGATCTGAAGACACTATTGCAGGTTGTAGTAGAGCCAAGTCTTAATCTGCTGCTGATTAATGCTCGCCAGCAATTCAGACGCCGGTAATTGAGGATTCATGCTTCATCCCAAGTTCTGCTACCGTCGGTCTTGTCCGGAATTTGCACCGAACATGGAATAACCGACAAGCCCGGCGCGTTCCCGGTTCATGAAGTGATGAAAACCACTAGAGATTTTTCGACTTGCATTGAGAACCACTCTGCCGGTCTAATTCAACAATCCATCTGGAGGAAACAAGAATGGCTGGGACTTGCGTTCGCTTGGCGAAAAATACCGGATACCCGCTGATTTTTTCGCTGATCGGAGCCCTGGCGGCACCGGCGGCGGATGCTCAAACTGAGGTCGCGATTTATCAGCCCCAGGGCGACACGGAGCAAAAGGCGTTCGCCGCGCTGAACAAAAGCTGCGCACGCTGCCATCAGGACGGCAAGCTCGGGGATCGTTTGAAACCTGCCAAGGGCTTCGGCAAAGTCCTGCAACTGGACCAGCTTGCAGTGGATCCGAACCTTGTTCTGCCCGGAAACCCGGACGGCTCGCGGCTGTTTCAGTCGATCGTCAACCGGGACATGCCCTATGATGTCTACCAGGAAGGCGATTTCGAAGCCGACAGTCCGTCCACGGACGACATTGCCGCGATCCGGGAATGGATCACCTCGCTGGGTGAAACGCAGCTTGCGGGTTGTGATGTCAATGCTGACCCGAGCCTGACATCCATCACCAGCGCCATCGCCGCAGATCTGGGGACCCTGCCCGATCATCGCCGCGCCAATAGCCGCTACATCACGCTCACCCATCTTGCAGCGCGCTGCGCCAGTGAAGAGGAAATGAATGTCTACCGGCAGGGTGTCGCCAAGCTGCTGAACAGCCTGAGCGCCAATTCCGACGTTCTCAAGCTGGAAACCATCGATGAGGCCAGGACAATCGTCCGGTTCAATCTGGAAGACCTGAACTGGCGCGCCGAAAAATGGGAGCTCCTGGCCCATCAATATCCCTATGGCGCAAAGCCGCTGAACAGCCAGTTCGATTTCCTGCAGTCGACCCTGCATACCTCGATCCCGTTCATCCGCGGCGACTGGTTTGCGTTTTTCGCCTCCCGCCCGCCGCTTTATCACGATCTGCTGGACCTGCCGGAAACCTTCGGCGGGCTGCAGGCGGAGGTTGGCGTTAACGTCGAGGACAATCTGCGCAGATATCTGGCAAAACGCGCCGGGTTCCAGAAATCCGGCGTCAGCCGGAACAATCGCCTGATCGAGCGTCACACGATCTCCACAGGCGCATTCTGGACATCGTACGATTTCGCCGGCAACCGGGAACGGCAGAGCCTGTTCCTGTTTCCATTGGGCCCAAGTGCGACGCATGATTTCAATTACGATGCCTTCACACATGACGGCGGCGAGACGATCTTCAACCTGCCGAACGGCTTCCAGGCCTATTACCTGAACACAGCCGACGGCAAACGGCTCGATAAGGGCCCGACCGAGATCGTGCTCGATCCGAGCCGGCGCGATCAGTCGGTGACCAACGGAATTTCGTGCATGGGATGCCACGACAACGGCATCCGCAATGCGACCGATGAAATCGGTCCGCATGTGGCCGCGACCCGGACATTCCCGCTTGCTGTCCGCGAGGCGGTCGCCGCGCTCTACCCGGCCAAGGCGGAGATGGACGCGATACTCGTCGCCGACCGCGAAAGGTTCCAGTCGGCAATGCGCAAGGCCGGCCTTGACCCGCAACTGAAGCTGAACGGCGTGGAAATGATCAATGCCCTGTCGGACCGCTATGAGCGCGATGTCGATCTGGATCTGGCCGCAGCCGAGTTCGGCGCCGACAAGGACATGTTCAAGGAAACATTACTGGCTGCCGGCGGCGCCGGCCCGCTGCTCGCCAACCGGCTGGAACAGGGCAATGTTCCGCGTGACCAGTTCGAGGCTGAATTTGCAAAACTGGTGGAGCGCGTCATCGACGCCACTGCTATCATCGCCGGCAAGCGGGTTGAAATCGCAACCTATACAGCGCCGCAGCCAGGCTCCGGACCGGTTCACGTCAGCATTGTAGCCGACAAGGCGAAATACGGGTTGGGCGACAGGCCGGTCTTTACGGTCACGACCAACCGGGATTGCCGCCTGACGCTGATCAATGTCGACAGCCATGGCGTCGGCACGGTGATCTTCCCCAACCGGTTCGATCAGAACAACGCCATCAGCGGAAACCGCGAATTCCACTATCCGGCGGCCGATGCGGCCTTCGATTTTGCTTTCTCAGAAAGCGGCAAGGAGACCGTCATCGCGATTTGTGATACGAAGGGCGGTGCCCTGGACGAGGTCAGGCACGATTTTGCCGCCAGCGCGTTTACCGATCTTGGAACCACGGCCTACCGCAAGATTGATGTGGTCAAGCGCGAGAAACCTCCGAAGACCAATGCGAACGCCAAACCAACGGCCTCGCCGGTTGGCCGCGGCGCCGTCAAACTGAATGTGAACTGAGGATCAAACAAGGTCTCACCCAAGCCGATCGAACCAGGAGAACTGACATGTCCCTTAGACGCACCCTTTTTGCAGTGCTGGCCGCAGGTGCCTTGCTGACGGCGGCACCTGCCCATTTTCAGGCACAGGCACAGGACCCGGTTTCAGCCGACACGATCCTTAAGGACCTGAAACCGAAGCCGCTGACACGTAGCCTTGGCGGCCCGAAAGGCCTGAACAACGAACAGACACAGTTCGTTGACCAGCTGAAAGGCACGAGCCGGAAGATCACGGTCGTGGAACGCAAGCAACTCGCCACAATCGTCGAACAGCATGACCTGCCGGCCGTCGATCTGGAGATCCTGTTTGACTATAATTCCGCCGAAATATCCAGCCAGGCGATGCCGCAGATGGTGCAGCTCGGGCTTGCGCTTCGTGAACTGAACGGAGCGACCTTCCTGTTGAACGGCCATACTGATGCCGTCGGCAGCGACGAGTACAACCAGACCCTGTCGGAGGCCCGCGCCCGGAGTGTGCGAACATTTCTGGTCAAAAGTTTCAACATCGACCCCTACCAGCTGATTGCGGTCGGGTATGGCGAGGAGCAGCTCAAACTTCCCTCCTATCCTGAGGCGGCTGAAAACCGGCGGGTGCAGATCGTCAATGTCAGCCGCTAGAACGGTTAGCCAAGGAGGCTTTTCAACATGCGTTTCAGATCTGACCTTGCGGCATTACTGAGTTCAATCATCCTGTTGCTGGCCGGCACACAGGCCTATTCCGAGACCGTCGAAAGCTTGTTCAACAATCCGGATTTCTGTCAGAAACCGGTGAACAAAGAGAATTCGGGGAAAGTGATCGCCGGCTGCACGGCCATTATCGACGGCGAAACGGTCGACCGCAACGAGTTGGGCCGGGCTCATTTCATGCGTGGATGGGGCTTTTACAAAAGCGCTGAAAAATTGAAGGCGGCGGACGATTTCCGCACCGTTCTCACACTGACGCCGGAGAGTGAAAAAAATCATCGGGAGGCGATCAACTGGCTCGCGGCCATCAAGAGCGAGATCGCCAATGGCTGCGACCAGCCGCCTTATGACGAGTTGAAACCGGAAACGGCCATTCCCGCCTGCAGTAGTGCAATTGCAGCGAAACACCTGTTCAGAAAAAACGAAATCGCAACCATGTACTTCCGGCGGGGTCGTGCCTATTCAAAACGAGGCGAACTTGCCCTGGCGCTTCACGATTACGACGACGCGCTTTCGCTCGAACCTGGTTGGACAGACGCACATAATAATCGTGGCAGCATCCTCAGGAAACAGGATAAATTCGAACAGGCGGTTGCAGCGTTCGACAAGGCGATCGCAATAGATCCCGATTACTGGCGAGCCCATTACAACAGGGGCTCTGTCCATGAAGCCAACCAGGATTACAGCCGCGCCTTTACCGATTATCGTTCGGTTGTCCGACTTCTGAAGCCCGGCGACTTTACAAAACAGCTTGAGGAAAAAATTGCCAAGTTTGGATCCGAGACCGCAGCAAGCCAATCCAAAACCGTCGACAATCCTGACAATCGCACCGCCGATGTGCAGCGCCAACTGGACCAACTGCAAAAAGAGCTTGCCAGAACAAAGGCACTGGTGGCGAACGGTGTGATGTCGAAACAGCGGATCGTCGAGATTGAACGGGAAATTGCGCGCCTGACCGGCGGAACTCCGCCAGATGAACCGGGTTCGACTGTCGCCAATAAACCGGAGGCCCACCCGCAGACCGGCAACCCAACCTCCCTGCCCGCCGACGAGCGCCGCGTCGCGCTGGTCATCGGCAATTCCGAATATACCGGTACGACCAGGCTGCCGAACCCGAAGAACGATGCCGAACTGATCGCGCAATCGCTGCGCACCGTCGGCTTCCAGGTCAATCTGGTCATCGATGCCGACCAGAAGACGATGAAACGGGCGATGCTGGATTTTGGCCGGGATCTTCGCGAGAACGCCACCACCGGGCTGTTCTATTATGCCGGGCACGGCGTGCAGGTGCGCGGCCGAAACTATCTCATTCCGGTCGATGCGGCCATCAGCGCGGAAGACGAGATCGATCTGGAGGGCATCGACGTCAACGATTTCCTGCGCGTGATGAACCGGTCGAAAAGCCGGGTCAACATCGTCGTCCTAGATGCCTGCCGCAACAATCCGTTTGCCCGTTCGTTCCGCTCAACCGGCGGCAATGCCGGCGACGGGCTGGCCCCGGTGCAGGCGCCCAAGGGCACCTATATCGCTTATGCCACGGCCCCCCGCCAGGTCGCGCTGGACGGCGAAAACGCCGCAAACAGTCCTTACACTGCAGCCCTCATCCAGGCGATCCTGGAACCGGGCCTCAGCCTGGAGCGCGTGTTCAAGCGCACCCGCGCGAAAGTGCTTGAAACAACCGATGACCAGCAGGTGCCGTGGGAGACCAGTTCGATTACCGGCGAGTTCTTTTTCAAGCCGGTGAAGTGAGGCTGCGCAACGAAGCGGCCACGCGACCGAACAGCAACCTGTAGGAATTGCCGGCAGAACGATGATACGGTCTGCGCCCCGGCGTGAGGATTCATTCCGCACCGCCGGGCATGGTCACCGGAAAGTCGAATTGCTGCTTACGGTAGGGCTCGTCGGCCAGGCTGAAATGCCACCATTCCCGGCTATAATTTGTGAACCCTGCCCTGGCCATTTCTGACACCAGAAGATTGCGATTGTCCCGCGCCGCACCGGTGATCGACGGGTTTTTTGTATGGCTCAGTGAATGAAAGCAGTCATAGCCGGTTCCAAAATCGAGGCTGTTATCGGCAAAGCGCCGGTCTTTTTGCAAGTGACAGGCGGCCATCGGACCGCTGACGCTGAATTCCGGTTCCGCCTGCACGGGCAGCGGAACGATTGTCAGATCAACAGTCGAGCCGCGGGAATGGGCGGAACGTCTGGCGATATAACCTTGTTTGAAAAGTTCGCTCTTGTCGATTGTCGGATAGAATTCACCCTTGGTCCGTTCGTCTCCCGCCGTCTGCGCCCAGTTGACGAAATCCTGCACGGCCCGAGCCGGGCGATAACAATCATAGACCTTCAGCGACAGGCCCTGGGGGATCAGTCTTGCCTGCACCTTTGCGAGCGCTTTTGCCGCCCGCACGGTCAGAATACAATGCGGCGCCTGATAGCCCTTGACCGGTCGGCCGACAAAATTGTGGCTGCCAAAATACCGGATATCCTGCAGGATCGAGGAATCGACATTCTGCAGATAGGCGAAAAACCGTGGAAGCTCCTTCTCGCCGGCGGCCGCCGCTGTGCTGATCATGGTCGCCAAAACCGGTGCCAATAAAACGAACAGGATTCTGCGCATGCGGCTAGTCCGGCCGCCGACCGGACTCATCGGCGAGATAACGCCCATAGGCCCAGCCGGATATCCCTCTCCAAGTTACCCGGCACCATTTGAAACGATGGTTCTGATAGTTTGAACAGTCGTGGATCAGGATTTCGGAGCCGTTATGCGGTATGCGGCCGACGATGCTGTTTATGGTACCCGGTCCGGTCCGCATATTCAGCATGTCGGGATAATCGTGATCGATCACATGGTAAAGGTCACGCGTCGCTGCCGGTCCACGCTCCGCACGATCCGTGTAATACCGGTTGAATGCCCAACCCCGGACACAGCCCCAGGTCACCTCGCACCAGCCAGTGGACCTGCATGATCCAATGTGGATGCCACGGCCATCGGGAGGAATTTCTCCGACAATATCATGTCCGGTCCCGGGACCACGGCGGACATTTAACGTATCGTTGGACCGGACACCGGTAATCCGGTATGGGCCGTCCAGCTCTGCGCAGCCGGGCTGCGGCACTGTTCGGTCTGGTCGCGTTGGCAAAGTTCCGTTGACCCGCATGCGGGCTTCGATCTTTGCCCTGGCGATATCAGCGTAGACCCCATCGGGAAAAGCGAGGAGATATTGTTTGTAGGCTGCTGCGCTATCGTCCTTGTTTGCCGCAGCCCACATTTTTCCCTCTGTCAGTGAGGCGATCAGGTATCGGACCCGGTCGGCATTGCTGTCGCCGGGATATTTGCTCAAAAATGCCTGATAGCCCTCAATGGTATTCCGGCCAACTGCATCAAGGTAGGCAAGATCCGGTGAACCGCCCGAACGACCGGCGGTTTCGTCAGGCCGATCGGGCGGCACAGGGGCGGCATTATCCGTCTGAGCCTTGCCGTTGAACTGGAAATTACCGGTCAGCGACGATGATTCCCATGGTGTCTGTTTGCCGCCAGTACTTTGATGAACGCGAATACGAACCTGTTTGAACGTTTGTTCTATAGCGACCTGCGGTTGACGGATCGCTTCCACGAGGGCCGCAGTGTACGGGCTGTTCTGTTCGCTGCCGTCGAGCGCAACATCACCGGGTGCTGTGGCATAAGCGATAAAGGTTCCAGCCGGCGCGTCAAGCTGTGCCAGTCCTCCGGGTGCGCCCGCTGAGCGGAACGAGCGGGCGAACGGATTGTTGCGGCAGGCGTCGAATATCACGATGTTGAAACCGTTCTTGGCGCTCGCCAGGCTCGACATGACGATTCCGGCATCTACGCCTTCCACCTCAACATCGATCTCCGTCTCGATACGCGCATCGACCGGGATCAGATAGTTGAGCCCATTCAGCTGAACGCCATGGCCGGCATAATAGAAAAGCCCGATCGTGCCCTCACCGCTCTGTTGAAGCGCGTTGGCGAACTGGCTGATGTATCGTTTCATCTGCCGATGATCAGTGTTCAGCGCCTCCTGGACCTCAAAACCCAACTCCTGCAGCGTCTTCGAAACAAGGCGCGCATCGTTCTCAGGGTTATTCAGCTTTGTCGTGTGTTGATAATCGGAATTGCCGATCACGAGCGCATGCCGCGCAGCCGATTGTGCAAAAGCGCCTGCGGCAGAAAACAGCACAGCCAAGCCAAACGCAATCCAGGCAATCAGCCTCCGCAAATTTGATCCGGTCGGTGTCGTGCTCATCATATCAGTATGGAACCGATATCAAACCAGATCAATCCACGCGCAGACAGCCGCTAACGGTGCCCGTAATACAGCGACACCATATGCTCAGCTTCGGCAAAAAACAGCCAGCGCTCGGCCAGAACGCCGGCAAAATGGCTCAACGTTGCTACCAGAAGCAGGAGCCAGCCACCCGATGCAAGGATGGCAACCAGCGTCAGCAGCGCCGGCAACGCGCCACCCAGCACCAGCGCAATCATGCGCAGGATGCCTGCATGTTTGCGGCCGATCCTGTGCACCATCTCCTTCATCAGATAGTTCGGCGATGTGTGCGGCGCTTCCAGAAGCCGGACCTTGCCGAGACCGCCAAGCCCGGTCGCCGTTTCCGGCGTTGATCCGGCAGAGGCCAGACCGGCCCGGCTTGCCCGTGCCCACCAGGCACTCTTGGCCGCCCAGGCAACAACCAGCAGCATCAGAGCTGCAGTTGCCACAGATTGCTGAAAATCGCCCGTCATTGTGCTGATCAAAGCCGCCAGCAGCCCGCCGCCGGCGGCCCCAAACGCCAGATAACAAAGCGGCGTCAGGATGGTGTGCCAGCGCGGCACGGTTTTCAGCGAACCATAGATCATCGCCGTGGCATAGACTGTCACCGCGGCAAGGACCGTAATCGCATATCCGGCAGCGGACGCCCGGAAACCGGTCAGGAACCAGATGCCTGTGTAAATCACGAACACCATCAGTGTCACGATGGCCAGGATACCCTCGCGCGAAAGCCAGGAAGAACGCCACTGGCTGAGTGCGCGCCATGCCCGCTCCGGATGACCCAGATGCAATGTCGAAGATAAAAGTCCGGCCACCGTCAGCGCCAGAGCGACGAGGCCGATGGCGGCAATCGTCGGCCGGCCGGGATCAAGCAGGCCAAGACCGGCAAAGCCGATCAGGCCGAAGCCGGCGCCGGACAGGGTCGTAAAGACGATGATAGATGCGGCTGGATGCATGTGACTAGCCCAGCCTTTCCAGGGCGCCATCAAGCCAGCCGAGGAAACCGCCGGTTTCCGGCTCAGGCAGGCCGGCATTCGTCTTCGCCGCGCCGCCGCTATTCGTGGATCCGTCACGGCGCGGCCTTGGCGGCAGATATTTGTTGACCGGCTTCGTCCCCTGCTCCGGCATCAGGTCCATCCCGCCGCGGTCCTTCGACATTTTCGAGACATTGGAGTCCGGATCGGCGAAATCGCCGAAATGGCGGGCATTGGCGGGACAGGTGCGAACGCAGGACGGCACCCTGTCCTCTTCTTCGATGTTCTCGTTGTAGATCCGGTCGACACAGAGCGTGCACTTTTTCATCACGCCGGCGTCGGCGTCCATTTCCCGGGCGCCATAGGGGCACGACCAGGCGCACAGGCCGCAGCCGATGCAATGGTCCTCATTGACCAGCACGATGCCGTCTTCGGCGCGCTTGTAGGACGCGCCGGTCGGGCAGACCGTGACACAGGGGGCATCTTCGCAATGCAGACAGGATTTCGGAAAGTGCACGATGCGGGCGTCGCCATGATAACCGATGGTCTGTCCGGTATCGGCCGGTTGGCGCCCCGGCTGTTTCTGGGGAACCACCTCAAAGGTATGAACGCGGTTAAGCCAGGCGCCGGAAGGGTCTGAACCATATGGATTTTGATCCGACAGAGGTGCACCATAGCCGCCGGTATTCCACTCCTTGCAGCTGACCACGCAGGCGTGGCAGCCGACACAGACGTCGAGATCGATGACCAGGCCCAGTTTCTTGTCGGTCTTGCGCGGCAACGATGTCATGATGTCCACTCCTTGCCGTAACGCAACACCCTGGGCGGTTTCCCCAGGCCCCTTGGCGATTTCTGCGGCTCGATTTCCGGCATCACATGGGCCGGTCCGTCATCCGCCTTTTCAATCGAGACACGCAAATCATACCAGGCCGCCTGGCCGGTGACCGGATCGGAATTCGACCAGCGCATTCCGTCGCCTCTCTCCGGCAGCAATTCGTGAATCAGGTGGTTGAGCAGGAAACCCTTTGTCGATTCCGGCGCATCCGGCGACAGGGCCCATGCGCCCTTGCGCTTGCCGATGGCGTTCCAGGTCCACAACGTGTTGACGTTGACGGCCTCCATGCGCGCGACCGGAACCTTGATGCGGCCGTGATGGGAACTGACCCAGGCCCAGTCGCCGTCGCTCAGGCCCGCAGCATCGCAGACCGCGCCGGGCACATAGAGCGGATTGTGCCCATGGATCTGGCGCAGCCAGGCATTCTGCGAACCCCAGGAATGATACATTGCCGCCGGGCGCTGGGTGATGGCGTGCAGCGGATATTTGTCTGCCTCGCCGCTCTCTCCCAGCCTTTCGCCCTCAAACGGCGTGTACCAGACAGGCAGCGGGTCGAAACAGCTGCCGATCCGTTCGCGCAAATGATCGGGCGGCTGACGCTCGCCATGGCCTTCGGCGGCAAGCTGAAACTTGCGCAGCGGCTCGACATAAAGCTGAAAAACGACGGGCTGCGGGGCATCGAAGAAACCCTTCGCTACCGCCCAGTCCTGGTAGGCCGCATTGGCGTGTTTGAAATATTGCGCCTCCTCGGGGATATGCTCCTGCCAGAAGCCGCCATTGTCGATATAGGCCTGCAACTGGTCCGGATTCGGATCGCCGCGGCCGGACTGCTTGCCGTCGGCCCCGCGGAAACCGGCCAGCGGGCCAATGCCGGGCTTGCGCTGATGATTGACGATATAATCGGCATAGTCTGAATATTTCGCCGAACCGTCCGCATTGACCATGCCCGGCAGCCCAAGCCTGGCGCCAAGGTCGAGCAGCGCCGACTGGAATCCGCGCACGTCCCGGTCCGGTTCGATGACCGGCCAGCGGATGGAATCGGCAACCGCTTCCGGCTCGCTGATCGGACGGTCGAGAAGCGAAATACAATCATGCCGCTCCAGATAGGTGGTATCGGGCAGCACCAGATCGGCATAGGCCACCATCTCCGATGAATAGGCATCGGAATAGATGATCTTGGGAATGACATATTCGCCATCGTCGCGTTTCGCCTCAAGCATCTCCATGACGCCGCGGGAGTTCATCGACGAATTCCACGACATATTGGCCATGTACATGAACAGCACATCCACCGGATAGGGATCTCCGGCACAGGCGTTGGAAATCACCATGTGCATCAGGCCGTGCGCTGACATCGGCGCGTCCCAGGAATAGGCCTTGTCGATGCGCTGGGGCGTCAGGCCGTCGGCTTCCAGCAGCAGATCTTCCGGCCCGTGAACATAACCAAGCGGCGCGCCGCCAAGCGGCTTGCCGGCTTGCGCATTGCCGGCCGGTTTCGGATGGGCTTCGGCGGGCTTCGGATAGGGCGGCTTGAAACGGAAGCCGCCCGGGCAGTCGATGGATCCGAGAATGATCTGCAGCAAATGCAGCGCGCGGCAGGTCTGGAAGCCGTTCGAATGGGCGGAAATTCCGCGCATGGCGTGAAACGCCACCGGGCGGCCGATCATGGTTTCGTGCCGTTCGCCCTTCATGTCGGTCCAGGGCTGCTCGACGACGATTTCCTGTTCGAAGGCGGTTTCCGCCAATTCCGCCGCAAGCCGCCGAATGGTTTGGGCAGAAACGCCGGTTGCGGCCGCGACATTATCGGGCGCGTAGGCCTCGTCGGCATATTTTTCCGCAAGCAGTTCGAAAACCGGTCGGGCCTTGCGCCCGTCCGGCAGGCTCACCATGCCCTTCAATGACGGTTTGACATCCCCGGCCGCAGCGGCAGCGACCGAACCCGAAACCCGGTCCCAGATCAGCGGCTTGCCGTCTTCACCGCGGGCAAAAAGGCCGTGCTCCGCCTTGTCCGGATCATGCACCACCAGCCATGGCGCATTGGTGTAGCGGATCAGATAATCCAGATCGACCTTGCCGGCACGCAGAAGTTCATGAACCAGCGCCAGGATGAACAGGCCGTCGGTGCCCGGTGTGATGCCGACCCATTCGTCGGCGATCGAATTGTAGCCGGTGCGCACCGGATTGACGCCGACAATCTTGGCGCCGCGCGCCTTGAGCCTGGAAAGGCCGAGCTTGATCGGATTGGAATCATGGTCTTCGGCGACACCGAAGATCATGAACATCTTCGTGCGCTCCCAATCGGGTGTCCCGAATTCCCAGAACGCGCCGCCGAACGTATAAATGCCGCCGGCGGCCATGTTGACGGAACAGAAACCGCCATGGGCGGCAAAGTTGGGTGTCCCGAACTGCTGCGCCCACCAGCCCGTCAGCGCCTGGCTCTGGTCGCGGCCAGTGAAAAACGCAAGTTTGCGCGGATCGGTTTCGCGTACCGGCTTCAGCCAGGAAACCGCAAGTTCCAGCGCCTCGTCCCACTCGATTTCCTTGAATTCACCCTTGCCGCGTTCACCCGTGCGCAACAGCGGCTTGCGCAATCGCGCCGGCGAATAATGCTGCATGATGCCGGCCGAACCCTTGGCGCACAAAACGCCACGATTGATCGGGTGATCGCGATTACCCTCAATATACCGAACCTTGCCGTCACGAAGATGAACGTCGATACCGCAGCGGCAGGCACACATGTAACAGGTGGTTTTTCGAACCTCGTCGGACACTTTGGGCGAAAGATCAATGTCGGGCTGGTTCATCAGGTGGCCTTATATTCTTGTTTTACCGATCAAGAGACAACGGCAATTGCATCCGGATCGGATTTCCACACTGTCATGCGCAATCAAACCGCATGTGATCAGGCCCAACTCAGCGGATTGACTTGGGCCAGACGCCGGCAACCAGACCTGCCAGAAGAGCGCGCGTTCTACAAGGCGGTTATTTGCCGCCGGCAGGCGAACCGAGACATTCTGCCGGCCGGGCCGGACGGCCGTTGCCGCGCGAAAGCAGTTCACTGATCCGGCTGACCACGGAAACACGGGCTTCATTGGATTGCGCCAGCGAACCATCGGCGTTCCACAGGCTGTTCTCAAAACCGATACGGGCATGACCGCCGCGCGCAAGCGCATCCGCCAGGCACGCCGTTTCCGACGCTCCGAATGCGCAGACCATCCAGTCTGCGGCATCTGTCAGATCGCAATCGTTCAACGCCTGCAGGAACGGATCCAGGTCGGAGGGGTCGCTCTGCTGGTTTGCCGCATATCGTCCGAGAACGAAAATCATTGCGTGACGAATACCGGGAACGGCATTGCGGGAAATCATCCCCGAAAGCTGGTAGACATCGTCGGCACTGTAGAGAATATGCTGGACCCGGATACCGGCTTCATCGGCCCAGTGATAAAACCCGGCTGCGAACGGCTCGTCAGGGCGCCTCGGGCTCAGTTCGCGCACGGCAACCGACACCGCATCCGGCATCACCGCCTTGACAGTGGCCACCTGCTCGTCTGGCCGATACTGCCCGACGGCCTCCGTCGTGATCTGGATAAACATCCGGCCATCTGTCGCCTCGGTGACGGCGCCGATGGCTTCGCGGTAAAGCCCCGGATCCAGGGAATGGGATCCCTCCGCGTCGCGAACATGCAGATGCAGCGCACCGGCTCCGGCGTTCAGGCAGGCCAACGCGGTAGCTGCGGTCTCTGCAATGGTCACCGGCAATGCCGGATGGTCGGCCCTGGTTCTGCGGGCGCCATTGGGCGCAACCATGATCAGTGCCGGTGACGGACCAGTCTGCTTTGATGTCATAATGCCTATTCGCCCATATTGACCGTGATCGTCTGTCCTGACCGTTTGATTGTCGCAACCCTGTTGGCCGGAATGGTAATCGGATCGGTAATCGAGCCGTCCGGCCACCTGACGCGCAGAACAGCCTCCATATTGTCGCCCAGTCCGAAATGAAGCGGCACTTTGCTGCCTCCTGCATGTCCGCCGCCAATGGTTCGGGCCTGGGTCTGAACATTGTCGCCAGCGCGCAGAATGATGGACGCCCCGACAGCACAGCCATTGACGCCGTCCTGCTCCAGCTCGACTTCCAGCCATCCCGGGCTGTTGTTGCCGTCACAATGCCGATTGCGGAACAGCGAGACCGGTGCGTCCCGGTTGACGACGACAATATCCTGACATCCGTCACGGTCAAAATCAGCAATGGCTGCGCCCCGTCCGACAGTATCGAGAGCAAAGCCTGCTTCCTGCCCGACATTGTGAAATCCGCCATCGGGCTTGCCAAGCAGCAGCATGTCCTGATCGTGGGAAGACGGCACCGGCGGTGACTGTCGCTGACCACGCACGATCAACAGGTCGGACACGGAATCATTGTTGAAATCGGCAAATTCCACATGCCAGCTGAAGACCGGTATCTGTCCGTCATTGTCGACTGCCTCATCGGCAAACCCCAGCAATTGGGACCGATCCTCAAAGTCCGGCTGAGCCGGCTCACCTTCAATCGCATAAAGCCGGCCGCCGCGGCGGTCGGCCTCGACAATTTCAGGCAGTCCGTCACCATCGACGTCACGGGCTGCCAGGGCGAACCCTGAGAGATCAATGGCTTGCCAGCCGTCACCTTCGCCGAAAGCCGAAACCGTATCGTCCTCAACCCGGAACAATTGCCCGGATCCGGCACCGCCTTCAATTGCAGTCAGGTCATTGGCCGTGCGCAAATCGAACTGCCCCCGGCCCGACCAGTCGATCAACAGATAAGACAAAGGACAAAAGGACGGTGCAATGGGCTGAATTTCGGCCTGGTCCGGTTGTCCGTCAGTCGTTTGAACAACATAACTGGGCGCGCATGCTCCCGTTTTACCCGGTTCCGGCGCCGGTGCTGCGTGATTGCCGATAAAAAGAACCGGCGAATCGTTTCCCATCCGCCAGGTTGCCGCGAAGGCCGTTGTCCGATCATCGGTGTCGGGTATGCCGGCTTTGCCGCCGGCGATCGAAAAATTGCACTTTCCGTCATTTTCCAGCAGTTGGTTTGCTCCAAACCGCAAAACGAACAGATCCAGATCATTGTCATTGTCGAAATCGATCGGATAAGCGCCTGAAATACGCCGGATTCCGGTATCGTCAAGGCCAAGCATTGCGGAAATATTTTTAAATCTCAGGGGCGTATCGGGTTCGCTCAGATTCCGGAACAGGCCGGCAGGCGCGTTACCACCGGCAATGAAAAGATCGGCATCGTGGTCATTGTCGCAATCAAACGCCGCCGCGCCGCCGCCGATACTGAATTCGGCATCGCTTTCGAAAGTATGCCGCAATCCGGCTGCATCAGCGATTTCGACAAATCGCGGCACATCCAGATCGTCGGCGGAGTCCTGTGCCGCAATCGGCGTCATCGCCAGCGCGGCAACCGAACCGGCGACTACCAGAGCAGACACACGCAAAAATAAGAGCCCGCGCGGCGCAGCAACCATCAATTTCCCTATCACCGCGAATTCGTTCCGCCAATTCGTTGTCAGTCTACGCATTGAAGCATAAAACCACCAGCCGGATTAGTTAACGACAAGTTAAGAGCAGGGTTAACGCCAAATCCGTCGATTTTCAGCCAGAGGCCGACAGATGCACGAGCGGAACGCTGCCGGGCGCTTTGATATTCTCCAGAACCAGGTTTGTCTTTACGTCCCGAACACCGTCAATCTTCATCAGATCCTGCATCACGAAATGGTTCAGCGAATCAACGTCGGGAACCATGACATTCAACAGGAAATCCTGGTCACCCGTCAGAGCCCAGCAGGCGGTAACCGCGTCGCGCTCTGCGATCTCGCTTTTGAAACGCTCCGGCACGCCGCCGGAATGGGTTGTCAGGCTGACTTGAATGAAAACCTCGATATTCAGCCCCACGGCCCGGCGGCTGATACGGGCATGAAATCCGCGGATGACGCCGGTTTTCTGCAGCGCATCGAAGCGCCGGCCGCAGGGCGTCGTCGACAGGCCGATTGCATCGGCAAGCTCAGACACCGGCTTGCGGCCCTCAGCCTGCAGAATCCTTAGCATTTTCAGTTCATACGGATCAAAACTGGAATTTGCCATTTGAGATAAAACACCTCCAATATTCCATTGTTCGAGACATTATCTCTCATATTATGCCGCATACCATGAACAAAGGGCAAAAAACATCCTTCATCCGCGCTAAAATCGGGCTTCATCAGCAGTGGAGCATAGCCATGAATACCCAAATTGCCGAATATGCCCGTGAATGTGCGGAAAAGGGCATGCGGGGCGATTATTCCGCATGTCAGGCAGATTATACGGTGCTGCAGGATTACGCTTCCTACACGCCGCAGGAGCAGGCTGTCTGGCAGCAACTTGCCGAGCGCCAGATGATTCTGGCCGGGCGGTTCGCACATTCTGCCTATCTCGACGGACTGTCTGCGATCCGGATCGGCTCGAAGATTCCGGATTTTGAGCACGTCAACCACGAACTTGCAAAACTGACCGGCTGGCGCATCGTGCCCGTGCCCGGCCTGATCCCGGCAAAACCGTTCTTTGAACACCTGGCGGCCCGGCGGTTCCCGGTAACGAACTGGCTTCGGACGGCCGAAGAGATCGATTATATCGTCGAGCCGGACATGTTTCACGATTTCTTCGGCCATGTTCCGATCCTGAGCCAGCCGAAATTCGCCGATTTCATGCAAATGTACGGTGAGCGCGCGCTCGACGCGATCGATCTGGGCGGCGACGAAATGATCACCCGGCTTTATTGGTATACCGCCGAATACGGCCTGATCCGGGAGGCCGGACAGCCGCTGAAAGCATTTGGCGCCGGATTGATGTCGTCGGGCGGCGAGTTGCCGTTTGCCATGAGCAAGGATGCCAGGACCAGCCCGATGGACATTGAAACGATCCTGCGCACCGGATATGAGATCGACAAGTTCCAGCGGGTTTATTTCGTCATGCCGTCGTTTGACGCGCTGCTGTCGGCATTTGAGACGATTGACCTTGCCGAACTGATCGCCAGATACAAGAATGATGCGCCGCTCGATCCGGCGACCGTGTAGCGGGCATTTAAACGGGAGCAAGCCGTGAAACTGATGATTGTGAGCGGCAGCAACCGCAAGGCGGCTCAGTCCACCCGTGTCGGCCGGCTGATATCCAGCCGGATTTCCGACGGCGAATGGCAGGCTGATATCGATTTTGTTTCCCTTGCCGAAACCAGGCTGCCGCTCTGGGATGAGGGCAAATGGACGGGTGACGAACCCTGGCCATCTGTCTGGGCGCCGGTCTCCGGCCGGCTGAAAGCCGCAGATGGTTTCATTTTCGTCGTACCGGAATGGGGCGGCATGGTGCCGCCGCAGGTCAAGAACCTGTTTCTGCTTTGCAGCAACGGCGAACTGGCGCACAAGCCGGGCCTGATCGTTGCCGTGTCTTCCGGCACCGGCGGCGCATATCCCGTTTCTGAACTGCGCTCAAGCAGTTACAAGAATACATTCATAAACTGGATCCCCGAACATGTGATCATCCGCAACGTTGAAAAGTTTGAACCGGGAAGCGGGAACGAGGCTTCGCCGGACTGGCTTCTGGACCGGCTGGATTATGCGATTTCCCTGCTTGCGGCCTATGCACAGGCATTGGGTCCGGTACGCGAAACCGTCATGGATCTCAAACGTTTCAAGACCGGCATGTAATTCCGCCATTAACGCCCACCAAGGATTTCGCCCGACGACCCGTCATATGTCTGTGCCGTCCAGGAACGGTTGATAGTTTTTCGCGTATTCGGGAGTCAAAAATGACAAAAAGCTCTGTTTCTTTCATCGTCACTCTGCTTGTTCTTTCATCCGGCGTGCTGCTGGCTGCGCCGGCTTCACAGGCGGGCCAGTCCAGAAATACCGGTCTTGGCGCCCATTCGGTCAATGTGAATATCAGTTTCAATATTCAGATGCCGATGGACAGCATTGACGAGACGGCGATCATTGCCGCGCAAAGGCGGGGCCGCGCCCTGATTTACCGGCTGGCGAAGGGCGAATGCGAAGAGCTTCTTGAGGAAATCGCCGAAACCTGCCGGCTGGTCAGCCTGAACGCGGCCACCAATATTCCGCAGGTGCACAATGCGAACCCGCTCTACATCAACCTGAGCGGCAATGCACAATTTGCAATCAGCCTGAAGAGTGAGTGACGGGCCGCCCACCCGCGATCGGCTGTTAACGCCCCGCGGAACGGCTGCCGGTATCAACCTTAATATACGATCGCTCGTTATCGCAGAAATGCCCGCGCACCCCCGGGGTTCCGGCCGGTCGGGATCAGTTCGATGAGCGATTTGCGGTAATTTAGATCGATTTTTAGGCATTCCGTTAAGTGCGCACAAAGGCCAAACGATTATCTCCTGAACTCGAAACATTTTCGTCAGGAGCAGATCATGACCGACAACAATAATACAGCGGATTTCACGCGGCGACTGGCGCTCAAGCGGCTCGGATTGGCATTCGGTGCAGCCTATATGGCGCCGGTGGTCTTGAACCTCAGCAACGCCAAAGCAAGCTCGGGCGGCGGAAGCGGCGGTGGCGGTGGTGGCGGCGGCGGTGGAGCCGGTGGCGGCAGCGGCGATGCGAGCGCGTCAAGCGAAGCGTCGGCGAGCGCAGCCTCAATGAGCGGGCCGTCCAATGACGATACGACCGATGCCACCGGGGGAACTGGGACAGACACGACAGTCGGTCAGACTGTCCGGAAAACGGCAAGCGCAGTTTCGAAAGTCCCCGGCAAGCTTGTCAGAGGCGTCAGAAACATATTCCGCTAATCCCGACTCTGAAAATGACTGGAATGCCGGGCCATGGCCCGGCATTCTGCATTGTCGGGCACGCTCGAAGCGCATTACAATCGTGTCCTGACTTGACGGATTTATGATTTGGCGCTGTTCCGATTTTCCGATCTTCCAAGACCGATTGAGATTGCGGTCGATCCGCAGATGCAGCGGATTGTAGACGCTCTGTTGCCGGGCTGGTTCATTGAGCCATGGCAGGACGGCGCCGAATTCGAACCTGTCCTGAAATTTATGCCGGATGGCGGTGCCTATTCCATAACCGGGACATGGGCGCCTAAAACCGTCATCCGCAAGGACCCCATTGACGCGGCCTGCGGCTTTATTGCCGAACTCATCAGGGCCTATGTCAACGAAATGCCCAGCCGGTTATGCCTGCACGCGGCGGCGGCCGAAATCGGCGGTCGGCTGGTCGTGTTCCCCAGCACCCACAAAGCAGGCAAAAGCGTGCTTTCAGCGGCCTTGTCGGCAGCCGGATGCCGGCTCGCGGGCGACGATATCATACTGGTCGACGCGCAAAACGGCAGCGGTATTTCCGGCGGGTTCTGCCCGCGCCTACGGTTGCCGCTGCCGGACAATCTGGAAGCCGGGACACAGTCCTTCATCGCGGCCAATAGCGGCCCGACGGGCAAGCGCTACGGCTATCTGACGCTCGATGAAGCCAGACTGGCGCGCAAAGGCGAACAGATGCCGATCGGCACGTTCGTTTTGCTCGAGCGCACGGACGAAGGGCCGGCGCGGCTGGAGCCGGTCGGCCATGCCGACGCGCTGAAATCCGTGATCTGGCAGAATTTCGCCCGCCGCGAACCGTCCACGCTCATACTGGAACGTCTTTACGGGCTGGTGCGGCGCACCGGCGCCTTTCGGCTGATTTACAGCCGGGCGGAGGACGCCGTCAGGCTGCTGCAGGAGCGGTTCTCCTCCTGGCCTGAGGAAACGGTCGCCGGAATCGTGCAATTTCGGCATAATAAAGAAGCACCAGTGCCATTAAGCCAGGACCATCACCGGCCTCCTGACGCCTATTGCCGCAACAACCATGTCGCAGAACTGGAAATTGACGGGCAGATATTTCTGGCGGACGATGAAACCGGTCAGATTACCGTTCTCAACGAAACAGCAGCGGCAATCTGGCAAGCGCTGGCAGAACCAATGACGGAAACCGGGATCGTCGAACTGATGGGACTGGCGTTTCCCGATATTGACCCCGCGACAATCGCCAGCGACGTCCGCACGTCACTGAACGCTCTCTCCGCATCCGGCCTGGTGCGGGCGCCCGGCGCATAAGGCATCTTGCCAAAGCCGCTTCTGCCAATGATGATCAAAACATGATCGCGGCCCGGCAAGGCAAGGCTGCGAAACTCGCGTCAGCGCATGTGATCGACATTGCTGAAACCCGCCAGTTTATCTCATGCCAGAACCATCGAACGATACAGGAGCTCGATCCAAATGCCTGACATTATCTGCCTTGGCGAACCGATGCTGGAATTTAACCAGCAATCCAACGGGCTCTATCTGGCCGGCCATGGCGGCGACACGTCGAACTGCGCCATCGCCGCCGCTCGCCAGGGCGCAAGCACCGGATATCTGACCCATCTCGGCGACGATGCCTTCGGCGACAGTTTCATGGATCTCTGGCAGGCGGAAAATGTCGATGAAAGTCAGGTCCGGCGCAACCCTGATGCTCATACCGGTATCTATTTCGTCACCCACGGCCCGGATGGCCACCGCTTCAGCTATTTCCGCAAAGGTTCCGCCGCCAGCCTGATGCAACCTGCAGATCTGCCGGAGGCTTATATCGCCGGCGCGAAGATCCTGCACGTTTCCGGGATCAGCCAGGCGATTTCGGAGACCGCCGTCGATACGGTGCTGGCGGCGATCGGGATCGCCCGCGCCCATCAGGTGCGCGTTTCCTATGACAGCAATTTACGGCTGAACCTCTGGCCGCTTGAACGCGCCCGCACGGTCACCCACGCCGCCATGCGGCAATGCCAGATCGCCCTGCCCGGTCTTGACGATGCCGAACATCTGACCGGGCTGAGCGACCCGCAGGCGATCGTCGATTTTTATCTTGATCTGGGTGCCCGGATTGTCGCTTTGACGCTTGGCCCGGAGGGCACATTGGTGGCCACGCCTGACCGGCGCGAGCAGATCGGCGGCCGCAAGGTCACGACCGTGGACGCAACGGGCGCCGGCGACACGTTTGACGGCGCGTTCCTGGCCGAACTGGTGGCCGGCAGGGATCCGTTTCAGGCGGCGGCTTACGCCAATGCGGCAGCGGCGCTGTCGACGCAGGGTTATGGCGCAGTCGCACCGATGCCGAAGCGCGCCGCGGTTGAAGCTTTTATGGGTTAGTCAGGCTTTCCGGCGGAGAGGACAGCATCGATCAGCGGTTTGGCTTCCGTCATCGTCTCGATCCTGTTGACCATTTCGGCAATCGTCACCGCCTGCAATTTGCCGATTCTCGGGCCCGCAAGATCAAGGAACTTGTTGACCACATCGGTATCCGACAACGGCCGTTCCGGATCGCCGGCCGCCTCGACCGCGCCGGTTTCAACCACCTCGCCGTCCTCCAGAATGATAACGATGCGGGCCTTGCGGTAGGCCGGGAACGCCGAGTTGAGACTCTGGCTGACCGTCAGTTCGACCCGTTCCGCCAAAGCGTGAACTTTCGGGTCGTTCAGGCCTTCCGTCACGGTCCTGGCGTCCACGTTGCCGTAAAGCAGCATTGCGGCAACCGGGAACGGCAGCGAATATTGTGCCGTCTCGGTGTCTTCGGGATGGGTCGGCGTCAGTCTCGCGGCTTCCTGGAATGTTTCCACGACAACCCGGCTGATCGGCTTGCCGGCAATTTCATCGCGCACCTGAAGGGCCGCCTGCATGGCCGGCTGGGCCCAGCGGCAGACCGGCCATGGTTTCAGATACTGCTCTTCCATGCGCCAGGTATCGCCGAGATCGTTCCAGATGTCCTCAGAGAGCACATCCTCGATGCTGATCGCAGGTGCGCCGGTGAAGCCGTCAGCCGCCAGCAGTGCCGATGTCACGCCGACATGGGCGCCATAGGTTGCACCGTCCTTGACCATGGTCGGAAAATCGATGCAGCGCATCATCTGGCTGCGCGGCCCGTAATATTCCGCAGCACCCAGCGCATGGCGGGTCTGCTCCTTGTCCAGGCGCAAGGCCCGGGCGCCCACGGCGGCCGCGCCGATGGCGTTCCAGGCGCCTGAGGTATGGTAATCCTCGACACTGTCATGCAGCGCTATACCGGCGCGCACGGCGATCTCGTAACCGATAACGAAGCGGGTCAGGAATTCCGGACCGGTGCAGGAATCCATTTCATCCGACAGCGCCATCAGCGCCGGCAGAATGACGACACCCGCATGGCCTTTCGTCAGCCTGTGGCCGTCATGGGCATCGAGCGAGTCGATGGTTGCAGCACCGGCCATGGCCGCGCCTGGAACGGAGACCCGGCGGCCGTCGAACATCATGCGGGCGCCATGGGTGCCGGCGCCGGAATGGGCTGCTGCGTGATTGCGGACGATTTCTGAATTCCGGGTCGCCAGACCGCCGGCGGCAACGCCGATCAGGTCGAGCAGCGAACGGCGCGCATGGCGGCGCACCTCTTCGCTCATATCATGGAATGTCAGCTTGGAAATCCAGCCAGCCACATCGACGTTGACCGGCTCTGCCTCAAGTTCCGGTTCGTCGGCACGTTCGCTAAGCGCCATTTTTTGTATTCCCCACGTCAAACTGCTGGCAATTCTGCAATGCCGCATCCGAAAAGGCCAGCATGCCGCAATTATCTGGTCAATCGGTTTATCGCCGCTCAGTAGACCGTTTTTTGGTGAACAAAGGGTTTCAAATCTCCCGATCCGCTCC
>CAMYKZ010000002.1:124820-241238 GCA_947259045.1 uncultured Afifella sp.
CGGTCGCGCGGATCACGGCCATAGGGAAACGTCGCACCGGCCGGGGTCAGCTTGACGCCGGCCTCGCCGGCCAGCCTCACCGTTTCGGCTGCGCAATTGTCGGCAACATCGACGCTGACGAAATAACCGCCCTTCGGCGTGGTCCATGTCGCCAGGCCGCGGCCACCCAGATTGCGCGTCAGTGCGTCTTCGACGGCAGCAAACTTCGGCGCAATCAGCGCAGCATGACGGTCCATCTGCGCTTTCAGGCCGTCAAGATCGCGGAAGAAGCGGACATGGCGCAGCTGGTTGATCTTGTCGGGACCGATCGTGGCAAACGACATTTTGCGGGCAGCGTCGGCGATCGTACCAGGAGAGCCTGCCAACATTGCGATGCCGGAACCGGCATGAGTGATTTTCGAAGTCGATCCGAACAGAACAGGCCTGTCGGGACAATCGGCCGCCTTGCAGGCGTCCAGGATGTTCTTCACCTGCGCCGGACCATCGCCCAGATGATGAAATGCATAGGCATTGTCCCACATGATCCTGAAATCGGGCGCAGCCGGTTGCAGCGCCGCCAGAGCATCGACAATGGCATCGGAATAGATCGCGCCTGTCGGATTGGAATATTTCGGCACACACCAGATACCTTTCACCGAAGCATCGGCGACGTGTTCGGCCACTGCCGTCATGTCGGGCCCGTCATCATTCATCGCCACCGGGATCATCTCGATGCCGAGCTGTTCGCATATGGCAAAATGACGGTCATAACCCGGGACCGGACAGAGAAACCTGACCGTGCCCTGATCCTTCCAGGGGGCCGCACCGCCCGGCAGGCCGAACAACATGGCGCCGGCGAGCGTGTCATACATCAGGCTGAGGCTGGAATTTCCGGCGGCGATGATCTCGTCTGGCCGCACAGCCATGAAATCGGCAAAAAACTGCCGCGCTTCGGGAATTCCCGTTGCAATACCGTAATTGCGGTAGTCGGTCCCGTCCGCGCCGAATGTATCGCCCGGACCGACAATCGTCAGCAGATCATTGCTGATGTCAAGCTGATCGGACGCCGGCTTGCCCCGCGTCATGTCTATCTGACGATTGCGGCGCCGGAGTTCGTCAAAGCGATTTTCCAGAATGTGCCTGTTCAAATCCGTCTCCCACTTCGCGCGAACGAACTTGCCATATGACGGCGCTTGTCTGCAAACCAACACAAGCGGACATAGTGATTTTTTTATGACTCAACCCCTGTTATATGATCAGAATACCCTGTATTCATCAGGGATGATGATGCGCGGTTTTGTTGCAACCTTGTTTTTGGTGATGCTGGCCCAGCCGGTTTTGGCCCATTCCGCTTCAGCCCAGTCGTTCAATGGCGATGTTGACGTCGATCTTGAACTTGTTCTGGCCATCGATGCTTCCGGCTCGGTCGATCCGGGCGAATATCGTCTTCAGATGCAGGGCGTCGCCGATGCTTTCCGCGCACCGGGAGTGCTTGATGCAATCAGGGGCGGCAAGACCGGCAGGATTGCGGTCGCCATTGTGATCTGGGCCGACGCGACTGTGCCGAAATTCGAAACAGACTGGTTCTTGATCCAATCGGAAGCCGATGCGCTTGCATTCGCCGACATTGCCGGATCGCTGGAGCGCAATGTTGTCGGCGGAACCGGGCTGGGTGAAGGCATCGCTGCTGCCATGCGCAAATTCGACCGCAACGGTATTTCCGGTCTGCGGCAGGTGGTGGACGTATCGGGTGACGGTGAAGAAACGCCGCCGCGCGAGATCGTCGTGACGATGCCGGCGGCCCGTGCCATGGCTATGTCGCGCGGTGTGACGATCAACGGGCTGGCAATCCTGAACGAGGACGATCGGCTCGATGACTGGTATCGAAATCACGTTATTGCCGGACCGCAGAGTTTTGTCGTTGCGATCCGGAATTTCGACGACTTCGCCGATGCGATGGTCCGCAAACTGATCCGCGAAATTGAAGACCTACCGAAGTTGGGGCTGGCTGTGCCGACTTTGAAATAACAACAAATAACGGAAACAGAGTGGCAAGGCTGAGCATGAAGATTACCAAGACGAGAGACCGGAATCCCAATTCGGTAGCTTCCCCTGCGGCAAACCTATTCGGTTGTATTCTCAAATATATTCAATCTAATATGATTTCAGGTTGTTCAGCGGCGGCGGTGGACAGCGTCTGTCACAGGGCGACGGGGCTGAATACGGCATGCAGGTAAACGCGTACTTTTGTAACAAACTCTCCTCTCCATATGATGAAATTGAATTCGTTTCCGTCCCGATCAAGATGCATAACGCAAACGGGACTGTTGCATTTTCATCTGACTGCGTAACCGTTCCGGCCACCTGGAGCGTGACGGCCGCGCAGATTCTGGCGCGCAAATATTGCCGGAAATCCGGTGTCCCAGCGGCGCTGAAGCGTGTTGCGGAAGACGGCGTGCCGGAATGGTTGTGGCGATCGGAACCCGATCGGGAAAAACTTTCAAGGATGCCGGATGAAGCCCGGTATGGGTCTGAGACCGATGCCCGGAATGTCTTCAACCGCCTCGCCGGAACCTGGACCTACTGGGGCTGGAAGGGCGGATATTTCGACACGGAGGCAGATGCCGCCAATTTTTATGCGGAAATGATCCGGTTGCTGGCGCTGCAGATGTTTTCGCCAAACAGTCCTCAATGGTACAGCACCGGACTCCACTGGGCCTATGGCATCCGGTCTTCGGCGGACGGCTATCATATCATATCCGATAACGGCGAGCCGGCGCCGGCTGAGACATCCGATAGCCACGCCTTTCTGCATTCCTGTTTTATTCAGGCGATCAACGACGATCTAATCGGCGACAATGGCGTGATGGACCTGATCACGGTTGAAGCGCGGATCGCCAAATCCGGAGCGGGCACCGGCGCCAACTTCTCCGCACTGCGCGGCTATGAGGAAACATTGTCTGCCGGGGGGCATGCATCGGGCCTGCTTGCTGCGTTAAAAGCATCGGACAAGGCTGCAACGCTTGTCACCGCCAGGGGTTCGACGCGCCGGTCCTCAAAGATGGTGCTGGTCGATGCGGATCATCCGGAAATCGAAGACTTCGTTGAATGGAAAGTTCACGAAGAACACAAGGTGGCCTCACTGGTCTGCGGGTCGGTCAACTGCAATCAGAAACTGAAAGCCATCTATCAAACCTGCAACGCAGCGGCGGCACAATCGCAGGCTCGAACCGAGGCGGAATTCCGGCAGGCCGTCGACGATGCCCGTCTGCACAAGATACCTGAGAACGCCATTGTCAACACAATCGAACTCGCCAGAAGCGGCGGCGGCTGGCAGGACTTTCTCAACTTTAACACCCATTGGGATTCCGACGCCTATCTGTCGGTTTCGGGCCAGAACTCGAACAATTCCGTCAAGGTGACCAACGAATTCATGGATGCGGTGGAACGCGACACCGACTGGCAGCTGATCAACCGCAAAAACGGAACTGTCGCCAGGGCGATCAGTGCGCGGGCCCTGTGGGACAAGATCAGCTATGCGGCATGGGCTTCGGCCGATCCCGGCCTGCAATATGATGCCACGATCAATGAATGGCATACCTGCCCCATCACACAGCGGATCAATGGCTCGAACTCCTGCTCGGAGTTCATGTTCCTCGATCAGACCGCAACCACCCTTGCTTCTATCAATCTCCGGCCCTTTGCGGCTGACGGCGAAGTGGATATTGCGGCCTTTTCCCAGACTGCGCGGCTGGTCAGCCTTATGCTTGAGATTTCGGTCTCCAGGGCGATATATCCGTCCCGCGAAATCGCTGAAAAGACCTATGCTTTCAGGCCGCTTGGCCTCGGTTTTACCAATCTCGGCGGCATGTTGATGGCGGCCGGAATTGCCTACGACAGTGATGAAGGACGGGAAATATGTGCCGCCATATCAGCTTTGATGTCCGGTCTGGCCTATGCCACTTCAGCCGAAATTGCAGCCGATATCGGTGCTTTTGAGGGCTACCGCGCCAACAAGGATGCAATGTTGCGGGTGATCCGCAATCATCGGCGGGCGGCGTTTGGATTTAAACAGGGATATGAGGAACTGACCATAATGCCGGTTCCGCTGACGGGCCGTTCCTGTCCGCAGCCGGCATTGGTTGCAGCAGCCCGGGCAGCATGGGATGAAGCGCTCAGTCTTGGTGAAAGACACGGCTATCGCAATGCACAGGCAACGATGATCGCGCCGACCGGTACGATCAGCCTGATCATGGATTGCGATACGCTGGGCATCGAACCGGACTTTGCGCTGGTCAAATACAAGACACTGGCTGCCGGCGGGCATGTCAAGATTGTCAATCAGGTGCTGGTCGATGCCCTGAAGAGGCTGGGTTACGACGCCGGCCGGATCAACATGATCAAGGACTATATTCTGGGTACGCCGCGGCTGAAACATGCGCCCTGTATCAACCGGGAATCGCTGCAGGCCAAAGGGTTTACCGATCAGATGATCGGCAATGCAGAGCGGGCGATCGCTCAGGCGACCGATCTTCGCGTGGCGCTCTCGCCGCACAACCTCGGCATAACCTTCTGCGAACGGGCTTTTGGCCTTTCCGCGGACGATCTCGGCGATGACGGTTTCGATCTGTTGTCATATCTCGGCTTCGAGGCTGCGGAAATCGATCGGGCCAACATCTATTGCTGCGGCCATCAGACTGCCGAAGGCGCACCCGGGCTGAGCCCGCGGCATTACGAGATCTTCGATTGTGCGGTATCCGGCGGCGCCGCCGGCACCCGGTCTCTATCGTCAGTGAGCCATCTGAAAATGATGGCGGCGGCACAGCCGTACATTTCCGGCGGCATATCGAAGACCGTCAATCTGCCAAGGTCGGCCTCGATTGATGAGTGCCGCCAGGTCTTTCAGGCGGCACACAAACTGTGTCTCAAATCCGTTGCGCTTTACCGTGACGGCTCGAAGCTGTCACAGCCGCTCAATGCTGCACAGCCGGCCGGCGCGAACTTCAAACATGTCGAGCCCGACGATTTTCTCGGGCAGGCAGAACAGCTGGTCTATGCAAAATTGGACACGGCAACGCAATTGCCGGCACATATTGATTTATTGGTCGGGGCGGTCGCTGTCGGGTTGAAAAGCGGCGCGGCGATCGACGATTTTTCAAGCCTTTTTGAGGCCGCTGCGGCGGCCAATCTGGACGTTCAGCTCATGGCGGATGCCACAGGTTAGGTGTTACTGTGCCGATGTCACCTTGCGTGGTCGCGATGTCGGCAATTTTACCAGATTGCCGGTGGCCTGGGTTTTCTGCCTGGCCAGCAAGGCTGCGAATTCATCGGGAGCGACAGCCGGGCTGAAAAGAAATCCCTGATACTCGCTGCAGCCTTGTGCCCGGAGCCAGTCCAGCTGTTCTTCCGTTTCGACGCCCTCGGCAACCGATTTCAGGTTCATCATCTTGCACATTGCGATAATCAGATGGGTAATCGCCGAATTATCCGGCAGGCTTGAAACGAAGAAACGGTCAATCTTCAGGCTTGAGATCGGATATTTCTGGATATAGGCGAGATTGGAATAACCGGTTCCGAAATCATCGATCGCGATTCCATATCCGATTTCCTTGAACGTTTCGAGATATTCGGTGATCGGTCCCTGTTCGTCCATCAAGATGGATTCGGTAATTTCGAATTCGATCATGCTCGGATCACAACCGGTATCGCGCGCCAGCGACAGGACCAGATCAATCAGTCGCGGTTCCCTGAATTGCCGGGGTGACATATTCAGGGACAGGCTCACCGGGAACCCTTTGCCGGCCAGTTCGCACTGCTTTTGGGCAACGGACGTTATCACCCATTCGCCAATTTCGCTGATGATCCCGATTTCTTCGCAGGTGGTGATAAACATTTGCGGATTCAGAAGGCCCTTTTCGGGATGATGCCATCTGATCAGGGCCTCGGCTCCGGTGATCAATTCGGTCTGCACATCGATCTTGGGCTGATAGTAAAGTTCGAACTGCTCTTCCTTCATCGCCCGCCGCAGATCGGCCTCGAGCTCCAATCTGTCGTCGAGTTTGGACTGCAGCGAAACGGAGAAGAATTCGGCCCGGTTCTTGCCGGCTTCCTTTGCCGCGTAGAGCGCAAGATCCGCATTGATCATCAACGAGCTGAGGTCCTTGCCGTTCTTGGGATATTCGCTCATACCGATACTTGGTGTCACCCGCAGTTCGTTATTGTTGACCCAGATCTTGTCATCAAACAATTCCAGGACCCTGCATCCGATATGCCCCTGCACGGAATTTGCATCGTCTTCATCGACAAGAATGATAAACTCGTCACCGCCAAGCCGCGACACGATCGCATTTGATCCGGCTGCGGTTTGCAGCCGTCTGGCGACTTCGATCAGAAGTTCGTCACCTGCGGCATGTCCCAGCGTATCATTGACTTCCTTGAACCGGTCCAGATCTAGCAGAAGCAATGTCATTGTCTTGCCGGCCTGCTTCGCATCGGCAAGGCGGTACGGGGCTTCTGTCTGGAGAAAATTCCGGTTTGGCAATCCGGTCAGGACATCATGGTCGGCAAGATAACGGACCCGCTCTTCCGATTGCTTCAGATCGGAAACATCGACTTCGCTGAACAGGATCGCGCCGCCGCCAGTCACCGCATCACTACATTCGCGGGCTGTGATTTCATGCCAGCGCACGCCATTCTTCGTCCGGATACGCGCAGCCGCACGGCATTTGCCGTCGCGGCGCAGGCGCTGCATCAGGGCCCGATATTCGGACCGGTCGGCAAACCTGCATTCGGCATTCTGCCCTGTATCCGCATTGGATGCGCGCGCAGCCGGGTTCTGGTAAAGCGGTTTGCCATTGTCGGCATAGAGTGAAATCATCACCGTCGTGTGCAGCAGCGCCTCGGCGCTGCGCAGGGTCTCCGGCGTTTCGCCAAGCTCAGGCGATGCTTCACACAGCATGGCCATGCGCCCGTCATCAAGCCGGTATCCCTTGTATATCACACGTAATGTCGCCGGCTTGCCGTTTGGATAGAGTGTCCAGAGCTCGGTGAACGCCGCGTCGCCCTGTTCAAAATCTTCCTGATACTGCCGCAAACGCTGAGATACGCTGACGGACATATCCGCCTTCATATCGCGACTTGCGAGTTCCTCAATCGATTCCGCTGCCCAGACTTCAAGCGCCTTCGCATTGCCCCAGAGAACGCAGGAATTGTCGATGTCAAAAACCCACAAGGCAACATCAAGCCCGTCCAGAAAACGGTCTGCGATCTGTGTTTTTATTTTTATGCTGGATCCGTTTTCAGAAACTGAATTCATGATTTTCTAGACCGATCAGGAGTTGAGACAGGATGCGCAGCGTTCAGGCAGCCAGACTCAGCTCATTCATCGGGATGTAGCCGTCGGTTGCGGCGACACGGTTCATCCAGGACAGCACCGCCGGATATTCGTCCAAGTCAAACCCGCCTTCGTCGGCAACATGCGTATAGCCGTAGACTGCGATGTCGGCGATCGAATATCCGACACCGGAAATGAAATCATGGTGCTTGAGATGTTCGTTGAGCCGCGCAAGTCCTATGGCGCCTTTTTCCTGCCAACCGGCAATCTGGGTTTCCATTTCCGCGCGGCGTGACGGCACGATTGTGGTGAAGAACCGGGCCGGCGATATGTTCGGCTCCAGATGGGTTTGCTCATAAATCATCCACTGAACGGCGATGGCTTCTTCATAGCTGGTTTTTGGAAACAGATATGTGCCTTTGGCCAGATACCAGATCATGGCATTTGATTCAGCAATGCCCCTGCCGTCCGCAAGACGCAGAAACGGCACCGTACCATTCGGATTGACGGACAGGAATTCCGCCCCGCGGGTTTCCCCCTTCAAAACATCGATGAGGACCGTTTCATAGGCGATTCCCAACTGGTTCATGGCAAGATGCGCTTTGAAGCAATTTCCCGACCCGATTGTTGCATAGAGCTTGTTCATTTTTTCTTCCCAACATTAATGCAACCAACGGTGTCAGAAAAAAGCTAATAACCGTTTCAAATACACGGTTAACAGAGGATTGCCGTAACCATATTCGGCCAAAGAATCCCAATTTCCCGGGGTTTTCCCGTCTTCGAATATGAATAAATATGTCACCGCCGGTTGAATTATTTTTGATTCAACCCGCAATCCCGCTTTGCCCGGAAGAGGGTTAAGGAGGTTCCAGTACGGCAATCAGAGCAATTGGATGGCGTCTCAGTCAGGCTTCAAAGGCGGAATTTTCATCCTTGTATTCGACCGTCTGTCGAGGTCGTGAAAAGCCCCCGACAGCATACAATTGGTCTGCGCGAATCCGGCTCACGCCCTTCGCGGATCGTTCACCAGCCGCGGCAGGGTTCCATAGGCAACCGACAACTGATCAGATCCCGAGCGGACGATTATCCCGCTGTCTCGCGCGCAAACGCTGCCGCCTGATCGGTCCAGTTCTCCCGCTCGATGCGTCCTGGAAACGACAGATAGGCGCCGACCCAGTCGGTTTCCGATCGACTCCAGGCTGCAATCTGATCGAAATGGTAGATGCCGAGTGCGTTCAGCTTGGCCTCGTTGACGGGGCCGATACCCTTGATCCGGGTCAATTTGTCGGCACCGGAACCGCGCGGACCGGACAGGCCGGACGGTTTATCGCCGACAGCATCGGCCTGTTCTTCCGGCGTCGCGTTGTCAGGCAGGCCGGCAAGTTTTGCAGTGACATCGCCTGTCGCCGAGGTTTCCAGCCGGACGGCCGTCACCGCACTTCCGGACGCGTCGGCAGACCCCGCATCGTCAATCACAATTACCGGTTCCATTGCCGCCAGCTGCTCATCCGACAGATGGCAGGCGATCGCATGGCCGGCTGACGGCGTGCGAATCGGCGGCAGGTCCACGTCGCAGGTTCCCGGAATCATATACGGGCAGCGGGTGGAAAACGGGCAGCCTTTGGGCGGATTGGACGGCGACGGAATTTCGCCGGTCAGCACCACATGCCTTTTCTTGACATGCGTGTCGGCGATCGGCACCGCCGAGAGCAGCGCCTCGGTGTAGGGATGATAAGGCGGTGCAAAAACCTCGTCAGTGGTGCCCTGCTCCATGATACGGCCGAGATACATCACGACGATGCGGTCTGCGAGATACCGCACGACAGACAGATCATGGCTGATGAACAGCAACGTCGTGCGGTTCTCGCGCTGGATATCCATCAGCAGATCGGTGACGGCAGCCTGCACGGAAACATCAAGTGCGGAGACCGGTTCGTCGGCGATCACCACGGCCGGGTTACCGGCGAAGGCGCGGGCGATGCCGACGCGCTGCTTCTGACCGCCGGACAGCTGGCGCGGCCGGCGCTTGGCGAAATCGCGCGGCAGCTTGACGATGTCGAGAAGGTTCATCACCCGCGCCTCGATCTTGTCCTCGTCGCTTTCCACACCGAACTTGCGGATCACCCTTGCAATCTGGCCGCCGACGGTGTGGCTCGGATTGAGCGTGTCGAACGGGTTCTGGAACACCATCTGCAGTTTTCCGATGGTTTCGGGATCGCGCTTTTCAACCGGCAGGTCGCCGAGCTCCAGATTGCCCAGCACGACTTTGCCGCCGGTCGCATCCTCCAGGCCCATCAGCACCTTGGCAAAGGTTGACTTTCCGCAACCGGATTCGCCGACAATGGCGACCGTCTCCGCTTCGCGGGCAATGAAATCGAGCTGCTCGTTGGCCTTCACCGTTTTCTTTTCGCCGCCAAAGAACAGCGCCCCGGATTCGATCTCGTAATGTTTCGACATATTTTCGACCCTGAGAACGACATCGCCGGATTCCGCCGGCGGCTTGCCGGCGCCTTCGCTAAGCGGCGTTTCCCAGTCGATCACGTCATAACGTGCGCAGCGGGTCCGGTGCTCCGGATCACCGGCAACATCGCGCATGGCCAGATCAGGGACATCGCACAGGCCGGCCTGGAAAAAATCGCAGCGCGGCGCAAAATAACAGCCGGTCGGGCGCTCATGCGGCAGCGGCAACTGGCCGGGAATGGCGACCAGCGGGCGGGCGTTCTTGTCGGCGCCAGGCAGCGGAATGGAACCGAACAGGCCGCGCGTATAGGGATGGCGCATATGGTCGAAGACCGTTTCGACCGAGCCCACCTCGACGGCTTCGCCGGAATACATCACCGTAATGCGGTTGCAGGTTTCCAGGATCAGCCCGAGATTGTGCGAAATGTAGATCATCGAGGTGCCGAATTCCTTGGCGATCTCGTTGATCAGGTCGACGATGCCCGCTTCCACCGTCACGTCCAGCGCAGTGGTCGGTTCATCAAGCAACAGCAGTTTCGGGTTCGACAGCAGCGCCATGGCGATGACGACACGCTGCTGCTGGCCACCGGAAATCTGATGCGGATAGGAATTCATGATCCGCTCGGGATCGGGAAGCCGGACACTGGCAAGCATCTTGGCGGAGCGTTCCCTCGCCTCTTCCGGGCTGGCGCCTTCGTGATAGATCGGCACTTCTGAAAGCTGATCGCCGATCTTCATCGACGGGTTCAGCGAGGCCATCGGTTCCTGGTAGACCATGGCGATCTTGGCGCCACGCAACTGCCGCAGTTCCTCTTCGCTCATGGCTCGCATGTCGCGGCCTTCGAAGAAAATATCGCCGGAGACGATTTTGCCGTTATTGCCCATATATTGCATGATGGCGAGCGCCACAGTCGACTTGCCACAGCCGGATTCACCGACGATGCCGTGCGCCTCGCCCGGCATCAGCTTGAGATTGAAGTCCACTACGGCGGGGATTTCGCCAGCTCGGGTGAAATACGAAATACAAAGATTGCGGCACTCCAGAACCGGCGTGGCGTCTGATCCGTTTTGATTGTCCGACATTGTTTTTCCTTCCAGATCAGTCACGCAGGCTCATTTCCCGAAGGCCGTCGGCCAGCAGGTTGAAACCGAGAATGAGACTTGAGACGGCAAGCGCCGGGACAAGCAGCATGTAGGAGAATTTCGGAATCATCGCGACCTTGGCGCTTTCCTTGATCATCAGGCCCCAGTCGGGATCGGGCGGCTGCAGGCCAAGACCGAGAAATGTCAGCGTGGTGATCGCAACCGTCGTATAACCAAGCCGCAGGCAGGCATCGACAATGAGCGGTCCGCGGACATTCGGCAGCAGTTCGATGACCATGATCCAAAGCGGCGACTCGCCGCGTGTCTGGGCGGCAAACACATAGTCTCTGGTTTTGATATCGAGCGCCAGACCGCGCACGATGCGCATGATCGCCGGCGCAGAGGCAAACGTTACCGCAATGACGATGTTGAATCCGGACGGCCCGAGATAGTTCAGAATGACGATGAAAAGCACCATCACCGGAAACGACAGGAGCACATTGCCCAGAAATGAAATGACCTCATCCCACCAGCCTGACAGATAACCGGCGATCAATCCGAACAGCGTGCCGACAAGATAGGCGACAAAAGTCGCCGAAATGCCCCAGACAATGACGCGCTGACAGCCCCAGAGCACCCGGGACAGCATGTCGCGCCCCTTGAAGTCGGAACCAAGCACGAAGAAAATGTCTTTCTTTGTGGAGAGCGGCGCGGCAAACGGCGCGACCGGAGCATTCGGGTCCGCAAGCGGCAGGAAGGGCGCGGACACGGCCATGAAAAGCCAGAAAAACACCAGCGAGACGCCAAGAATGGCGAGCCAGCTTTCCCGCCATGCGGAAATCGCGACGAGATACAGGATGATCGTCGCCGGAACCGCCGGGAACAACATGACGTTCTGCAGCGTGTCGTCGATGAACAGCCCGAACATGACGTAGAACATTAACGGGAACCAGGCGAGCGCCATCAGGACGCCGATGATTTTTGGTGTCTTCAACCGCTCAAGAAGAGACGGCGTCGGCATTGGTGCGGTGGTAACAACCATGGTGCGTCTCCTTCAAGCGAAACGAATTCGGGGATTGAGGAAAGTGTAGCCGATATCGGAGATAATCTGCGACAGGACGGCAATCACCACGGCGACCAGGGTACAGGCCTGAACGACATAGATGTCGCCGAACAGGGCTGCCTCCAGCAGCAGTTTGCCGAAACCCTTATATTCAAAGAACACCTCGACAACGACGACGCCGGACAAGAGCCAGTTGAGCTGCAGCACGATGATTGTGAACGGCGCGATCAGCGCATTGCGCAAAGCGTGTTTCATGATCACCCGGTTATAGGGAATGCCCTTCAGAACCGCAGTGCGGATATATTGCGACGTCATGACCTCGGCCATGGACGCCCGTGTCATGCGGGCAACGTAACCGAAATCGTAGATCACGAGTGTCATCACCGGCAGCACAAGCTGCCAGCCGTCGAACCCGTTGATCATCGCCGACTTGGTGGGAAACCAGCCCAGGCCCAGCGCGAAGACAACGGTCACGATAACCGCTGTGGCAATCTCTGGCATCGATGTAAAAAACACCGATATGAAGGTGATACTTCGGTCGGTTTTGGACCCTTCGTTCATGCCCGACAGGACACCCAGGATCAGGGAGATCGGGATCATCAGGGCAAACACCCAGAATGCAAGAATTCCCGTGTTCTTCAACCGGTCCAGAAGCAGCGGCGCGACAGGCGTCGCCTTTTCAAAGGATTGACCGAGGTCTCCCGTCAAAACGCCGCCGACCCATTTGGCATAACGCTCGTAGACCGGGATATTGAGACCCTTCTTGGTCAGCCAGGCCTGATAATCGTCCGCCGACATGGAACTCAGGCCGAAATTGCCGAGTTCTGCGAGCGCGATGCGCTGTTTGTAACTGTCGGAGTCGAAAATCAGAAACAGGATTATCGATACCGTCAGAATGATGAGCAGCATCTGCAGCAGGCGGCGCCCGATTAGTTTTATCATGAACTCCCAATGCCTGCCCCTCAGACAGGCTCCCCTCGTTTATTTTTGTCCAGGTCCCTTTTTTCCTGTGCCGGATAAAAAACGCCCCGGAGTAAACCCCGGGGCGTTTTGTGTCTTTAACCGATCCAGACCTTGTTGAACTGGTGATACTGGGTCGGATGGGCTGGATAGCCGTGCACCTTCTTGGCGACGATTGTATAAACCGGCCGATTGAGTGGCTGGATCATGATGGCATCGTCCTGGATAATCCTTTCGACGGTCTCCATCTGAGCCTTGCGGGCCTCCACGTCGAGGATCGATTCAGCCTTGTCCAAAGCTGCGTCGAACTCCGGATTGGCATACGCCGTTTCGTTCCACGGCACGCCGGTCCGGTAACCGAGCGACAGCACCATGGTGCCAAGCGGACGATGGGTCCAGGCGGTTGCGCCAAACGGCGTCTTGGCCCAGATTTCCCAATATTTGGACGGCGGCATCACATTGATGTTCAGCTTGATGCCGGCATCCTTCATCTGGTCGCGCATGGCTTCGGCAAGCGTCTGGTGCCACGGACCGTCGGTGTTGCCGACATCAATGGTGATTTCCAGGTTTTCCTTGCCGGCTTCCTTGAGCAGTGCCTTTGCACCCTCAACGTCGCGTTCCAGTGGCGGCAGCGGGAAATATTCCGGATGCACCGGCGCCACATGGTGGTTTTCCGCAACATCGCCGCCTTCGGGATAGACCAGAGCCTTGATCGCGGCATTGTCGACGGATTTCACCAGAGCCTGGCGGACCCGCTTGTCCGTGAAGGGTTCCTGAGTGATCTGCATCCGGCAGATCAGCGACTGGGCTGTGCGGGCGGCAACGATTTCGCCGTCCAGCGCCTTGGCCAGTTCCATCTGTTCGACACCGAACTCGTAAATCGAGTCGACATCGCCTGAGGCAAACGCGGTGAGCTGGTTATCTTCGTCGAAATTGTAATAGTGAATTTCGTCGAGATAGACCTCGCCGCCCCAATAGTCATGGTCGGCCGCACGCTTCAGGATCGCTTTTTCGCCAACGACCAGTTCGGCCAGCGTGAACGGGCCGGTGCCGATCGGATTGTCGGAGAACGGTGCCTTGAACGAGGGATGCAGGATTGCGGTCGGATAATTGTACATATCCTCGGCAAACGACAGTACCGGCTTGGCCAGCTTGAACTTGATCGTATGGGAATCGACCACTTCGATCGCGTCGCCGCGCAGCTTTTTGACCATCTTGGCCGAACCGTCATCGTTCTTTTCGCCGGAATCCACCTCTTCAACCAGTGCACTGATCGATGACAGTCCGACATTGGACGAACCGAGGTTCGGATCCGTCCAGCGCTCGACGTTGAACTTGATGTGGTCGGCAACCAGTTCGTCGCCATTATGCCACTTGACGCCCTTGCGCAGGTTGAAGGTCCATTCGGTCAGATCGTCGGACGCTTCCCAGCTTTCCGCCAGCATTGGGCGGGTAATATTGTCCGGGCCGGTCATGGAAAGATGTTCAAGCGAATGACGGGTCTGGTTCGACATTTCGACCCAGGAATAGGTCGCCGGATCTTCCATCTTCTGGATCTGCATGGCGACTTTCAGGATGCCGCCTTTCTTGGCATTCGGATCGTCGGCCGGGAACGGCATATTGCCGTGGCCGGCAGCAAAGGACGGGCTCGGCAGCCCGGCCATTGTGTAGGCCGCGCCGGCGGATACGCCGACCAAAGCAGCAACGCGAATGAATTCGCGACGGCTCAACCGGCCACGGTCCATCAGGTCGCGCGCTTCTTCCACCTTCGGATGGCGGCTCATTTTTTCGTCGGAATGTGACATCTCAAACAGTCTCCCTGTTGTTTTTTTGAAAGGTAAATTCATTGCCGGAAGATGACATTATTTTATTCGATTTTTGTCCTGCGGCCTTCTCAGGCGCTGCGGACCGGCAGCAACCTTCCTTCCACCGCACAGACTAACATGGAGCCGGGGGCCCATATCAACCCCTGTCCGCGCCAATGCGTCTACTGATCGCGGCATTAGTCGTGTTTGCGCCAACAGATGTCGCTTGCGGCAAGCTATGGTTCGGGAATTCGGCGTCTGCTCGGCACATCGTTACGCCGACGTGCGCGGCAGGGAGATCGATATGAGCCTCGGCAAAGAGGAGACGGCAGCCGGCGGGCGTTCTGGCGGGCGTTCTGGGGGGCGTTCTGGGGGGCGTTCTGGGGGGCGTTCTGGGGGACGGGCCGGCAAATTCCGGTCAATTACGACCGCCCGGTGGAACCCATCGATGAAGACGGCGTGCAGCGCATTCACAATGGCGCGATGCGCATTCTCGAGGAGATCGGTATTGAGTTCCTCAACGAAGAGGCCAAGACCGTGCTGAAACAGGCCGGCTGCACTGTCGATCCAAACTCCGACAATGTCCGCATGGATCGCGATTTCGTCATGCAGCAGGTCAAACTGGCTCCGTCGCAATTCACGATGACACCGCGCAATCCGGACCGTGTACTGACCATCGGCGGCGATCACATGGTGTTCGGCAATGTCTCCAGCCCGCCCAATTGCATGGATCTGGACCGCGGACGCAGGGTCGGCGACCGGGAAAGCTACCGCGATTTCCTCAAGCTGACGCAAACTTTCAATTGTATCCACTTTGCCGGCGGATATCCGGTGGAACCGGTCGATATCCACGCCTCTATCCGGCATTTGGATTGCCTGTATGACAAGCTGACTTTGACCGACAAAGTGCCGCATCTTTATTCGCTTGGCACCGAACGTGTCGAGGACGTGCTTGAAATGGTCCGCATCGCCAACGGCGTCAGCCACGAAGAGTTTGAACAGATACCCCGTGTCTATACCAACATCAATTCGTCCTCGCCGCTGAAGCATGACTGGCCGATGCTCGATGGTGCCATGCGCTGCGCGAAACGCGGCCAGCCGGTGGTTGTCACGCCTTTCACGCTGGCCGGCGCAATGGCGCCGGTGACGCTGGCCGGCGCGATCGCCCAGCAGACGGCGGAAGGCCTGGCCGCCATCGTCCTCTTGCAGTGCATCCGGCCCGGAACGCCGGTCGTCTACGGGTCGTTTACCTCCAATGTCGACATGAAATCCGGCGCGCCGGCTTTCGGCACGCCGGAATATATGCGCGCCACCCAGATGTCCGGCCAGATGGCCCGCTTCTACGGCCTGCCGCTGCGCGCCTCCAACGCCTGCGCCGCCAACATTCCCGACGCCCAGGCGGCGTGGGAAAGCGCGTTTTCGCTGTGGGCCGTCGTCACCGGAAAGGCCAATATGGTCTATCATGCCGCCGGCTGGCTGGAAGGCGGCCTCGATGCGTCCTACGAAAAATTCGTTATGGACTGCGAAACCCTGCAGCAGATGATCCATTATATGAAACCGGTGCCGATGACCGACGACGATATCGCCGTCGAGGCGATCCGCGATGTCGGATCCACTGGCCATTTCTTCGGCGCGGAACATACCCAAAGCCGTTATGAAACAGCGTTTTATTCGCCGTTCCTGTCAGACTGGCGCAACTATGAGAGCTGGGCGGAAGACGGCAGCCCGACAACGCCGGAACGCGCCAACAAGATCTGGAAGAAGATCCTGGCCGATTTCGAGGCGCCGCCGATGGACCCGGCAATCGAGGAAGAACTGCGCGAGTTCGTCGAACGCCGCAAGGCGGAAGGCGGCGCGCCGACCGACTTTTAGCGGCAGATTCTCAATGGCCGACTTTCGAATTCAGGAGTTCAAACGATGAAATCCCATGCACAGGCAGTGGTGATCGGCGGCGGCGTTGTCGGCTGTTCGGTGCTCTACCATCTGACCAAGGCCGGCTGGAAGGATGTCGTACTGGTGGAGCGCGACGAGCTGACCTCCGGCTCCACCTGGCATGCCGCCGGCGGCTTCCATACGCTGAACGGCGACCCCAACGTCGCCAAGCTGCAAGATTATACCGTTGGCCTCTACAAGGAACTGGAAGAAATATCCGGCCAGTCATGCGGCCTGCATCTGACCGGCGGAGTACAGCTTGCAGGCACGAAAGCGCGGATGGAATGGCTGAAATCAGCCCATGCGCGCGGCCGCTATCTCGGCATGAAGACGGAAATCATCAGCGCCAGCGAAGCCAAGGCGCTGATGCCGCTGATCGACGAGAAATATTTTGAAGGCGCGCTGTGGGATGAGGTTGAAGGCCATCTCGACCCGTCCGGCACGACCCACGCTTACGCCAAATCCGCCCGCATCGGCGGCGCTGAAATATATCGCCATACCAAAGTTGAAGACCTGACCCAGCGCGAGGACGGCACCTGGGACGTGATCACCGACAAAGGCAATATCCACGCCGAGCATGTGGTCAATGCCGGCGGCCTGTGGGCGCGCGAGGTCGGCCGCATGGTCGGGCTGGAACTGCCGGTGCTGGCCATGGAACATATGTATCTCTTGACGGAAGACATGCCTGAGGTCGCCGAAATCAACGCCTCGACCGGCAAGGAGGTGATCCACGCCATCGATTTTGAGGGTGAACTGTATCTGCGCCAGGAGCGCGGCGGCATGCTGATGGGCACTTATGAGCGGGCCGGCAAACCATGGTCGCCGGACACCACGCCGTGGGATTTCGGCCACGAATTGCTGGAGCCGGATCTTGACCGCATCGCCCCGTCGCTGGAGGTCGGGTTCGAACATTTCCCGGCCTTCCAGAACGCCGGCATCAAACAGATCATCAACGGCCCGTTTACGTTCGCGCCCGACGGCAACCCGCTGATCGGGCCGGTGCAGGGCCTGCGCAATTACTGGTGCGCCTGTGCCGTCATGGCTGGCTTCAGCCAGGGCGGCGGCGTCGGCCTGGCGCTGTCGAACTGGATGGTCAACGGCGATCCGGGTTTCGACGTCTGGGGCATGGATGTCGCCCGTTTCGGCGACTGGGCCTCGATGGCCTATACCAACGCCAAGGTGCGGGAGAATTATTCCCGCCGCTTCCAGATCCGCTTTCCGAATGAGGAACTGCCGGCGGCCCGGCCGCTGCGCACCACGCCGGTCTATGACGTCATGCTGCAGCACGGCGCGGTCATGGGCGATAATTGGGGTCTGGAAGCGCCGCTCTGGTTTGCGCCAGAGGGCGTGGAAGACGTCTTCTCGTTCCGCCGCTCGGCGGATTTCGACCATGTCGCCGCCGAATGCAAAGCCGTGCGCGAACGCGTCGGCCTGTCGGAAACATCCGCCTTCGCCAAATATGAAGTCACCGGTGCGAACGCGGAAACCTGGCTGTCGCACATGATGGCCAACAAGATGCCGCGCCAGGGCCGCATCGTGCTGACGCCGATGCTGAACGAAGCCGGCAAGCTGATCGGCGATTTCACCATCGCCAAGGCCGGGCCTGAGCGGTTTTTCATATTCGGCTCCGGATCTGCGGAAAAATATCACATGCGCTGGTTCGAGCAGCATTTGCCCCCCAATGCTCAAAAGGACGGCAGCGTTGCAATCCGACCGCTCGGCCTGTCGCTTGTCGGACTGACCATCGCCGGGCCGAACGCCCGCAAGGTGCTGGCGAAACTGACCGGCGAAGATGTCTCAAACGAGACCTTCCGGTTCATGGATTTCCGCGAGATGGCCCTGGCCGACCTGCCGGTCATGGTCGGGCGGATCAGCTATACCGGCGATCTGGGGTATGAGATCTGGCTGACGCCGGATCACCAGCGGCAGATGTTCGACGCGCTGTTGGCGGCCGGAGAGGAACACGGCATCCGCCTGTTCGGCATCCGTGCCCTGATGTCGCTCCGCCTGGAGAAGAATTTCGGCACCTGGGCGCGCGAATTCCGGCCGCTCTACGGCCCGTTCGAGGCCGGCCTCGGCCGCTTTGTCGATCTGTCGAAAAACGCCTTTATCGGCCGCGACGGGGCGATGGCTGAAAAAGAGAACGGGGCGGAACGGGCCCTGGTTTCCATGATCGTCGAGGCAGCCGACGCCGATGTGATCGGCGACGAGCCGATCTGGCACGACGGCAAGGTGGTGGGCTGGGTCACCTCGGGCGGTTATGCCCACCATGCAGGCGTTTCGATGGCGCAGGGTTATCTGCCGGCGGCGCTGGCGGCCAGCGTCACAAGCGGCGGGACGTTTGAAATCGAAGTACTCGGCGAGCGTTTTGCCGCGCGGGTGCAGCGCGAGCCGCTGTTCGATCCGCAGGCGTCGCGGATGCGCGGGTGAGCGGCCAGTATAAGCCACAACAGAGTTTCAACCGGTTAAAGCTGACCCAACAGCCGATCACTCAAAATATTTTCTACTATGCCAATTGGCATAATGGAAATATTCCGATATTGTGTTCTCATGGAAATAAAAGTCAAACGCGGACGGCCGCGCAAAGATCCTGAACGGTTAGCCCAATGGAAACCGCCTGACGGATGGGGGCGACTTGTCGTCTGGATGTCAGCCGACGAGCGCAAGGCACTAAAGAAGTTCGCTGTCGATGCTGATGTCACCGTGGCCGATCTGGTTCGAGGACTTGCCAGCGGCCTGCATCATGATGTGGTCACTGCAGAAGAACTGCTGACTCAGGTCCGGAAGGGAACAGCCGTCATAGAAAAAATTCCAACCATCTTTGAACGTGGAGAAGGCTTCAAGGTCATCGACCGGCCGCGTGCGGAATGCGAATGGGTTTTTGCCGGCGAAGGTATCCCGACGGAAAAGCTCGACGGTACCAATATCCGCGTGACGATTCGGTGTGGCGAAGTTGTGCGCATCGAAAAACGCCAGAATCCAAGCAAAATACAAAAGCGGAAAGGCATCATTGACGGATGGTACGTCGATGCCGATGAGTTCGACAAAACCGACCAGTGGATATTTGCTGCCGTTCGAGAAACCGAAACCGGAAAATGGCTCGACGGTGAGCATCCCTGCGAGGCGCTGGGCCCGCGCATTCAGGGAAATCCCCTTGGGCTGGAGCATCATATATGCGTGCCGTTCAATCTGGATATTCCGCGCTACGCGCAATTGCCGCTCACATATGAGGGCCTGGCAAACAGCCTTGCGATGCTGGAAAGCCTGTACGCTCCCGGGCAACTTGCAGAGGGCATCGTGTTCCATCATCCCGACGGGCGCCGCGCCAAAATCAAACGCAAGGATTTTCCAGCCGCCGCGTGAGGCAATTGCTGCGGTACCGGAGTGGCCCGCGCCGCTTATCGATGCAGCCATTCAGGCACTTGAAGGCGCCGGGTTGATCTAGCGCAAGGTGCGCCGCCGGCGTTCATGCAAAGAGCTGAGCAAATGGAGGGTCGACGAAAGCGGGCTCGGATTGCCGCTCGGCGCTCCAAAAGGAGGTCGAAATGAACGGGATGAAAACGTGGATATTCGCTCTGGTCGCTTTGATAGTAGGGGCGGCAGGCAGTTATGCCTACATGCAGCCCCGGATCGGCGGCCTCGCCGACCAGGTACAGACCCTGCAGGCGCAACTCGCTGCGGCCGACGAAAAGGCGCAGGGTGCGACGTCGGAGATGGAAACCATAAAGGCCGGTCTTGAGGAAAAGACCAAGCTGATTGAAGAGCAGCAAGCCAGGATCATCGAATTGGAAGCGGCGGCGCAAAACACGACGCCGCAATGATGATCCGGTGAGATGGTGCTGGCAGCGCTCCCTGCCAGCTTGTTGACGGAAATCTGAAATTGACTGTCCGCGGGCCGGTTGCGGCTGCGGTCGGCCTTGACCTGCCGTCTGGGAACTTCGGTTCCCGGCGCCTCTTGTCATTCCTTTGGCTCCAGGACCACAACGCTGAACAGTCCGGCATCGTCAAGCCAGGTCCGGCTCACCCGCCAGCCCGCCTGCGCGGCCATGCCGGCAAACTGGCCGGGCTGGTACTTGAAGGAGTTTTCCGTGTGGATCGTCTCGCCGCTTGCAAAATCGATGGTCTCGCCGAGCAAACGGACCGACTGATCGGCAAGACTGACCAGATGCATCTCGATCCGGCTGTCTGACGCATTCCAGCGCGCTTCGTGACGGAAGCCGTCCAGGTCGAAATCGGCGCCGAGTTCCCGGTTGATGCGGGTCAGCAGATTGAGGTTGAAATTACCGGTGACGCCGGACGCATCGTCATAGGCGCGAACCAGCGTTTCCTCCGCCTTGACGATATCAACGCCGACGACAAATGCCGAAACCCTCTCCAGCTTCCGCAACCGTGCCAGCAGGGCAACAGCCTCGCCGGGCTCGAAATTACCGATGGTGGAGCCTGGAAAGAACAGCAGCTTCGGGGCATCGCGGAAAGCCTCCGGCAAATTGATGTCGCCGGTAAAATCGCCAACAACCGGATGAACGTCGATCCCGGCATAGTCCGCCGCAAGCTTTGCAGCCGCATCCTCAAGATGGCTGGCGGAGATATCAACCGGCAGGTAAGCGCCAAGCGACGGCAGGGCGTCGAGCAGGATACGGGTCTTGACGCTTGAACCGCTGCCCAGTTCCACAAGCGCCGTGCCGGCCGGGGCAAACGGCGACAGTTCCGGCGCGCGCTCCCGCAGGATGCCGGTTTCGATCTGCGTCGGGTAATATTCCTCAAGACCGGTAATTGCGTCGAACAATTGCGAGCCGCGGGCATCGTAAAGCCATTTGCTTGCAATGGTCTTCTTCTCTGCGCTGAGGCCCGCCAGGATCGAGCCGGCAAACTCCGCATCGGCCCGAACATCGGAAGACGCGGGTGTAGCGGGCATCGTCTCCGTCCTGCCCGCCGGCCGATCGTCCGCCAGTCTGAGACCAAGCATCTGCCAGCGCTGATGCGGATAGAAGAAGGTCCGGTAACTGGCCCGCATCTGCGCCTTCGGCGTGGCGCATGAGCCGCCGCGCAGGACGAACTGATTGCACATGAATTTGCCGTTATATTCGCCGATTGCGCCTTCAGGCGGCTGAAAACCCGGATAGGGCGTGAACGGGCTCTGGGTCCATTCCCAGACATCGCCCCAGAACTGGACGCCGGATCCTGCGCCAGCCTGTGTCTGTGTCTGTGTTTGCGTCTGGGGCGGCAACGGACGGAAATTGCCGTCGTCGAGGAAGTTGCCGTCGATCGGCCGGTCGCGCGCGACAATTTCCCATTCCGCTTCCGTTGGCAGCCGCTTGCCGGCCCAGCGCGCATAGGCGTCGGCCTCGTAATAACTGACATGCACCACCGGGGCATCGAGATTGACCGGCTGCGGCCCGCGCAGTGAATAGCTCCACCAGGCATCATCCTGCCGCCACCAGTAGAGCGGCGCGTCCCAGTCCTCGCGCTCGCGCGTTGCCCAGCCGTCGGACAGCCAGTGGGTCTGGGTTTGATAGCCGCCAGCCTCCATGAAGGCGATCCAGTCGCGATTGGTGACCGGCCGCGAGGCCAGCCTGAACGGATGCAGAAAGACGCTGTGGCGCGGGGCTTCGCAATCATAGGCGAAGCCGCTGCCATCATGGCCGATCTGCACCAGGCCGCCGGCATGATCGATCCACGAAACCGGCCGCTCACCGGTAACCGAAACCGGCTTCGGCGCATGATAGGCCGGCAGCAGCGGATTGTGCGAAAGCGCGTGCAGCAGATCGGTCACCAGAAGCTCCTGGTGCTGCATTTCGTGGTGGCATCCAAGTTCGGCCAGCGAGGCGATTGCGTCAGCGTCAACGCATTCTTCGTCCAGAAGCTGCCGCATCGCGGCGTCGACATGATCGCGATAGGCAAACACCTCCGCAACATCCGGCCGCGACAGGAGCCCGCGTTTTGAACGCGTATGGCGAGGGCCGGCCTGCACGTAGTAGGAGTTGAACAGGAAGGCGAACCGGTCGTCGGGCGAGACATAGGCCGGCATATGCGGTTTCAGGATAAATTCCTCAAAGAACCATGTCGTGTGCGCCAGATGCCATTTGGCCGGGCTGGCGTCTTCCATCGACTGGAGGCCCATATCCTCAGGTGACAGGTCTTTGACCAGCGCGCGGGAGCGGGCGCGGACAGTGTCGAAAAGGCTCAGGCTGTCAGTGGCCGATGCGACAGCTTGTCGTTGAACAATCACGTGATGTCTCCTTCATGGCGACGTGGTTTGGGATTGAACCCGGCCCGGCCGGGTCGGACGAGATGATGTCAGGCAGGGCGATGCCCCGGTTTCTTGCCCCCGTTTTTTGGCAAGGATCCTCGTGCACGGGACCGAAATATGTTGCCTTGCACTTCAACCGGCAACGGCTTGTCCGATCTCTCCTGACAAATCCGGCGCGTGCGCTATCTGCCAGGACATACAAAACCGGATCGTCGAGCACGCGCCCTGCTGTTTCCGCCGGGATATCACTGCCACATAGGCTCCTGACACGCCGATACAATGGTTTCCTGACCATGACATGACGCTGCGTGCCGGAATTGTGAATCGCGTCTCCGGCCAAAATTTGGTTTCAATGCGGCTTGTCTGTGCTCGCGGATGCGAATTGACCGACGAAGACATCAACGCCGATAGTGACTTTCATGACATCGCCGATGAATCCGAATCTGCCGGGATCGCCGCAATGGCCCTTCAATATCGTTGCCTGGGCTGCCGTCTGACTGATATCCCGGCCGGCCGATTGCAGATGATATGTCAAGCCGTCAACTGCATCCCGTCGCGAATTGACATCAAACAGCTTTCACCGGGCCGTCCGTGTCCCACGTCGCGGCCGGAACAGGCCAATGTCGCGCCGGGGCATCCGCGTCGCAAAACCCTGCTGCACCATGGCTTCAAAACATATCCATCGGGGAAACCGCCATGAGCCTCGCCGACAGTCCTTCGCCGCTGTTCAAATCGCGCCGGCGCAAGATCGCGCCGTTTGTTCTGCCCGGCCATCCGGGCGCTGCCGCAGACGCTGATGGACTGGAAGCCTATGCCCGCGACAAGGCCGGTTTCTACTCGCAATACCGGCTCGGTTTCGGCGAACTGGCGGAGGGCGAATGGGCGGCGGCGGGGCTCGACGCGCCCGACATGGATGCGCTGCGCTCCTACCGCATCGAACGCGTGCGGCAGCAATTGCGCCAGCGCGATCTCGCCGGCATCCTGCTCTATGATCCGCTCAATCTGCGTTACGCCACCGACGCCACCAACATGCAGCTGTGGTGCACCCACAATGCCGTGCGTTACGCTTTCATTGCCACAGACGGGCCTGTGATCCTGTGGGACTTTCACCATTGCGAACATCTTTCCGGACATTCAAACGTGGTCGACGAAGTGCGTCACGGCATCCCGTGGTTCTATTTCGAAGCCGGGCCGCGGCTTGAGGAGTTTGCGCAAAAATGGGCGGCGGAACTGGCCGACGCCATAAAAACCTCAGGCGGTGCGAACCACCGGATCGCCGTCGACCGGATCAATCCGGAAGGACTGCATTTTCTCAGCCTGCAAGGCGTCTCGACCGTCAATGGCGAAGAGGTGATGGAACAGGCCCGTTCGATCAAATCGCCGGAAGAGATCAAGGCCATGCGGCGGTCGGTTGAAGCCTGCGAGGCGGCGATGGGTGTCATGGAGACGCAACTGAGGTCCGGCATGAGCGAAAACGATCTGTGGGCGATCCTGCATGCTGAAAATGTCCGGCGCGGCGGCGAATGGATCGAGACCCGGCTTTTGTCATCGGGGCCGCGCACCAATCCCTGGTTTCAGGAAAGTTCGGCGCGGATCATCGAGACCGGTGACATCGTTGCCTTCGACACCGATCTGATCGGCCCTTATGGCTATTGCTGCGACATTTCCCGCACCTGGCTTGCCGGCGACGGCAAGGCGAGTAACGAGCAGCGCGATCTCTACACGCTGGCGGTCGACCAGATTGAAACCAATATGGCGATGCTCGGACCGGGACTGTCGTTCCGGGACCTGTCGCAGCAAGGCCGGAGCCTGCCGGCGGACTGCCTGCCGAACCGCTATTCGGTCCTGTTTCACGGCGTCGGCCTGTGCGACGAATATCCCACCGTGCCATACCCTGACGACTGGGACCATTCCGGTCATGACGGCGAGCTTCAGCCCGGCATGGTCGTCTGCGTGGAAAGTTATGTCGGACGCCATGGCGGCCATGAAGGCGTCAAGCTGGAGGATCAGGTGCTGATCACCAAGAATGGTTATGAGCAGCTTTCGACTTATCCGCTGGATCAACGGCTTTCGGGCCGGGCGGGATGAGCATGGCGAAGCCGTTATCGCCGATACGGGAGAAGGCCGCCAGATAGTCCTGTATCCCGAGGATTTCAAATCCCGTCAGAAAAAGCGCCCTCCGCGCGGCTTCCGTTTGCGGGTCGGCAAAACATTCCGCCAGCGCATCGCGGATCTGCACGGTCTCGATATCCGGCCGGGCTATGGCGGTGACAAACGGCAGCCCCGGGGTCAGCGGCGTTGTGGCGATGCTCTTCAGATGCGAGGCGACTTGCGGGCAGTCCCGCTGTGCCAGCGCCCAGCAGACGGCATCGATTGCAGCAATGTCAGCTTCACCGGCAGCGACTGCGCGCATTGAACCGAAATGGCTGCCGCTGATGATGGCACTGGCAAAATACGGCGTCGGCCCGGCTTCGGCGGAAACCGCAGCCTGCAGGGCTGCAAATCCGGATTGTGAATTGATGCCGTTGATGGCGGCGTTCCGTCCGGCCATCCCGGCCAGCGACGTTGCCTCTTCGTCGCACCGCACGATGATGTGGCTTGAATAACAGGCCCCTTCGCAACCGGCGACGCCATAACAGGGCGTTGCAACAAGACGCAAATGGTCAAGCAGTCCGGCGACAAACGGATAGCCGCAGGTCTGGGCGATGAGCAGGCCGGGATCGCGCCAGATTTCGGTGTCCGGCCGATTGCGTTCAAGCTGTTCAGGGGCATCCAGTCCGCGCGTGCGCAGCCCCGCCGCCAGCCGCCGCCACAGCACATCATTGGCGAGCCGCACCTTCGGCCAGTCGTACATTGGCAAGGCTGCAACAGGGGCCAAAGCCGCAACTGGGGTTGACGCGGCAACCGGCGGCATCACTTCGCCTGCCGGCGCAGATGCGGATGAGGCACCGGTTCCTTGGCGCGGAAGGCAAAACGGCGGAACAACTGACCGTATCCGCTGAACCTGTAGGCGGCACCGGCGCAGCCGTCGCGGCAAAGCTGCGGCAACCGGTACCAGGGCGCGCGCGGATTGGCGTGATGAGCGACATGCAGATTGTTGTTGAGGAACAACAGCGCGAAAAACGGCGACGCCTTGATGACGACCGTCCGCTGCGCCGGGTCTTCATGCGCCTGATGCTCGGCGAATGTTCGCAGCATCAGCAGCGAATAGGACGGATAGGCGACAGCCACGGCATAGAGCCAGAGTGGAAATCCGGAGACCGATAACCAGATCAGCACCGGCACAAGCCCGGCACAATGCCGGAGCCAGCCGGCGATCACCTGTCGGTCCCCTGCCCGCATGTGCCGGAACTCTGCGGCATAGAATGCCGCCAGCGAAAGCGCCGGGCCGATGGTCAGCCGGCCGGTCAGTGTATTGTTGAACCGCAGCAGCGTACGCATGAACGGCCGCAGATCCTGCCAGTCGTGACGCGTCAGGTAGAAACTTTCCGGGTCGTCGTAAGGATCGGTCAGCCGCTCGTTGGCATGGTGGCGCAGATGCAGGGTTTGAAACCGGCGGTAGGGAATGAAGAGGCCCACGGCAATACTCACCATGCACTCGTTGATCCAGGCCCGACGGGTCGGATGACCATGCAGAGCCTCGTGGGAGAGCGATGCGTGGAGGGTCGCCACCGCCGCCAGGGCGGGAATGACGATCAACCATAGAAGCGGACTGGAGGAACCGCCCGCAAGAGCACTCAAAGCAAACCAGAGCGCATAACATATCACAGCCAGGCCTATCGTCAGCCACTCGACCTGTTTCGCCTTACGCATGTATCAGCCCCTTCAAACCCCTGATAATTATCAGTATTTTTGATTCTCCGGACAAGGAGACAATGCGTCGGTTCCGTTGCGTATGACTTGCAAATAAAAGTTAAGTTGTATTTACACAACATTATTTGATGTTATCATCAATTATTGAGGGGATTGGGATGGACAAGAGAGATCTCGGACCGGTTTTCCGCGGCCGGCTGAAAATTGTGCTTGACCGATTCGCCGGCAATCAGGCGGAGTTTGCCCGCTCCGTCGGCCTCGACAGATCGGCGCTCAGCCAGTTGCTTGCCGACGGTTCGACGCGGCTGCCACGTGCGGAAACCCTGCATGCCATCGCCGAACGCCATGGTGTCAGCCTAGACTGGCTGATGGGGCTCAGCCAGAGCGAACAGTTTGCCGCCGAAATCAAACCGATGCTGGAGATCGAGGATACCGATGGCGCCTCCGACGATACCCAGCTTGCACAATGGCATCAGGACGCGATCGGCTACAAGATCCGCTATGTGCCCTCCACCGTTCCCGACCTGCTGCGAACCGAAGCGGTGATCGCCTATGAATATCTGCGCGGCCGCGGCGCGGCAGAGGAAACCCAGATCCGCGATGCGGAAAGCCGGCTTGATTACAGCCGCCGGCCGGAAACCGACATGGAGGTGTGCATGCCGGTGCAGCAATTGCGGCTGCTGGCGGAAGGCCGCGGCATCTGGTCAGGCCTTGGGCGGGAAAAGCGAACGATCCAGATTGGCTATATGGCCGATCTGCTGGATGAACTTTATCCCACCTTTCGGCTTTATCTGTTCGACGAACTGGAAAGCTACTCAATCCCTTATACGGTTTTCGGGCCGAAACGGGCGGCGATCTATGTCGGCGACATGTATTTTGTCCTCAACGCCACCGACACGATCCAGGCACTGAGCAGCCATTTTAACAATCTGATCAAGCACGCGGTGATCAATGCCCATACCAGTGCGGACTTTCTGCGCGCGCTGAACGTGGAATGAGCGGCATGGACGTTCAGCGTTCCGGGACGTCGCACAGCGGCACCGAAAACGCTTCGCCGCCGTTATTGCTGACGAGCGACCGCAAATCCATGTCGCGCGCCACGACGAAGAATGAACTGCCGGGATCTGTTCTGAGATAGGTGGAAATATGGAGCGGCCCGCGCGGCAATGTTGATGTCCGGCAGCCGGAGGCCTGAATGGAAAGGCTGCCTTTGGTGTCATCAGGCGCATCTGCCTTCCAGCTTTTTGCCGTCTCCTGCAGAGCTCTGAGGCGTGGGATATCGCGCTCCGAGACACGAAAAATCTCAACGTGAGTACCTGCCTTCGGCTCCAACCCATCCGCCAGATGTGATGATGCGGCAACCTGTTTTTCGAAGACGAGCCGCAGCTTCTCTTCCGCGTCGATATCCGCCCGCCTGGTGCCAATTTCCATAACCGCACCGCTATCAGGTACCGACAGCCCGTCCGGCATCCGCACGGCAATCTGAATGTATTGCGGATCGGCGGTCAGGGGATCGAGCCGACCCAGTCTTACTGCCGATGGCAGCGGAACATGGCTGCATCCCGCAACGGCAACGAAAAGTAACCCAATAGTCAGGTATCGCATCTGGATTCCTCATGTTTGACATAATTTTTTTATTGTTATACGATAATTTTTTATTGAGTCAAATTAAGGGATCTGATCATGCCCTCAAGTCGCGCCAAAAGTTCGGCTACGCTCTCCCGGATCAAATCGGCCAGTCGGATTCTGCAGGGCCTGACATCGTGCGGCATGGTTCTTGTCGCCGGTGTCAGCATCGGATTGATCCTCAATCCGGCCTGGTTTGACGTTGCGGTCAGCAACGCATTCTCCGCGCTCAATATCGCAAGCGGGATCACGCCGGCTAAACGGTTGGGGTTGATCTGCCTGATGGCTGCCCCGCTCGCGATCACGCTTTATGGCCTTTGGCATCTGCGCTTGCTGTTCGCTGCATACCGCGATGGCAGGATCTTCGGCGATGAAGCACCAGCCCATCTTTTTAAGGTTGGGCTTGCCATGGCCGGCAACGCTGCCTCAGTCATTATCGTACATTCGCTCGGCAGCCTGATCCTGACCTGGGACAATCCGCCCGGAAGTCGGCAGTTCGCCATCAACCTGTCGAGCGACAGCTACACCCTGATCCTGACCGGAGGTCTGCTGATCGTCATTGGCTGGGTGATGCGGGAAGCTGCCCGGATATCCGATGAAAACCGCCAGTTCGTCTGAAGCGGCCATGTCAATTATCGTCAATCTCGACGTCATGCTCGCCCGCCGGAAAATGCGATCGCGCGAGCTTGCGGAAATCATCGGCATTACCGAGCAGAACGTCTCTGTGCTGAAATCCGGCAAGGCCAGGGGCGTTCGGTTCGAAACGCTTGAAAAAATCTGCCGCGCCCTGGATTGCCAGCCGGGCGACATTCTGGAGTTCCGGGACGAGGACGATTGAAGCCATATTGACTAGCTTCGGAAAAACCGCAGCGCGGCCGAGACGATCGCCTCCGGCGCATCTTCCTGCATCAGATGGCCGCAGCCGGGTACCTCGATGAATTCGCAGTCGGGGATCATGCCGGCAAGCTCCCTGCCCCGTTCGACCGGTATCCACTGATCCTGCATACCCCATAACAGCATCACCGGGCAGCGGATGAAGCCATAGAGATCCTGTACCTCGTCGGTATGTTTGAGGTCCATCTGGGCGATCTGACGGTAAAAGGCCGGCTGACCCGCCGGCCCGAGCCATGGTGCAAGATAGGGCTCCAGTTCGGTTTCGCTCAGCGGATTAACAACCGTGCCTGAGAGATAGGCTGCAAGAATCGCGCGCTGCAGATAATCCGGCACACCTGAAAAAGCAGCCTCGTGCTCACGCACATGCTGCACGAAGGGGGAACCCCAGGGGCGGATCGCCACCGGATCGAACAGCAGCAGCCGGTCATAATCGCAACTGTTCAGAAGGTGTGCCCGCAGCACGGTCGCGCCGCCGAAATCGTGCGCGATGACCAGCGGCCTCGCCAATCCCCAATGATCCAGCAATGCCGTCAGAAGTTCGTTCTGCACCCCGAGCGATACATTCTGACCCTCGCCCATCTCAGATTGGCCATAGCCGAGCAGATCGTAAAGATGGACATGAAAATCATGCGAAAGCTCGCGCGCGATTTTCCGCCAGACATAGGAGGAAAACGGCGTGCCGTGCACCATGACCACCGGCGGTCCGTCAGGGTTGCCCATCGTATCGCAGGCGACCCGCTGGCCGTTGAAGCGGAAAATCTTCGTCAGGGCCCAGTCGGTCATTGTTCGGTTCACCCAATTGGCGCAACGGTTCCCGAAGATCGCACCGGCTGCCAACCTTGGCAACGTATGTGGCGGAAAAATGATGGATTGGCGGCACCCCATACCCTCATTCGCCATCCCGGTGATGATCGATGTGCGCTGTGCTGCCTTATGGGTCCGCATCTGCACCGCATCATCAAAGATGCTGCGGTGCGTGCGGGATGACGTTCAGTGGTTTTCGGCAGTCGGTTTTCGGCGGCTGGATTATCGCAGTTGAACCGCGGACCAATCACGCGAGCGAAACGCAGTGCAGTTTTTCGTCAGGCGTTCCCTTTCAATGTCATCCCGGGCGCGCCGCGGTGCGAAGTACCGCGGCGGAGACCCGGGACCCACAAGGCCGCAGCACTCAAACCACCCCGGCGATCGCATGCGCCGTCATGATATCGAGATGCGCGCCGCCGCCATTCTTGAACAGGGTGATCTCGTCCGCTGATTGCCGGCCCCCTTTTCCAGCCACAAGCGCATGCAGGTCGCCCAGCACATCCGCCTCGCCGATCACGCCTGAAGCAAGCGGGATCACCAGTTCGCCGATATCGTGCAATGTGGTCTCGAAACTGTCGACGAACAGCCGTCCGCGCCGCAGCGCGTCGTCATCGGCTTCGCGCATATGCGGCATGAACGCGCCGACAAGATCGACATGACAGCCAGGTTTCAACAGTGCGCCTTTGATGACCGGTTCAATCGTCATCGTTGCCGCAGACACCAGATCGGCCTTGCCCAGCGCCTGATCCAGGTCGGCCACCGGCTCAACTGTCGCATCGAGGCCGTCGAGCCTGCCGGCGATCTCTTCCGCCCGCGAAAGCGTCCGGTTCCAGATCATCACATGGCGGATCGACGGCCTGACGGTCAGATGCGCCCGGATAAGGGGTTCGGCCATGGTGCCTGCGCCGACCATCAGCATGATCTCCACGTCCGGGCGTGCCAGCAGGTCAGCGCCCAGCGCGGAATCGCCCGCCGTTTTCCATTTGGTGATCTCGGTTCCGTCGAGTATGGCGGAAACTGCGCCGGTCCGGTCGTCGAACAGCAGCACCAGACCCTGCACGCTGGGCGCCGGCGGCTGGTTGCCGGGAAATACCGTGACAGCCTTGACGCCGCCGGCAACGCCGTCAATCCAGCCCGACCGCACCAGCATTTTGCGCTCGCCGCTCTCAATCAGCGTGTCGCCGACCTTCGCTTTTGCCATCAGATGGCCAGCCCGCAGCGCTTCCACGACCAGCGGCCAGGTTGCGGTGCGGCGAATATCTTCAGCATTGATCACGCGCATGGGGGCTCCGATCCGGTTTGACAGGCGACCCAACCTACCTCACGAAACCGATTGGATCGAGATCCCGTTTCGTGCTTCAGCCAGGTTGCCAGCAAACTCCGCGGCAACGGGAAGTGCTTCAAGCGGCACATCACCGGCAGGTGAGCGAAACCTCATGTTCGGAGAAATCCTCCAGCGACAGGGCAAACACGCCTTTGTCCGGCCGGTATTCCAGCGCGATCGTCTTCGGCCACCAGGCGTAGCGGTATTTCGCCGGCTGGCTGATCGGCCATGACAGGCGTTCGCCCATGTTCGCCTCTGCTGCGGCCTGTTGCAACGTGGCCAGCGTCAGCGACGCGCCGAGAAAGACAATCTCGCCGTCGAATGTGCCATAAAGGACATTCGGGTTATCGGTGCTGGCATCAGCATCAGCTTGCTCAGGCCCGCTGGCCAGATTGTAGAGCCCTGTTTCAGGCGGCGTGCGGTCGGCGATGGCAACAATGCCCTGAGGCAGGAAACATCTGTCCGGCCGTTTCGAAAGCCGCGCGGCCATTTCGGCGACGGTCGACGGAGGTGCGCAGGTTTCATCATCCGATGGGCAGGGTTTCAGCGCCGCCGCCTGCTCCGGTGCCGGCCTGGCGAAATGCACATCGATATGGGGCTGCGCAAATCCGTCATCGGCCTTGACTGTTTCAGCGCCCGTACTCCAGACAATGTCGACATGGCGGAACGGAAGAAGGTCTCCGACACTTGGCTTGAAGAGGACCTGTCTGAAGTGGCCGAGATAGGATTGCGGCAGCAACGGCAAAACCGTGTCCGGCTTGCCCGGCGACGCGGCGGTATCTGATCCGGCGGCCGGAATGCCCTTTAGCGGCGACGGCAGGAAAATGCGCAAGGCCTCCGGGTTACCCTTGCCGTCTTTGACCATCTCCGTGCCCCAGCCTTTTTGCGAGGCATATTCCTGCAGAACAAGCTCGGCATGCTCGATCGTCCCTTCGACGGGGCCTGCGGCGGGATCTTCAGGAGTTTCCGCTTCCGCACTGCCAGGTTGTGCGGAGCCCGCCAGCGCCTGCGCACCTGCCGGGTTCGGGGCACCTGCCGGGTCCGGAGCAATCCTTTGCCGCGGCAGCGGTGCGGGGCCCGCCGAACTGTCAGTGGCAACCACGGCGGAATCCGGAACAATCAGCACCGAGGCAATCCCGGCAAGGATCGCGGCCATGCAACGTGTATGAATATGCGTCGTGTAGATCATCGGATCATCGCTGCCGTTTGTACCCGTCGCCGGATTTCCAGCGCGAATTGCCACGAAACCGGGCTGATCAAACGCGCTCAGGCCGGCAAACACGGTTCCCCTGCCATATCATTGCGCACAAAAACGGCAATTTCCAGTCCTGCCTGATTGCTCCGGCAATGGCATCAGACGCAAACAGACCAATAGCAAGATCCGCAACAGTTGGATAAGCTTCTTTACTTTCGACACAAACGGACCGATCCATGCCCCATTCCACTTATCTGCCCGACCGCATGGGCTCCGCCAGGATCGATCCGGCGGGCCGCTTCGAGGCCGGCTCGTTTGCCGCCTTCACTCTGACCTACACCGCCGGGCAGTTCGGCATCGACGATACCGGCAGCATCAAGATCGTCCATCGTTTTGCCAGCGATATGGGCCAGCCGCAGTTCGACCGGCCGGAGGCGGCGAATTTCGTCAGCGTCGAAGCCTCGAACGGCGCAGTGCTCGATGTGCGTTACGACAACAAGATGAACATCCGCCCGTGGGACAAGACGCTCTATATCAAGGTCGTGCGCGGTTATCTGAAAGAAGGCGAGCAGATCGTCATCCGCTTCGGCGACCCGCGCCAGGGTTGCCCCGGCATGCGGTTGCAGACCTTCTGCGAGGAAACCTTCGAGTTCCGGGTGCTGGTCGATGCGATCGCCACATATGATTATGTCGAACTGCCCGAGCAGCCGACGATCGCCATCGTGCCGGGTCCGCCGGCCAAATGGGTAGCGGTTCTGCCGACATTGCTTGAGGCGGGCACGCCGTTTTCCCTGCGCCTGAAGGGCGAAGACCGCTGGGGCAATCCGAGTGGCAAGTGCGACCGGACTTTCAGATTGAAAGCGTCCGGTCCGGTCGACGGCCTGCCGGAGACGGTCACGTTCACGCAAGGCGCGTTCACCGAAACCATCGACAATCTCTCATCATCTGAAACAGATCACCTCACGATCGACCTGGTCGCCGATGACGGGACGATGGCCGCGCGCAGCAACCCGATGCGGGTGCTGGGGTCGAAGCCATACACGGCGTTGTGGGGCGATCTGCACGGCCAGTCGGAGGAAACGATCGGCACCAATTCGGCGCGGGATTATTTTACCTTCGGCCGCGATCTGGCGTTTGCCGACGTGCTCGGCCATCAGGGCAACGATTTCCAGATCACGGCTGAATTCTGGGCCGATCTCAACGGCCTGATGGCGGAGTTTCATGAACCGGGCCGGTTCATCACGATTCCAGGTTACGAATGGTCGGGCAATACCGGCCTCGGCGGCGACCGCAATGTGTTTTATCTGACCGACGACCGGCCGATCTACCGATCTTCCCATGCGCTGGTCGACGACGTTTCCGACATCGAAACAGACGCCACCAACGTCAACGAACTGTTTGAGCGGCTGAAAGACGAAGATTGCATCGTGCACGCCCACATCGGCGGCCGTTACGCCGATGTCAAAGTCGGCCACGACATCAAGATTGAGCGCGCCTTCGAGGTCCATTCCGCTTGGGGCACCTTCGAATGGCTGATCGAGGACGCCTTCCGAAACAATTTCCGCGTCGGCATCGTCGCCAACAGCGACGGCCACAAGGGCCGGCCGGGTGCCAGCTATCCCGGCGCATCGATGTTCGGCTCCTATGGCGGGCTGACCTGTTTCCTGGCTGATGATTTCAGCCGCAAGGGTGTCTTCGATGCCCTGCGCCGGCGGCATCATTACGCCACCAGCGGCAACCGGATCATCCTCGAGACGCACATCGATTTCCAGACGCCGGCGACACTTTACGATCAGGACCCGAATATGGGGCCGACCGAAACCCGCATCGTGCAACAGGCGATGATGGGCGACATCGTCCGGTCAAACGATGAGAGTGTCGACTTCTCCGTCGATCTTGTCGCCTCCGCGCCGGTGGAACGGCTGATCATCCGCAACGGTTTGAGCGATGTGGAGACGATACGCCCCTACTCCGAAGCCGACCTCGGCCACCGTATCCGCATCCTGTTTGAAGGGGCGCAATATCGCGGCCGCGGACGGCAGACCGTCTGGTACGGCCATCTGGTTGTAGACGGCAACAGGATCGAACGGACGGCGCCGGTCAATTTTTTCAACCCCGACAAGGTGCTCGACCTGAAGAGCCCGCAGGAACTGCACTGGCAGATCATCACCACCGGCGGCTTCTGCGGTTTCGATCTGTGGCTGGAGACGGCGCAGACCGGGACGATCTGACGTTTGCGGCCGGCGGTATCAAACGCCAGATGCGCGTCTTCCGCCTGCCGGATGCGCTTTCAACGACCGCCATGACCCTGACGCGGACGATCCGGCTGGTGAAGGCACAGGACAATCCGCTCTATCTGACGATGATCCAGGAAGACGGGTTCCAGGCCTGGTCCAGTCCGGTTTATGTCTTTGATTGAACCCGGTCCGGAAGTGCCGGAACGGAGCGGTTTCCGTCCTCGGAAAAGCAGATCTTCAGCATAATCCGGATCACTTTCAGCCGCAGCATCGCCATGATCAAATGTCGTAATGACAAGCCCATGGCGGTTGCAAACGTCGTTTGCGATGGTCGACGATTGACATCCCCGTCTCCGATTCCCGAGAGCGAAAAATGGCTGGCGTCTTCACACAAGGCATCGACGTGTCCCACCATCAGGGCCCAATCAAATGGGACAGGGTCGCCAATGACGGTATCTATTTTGCCTTCATCAAGGCTTCCGAGGCGTTTACCTTCAAGGACCGGAGATTTGAGATCAACACGAAAGGCTGCCGTGACAACGGGATCCGGTGCGGCGGCTATCATTTTTTCCGCCCCGGCAAGGACGGCCGCCGGCAGGCGGACAATCTGCTGGCGCAACTGGAAAAGGCCGATTTCGGCCAGCCCGGCGATTTGTTGCCGGTGCTGGACTGCGAGGACTTCGATGGCAGCAGCAAAGCCCGATACCGCGAGGATTTGCAGACCTGCCTTGACCGGGTCGAAAGCCAGATCGGCAAGAAGCCGATCATCTACACGCTGAAGTCGTTCTGGAAGATAATCGGCGATCCCGATCTATCGGCCTATCCGCTTTGGGTCGTCGATCTCTCCTTCGTCGATTTTCCCAGATTGCCGAAACACTGGACCGATTATGCCGTCTGGCAATATTCCTTTACCGGCTCGGTTGACGGCATTTCCGGCGATGTCGATCGCGACCGGTTCAACGGCAGCCCCGATGAACTTGACGATATCTCAATTGCCGATGGTCCCCGGCAGCGGCCGACACTCAGGCGCGGCGCCCGGGGCGCCCTGGTCAGGGAACTGCAGCAGGCGCTCGGGATCACCGTCGATGGTATTTTCGGGCCCGGCACCGAAACCGCTGTGAAGCGGTTCCAGCGCGACAACGGCCTGGTTGCCGACGGCATCGTCGGGCCCCGGACATGGGCTGCACTCGACAAGCCGGAAGAGCCTGAACCGACAGACCGCCCCACATTGCGACGCGGCGCCGAAGGTGCCGCAGTCAGGGAACTTCAGCAGGCACTCGGTATTACCGTGGACGGCGATTTCGGCCCCGCAACCGAAGCCGCAGTCAGGCAGTTCCAGCGCGACAACAGCCTGGTTGCCGACGGCATTGTCGGCCCAAGGACGTGGGCAGTGCTCGGCCGTTAACGGATTGCGACAGAAGCGTTCTGTCTGCAGGCTCCGCGTTAGCCACAGCACCAGCGGGCTCGCAAGCACGAACGAGACAGCCGGAATGAAATACGACCGGCGGGGGCAAGCAGCTTCACGCAAGGCTGGACTTGCAACCCCAAACCGCTAACATCCACACTGAAGAGTTCAGTATCCTTGGGGGGGCGATGCGCCGGACGACGAACCTTGCCGGTATTGTTATACGCGCGGCGGGTTTTTGCGCGGCGCTGGCATTGGCCGCCGCCGGGCCGGCAGCTGCCGTCGAAGCGCGGCTTGAACTGCCGGTCACCCTGACCAAAAAGCAGGCCCTGGCGGAAATCGGTCTCGTGACACGCATCCTGCAGCGCAGCCATCCGGGCGTCTATCAATATCAGACGAAAAAGACGTTCGACACACTGGTCGCCAACAGCCGCAAATCGGTCAAAGGCGAAGTGAACGCCGCCGGACATTATCTCCGTCTGGCGCGGATCGTCGCGTCGGTCTGCGACAGCCACACCCAGATCAGCTTTCTTGACGAAAAAAGCGGGCTGGCCAAATCCGACTTCAAGGTGTTCGGCGAGGATCTGGCGCTTGTCGACGGAAAACTCTACGCCCCTTCAACCTACAAATCGCAGCCAATTGCAATGATCGACGACATGGACGCCGACGATGTGACCGGCATGCTGCGGCAATATCTGCCCATCGATGCCTGCGCCGACGGGCAGACAAAGTTCGAATCCATTGATGCCAGCAGCATTCTGACGGCAATGCTCGGCAACAGCGGAGCCTACCGATATCAATTGGCGGGTAGCAAGGCGCGCAGCCGCGATGCGATCAAACTGGGTTCGTTATACCGGGTTGCTCAGTTCCGGGTGATTTTCGGGTTGACCAAATACGACCTGAAAAAACACGGCTTCGATGAATGCGAATCAATCGGACTTCAGATGCTTTGCCGCGATACGGCGAACTCGGTCAGCCTGCTGAAATTCTGGTCGTTCAGCATTGATGACGCGGAAAGCGTGATCGACCGGATCTTCAAGAAGATCCTGGCCGACAATGATGCGGATCTGATTATCGACCTGCAGGACAATCCGGGCGGCAGCACACACACGATGAGCTATTTTTTGTCCTACATGCTGAAACGCAGCCACAATATTGCCAGCCATGCCCACATCCGCTCCTCCAAGGTCGAAGCAGCAGAGCATTTCACCTGGAATGACAATGGCATCAAGAAATTCTTTGCCAGGTCCGCCAGGGTGTTCCGGCAGGTCAAGCGCCGGCATGGAGTCTACACCCTGCCGATCTCAAAACACGCGTTTGGACATCCGCATTTTCGTGGCCGCATTACCCTTCTCGTCAACCAGCAGACATATTCCGCAGCCGTGATGGCGGCATCGATTCTGCGGCAACAGCGCAAGGCGGCCATCGTCGGCATGCCGCCTGGCGGCAGCGGCAATTATTCCTGCGCCGCGGCCTTCGGCCAATACAAACTCCCCCACTCCAGCCTGATCCTGCGCGTCCCTGTGCTGTGCCACAGCAACCAACGCGCCTATCGCACCCGCAAGAGCAAACGGCTGCAGCCGGATGTCATGGTGCCGGTGACCCTGGAGAATATGAATGACTACCAGTTCGCCGTGCTGGAAGCCGCCCGGGCGCATCTGGGAAAACCGAACGAGGTGGCCGCATTGGCGCTGCGCGCCAACAGGCCGGCCGCACTCAACCGGGTTGCCGGGGAACCGGCCGACGAACGCATTGTCTTTCTGATCCGGAATTTTCATGGCGTAAAATCGGCGAAGATACTTGATCGCGCCAGCATCTGCTTTGTCGGCGGATCGGAGGCGGAAAACCATATGCGCACGTTCGCGGCGCGCAATAATATGACATTCAGCCCCGTCCCGGTTGTCGACGGCACGATCCTGGAATCATTCTATTTCATGGGCCGATGCGATGCGGCACTTGCCGGCGAAAGCCTGATCCGCAAAATCAAACGTTCGATGCGCGATCCTGCGCGAAACATCATCCTGCCGGAGGATATCCGCACTGCGCGCCTGCCGCCGGACGGCAGCCCCAGAATACCAAGACCCCGCCCGGCAGCGCTGCAGATTTCGAATGACGGCGCAGATCAGGACGGAGAGCGCATTATCATCCTGGTTCCCAGGCAAGCCGGTGTTAAAACCGCAAGCGACCTGATCGGCAAACGCATCTGTTATGTCGGCGGGTCGCAAGCGGAAACATATCTCCTGAATTTTTTTGCAAGCCAGGGGCGGCAATTGCGGGGTAATGCGTTGCGCGACCGGTATATACTGCAGTCACGCTACGCGCACGACAGGTGTGACGCGGCCGTCGGCGGGGAAAGCCTGATCAGCTATATCCACGACGCGCTGATCGGCGGCTCCGACCACATGATCCTGCCGGAGGACGTGAGGCAAGCGCAGCGGTAGCATGGGCAAACAATGTGGGGCCACGCACCTGAACAAATCAGCAGCGGCTGTGTTTCCATTACGCCCTCATGGCGCAGCAGAAACGCCTTCTCTCGACGCCGCAAAAGCCGGTTTTCGCGTGCTGTTTGGCGCTGGCGGCTTATTGCTGTAACCTGTCCGGCAATAAATTCAGACAATCGGATCAGGAACAGAAACCGCAAAATTCCGGGAACGGATGACCGGGCATCAATGGTGACGGGAGATTCTGATGAAGGGAGTGATGAGAGACCTTTTGGTTGGTCCCGCAATCACGCTGATACTTGCTGTTCCAGCCAATGCACGACTTCATGACAATAGTGCCATGGCAGAATTCGAATTGCCTGGTTCCGCGTCTGACGTTCAGCGGCTTGCCCAGACAAATCCACCCGGCACACCGGATGCTCCCGCTCCCGATACCGTGCAGCCATCGCTGACAGTCGCGCAGCTTGATCGCATGCTGGAACGCGGCGAGGCCTTGCTGATGAGCGGCAATATCACATCTGCCCGGTTGCTGTTCATGCGCGTCGTCGCGGCAGGCGATCCACGTGGCGCCATCTGGGTTGGCATGACCTATGATCCGGATATGTATGCCCGACTTCCTGTCGCAGGCATAAAGCCGGACCGCGAGCAGGCCGAGTTCTGGTACAAAAAGGCCGGACAAAGACCGATATACCCGACCGGCGACAATATCGTCGCTGCGCCTGCAGCCCCCGACAATTCGCAAAAACCCGGATCGGCGGAGTGGATTGCCGCCTGCGCCCGCAAATATAAGAGTTTCGAGCCGGCCACGGGGCGGTTTACCACTTATAGCGGCAAAAAACTGCGGTGCCGGCTGCCTTAGCCGGAGGATTGCAGTGTCCGTGGCAACAGCCGGCCGGCCGGCCGGGATCGTTCTATCCTTCAAGATCGAAACGCAGTTCGTCAGAACTCCCGTTTGGGCTCAGATCAGCAGCGGCTGCGTGTCCATCACGCCTTCATGGCGCAGCAGAAACGCCTTTGTTTCCACACCGCCGCCAAAACCGGTGAGCGAATTGTCGGCGCCGATCACCCGGTGGCAGGGAACGATGATCGGGATCGGATTGGCGCCGTTGGCCGCCCCCACAGCCCGGCTTGCCTTCGGCCGGCCGATTTTGGCGGCGAGCGCGCCATAGGACGTTGTCTGCCCGAACGGGATATCCAGCAGCGCCGTCCAGACCGCATTCTGAAAATCAGTCCCGCCAAGGTGGAGCAGCAGGTCGAAGCGTTTCAGTTCGCCGGCAAAATAGGCCGCCATCTGTTCGCGGATCTGGCGGAACAGGCTGTCGTCGCGCCGCCAGTGATCGTCCGCCGCCCGCGCCTGGCTGCCGTCGGAAAAACCGACAACGTGTATCCGCTCGCCGTCGCCGGCAAACAGCAGGTCGCCGACCGGGCTGCTGAAATGGCAATAGGCCAGTTGCGGACTGTTCGTTTTCCGGCTCCGGGAATGATCTCCGGACTTGTCCCCGGGCATGGCAATGTGATCCATTCGCTTTGATCTCCCTGGTTCATCGCACAACGGGACCGGACGGTCTATCGTGGACAGTTGATCATGGACGGCCGATCATTGCCCGATTGGGGATATTGATCCACCCGATTCCTGAACCGACAGGGACCAAGCAAATGCATCCGAACCCGGCCTTCAGAAAAACCCCGGCAGACAGAAACGTGGCATTCGCCCGCGCCCGCGCCTTTGGCGTGCTCGCCGTCAATGCCGACAATGGGCCTTTACTGAGCCATATCCCGTTTCAACTTGCTGAAGACGGCACCTATCTTGAAGCGCATCTGGTCCGCTCCAACCCGATCGTCCGCCTGCTGGGAAACCCTGTTGATGCGGTCATCGCCGTTTCAGGCGGCGACGCCTACATCTCGCCGGACTGGTACGGCGTCGACAATCAGGTACCGACCTGGAATTACGTCGCCGTGCATATCAGGGGCAAACTGCAAAGGCTCGAAGACGGGGAATTGCGCGGAATACTGGACCGGCTGTCGGCCAACATGGAAAACCGGCTGGCGCCGAAATCACCCTGGACCATCGGCAAGATGGATGATGATGTTTACGCGAAGATGAGCCGGCAGATCGTTCCGATTGGCTTGAGCATCAGTGACATTCAGGGAACCTGGAAACTGTCGCAGAACAAGCCGGACGATGTTCGCATCAGCGCGATGGAAGGCCTCAAGACTGGGAAAACGGGCATGGAGATGGATGGGATCATAAGGCTGATGGGATTGGCGGAAGGCGATTAGGGTCAGGCCCCAATAATCGGGACGGCACAACGACCGCTTCGAGCCCTTTGTGGGCATTTAAGTTGTGTCGCAATTTGAATGACGAGCAAACATCTGGACGGTCAATGATGACCCGGAACCGACCTGCACTGCATGCTGTGCACTATTGGCGGCAATGCGGACGGAACCGTCAAGGAACCCGGCGTGTGCGCGTTGTATCGAGGGCCCGGGATCGGGACGATGCCCCCGTTTCAATGCCGATTGACACAGTGGCGCTTTACACAGACCCGGCTCGGCACTACAGTGCAAGCCGCTCCGAAACAGGGTGGAAGTTAGTAGAAATGGCAACATTGCGCTTCGTGGCATTCATCTTCTGTCTAATCTCAGCAACTGTTAACGCGCAAGCAGGCGACGCCAAACCGCCGTACACGATCACGCCCATCTTTAATCAAGCGATGAGTGACACCGGCTTGGCCGGCTACGAAATGCTAGCTATTCGGCTAGATTTGCTCCCCGGCGGAGCCGATCCCACTCCGCACCGTCATGATGCAGACCTTTTCGTTTACATACTGCAAGGCAGCATTGAGGTCGAGTTGGCCGGAAAAAAAACAACGTATAGCGCGGGTTCTATGTTTCATGAACCGCGTAATGAGTTGCACTCACTGCTGCAAAATACCAGTGGCGACCAACCCGCCAGCATCTTGGCTGTGTTCGTTATCAAGAGTGGCCGCGAGGCTGTAGTTCCTGCAGCAGAATAATCCTGCATGCGCAGTCGGGTGAGCAGAGCGCTGATCGGGCACCGCTCCCCTGCCCCCTGCCTGCCAGCCCAAATGCCCTCTACTTCCGCTTTTGGCACAAACCGTCGATATTGAACGTGTCGCAAATTGGACACTCACGTCATTTCGTGTCGGCCATTTTGTCCTGCATTGCTGCCATATCATCGGTAAGGAAATGACCACTCCGGGTCAAAACGGCGGCAGCGACAGGTGCCATCACGTCGATTGCGTCAATCGCGTCTCATCGCTTCTGACATCGCCTCGATCTCGCCCGAATAGTCCGCCATCGCGCTCTGCCCCGTGGGGCTGAGGGCATAAATCCCCCGCTCGACCCGTTCAAACCACCCGTAGTGATTATCGGCCATCAATCGCCGCGCGGTTTCAACCTGCGACAATCGCGAAACGTCTGCCGCCTTGGCCGGGCCGTTCTTCGCCAGAATCTTCACGCATTTCAACGCATCCTGGCGGTAGGCCGTCATCAGGCCCTGCCGGGTCGCCCCGCCCTGGTTCGGGTCGCCGACACGCTTGGCGAACTCCTTCAGGAGCCGCTCTTTTCGCCGCTTCGATTTGCGCGGACTGTAGGACGTGGGATCACAGTGCACTTCAACGAACCCGTCTTTCATTCTCACCGTCATCAATCCGATACCCAGGCGGCGGCAAAGCGATGTGTTGACTTTGATCGATTTCATGAAGGCCTTGCCGGTGCGACGCGGGACAACAATGTAAACGGCATCGGTGATCGCCTGCCGCTCCACCGCCTGATGAAACAGCGATAGGGAAAAACCCGTCTTGAGCTCGACGATCACCGGATCTTCATCACCGCGGACCGCGACAATGTCGGCCGCGCCGATCTCGCCCTTCACCTCGTAACCCTGCCCCTCAAGCAGCAGCTTGACGGGCGCGTACAGGTCTGATTCTCGAAGGTCTGCTGCCGTCATGTCTGTCAGTGCATTTTGCTTGGTCTGAAACCGCTATAGCGCCATTTGCCCCCCGGCCTCAACCAGCGAACCCGTCAGGTCGGATTATCATTCTTTACCGCTTGACGCGAAATCGGGCGGGTTGAGGTGCATCTGGAGGTGCATGCCGTTTTCGGTTTCCTTCAGCACTTTCGTGCTCACTGAATCCGCCAGTTGCAGCATCAGGCCCATGCCCGACCGCATGCTGTTTTCAGCCGGTTCAAAACCCGGACCATCGTCGGCAAGACGGAGGATCGCCTGGTCAGCCTTGATCTCAAGCACGACCGACAGAACGCCGCCGCTGTTCGGAAAGGCATGTTCGATGCTGTTGGTCATGAACTCGTTGACGATCAGGCCGATCGAGACGGCATCGGTCGAGCCCACCGACCATGGGCTGAGTTCCATGTTCAGCTGGATTGAACGATCCTTCAGGTTGTGGACGGACTCCAGATCCTCGCACAGCCCGACAAGGTATGCAGCCAGGTCGACAGTCGATGATGAATTTGCCTTGCGAAGCTGGTCGTGAAGATGGGCAAGAGACTTTATTCTCGTCGACACCCAGGACAATTCGGCTTTCGAATCATCGGAGATGTTGCGCTTTGCACGGAAATTGATCAGCGACATGACGAGTTGAAAATCGTTGCCGATCCGGTGATGAAGTTCGCGCAGCAGAAACGCGTTTTCCTGCGACTTGGCCGTCAGGTCTTCCGTCAGCTTGACGCGCAGGATCGCCGCAGACAGCAACTGCGCATAGCCCTGCAGAAAATCCGTATCACCCGCGTCGAATTCCCGGATATCCGTACTGTCGACTTCAAGCACGCCAAACGGCAGGCCATCGCCCCTGATAATGACATTGATCGCACTCTTGATCTTGTGGTCGACAAGCAACTGGGGAACTTTGAACCGGGATTCGGTGCCGAAATTGTTTGACCGCACCGGTTCTCCGGTCTTCAGGGCAAAACCGGGCGGGCTGTTGATGTCACCGTCCAGCAAAGCATTGCCGACAACGCCCTCCGCCCAGCCGACTCCGGCGACGACGAGCAGGTTGTCGTCGTCCAGACGGCGGAGGATTTTGGCGTGCTCCGCACCCAGGCCGCGGGCGACGTTCCGGACGGCAGCCTGCAACAGTTCCCGCAAATCGTCCGCCGCAAGGGCGTCTTCGCCGAAATCGACGAAATCCCGGACACGCTGCCCCCCGGAAACCGTGGATGGATGAGGATCGTTCAAGAGGTTTTCCACCATGATTGTCCGGGAGATCACTAACATCCCGGCTTCAGCCCGGCAACGAATACAATTGCCGTTTTCAATTGGATTAGGGTGCGGGTACAACAGGTTGAATTCAGCGCTGAATGTCACCTCTGTCCCCCTGCTCCAACGCAGTTATCCTTCCCCAACAGGAATGTATTCCGTCACCATAATGAACAGGATACTTCAAAACCCGGACTCTTTATTCCATATTGTATCTTCGTTGTTCGAATTGTATTGAATGGGTCTTCACGGAAACCGTTTTCCGGCGCAAGCATTCCTCGGTTCAAACGCTCAGAAATTTATGGTGCTGAAAAATGCGGCGCTTTTCGATACCTCTGTGCAGCGGGACCTCAGGGCGGTCGGGCAGTTGCAGTGAAATTAGGAACCGCATTCTTGAAACCAATTGGAATGATTTGACCGTGAACGATCTGAGGCAAGGTCTGCGCAGCGCCACACGCTCAAAACACGATGAGGTCGACAGCCTGTTCGGCAGATTGAATCTTGCCGTTCGCCGGGACTATTCTCACTTCCTGTTGAGCAACTATCTGGCCCATCGGGCGCTGCCCCGCTCTTCAAGCTACAGTGCCATGCTGGAAAACCACATCGCTGAAACGAATAATCTTCTCGCCAGAGACCTGAAGTCGCTGGATGTGCAATTTGCCGGTCTCCCTGATTTGCCGGGAGTAAAAGACCTGCACGGGGCGGGCGTGCAATATGTCCTGGCAGGGGCTCATTTTGGAAAGCGCCTTCTATCAAGGCGTTGGTCGCGATCCACTGACACCATGGTCCTTGCGGCGGGGTCTTATCTTGGCTCCCGGTCAAACAGGCGATTGTGGGATGAATTTCTGAACCAAACTGCTAATTTAAACTGGTCGGAGGCTGACCGACTGGAGATATCTGAAAGTGCTGCCGTAACTTTTGAGATATTCTCGTTGAGCTTTAAAATCGCGGAGAACAATTTTGCAGAATGGCAACCCGCAATCGGTTGACACTGTCGATCTGACAAACTGTGACCACGAGCCGATCCATATTCCCGGTCGTATTCAGAGCTTCGGTTGCCTGATTTCAGTCACCTCCGACTGGATCGTGAACCATGCATCCGTCAACGCGTCTGAAATGCTGGGGCTGCAGCAATCTGAATTGCCGGGAATGCACATGACTGATCTCATTCCCGGCACCATCATCCATGACCTGCGATCCCGCCTTCAAATGCTATCCTACGCCGGAACGGTTGAGCGCCTGTTCGGACAGCCGGTCGGCGAAAATGGACGATTGTTTGACATTGCAATCCACAAGTCCGGACAGTCGATCATCATAGAATTCGAACCGCAAGTCGGCGACGAGCGCCAGGATTATACCGGATATGTGCGACCGATGATCGAGCGCATCGGACGTGCTGGAACCATTGCCGCACTCAGTGACAATGCCGCCAGACACATCAAAGCCATCACAGGTATGGATCGCGTGATGGTATACCGGTTTGCGTCCGACCAATCCGGTGAGGTGATCGCGGAAGCACGAAACGACGGTATGGAACCGTTTCTTGATCTTCGCTATCCGGCTTCTGATATACCGAAACAGGCCCGGGCTCTGTACGAGCGAAATCTGCTTCGCATCATCGCCGATGCCTCCGATGACGGCGTGGTCATCGAACCGACGCTCAGTCCTGAGGGCAATCCGCTTGATCTTAGCATGAGCACAACTCGCGCGGTTTCCCCTATTCACCTGGAATATCTGAAGAATATGGGTGTGAGCGCCTCAATGTCGATTTCGATTCTCAGGCGCGGAAAGCTTTGGGGCCTTTTCGCGTGCCATCATGCAGAACCGCTCGTTCTTCCATTCCAAATGCGCACCGCGTTGGAACTGTTCGCACAGATGTTCGGCTATATCCTGGACCAGAAAGAAATTGACGCCGAGCAGGAACAATCCGCACGCTCGCAAAGCCTTCACGACCGGGTGATGTCACAACTGGCTGAAGGCAGCACAATTGCTGAAAATTTTGACGTTATCGTAGAAGCCGTGAACAGCGTGATTTCCTTTGACGGCGTCTGCGGCTGGCTGAAGGGCGAATTCCGCTCGAACGGCGAGACGCCGACGGAAGAAGAATTTATGGCTCTGGTGCCGTTCCTCAACACGACGGCACAAGGAAAGGTTTATGCAACGTCGCAGCTGTTGAAGTTTTTTCCAAAGGCGGAGGAATTTGCTGACCGGACCGCGGGCCTGCTTGCTCTGCCGGTCTCGCGTACGCCGCGGGATTATATCGTGTTCTTCAGACGCGAGATGGCCAAATCGGTGAAGTGGGCAGGCAATCCCGACAAACCTGTTGAATCCGCGGCCAACGGCGCCCGCCTGACGCCGCGCAAAAGTTTCGAAACCTGGCGGCAGATTGTTCGCAATCAAAGTGCGGAATGGACAAAGAGCGAAATCGGCACAGCGGAAGCGCTTCGGATCACGCTGCTGGAAGTGGTCTTGCGGATGACCGACGCCAGTATGAAAGAGCGCAGCCGCGCCCAGGAACAGCAAGAACTGCTTATTGCAGAATTGAATCACCGGGTCCGCAATATCCTCAACCTCATCAAGGGGCTTGTGAATCAAAGCGGCGAAGGGGCGACGGATATCGCAAGTTTCACGGAATTGATCGGCGGGCGGATTCATTCGCTTGCCCGTGCTCACGACCAGGTGACGAAAAAGAGCTGGGAACCTGCTTCCCTCTACGAACTGATCCTCAATGAAGCCGAAGCATATCTTTCGCAAAACAGTAATCGTGCCCGGATTACCGGGACCGACGCACTGATTGAGCCAAACGCATTCATAACAGTGTCGCTTGTGATCCATGAATTGCTGACCAACTCAATGAAATATGGCGCGCTTTCCAATACCAACGGGAGTGTTTCCGTAGACATCAGGAAGGAAGCTGACGGCGCTTTGAGCCTGAACTGGTCGGAATCCGGAGGGCCTCCAGTCGTCGCTCCAAAAAGGCGTGGTTTCGGTACCACGATCATAGAGCGCTCTATCCCGTATGAGCTCAACGGAACCGCCGATATACGATTTGAGGTTTCCGGTCTGAGGGCGGAATTCATGATCCCCGAGACCTATATCGCAAATTATCAGGAACGCGCTGGGCCGGAAGAAACGGTCGACACACAGGAAGAGCCAAGTCCCGTCCAGATCGATAGGGTGCTCGTCGTGGAAGACAACATCATCATTGCGCTGGATGCCAGGTCAATCCTCGAATCGCTCGGGGTCCGGAAAATTGATGTGGCTTCCAACGTTTCCAAAGCCCTTAGCATGCTGTCAGAAAATTCATACGAATTCTCGCTGCTTGACGTAAATCTTGGCGACGAAACGAGCGACAAGATTGCAGATGCGTTGCAGGAAACCGGAATCCCCTTCGTTTTCGCGACAGGTTACGGCGAGATGGCACCAATCAATGATCGGTACCCGAACGTGCCAATCATCCAGAAACCGTACGACGCAAACGGACTGGCCAAGGCTATTTCCAAGGTTCTGTGAACCGTCAAGGTGAAACCATGGTCCTGCCTGCATGGGTTTCAACGGCGCTTTTCGCATGATGCACCCGCCCGGCCCGGTTTGAGCCACTCCTCAAACCGAACCCTTCAGCGCCGCCCTGAAAATCTGTTTCGCGCCGTCCAGCGTCAGTTCCACCGGGTTGCTTGCCGCCGTCGGATCGACAATCGCCATCTCGGCGATCAGATCGATCTTCTGGTCATAGACGCCGAGCCCCTCAAGCGTATGCGGCACGGCGATCGCCTCGCGCAGGTCGAGCACGGCCTGCAGGAAACCTTCGAAATCGCCGCCAAACCCGAGCCACGCCGAAAGCCGGCCGATTTTGCCTTCGATGGCCTCGCGGTTGAATTCCAGAACATAGGGCATGAAGACCGCATTGGTCATGCCGTGGTGGGTGTTGTAGAGCGAGCCGACCGGATGGGACAAGGAATGGATCGCGCCAAGCCCCTTCTGAAAGGCGGTAGCACCCATGGCGGCCGCACTCATCATGTGGGCACGGGCTTCAAGGTCGGTGCCGTCTTTGACGGCTTTCGGCAGGTTCTCAAACACCAGCCGCATGCCCTCCGCGGCAATGCCCTCCGCCATCGGATGATAGGCATGCGTGCTATAGGCTTCCAGGCAATGGGCGAGCGCGTCCATGCCGGTTCCCGCCGTGATCACCGGCGGCATGCCGACAGTCAGTTGCGGATCGCAGATCACCGTCGCCGGCATCATTTTCGGGTGGAAGATGATCTTCTTGGTATGGGTCTCTTCGTTGGTGAGAACCCCGGCGCGGCCGACCTCGGAGCCGGTGCCGGCGGTGGTCGGCACGGCGATGATCGGCGCGATTGCATCGCCGTCGGCGCGGGTCCACCAATCGCCGATATCCTCAAAATCCCAGACCGGGCGGCTCTGCCCGGCCATGAAGGCCACCAGCTTGCCAAGGTCGAGCCCGGAACCGCCGCCGAAAGCGACGACGCCGTCGTGGCCGCCGTCATTGTAGGCTATCACACCGGCCTCGAGATTGGCCCCGACCGGATTGGGCTGGACGTCTGAGAATATCCCCGGCTCAAGACCGGCATCTGCGAGGATCGCCATGGTCCTTGCGGTGACGTCGAGTTTCGCCAGTCCCGCATCGGTGACCAGCAGCGGCCTGTTGATGCCGGCAGCGCGGCAGATCTCCGGCAATTCGCTGATCCGACCGGCGCCAAAACGCACGGCGGTGGGGAAACTCCAGTTTGTATTCAGGTTCATACTCAGATTCTTTTCAGATTTGGGGCTCAGATTCTTGTCCGGTTTGAGGCTCAGGCTCTTTTCAGATGGTAAGATTTTGGCCGGGTGACGCTCTGATAGCCGAGCACGGAAAGCGACGCGCCGCGGCCGGTCTGTTTACAGCCGGTCCAGCACAAAGCGGGATCGAGATAGTCGCAGCGGTTCATGAAGACGGTTCCGGTCTCGATCCGGCGGCCTATCCGGGCTGCCTTGTCGACATCATTGGTCCATAAAGAGGCGGTCAGGCCGAACTCGGAATCGTTCATCAGTTCGATGGCCTCATCGTCGGACGCGACTTTCATGATGCCGACGACGGGGCCGAAACTTTCGTCGCGCATGACGCGCATGGAATGGTCGACATCGACCAGGATCTGCGGCGCAATCCAGGCGGTGCCGGGCTTGTCTTCAGGAAAGAGCGCAGGATCGATAACCGCCCTGGCGCCGGCGGCCACAGCTTCGGCGATCTGCGCTCGCACTTCCTCGGCAAACCGTTTATGCGCCATCGGCCCAAGCGTCGTTTCCGGATCGAGCGGATTGCCAAGCCTGTACCCTTCGACGATTGCTTTCGCCTTGGCGACAAAATCGTCATAGAGGCTTTCATGCACATAGATGCGCTCAATGCCGCAGCAGCACTGGCCGGAATTGAACATCGCCCCGTCGATCAATGTGTCGACGGCAGCGTCGAGATCGGCATCTTCGCGGACATACCCCGGATCCTTGCCGCCAAGCTCCAGGCCGATGCCGACAAAAGTGCCGGCGGCTGCGCGTTCGATCGCCTGGCCGCCGCCGACGGAACCGGTGAAATTGATGAAATCAAAACGACGCGACCGGATCAGGTCTTCCGTCAGGTCGTGGCTGAGACGAACATTGCGGAACAGGTCCGCCGGCAGGCCGGCTTCTGCGAAAGCCTGCTCGAACCGCTCGCCGGCAAGCAGCGTCTGGGTGGCGTGTTTCAGCACAACCGCGTTGCCGGCAACAAGCGCCGGGACGACGGCGTTGATCGCCGTCAGATACGGGTAATTCCAGGGTGCGACGACAAACACCACGCCGACGGGCTCGCGCGCAATGAAGCGGTGAAAGGCATCGGATTTTTCGATCTCCAGCGGCGCCAGCGCGTCTCTGGCAATCGATGTCATGTAGAACGCCCGTTCCTTGACGCCGCCGATCTCGCCGCCATAACGCACCGGGCGGCCCATCATGTGGGCCAGTTCGACGACAATCTCATCGTTCATCGCCTCAAGCGCATTGACCGCTTTTTCGACAATCGCAATGCGCTCTTCCAGTGCTCTCGCAGCCCAGGCCGTCTGGGCGGTGCGGGCGCGCTCAAGACCGGCCTTCAGGTCGTCCAGGCTGTCGACATCGCGCTCGGCAAAGACCGTGCAGTCGATCGGTGAAATGCAGGTGATCTTGCTCATCATAAATCCAATCTGCGCGGCGTTCAGGCGCGCTCAAAACCCCGGGCAACCTCCCAGTCGGTGACCCGGCGATCATATTCGAACTGTTCCCACTTTGCCGCATGGACATAGTGATCGACTACATCGCCGCCGAAAGCGGCCCGCAGCATGGCCGATCCGTCGAGGGCCGCAGTGGCGTCACGCAGGGTGGACGGGATCTCCCGTGCGCCCTCGCCTTCATAGGCGTCGCCGACAAATTCCGGCTCAAGCGCCCGCTTGTTTTCGATGCCGTCAATGCCGGCGGCCAGCAGCGCGGCCATTGCCAGATACGGGTTGAGATCGGCGCCGCCGACCCGGCATTCGACACGGACCGCCTTTGTGCCAGCACCGCAGACCCGGTAGCCGGCCGTGCGATTGTCCATCGACCAGATCGCCTTGGTGGGCGCGAAAGTGCCTGCCATGAAACGCTTGTAGGAATTGATGTAGGGCGCGAGAAAATAAGTGATCTCGCTGGCATGGTGCAAAAGCCCGGCCATGTAATGGCGCATCAGGTCCGACATTCCATGTTCGCCGTCCTTGTCGCAGAACAAGGGCTCGCCCTCCAGCGACCAGAGCGACTGGTGGATATGGCTTGAATTTCCGGCGGCGTCGTAATCCCACTTGGCCATGAAGCTGACCGACCGGCCCTTCGACCAGGCGATCTCCTTGCAGCCGTTCTTGATGATGGCGTGGCGGTCGGCCATGGTCAGCGCTTCAGCGTAACGGACATTGATCTCCTCCTGTCCGGCATCGGCTTCGCCCTTGGAATTTTCCACCGGAATATCTGCGCCGTTGAGGCCGTTGCGAATGGCGCGCATCACATCCTCTTCCTTGCTGGTCTGGAAGATGTGGTAATCCTCGTTATAGGCGCTGATCCGGCTCAGGCCGCGATGGCCAAGCGCCTGCGCCTCTTCATAGGAATCGCGGAACAGGAAGAATTCCAGTTCCGAGGCCATGAAGGCGGTCATGCCCATGGCTTCCAGCCGGGCCACCTGCTTTTTCAGGATGGCGCGCGGCGAATGGGGCACCTCGGCGTGGGTGTGATGATCAAGCACGTCACACAGGACAAGGGCGGTGCCTTCAAGCCACGGAATGCGCCTGAGCGTCGTCAGATCCGGTTTCATCGTGTAATCGCCATAACCGGATTGCCAACTGGTCGATTTGAAACCTTCGACGGTGAACATTTCCATGTCGGTGGCGAGCAGATAGTTGCAGCTGTGCGTCTCGTCGACACCGCTTTCAACGAAAAATTCCGCCTGGAAACGCTTGCCCATCAACCGGCCCTGCATGTCCACCTGACACGCCAGAACAGTATCGATCTCGCCGTCGGCGACAGCCTGCTTCAGCTCGTCGAGTGTTAATTTACCTGCCATTCGAAATGCCCCGTGATGATTGCCAAAAATGTGTTTGTGCGGCGGATGACGCAGAGTGTTCTTTCACCGCGCTCCGGCCCGGATATCCTGGCATCTAGCAGCCTGGATGCCGCGCCAGCCAGCGATTCCAGCAACCTGTCCACCTTATTTATCCGCCCCCAGCCGGCCGGCTGTTTCGAGCACGCCGGCCAACCGGGCCGCCCATGCGGCCTGGTCTGCGGGCGTTGCAATCTCGTCATTGCGGATCTCGACCATCATTGTCGCCAGCCCGCGCTGCTCGCCGTGCCGGCTTAGTGTGTAATAGACCCCGTCGGCCGGCGAATAGGGCTGATTGACACCGACATTGAGCTCGCCATCTGAACGCAGGCCGTCAATCACATGATTGCCGAGTGCCGGGTCCCGGTTGAACAATATGCCAACCGGCCAGGGGCGGGGTTTGCCGAAAAAGACCGGCGTATAGGAATGCATGGCAATCAGGCTGCAGCCGAGCCCGCTTGCGAACCTTTTGTCGAGGCAGGCCTCGATCGCTGCGTGATAGGGCTGGTGGATCGTGCGGATCCGCGCCTGGCGGTCTTCATCGCGCAGATTCCGGTTGCCCGGAATATCCTTGCCTTCGCCAGTCCGGACGATCAGATCGGGCGCGTCCGAGGCCCTGTTGCAGTCAATGATCAAACGCGACGCATCGGGCCACAGAAGCGGCGCGTCAAGGCGCTTCGCCATCAGCCGCGCTACGGCCAACGCGCCGGAATCCCAGGCAATGTGACCCTGCAGATCCGCTTCGGCCAGACCGAGACCGGCATAGGATTCCGGCATAGTGTTGCTGGCGTGATCGCACAGGATGACGAAACCGCCGGCGCCATCGGCGTTTTCCGTGACGACACCATCATCGTGCCCCGACCTCGTTTGGACCAGCGTCATTCATTCCCCGCATCGCGCCATTGCTGCCCGGCAGACCGTTCTTGCTGCTTTCACCGGTCACGGCATTCAGCGAACAATCTCAATCAGCAAAGGCACGCCTGTCAATCGCCGATCGGCCGCACCCTGCTCCGCCTGCAGCGAATGCGACAGAGCCATGGATTGATCGCACGGTATGAATGCCCTATCTGCCGGAAGCTGGAATGTTTTGCACCGGAGCAATACCCTGTCCGATATTTTTCTCAATCACGGCCCCGACGCCTATGCGCTGGCGGACTGGCGAAGAAGGATCAGTACGCTTTATGGCCAGGTGCGCGACACGCCCTCGCCGTCCAAAGCATGGCAGGTCTGGCAGCATGGCCGCGACGATCTGTTCCGCAATCATGCCATGTCGCCGCTGCCTTCGGACCAGCGGCAGGGATTTTCCAACATTGCCTGTTACGATTATGACAAGGCGCTTCGGTTTTCCGTCGGTCTGGACAATATCGAAAATCCTCCGAAGGTCGACTTTGATCTCGGTGCCGACGGCCGCACGCGGATGCGACCCACAGCGCGCACATCCGGCCTCAGCGACAGGTTGGGCGCAGAACTGACGGTTTTCTGGATCGACGGCTATGGCGGCGGTCTCTTCGTTCCGTTTGCAGATAGTACGAGCGGAACGGAAACCTATGGCGGCGGCCGCTATCTGATCGATACGATCAAGGGCGCAGATCTGGGGCTGGACAAGGACGGCCGGCTGATCCTCGATTTCAACTTCGCCTACAATCCGTCCTGTTCCTATTCGCCGGATTATGTCTGCCCGTTGTCGCCGGCGGAAAACAGGCTGGAAGTAGCGGTTCCCGCCGGCGAACGGCTTGGCTGACATCCAGGTTTCCGGTCTGTCAACAAAAACGGCCGGTCAGTAACCGGCCGTCGTGAACGCGCAGAGGATTTTTTCGGCTATTCGACCGGCCGGAGCTGGAAGAAGGAAATGCCCGGATCGATGGCGCTGCCTCGGGCCTGCAGGATGAGGCTCTTCTTGCCTTCGCCATAAAGCGATCCGGCGCTCAGTCCGGCAACGCCTGCAAGATAATCGCCCGACAGGCCGCCCTTCTTGTAAGCGCCTGTGGATTTCAGCGCCAGCACGTCCCACTGGACGTTTGCCGTACGATTGATTGCGCTCTGGTTGACCAGCGCGAAGTAGAGTTCGACCGGGCCGCCTGAAAAGGATTGAAACTTGCAAAGCACAGCGTTTGGAGCAGCCCCTTGCGCAAAGGCGCATTCCAGATCGCCGACCGCCTGATATTTCCCGGCCGCAAGCGCCGGCACAGACAGAGATACCGAAAGCGCGGCAATCAGCGCCGAAGCCAGTTTCGAAACAACTTTATTCATGAACGGTCTCCTCACAAGCAGCGCGCCGTCAAACCTTGCGGTGCTTAACGATATATTGTGCCGATGACCGGATTTTCGCAGGATTTTATGTCAAAAGGGTAAACAGAGACCCGTAAGCAACTGTTGTATCAACAAAATTCCGATCACAACGACCGGAGCTGAAATACTGATATGCCAGCGGCCAGGTTAAGACCTTCCTGGCCCTGGATACTCAGCGGTTGCAGGATGAACCCACTCTTTGTGTTGCCCACCAGCGCATTGGCGCCGATACCGGCTCCGGCTGTGATTTCGGCCGATACGCCCCGGTAATCGCCATCGAGGCCGCCGGGCCGATAGCCGCCCGGTGTCGGCGCAAGAACCAGCCATTTGACAAACGAACCATCGGTCGTGCCGATATCGAGGCCGAACCGTTCGACGACACCGAAATAGGCCTCCACCTCGCCCGATGCGGGCGTGAATTCGCATTTCAGGTCTTTGATGGAACCGAAGACGGAACCGGAGCCCGGCCCGATGACGCAGTCCAGGGTGCCGACCTGAAACCGTTCACCGGCAGCCGATGCAGAAAAGCATAGCGCCATCAGCGTCCATGCGCTCAGAAAAACCTTCATAACCCGTCTCCAACCTGACAAATGCAAACCCGAATTGCCGCCCCTGCGGCCAACCGTACGCGCAACCGAAGCAAAGCGGAAACGGATTTGCTTTGCTCCGGCGCGAAAATGGCCTATCTGCTGCTTTAGCCGGACGTTAAGACAAGTGCGCTCTAACGTCGGCACATTTTCGATAACACCAGACAGACGGACGATATCATGCCTTCTCTTCAAGAGATGCTCGCTTCAAAACCGATCCTTCGAAATGGGGCTTGTCGCCGGCGATGCACCGGAAATGTGGAACATTGACGATCCGGACAAGGTCACCGGCCTGCACCAGGATTTTGTCGATGCCGGCTCCGATATCATCCTGACCAATACGTTCGGCGCCAACCGCGACCGGCTGAAGCTGCACAATGCGCAGGACCGGGCCTACGAACTCAACAAGGCCGGCGCCGAACTGGCGCGTGCGGTCGCCGACAAGGCCGGCCGGCCTGTCGTCGTTGCCGGTTCCGTCGGTCCGTTGGGCGAGCTGTTTGAACCGATGGGCGCGCTCAATGATGAAAGCGCGCTTGAAGCTTTTACCGAACAGGCGCGCGGCCTCAAGGATGGCGGCGCCGATATCTGCTGGATCGAAACCATGTCGTCGGATCAGGAAATGCGCGCAGCCGCCCTCGGCGCCATTGCAGCCGGCATCGCCTACACCGCCACCGCCAGTTTTGACACTGCCGGCATGACGATGATGGGCATCGCACCGGCCGCATTGGGTTCGATCTTTGCCGACCTGACTGAGCCGCCGGTGGCGATCGGCGCCAATTGCGGCGTTGGCGCATCCGATCTGCTGGTCTCCGTGCTCGGCATCAGCGAAGGCGCGCCGGATCAGACCGTTATCGCCAAGGCCAATTGCGGCATCCCGCAGGTGCGCGGGGACCATGTCCATTATTCCGGAACGCCGGAACTGATGGCCGATTATGCCCGCCTTGCCGCCGATGCCGGCGTGCGCATTATCGGCGGCTGCTGCGGCACCAGCATTACCCATCTGGCAGCCATGCGCGCGGCGATCGATGATTACACGCCGGGCGACCGGCCGGACCGGGCGCTGATTGAAGACAAGCTTGGTGCGCTCGCCGCTCCGCCGGCGGAAGGCCGCGTGCGGGAACGGTCATCGCGCCGCAGGCGCGCCTGAAACCGAGCGCATTTGACGGCAGGCAGCATGGCGGGCATGAGTTCTCCTTGAAACCTTTCAGGGAGAAACGCAAAAATGGCGACTGTCAAACTGCCGGACGACCCGGAAGCCGATCCACGGATCAAGGCTGTCTTCGACGATATCCGCGCCACCCGCGGCAGCGATTTCATCAACAATCTCTGGCTCTATCTGGCCTTCGATCCGCAACTGCTGGAAGAGGTCTGGCGCGATGTGCGCGACGTCATGGCCAAACCGTCGCTGATCGACCCGAAGACCAAGGAAATGATCTACCTTGCCGTATCCGTCGCCAACGCCTGCACCTATTGCGTCCATTCCCATACAGCCGCGGCCAAAGCCAAGGGCATGAGCGAGGCGGAACATGCCGAACTGCTCCGGATCATCACCACCGCCGGACGGACCAACCATCTGCTGAACGGGATGCAGGTGCCGGTCGATGATGTATTTGATGCCGGCGGGTAAACATGACAGACACTCTTGCGGCGTATGCTCCCGCTTCATAGAGATTTATTCGACATCAAACCTTGAACCTTTATCGCCGACAGACCGTCTGACAGGACAAGTACCGGGAACAGGCTGGCGCGAGAGTTCCGCGTTCACTGTCGTCAGCCGCATCATCCCGCCTTTTCGATATCCCCGACCGGGAGATCGACAGGAGCAGCATGCATTGTCCTGCGTACCGCTTGCTGCAGTGAGCTGCCGGATGCGTATCTTCCGGCAGCTCATATTCTTGCCGACCGGGTTCGATCCCCACCCGGTCTTCCATCCCGCCACGGCCGAACGTATCGCCGCTATCCCGCGCCTTGATCGGCCAATATTCACCGGCTAGCGTTTCATCTCAGAGGCGATCTTTCAGGAGGTTTGACACCGTGAACCGGCACCATGCTTCGCAGAAATCCGTCGCCCCTCGGGCTATCGCCACCCAGATTGCCGCGATTTCTGCAGTCGGACTTGCAATTGTCATTGTTTCGTTTGCGATCGGCCTCAGCATGCTGACTGTTGTCGGACCGGTATTGGTTGCCGCCGGACTGTGGCTCATTGTTCAGGGACTCAAGGACAGGGCCGATCATCGCGCCGTCGCGCGGGCGATTCGACTGGAACAGCCCAGACAGGGGCAATGGACGGCTGTCAGCGGAAAGGCTGTTTCGCTTGGACGCAAACCGGCGGATCCTCGCGATATTCTTGCCTTTCGGTATCAGATTTTCGACGTGACGCGTGGAAAATCCAAGTCCGGCAGAACGGGGTCGAAATCGCTGGTTCCCCGCTATGACGGTTATTTTCTGGCGCCGACCGGGATCAAATCGCGCTTCGGTACCGTGCAATTGTTCGGGTTCCCGGATCTGATCCATCTGGACAAGAAAGGCCTGCCGAATGACGTGCTTGTCCGCTCCAAGGAAAAGGCCGAATTGAAGCCGGAATTTTTACCCGGGTTTGCCGCAAGGATGCTGGTATCGACCCAAATCCGGGACAGGTTCGACGCCGCCATCAAATATTCCAACGAAGAAAGCACAAGCGAAGGAACGAGCAAATTCTGGCAATTGCGGCCGGACGAAGAGGTCTGCGTCTTCGGGGTCTGGAAAAACCGCGCGCTGTTTCCCAGTTCCAATCGCCCGAGGGGCCTTCCGGTTTATGCCGGAACCGCTGAAGAGGTTCACCAAAGGCTCAAGGAGGACAGTTCCGCTTTCATGATCATCGGTGCATTCATCATTCTTCTTGTTGCGGCATGGGCCCTTTGGACACTGATCTGATTTGCCGGACCCTGTCTGTTTCCTGATCCTTTGTTCCGCCGACGATCCCCAGCAATTCAGCAACGGCTTGCGGCCGCCTGGTCGTGTTCAGAAACCGCTTCATCCAGTGCTTTACGGATGATCATTGCCAGATCGGACATCTTGAAAGGTTTTGCAAGAAACGCACAGGAAACCAGTTCGTCAATCTGCCGGGTCAGAGCGGCCTCGGCAAATCCGGAGGTCAGAACGAAACGGAGTTCCGGGTATTTGGCTTTCGCGACGGCGGCCAGATCTGTACCGGTCATGCCATGGGGCATGACGATATCGGTAAACACCAGCGCGATGTCCCCTCGTCTGGCGAGCATTGCAAGCGCCTCCATGCCATTCTCTGCCTGCAAAACCAGATATCCAAGCGCTTCCAGCATCGACACGGAAACATCCCGGACTGCTTCATTATCTTCAACGACAAGGATTGTTTCGTGCCCTGCGGGATAGTCTTCGCGGTGGGTGCCGGTGGTCGGTTCCATGTCAGCAACAGACGTGGTTTCGCGCGGCAGGTAAATCGTAACCGTCGTCCCGTATCCTTCCATACTGTGAAGATCGACATGGCCGAGGGATTGCTTTGCAAAGCCGAAAACCATGCTGAGACCAAGTCCGCTTCCCTGCCCGACATCCTTGGTTGTGAAAAACGGCTCAAACACCTGGGCCAGGATATCCTCCGGCATTCCGGTGCCGGAGTCGGAAACGGAAACGGCGAAATATTCACCCGGCCCAACGTCCGGGTAGGCCTCGGCATATCGGGCATCAAGCGTGACATTTGACGTTTCGATAGTCAGTTCACCGCCATCAGGCATAGCATCGCGCGCATTGACGGCCAGGTTCAGGATTGCCATTTCCAACTGGTTTGAATCGACGTTGATCAACCATCCGCGATCACACAGGCTGGTCTTGAGCTCGATGTTTTCTCCGATCGACCTATGCAACAATTCCGTCATGCCGATGATATGGCTGTTGGGATCACTGACTTCAGCCTGCAGGATCTGGCGGCGGGAAAAAGCAAGCAGCCGCTGTGTCAGTTGCGCTCCGCGTTGCGCAGCCTGCATCGCACTCGCGGTCCTGCGCTGGGCTTTTTCATTACCCGAAACCTCTCGTTCAAGAAGCTGGAGGTTGCCAAGAACGATTGCCAGCAGATTGTTGAAATCATGGGCAAGCCCGCCTGTCAGCTGTCCGACAGCTTCCATTTTCTGGGCCTGCATCAACCTCTGTTCTGCCTCTTTTTGCAGGGTGAGATCGAGTATCTGCGCCACAGTATATAGCGGCTGACCGTGCTCATCGCGAATCAAGGCGACGCTGAGCAGGATCGGCATCACTTTTCCGTCTTTGCGAATGTAGCGCTTCGGCATCTGAAACGATGGAATGGTGCCATCCAGCAACTGGTCCATGAACGCCATATCGGCTTCCAGGTCATCCGGATGTGTTATCGTCTGAAAATCCGTGTCCAGAAGCTCTTCTTCCGTATAACCCAACATCGTGCAAAGGGCAGCGTTGACCTTCAGCCACCGTCCGTTCGGCTTGTTTAGACCCATGCCGTGCGGAGCAGTCGCAAAGGCGGCACGGAAGCGTGCCTCGCTTTCGCGAAGCGCCAGGATCGAGTCTTCGCTCACCGGAAGCCGCTTCGGTTCAGCCTGCAGGGTCTGACCGCTGGGCATATGACTGATAAAACTGGATCTTTCACGTCAGGCACTCGATATACTTCTTCTTGTCGATTGAGTCAGGCCAGCGAATCGCGGCAGATTGCATACGACGGATGGTGAAGAGTAACCAAAGAAACTAAACCAATTGACAACAGGGTCGTGCTGGAACGTTCTGGGAACCATTGATCTGCCGGCAGCAGCTTGGCGATTTTGGGGCGCTCAGCCGGAGTGAGAGCAATCTGAATATCTTGATGAGCCGTGCGTCCTGCCGGACCCCGCACAGGCGGCCGAATGCCGCTGGACAGAAGATCGGCGATCTTCCATTCTGTTTCCCGATCGGCAACAGACAATCCGGAGGACGCCCGATGACCCTCACCGAACGGGAAATCACCGAATTCGACGAAAACGGCTATCTGTTCATGCCGTCCTGTTTTTCGGAAGACGAAATCCAGGTGCTGCGCGACGAAGCGGAGGAGATCTACAAGTCCGACCGCAAGGAAGTCTGGCGCGAAGACAGCGGCGCGCCGCGAACAGCCTTTGCCGCCCACACCTACAACGAAGCCTTCCGGCTGCTTGGCGCCCATCCCAGGCTGATCGAACCGGTCAGTCAGCTGTTCGGCGAGAGCGTCTACATGCACCAGTACAAAATCAACGCCAAGGCGCCGTTCGATGGCGCCGTCTGGCAGTGGCATCAGGATTACGGCACTTGGGCGCGCGACGACGGCATGCCGGAACCGCGGGCGATGAACATTGCCGTGTTCCTGGATGAAGTGATGCCGATCAACGGGCCGCTGATGTTCATTCCCAAAAGCCACAAGGCCGGCACACTTGAGGCGTCGCACGACACCACGACGACATCCTACCCGCTGTGGACGCTGGACAACGCAATGGTGACCGAACTGGCCGATGCCGGCGGCATTATTGCGCCGACGGGACCTGCGGGCTCGGTGATGATGTTCCACGGCAATCTGGTCCATGCCAGCCCGCCCAACATCACACCCTATCCGCGCAAAATCGTCTATCTGACGCTGAATGCGGTCTCAAACCACATCACCAAATACACCCGCGAGGAGTGGATCGCCCACCGCGATTTCACGCCGATCGAGGCCGTCAGAGACGATGCACTGCTGGAATATGCGAGGGCGCGGAAGAAGGCGGCGTAAGCGGCTCTAGCTGGATCAAGGAGCGATGAAGAACAGCAAGTCATCGATTGATTTTTCTGCGCAGTTCGGAGGTAACGATGCTGCGGCAGCGGTACTGGATCACTTCAAGGCTCTCAAGTTTGCAGCCAAGGGCCTGGCAATTGAAGGATTCCCATTCCCCGAATTGACTTTCATTCTCCGGGTAGACGGAGAGGTGAATCAATACGGGTTCTCGGGATTGGCGAATATCGATGTCGACAGAGACGGAGAGTACCTCTCCGTCGATATCGGAATTACCGAACGCGACCGGGATGATCTGGAAAACAGGATCATAAACGCGCTCCTGGCCAGTCCTGAAACAATCGCGTCTGCTTCCGCCAGGCACAGGATACCAGAGTTTGATGCGGATGTTTTGGTGTCGCCTTTGGATCTGCTCAGCGAGCGTTATTCAGAATCGCTTCCCTCGCGCTCAAGCTGAAACCCATCAATTCATTCTCAAAATCGCACCAAAGAAAACGCCGCCGGATCAAGTCCAGCGGCGGTCTCTTGAGACCGGACAGGTGGGAGACCCCTGCCCGGCCCGGCTTTGAACCGAACTTACTGGTCCAGCGAACCGGCCAGCCGCACCAGCGACAGGAAGGCGCCGCGATAGCCGAACGGGTCGTTGCCGCGGGCCGATGCAGCGAGCCTGGCGATCTCGTCGTAGGAGAAATCGTCGAGCGCCCGGTTGTCGCGCAGCTTCTGGCCGAAGGCTGCAACGGCAGCGGCAAAGCGCATATCGTCGGAAAGCTCATCGGCCCGGTCGGCGGCCAGCGCATCGGTCACCGGCAGGGTGACCAGCTTGCTGCGGTCTTCGTTGGGCAGTTTGTAACGCAGCTTCAAGAAGCCGTATTCGCCGCTGTTGGCCGGTTCAGGCCGGACCTCATCGGCGGGCTGGGCATAGCGGCGATTGTCGAGCTGCGATATGGCGCTGCCGGCCAGCGTCAGTTCGTAGATCGCCGTCACCGTGTGGCCGGAACCGATATCGCCGGCATCGACCTTGTCATTGGCAAAATCCTGATTGCGCAAGGCGCGGGTTTCATAACCGATCAGCCGGTATTCGGAGACACGCGCCGGGTTGAACTCGATCTGGATCTTCACATCCTTGGCGATCGGGAACAGGTTGGCGCTGGCCTCTTCCACAAGAACCTTCTGGGCCTCGTTCAGGCTGTCGATATAGGCGGCAATGCCATTACCGTTCTGGGCCAGCGACTGCATCAAGGTGTCGTTGTAATTGCCCTGGCCAAAACCGAGCACCGACAGGAACGTGCCGCTGCGGCGCTTCTTCTCGATAAAGCGCTTGAGCTGGTCCGGGCTGGAAATGCCGACATTGAAATCGCCGTCGGTCGCCAGGATGACCCGGTTGACGCCGTCTTCCTTGAAGGCTTCGCCGGCCAGCCTGTAAGCCTCTTCGATGCCGGCGGCGCCGGCGGTCGAGCCGCCGGGCGTGAGATTGTCGATCGCCGCCAGAATGCGCCGCTTTTCCTTCGCACTTGTCGGCTCCAGCACGGTCCCGGCGCGGCCGGCATAGGTGACGATGGAGACGGTGTCGTTTTCATCCAGCTGGCCGACCAGCATGCGGAAGGCGTTTTTCAACAACGGCAGTTTGTCCGGCTGGTTCATCGAGCCTGAGACATCGATCAGGAACACCAGGTTCGACGCCGGACGTACGTCGGGCGTGACGGCAAAACCCTTGATGCCGATATGCATCAGCTTGGTCTGTGGGTTCCACGGCGTCGGATAGAGCGCGACGGAGGCGCGGAACGGCTCTCCCGAACTGTCAGGCGCGGGATAATCATAGGAGAAATAGTTGATCATCTCCTCCACCCGCACCGAATCGCGCGGCGGCAGCCGGCCGGATTCCAGCGAACGGCGGACAAACGCATAGGACGCCGTGTCGACATCGACGGAGAAGGTCGTCACCGGTTCGTCCTTGACGATCTTGGCGTCATTGGCCTTGAACTCCGCGAACCGGTCGCGGTTTTCCGTCTGTTCGGGGGCGATGACATCACGCTCGCGCATGGGCCGGACTTCCGACTCCGGACGCGGAGCAACAAGCGCCTGAACGCGGCCGCCGCCGGCATTGCCGGCACCCATCGATGTTATGGTGCCTGACCGCCTCTGGTCCTGGGACTGGTGTTGCATTTGCAGCGCACGGGAAGGCTTTTTCAAACGCGCGGCCAGATCGATTTGCCCTTCGACTTTTGTTTTCGGAGCCTGCAGCGTTCCGACGACTTTCTTCTCCGCCGGCGCATCGGCGTTTGGTTCAGCCCGATAGGCGCCGGAGACCGTATTTGACGTCTCGCCCGTCACGGCAGTTTCTACCCCGCCGATGACCTCTGACGCTGCTCCATCGGAATCACTGCCAAGGCTTGGACCGATAATGCGTTGTTCCGAACCTTGACGATCCGACGGGCCTGGCGCTGCTGCAAATTGCTCGTCTGAGGACCTCGGCAGATTATCCAGCCGCGTCTCCGCATCAGCCGGTATCTCTTCATTTATCGCCCGGCCGGCGTCAGAGAATCCGTTGCTGTTTTTGCGTTGCCCGGCCACGATACTTTTGTCATCGGCCTTGGTGGCATTGTCGACCATGCGTTCGGCCAACTCGCCTTTTTCGCCGGCAGACTTTTCTGTGGCAGCCTTCAGCGTCTGTGGTTCAGCGGCGATGACAGGCTGTTGCGCAGGCTGATAATCCTGCGCGAACTGATAGGCGACATAACCTGCGACCGGCAGGATGAGCAGAGACGCCGCGGCGGGCGATGCGAAACGTTTTGACATAAACCAACTCCATGCTTTTGCGATGAAACTGGTTGTTGGACGCGGGCCGGCGGCCGATCCTTGGGCCGCCGGCGTTTTTTCTTCGGCAAAATCCTCGCCGGCGGCATCGAATGCGGCCATGGCGGCGTCGACCGCCGCAAGCTTCGCCTTCTCGGAAGGCGGCGGGACGGGGAGATTCTGCAACTGCTTCAGATCATCATCATTCATGTGGCTACCAGCGCCCCTTTCAGGCGCTTCTTGGCCTCGTGGACATGCCAGGAGACCGTGCTTTCAGCACAATTGAGTATCGATGCGGCTTCGGCGTGGCTCTTGCCTTCCGAATAGATCAGGGTCACCGCATCACGTTGCTTGTCAGGCAGTTCGGCAACCGCAGCCCAGACCTCGTCGATCGCATCGTCCGTCTCGGCTTCCGGCTGGACCATCGGGTCGGCCAGTGCGGAAGCCGCATTGTCGCGGTTCTGGCGGCTTTTTTCCGCCCGGTGATGGTCGCGCACCGCGTTGATCGTCACCCGGTAGAGCCAGGAGGAAAACGCCGACCGGGCATCAAACGAGCGGATTGCTTTGCCAAGCTTGATACAGACGGTCTGGGCGATATCCTCCGCATCGGCCTGATTGCCGCACCATTTGAAGGCGACCCGATAGATCAGATCATAGTGGCGGCCGACCAGCTCGGCAAAAGCCGCCCTGTCGCCCGCCACCGACCTCTGGACCAGGATTTGATCAGCCGGTTCGCACATCATTTGGAGATTAGACGAAGCGGTGAAGGAAATCCTTGGGCTTTGTGTTATTTTTTTTCAGACATTTTTTCGAAATCCGCCGGAGGAGCCCGAAATGGCCGCCAAACGCCTGCCGCTGCCAAAACGATTCAACGCCGCACTGACAGAGCCCGCCTACGACCGGTTGCGGGCGCTGAACGGAAAATACGGCCTCGGCAACAATTATCTGCTGACGGTTTTGCTGGAAAACCTCGATGCATTCGCCGATGCCGACCGGCTCGACGCGGCCTTTGAGGCGTTTATCGCCGAATATGGCTCGCCGTCACGCGATGGTTCGTGAAAAGGCTGCCATGTGAAAGCGGATCTGATCGCCGGGATAACGGAATTCCGGCCCCACCGGACAGGCATTGCGGGCGGCACAGCCGGCATTTTTGCATGTTTTGCCGGATGGCGATGCGAGATACCCCGCGCAGGCCGGCACGTCATACCCTGCTTGCGAAAAAGCGTTGACCGGACAGGAGGTTAGGCAGGGTTTTTCAACACAGGACTCACACGGATTATCCGCCGGCCGCTGCGCTGCATTCAATCCGTCGACGCCTCGCGGAAAAACCAGCGCTGCGCGATAGGCGTGCCAGAGGCCGAAGCGGGGATGGATCAGCAAACCGATCGGCGACGACGCCAGCGCTTCGGCGCGTTTGGCCCAGCGCTGGAACGGCGGATGGGGCCAGTCGAAAGGATAGATCACGCGGGCCTGAAACTGCTCCGCCAGCGGATCGATGGTGCGCCTGGTCCAGCTGTCGAGCGGATCAGGCTCGCCGCGCATCTGCCCCTTAAAATCGGCCCACATGGCACCGCCGGCATTTCCGACCATGACAAGCGCGCCCTCGCCCAGATTGTCATCGGGTTCCAGGGAAAATGCCCCGCGCAGGATCAGGCCGTGAGTGTCGAGCGCGTTGGCCAGGCGTTCGGCAGTTGGGTTGTTAATCCGTGATTCGCTTGCCGGCATACAATGCTGCTCCGTTTGTATTTCTATGAGTATGGTTTGCCCACGTCCTGTGGGTCCCGGGTCTGCACCGCATCATCGAAGATGCTGCGGTGCGCACGGGATGACAAGGCTGGGTATAGAGAAATCGAATCCGTGGTCGAATACTGCGTTGCAATCGAACACCCCATTCACTCCCGAACCAGTCATCCTGTGCGCGTGTGCAGCATGAAATGCTGCGCCGCAGACACGGGACCCATCGATGGACCCGGTGTTGCAATTTATTCCGACCCCGTTTCCGTTTTACCGACAATTGGCGTATGAGCGAAGATCACCAACGACGAGCCGGCACATGGACCCACGCGATAAATCCGCCCCGACCCAGTCGGAAGGCGAAACCAACATGTCGCCGCGCCGGGCTGCCTGGGCGGCGCGCACACACGATGATGAGACCCGCGCTTTGCTCGACGCCGATGCGCACCATTTTCTGCACCAGTCGGTCTCCACGCCCTGCCTGTCGGCGATCGCCAGGGCGGAAGGCGTCTGGATTGAGGACCTTCAGGGCCGGCGCTATCTCGATTTCCACGGCAACAATGTGCACCATATCGGCTACGGCCATCCCAAGCTGAAGGCGGCGATTGCCGCGCAGATGGACGCCCTGCCCTTTGCGCCGCGGCGCTTTGCCTGCCAGCCGGCGGTCGACCTGGCCGCCAAGCTGGTGGAAATCGCGCCGGGCGATCTCTCCAAAGTGCTGTTCACCACCGGCGGTTCGGACGCCGTTGAAGTGGCGCTGAAGCTTGCCCGCGCGGCGACCGGCCGGCACAAGACGATCTCGTTCTGGGATGCCTTCCATGGCGCCGGCCTTGGCGCGGCTTCCGTCGGCGGCGAGCAATTGTTCCGCTCTCATATTGCCGGGCCGATGATGCCGGGCGCGGCTCATGTTGCGCCTTTCGCCTGTTACCGCTGCCCGTATGGTTATCCCGACAGGGACGGTGAGCCGCAGCTTGATCTGTGCAAGATGACCTGCGCGAAATTCGTGCGTTACGTGCTGGAAAAGGAAGGCGACGTTGCCGCCGTCATCGCCGAACCGGCCCGCGCCGTGCCCTATCTGCCACCGCCCGGTTTCTGGGCGGAAGTGCGGCAGGCCTGCAACGATCACGGCGCGCTGCTGATCTTCGACGAAATTCCCACCGGGCTCGGCAAGACCGGCCGGATGTTTGCCTGCGAACACGACGAGGTCGTGCCGGATATCCTGGTCATGGGCAAGGCGCTCGGCGGCGGCATTCTGCCGGTAGCGGCGGTGCTGGCCCGGCGCGAGCTCGATGTCGCCGGCCAGTTCGCCATCGGCCATTATACGCACGAGAAAAACCCGGTCAGCGCCCGGGCGGCGCTGACGACGATTGAAATCATCGAAGAAGACGGGCTGGTCGAACATGCCGCCGAACTTGGCGAATATGCGCTCGAACGCCTTAGCGGCATGAAGGACCGGCATGACATCATCGGCGATGTGCGCGGCCGCGGCCTGCTGATCGGCATCGAACTTGTCAAAAGCCGCGCGGAAAAGGAGCCGGCCGACGATCTGGCCGAAGACATCTTCTACCGCTGCCTCGACAAGGGCCTGTCTTTCAAGATCACCATGGGCAATGTGCTGACGCTGACGCCGCCGCTTGTCTTGACGCGCGCGCAGATGGATCAGGCGCTGGATATTATCGAAGACAGTATCGCCGACGCCGTCGGTGCGCACTGACAGATCGCCGCGGCCCGATGTTTTTCAGGCGGCCGCAGTGCAGCGGCGCTTGCCGAAACCCGTCCCGAGGCGTAGAATTTACGATGACGGTTGCGATGCGCAGGGCAAATTTTCAGACTGGCCTATGAGACGGTGAACGTTGGTGCCCTGGCGCGGTGCGGCTGGTCTATCCTTGCGGCAGATCTGCTTGCCGCGCCGTCTCCGATCGCCGGTTCGTTTGCGGCAGAACCGCCGCGAAAGGAGGCAGGCTATGGGCGTTGCAATGACATTGCGGGAATTTCTCGACGACAATCACGTCGCTTACGACGTCATCAAACACAAGGAAACCGGCTGTTCGTCGATGACGGCGAGGGCCAGCCATATTCCGGGCGAAAGCCTTGCGAAGGCCGTCGTGCTGAAATGGGATGACGGCTTTCTGCTGGCAATATTGCCGACCACGCGCCAGGTCGAACTTGAATCGCTGCGGCAGTTCGTTTCCGGCCCCGTCGCGCTGGCCAGCGAAGATGAGGCAAGCCGGCTGTTCCCCGACTGCGACGAGGGCGCCGTGCCGGCGCTGGCACCGGCGTACGGACTGCCGGCGGTGATCGACGAAGAACTTTGCGATTGTGCGGACATCTATTTCGAGGGCGGCGATCATCGCAGCCTGGTGCATATCACCGGAGAACATTTCGATCGTCTGATGTGCGGCGCGCCGCATGCCCGCTTCAGCAACTGACGCGGGCGCGGGTGGGTTGCGGCAGGTGCCAGGTGTTATCGATGAAATCCTGAGCGAACCAGGCACTGGTTTGGTTGCAGGGTCCCGGTTCTCCTGAGCTTGCCGAAGGGACAGCAACACTTTGTGCTGCAGTGCGCCCGGGATGACATTGAAATATATGCACATGAGCCGACCGCCGACGAAAGGTCATGTCATGCAAACAGCCGTTAGTCATCCCGGATGCTCCGCAGCATCTTGATGATGCGGTGCTGATCCGGGACCCACAGATCCGGCAAAGCGCCCTAACCGTCACCACCCGTCTTGCCCGGATCGTCGGCCGGCGTCATGCCGAACGCCTCGCTGATCGCAGCGCCCGACGTACGGATGCCGACATGCTGGGCAGACCGGTTCGGGACGGACGGCACGCCGCCGTCCTTTCATGTCTCACCGTCGGGCAGCATCGCTTTCTTTTCCTTGATGAAGGAGAGCAGCGCTTCGTCCACGGCCGGATCGAGCGGCGGCGCCTCATATTCGGCAAGCCACTTTTTCCACAAGGCATTGGCGCGTTGATCCGCGGTCTTTGAGCCCTCCGCCTCCCATTGCTCGAAGGAATTGTTGTCGGCAATGGTGGAGCGGTAGAAGGCGGTTTCGAAATTACCCTGGGTATGGGCCGTGCCGAGATAATGCGTCGCCGGGCCGGTGGCGACTTCCTCGATCGCGTCCATCGCCTGGCCGGTCGGCGACATGTCGACGCCGTCGGCAAAGCGCTGCATCATCGCAAGCTGGTCGCAATCCATGACGAATTTTTCGTACGAACTGACCAGCCCGCCTTCCAGCCAGCCGGCGGAATGAAGCGCGAAATTGACGCCGCCCATCAAGGTCGGGATCAGCGTCTGGGCGCTTTCATAGGCTGCCTGGGCGTCGGCCGCCTTGGAGCCGCACAGCGATCCGCCGGAGCGGAACGGCAGGCCGAGCCGGCGCGAAAGCTGGCCGGCGCCGTAGAGCACCAGCGCCGGTTCCGGCGTGCCGAATGTCGGCGCGCCCGATTGCATCGAAATCGACGAGGCGAAGGTGCCGAAGATCACCGGCGCGCCGGGCCGGCATAACTGGGCAAAAGCGGCGCCGGCCAGCACTTCGGCCAGGATCTGCGTCAGCGTGCCGGCAACCGTCACCGGCGACATGGCGCCGGCCAGGATAAACGGCGAAATTACTGTGCCCTGCCCGGCCCTGGCATAGACTTTCAGCGCGCCAAGCATGGTGGCGTCGAACACCATCGGCGAATTGGCGTTGATCAGCGAGACTATGACGCAATTGTCGTCGACGAACTGGTCTCCGAATACGAGTTTGGCCATGGTGACACTGTCTTCGGCGCGCAACGGATGGGTGACGGAGCCCATGAACGGCTTGTCGGAATAGCGGATATGGGAATAGACCATGTCGAGATGGCGCTTGGCGACCGGCACGTCGACCGGTTCGCAGACCGTTCCGCCGGAATGGTGGATCGCCGGCGCCATATAGGCAAGCTTCACGAAATTGCGGAAATCGTCCATCGTGCCGTAGCGGCGGCCGCCTTCCAGATCGCGCACGAAGGGCGGACCGTAGACCGGCGCAAAGACGGTATTGTTGCCGCCGATCTCGACATTGCGCTCCCGGTTGCGGGCATACTGGGTGAATTGTGCCGGCGCCGTCTTGATCAATTGACGGCAAAGCCCGCGCGGGATGCGAACCCGCTCGCCTTCGACATCGGCGCCCGCTTCTTTCCACATGGCAAGCGCTTCTTCGTCCTCGCGGAATTCGATGCCGAAATCGGCAAGTGCGGTTTCCGCATTGGCCTCGATGATCTGCAGCGCCTCTTCGTTCAGAATGTCGAAGGTTGCGATCTTGCGGCGGATAAACGGCAATTGCACCCGGCCGCCGGCCTGTCGCGCGCCGCGCCGTGCTTCCCTGCCGCCACTGCCCCGGCGCCTGCGTCCGGTTCCTGCTTCCGCTTCGCTCATCTCGTGTATCCCTCATGAGATGCGGCAGTCTAGCCGCCTTTTGTCATTTCACATAGGCGGCAAGCGGACAAAAAGGCCCCTCCAGAGGCGGCAGGGCGATGTCGCGGGCGGGATATGGGGGTTGATGACTGTTCCTGTCTATTCTGGTAATGGGCTGACCTATGAATCAACAGGATCCATCAGGCTCAAATTGGACTGATCAGGAAATCGACCTGATCGTTGCCGATTATTTGCAGATGCTGGATTTGGAACTTGCGGGCAAACCGTATGTAAAGGCGGAACGAAACAGAGGATTACAGGCGATTACCGGTCGCTCGAGGGGATCAATCGAATTCAAGCATCAAAATATCAGTGCGGTTCTGATCAGGCTCGGTGTGCCCTGGATTGCCGGCTATAAACCGATGGCCAACTTTCAAGCATCCCTGATTTCCGGAGTTGAAAGGTTCCTTGATTCAGACCGAACCGTGTTCGACGGGCCACCGGTCGATATTTTGAATACGTCTGAACCGATCGCCGAGGATCCGGCAGCAGGCGGCTTTGCTGGGCGCCCGCAATTGTTTGTGGAATCGCCGCCCCCGTTATCACCCGCGGATACCGCCGAGCCCAAAGCGATGCGGCGGTTGCTTCAGAAATTTAATCCTGCGGCGCGAGACGAGCGGAACCGAGCTCTCGGGAGAAGCGGTGAATCCCAAATAGTCCAATTCGAACGGGCACAGCTCTTGGCCGCGGGCCGGGCGGACTTGGCCCGCAAGGTGCGCTGGGTGTCAGAAGAGGACGGAGACGGCGCGGGCTATGATATTCGTTCATTCTACCCGACCGGGGAAACGCGCTTGCTGGAAGTAAAAACGACACGGGGTCACAAGACGACGCCGTTCTACATTTCAGAGAACGAAAGGTCCCTGTCTGTTGAAAACCCGGCCGAATTTCGTCTGGTAAGGCTCTATGATTTTGCCCGCAGACCAAGGGCTTTTGAGATTTCGCCGCCCCTGGAGAATTCAGTGATGCTGAACCCTACTGCTTACCGGGCAAGTTTCGGAACCTAGATTTCAATGCGTCCGGCGGGCCGCATCTTCGCACCAGTCAGCTGTGCAACTCCTCAGCCTCAAACTCGGCGACGACAAAAACGGTTATCGCGGTTACGGCATCGTCGCGGAACAACATCCATTGCGGGACGGGGGCGGCTGGTTTCGGGTCGGCAGGATCGTGCGCCAGTACCATCTTGTCGGGGTCTTCGCCCCATTCGCGGCAAAGGGATCTTGCAACAGCGCGGACAAACGGCTCTGCGGTCGCGCGGGCGAGACGGCGGCTCAATCTCTCCGGTTGCGCGGCTTCGCAACCGGATGGCGCTGACCGGGTTTGTCCAGTTCGGGATTTTTCACATCGGTTGCCGGCGGCTGGCTGGCCCATGGCCACCGAGCCTGACGTTCCGGGTTCGTGATTGACAACTTTCTTCACCATGGAAGAAAATCTTCAGCATTTCAGCGGCTAGAATGTGTTCCGCCCGACACAATCGCGTGATGACCGGATATTCGTACAAAGCCTGTGGAAACATTCAGCGGTCTTCTTCAATGCGCACATTCTGCGCAAGCCAGGTCTCCACATCGCGGCCAAAAAGTTCGTTGGCGGCGTCAAGCGCGGTGTCGAAGGTCGTATAGACCTCATCGCCCAATATGGTTTCGGTTCCGGCAACGATGACGTAGTTCATGGGATCGGCGATCATGGCAGACATGGCAATCAACTCCTTCGCGTGATGCTGAAAGGAGCCTAATGCGCACCGTCTGCACTGCGCCTGAACCGGCTGTTCATATTCCAGTCATGTGCGATATCATCTGGAAATCCGACGCCGCAACGCAAAACCCGCCCGGACAGACCGGGAAACTCCGGTTATCCGGGCTCAGGCGGGCAACAGCCCATCTGAATTCCGAGCGTTTACGAGCCGCAGGATTCCTTGAAGATCTTGCCGTCATTCTCAAACAGCAGCGCCGCCGGGATCGCCGTCACACGGGCAGCCGTCGGGAACGCCAGGCCGTTCAGCGTGGCGCGGGCGCCGCAAAGCGACTGGCAGCGCGCATCGGCGTCGGTGCTGAGGCGAACGGCGCCGTCTGAGCTGATCTCGATGGCACAACGCTCGGTAGCTTCAGCGCGCATATTGGCCTCATAGCGCCAGCCATAGGGTGTGCGGCGCGCCGTGCCTTCGACAGCACAGAGATGACCGGACTGGGCGCTTGAGACCATGAACTGCAGGTCGCCGCCGTCGGTCTCGTTCAGGGCCATGGCATGATTGCCGGAACAATAAAGGCCGGAAACATCGCCGGATTCAACCGCCGCCGGCTGATAGGTCGGCTGCGCAGGCTGGACCGGCTCGGCGCGGGCAAGCCAAGTCGCTTCGGCGCGGCGCAGGGAAACAATGGTCTTGTCGTTGGCCGTGCCGGTCTTAAGGAGACCGCTATCGCGCTGGAAGTACACCAGGGCGGTACGGGTCCGGCGGCCCATGGCGCCATCGACGGAACCGGCGTCATATCCGATCATGTTGAGGATACGCTGGGCCTCTGCGATGCGGGCACGCGAAATCGCCGGCTTTGGTGCAACATAGACACGTTCACGGCGCCGTTTCCGTTCCTGGGAGCGCAAAACCTCGTTGACGATGAAATGGGCGGCGCCGCGTTTATGGGTCGCCATCGACGGCGTTGCCGGCATCGTGGCAACGATCAACGCGGCGGCACAGAAGGTCATGATCAGCCGCGGTGCGGTGAACATACGGGACAGGGTTGGCATTGTGGCCTCCTCGGCAAATCGGACGGATCAGGCCGGTTTGCTAACACAGGAGGCTTAAGTCACCGTGGCCAGAACCGTTCAAATGCAAACGATAAGCGTAATCCCCGCGCGCTGGGACCCGCCGGAGGCCTCATGCTGCTGCCGTGATCGGTGCAGAGCGCCGGCGGGTGCGCATCAGGATCATGACGATGATCGACAGATTAAGCAGGTTCCAGCCAATGGCGTTTATGAAGGCGGCCTGATAAGAGCCTGTGATATCGTAGATATATCCCGCCATCCAGCCGCCGACCGCCATACCGATAATCGTCGCCATGATCACCGTTCCGACACGCCTTCCGGCCTCGCGGGCCGGCAGATATTCGCGCACCATCAGCGCGTAGGACGGCACGATGCCGCCTTGTGCAAGCCCAAACAGCAGCGAGACGGCGTAAAGCCCTGCAAGGCTGTCGGCCGGCATATAGACGATCAGGGCAATGCATTGCAGCGCCGACCCCGCAAGCAGCGTTTTGACGGCGCCGATCCGGTCGGCCAGACCGCCGGAGGCGATGCGCGAAACCACACCGCCGAGCAGCATCAGCGCCAGGATCTGCGCGCCATGGCCGATGCCGTATCCAAGATCGACCGCGTAGGCGACAATATGGATCTGCGGCATCGCCATGGCCATGCAGCAGCCAAATCCTGCCATCACCAGCAGCGTCTGCAAGGCGCGGGGTGAAAGGTCGATGGAGAGCAGGCGCGGCTGATGCAATGTCGGATGCAAGGTCTGCGGGGCGGCTGCGGCGGGCGCAACCGGCACGGTTGACCCCTCGCGCTGCGGCGTCACCGAGGCGCGAATTTCCGCCAGCCGGCGGGCGGACTGCTCAGCCTGTCTGTCAGCGGCCGATCCGGCCGGGTCTGATGGCGGCGGCGCGCGCAGCAACAAGGCCAGCGGCACCATGAAAACGATGCAGCCGACACCGATGATGACATAGGTAACGCGCCACCCTTCCGTCTGCAGGACGCCTTGCAGCAAGGTCGGCCAGATCGCGCCGGCCAGATAATTGCCGCTGGCGGTCAAGGCCACCGCGATGCCGCGGCGGCGGTTGAACCAGTGCGAAATATCCGCCATCAAAGGCCCGAATGTCGCCGCATTGCCGGCACCGATGAGCACACCTTGAATAATCGCAAACTGCCAGATGGAAACGGAGACGGCGGCGAGCAGAAAGCCGCTGCCGAGCGCCAGTGAAGCAATCACGATCGGCCACATAATGCCAAACCGGTCAACACATCGGCCGATGACGACATTGCCAACCGCAAAACCGACCATTGTCAGCGTATAGGGCACCGACGCACTGGCCCGATCGACACCGAATTCCGCCTGCACCGCCGGAAGGATGACGACGACGGCCCAGATGCCGGTACTACCGATCGTCGCCAGCAGCACTGAGACGGCCAGGCGCCGCCAGGCCGGCCTGCCGTCGATTACCGCCGATGGCGTCAAAATGGGGGCTTGCAGTGTCATGATGCTCCAATTGTCGGGGACGAGACCGGCAAACATAACATTACGACCGCGCTTTGGTCACCCGTTTGCATTTCTGTTTTTGGGAATTTGGCAATAAAGGCCGCACCGTCGAACAGGGATAATCTGTTAAGAAAGCGTAAACGGCATTAGCGGCTACGGGCCGGTTCCGGTAAACCCTGAAAGTCAAAGTCTTATGTGCACCCGATGAAACCCGGCAAGTGGAAAAACCGCAAAGCTGTAACTGACGATCCGACGCCGGGATCGGCAGGGACTGAGCTCAAGCAAAACGATGCAATCGAGACGGGCAGACGGAATGCCGTTCTGACTGTCGGGCGATTTGCGATCTATGTTGCGCCGGCAATGGCGGTGCTTCTTTATGGGTCGCCGGCCGATGCCTGCCATAAACCCGGACATCCGTCCGTACCGGGGCAGAATTGTTCGACGGCCTGATTAGCAGAAAACCCGGTTTTCCGCCGCGGTTTTGCGAACTGCCCTACGTCGCATAATCCGGCAAACCGCGTCGTTTCCAGCATAGGCTTTCATTATCCTTTCAACGTTATAATATCGCTGAACCATGCCGCGTGAGCGGCCCTTTTTGCGGAGCGCGCCCATGGCCGACGAAGATGACATCGTTCTTTCCGAACTCAGCGACGACGACCTTGTCGCGCAGATGCATGACGATCTCTATGACGGCCTGAAGGAAGAGATTCAGGAAGGCACGAACATTCTGCTCGGCCGCGGCTGGCAACCCTACGACGTTCTGACAAAGGCGCTGGTTGAAGGCATGCGCATCGTCGGCATCGATTTCCGCGATGGCATATTGTTTGTGCCGGAGGTGCTGCTTTCGGCCAATGCGATGAAGGCCGGCATGGCCATCCTGCGGCCGCTGCTGATTGAAACCGGTGCACCAAAACTCGGCAAGATGGTCGTCGGCACGGTGAAGGGCGACATTCACGATATCGGCAAGAACCTTGTCGGCATGATGATGGAAGGCGCCGGTTTCGAGGTCATCGATCTGGGCATCAACAATCCGGTTGAAAATTATCTCTCTGCCATCGATGAACACCAGCCCGATATTGTCGGCATGTCGGCGCTTCTGACGACCACGATGCCATATATGAAGGTCGTCATCGACACGATGAAGGAAAAGGGCATCCGCGACGATTATATCGTGCTTGTCGGCGGAGCCCCGCTCAACGAGGAATTCGCCGAGGCTGTCGGCGCCGACGCCTATTGCCGCGATGCCGCGGTTGCTGTGGAAACGGCACAGGAACTGATGAAGCGCAAACACAATCGGGGGCCGGCGTAACAGCTCCAAATCAGTGCGGGTTGCCGGTCAAACGCCATTCAATCGTACGAAAATGCCTCGAAATGGTCAGCGATGTAGGCGTTCAGTTTCCGCCAAACCATTCCGTCGCCGCATATTTCATTGCTCAGTTGATCCAGTTTGTCGCCGGACAGGCGACGCATGGAAACAAACTCCATCCGGCTCTCCGGGTCCTTTGTATCCGGCGGGAAACACTGCAATGACGCGGCCAACCGGTCGGCGGCCGCATTTGCGCCAATCTCGCGATAGGCATCAATGACTGCCTGAATTTCTGCGAATTCATGGTGCTGCTCATAGAAATAATCGAGCCCGCCATTGTCGATCACGCCCTGCGAGCCGTTGACGAGCAATACGGTCCTGAACGGGTTATCAAGCGCAAACGGTTCGCTGCCGTCCTTGTACATTAACTCTCCGGAACGCTGAAGCGCCCAGTCGAAATGCCCCGGTATGTCATCCACGCCCCACTCGTCGCGGTCGATCAAAGGTTCACCGGTCAGATTGATACCGATCGTGCCCAGGATGCCGAAATCCGCATAACCATTATCGCCCGGCTTGAGTTCCAGCGGCACCATGCAGGTACCGGTGATCACCGTCTGCCCGGCCTTGATTGTTATGCCCATGCCGTTCACTTCGTTCACGAGCCAGGCGAGCGCTTCGCGCGGGTCGCCAAGCACATTGGCACCCGAACCGTGACGTTCGTCGCCGTCGCGGAATGTCGCACGCACCTTGTGGGCGGAGAGATCGAGCGCGCGCCAATCAGCCTGCGCCGGAGGGCCGAGGACGAGTTGATGGGCGCAGGCATTGTCGGCAATCAGCTTCGCTTCGCCGGCGGTGTCGAATTCGAAAAATCTTGAATCCGGAATCTCCAGAGCAAGATGAAGCGTATCGACGGCGTCAAGCACGTCAGCGGCTGTCCATTCCGTATCGCGCGGCTCCAGATCACGGTCGAAACGGAAGGCAAATTCCGGTTCGGCAACACGCATTCGGTTGCCGATCAGGTCGATCGTTGCGCCGTCCTCATGCACCCGTTCTGCCAACAAGCGCCCAGCCATCGGTCCGCTGACATTGATATGCTGCTGGCCGGCTCTGCTCGTTGCGGCGATCTTCCAGCCGAACAGGGGATTTTCGCCGCGTTCTTCCAGAAGCGCCTGCACTGCATATCCCGCCTCACGCGAGGAAAGTTGCGGTCCGTCCGCTTCCGGATACATGGCAAATCCGTTTTGCCACAGATACCAAAGCATATCGGACCAGGCCTTAATGTCTTCGTCTGTTCTATCATCCATTAAAGCGCCCTTTTCTGCATCTTCTCCGACACAGCAAACACCACATTCTGCCGCGCTGCAATCGCGTCGACGCCGGAGGAACAACCCGGCAACCGGATATGCTATAGTGGCCACCCACACCAAGATCTCAGGGAGGATGTCATGATCATTTACCCCGATATTGAGCTGCAGGGCGGACGATGCGTCAATCTGATCCGCGGTCACCGGGATGACCCGGTGGTCTACGACATGAGCCCGCTTGAAGCCGCGATGGATTGCGCCGCGCAGGGCGCGGAGTGGCTGCACCTGGTCGATCTCGACGCCGTGTTTGACGAGGGCGACAATCGTGATCTGATCGTTGAGATCATCCGCCGCGCCGGAACATCGGCACAGGTTGCCGGCGGAATCCGCACGATCGACACGCTGAGGAGCTGGATTGAGGCCGGGGCCGGACGTGTCGTGATCGCGACGGCCGCCGTCAAAGACCCCCACTTCGTCAAGGCCGCCGCCACCGCCTATCCCGGCCAGGTGGTGATCAGCATCGATGCGCGCGACGGCAAGGTGGTGAGTGACGGCTGGCGGGAAACGACAATCTTCTCGCCGGTTGAATTCGCGCAGCAGTTTCGCGACCTGCCCCTGGCGGGCTTCATCTACACCGATATCGACTGTTACGACGACGAGGCGCCGGAGGCCAGCCTGGCCCAGACGACAGAACTGGCCTCAAAGGTACAGATACCGGTCATTGCAAGCGGCGTAGTGAAAAGCCTCGATGATCTGTCGTCGCTGCGTTACCTGCCCAACATTTCCGGTGCCATCACCGGCCGCGCATTGTTCGGCGGCGCGTTCACATTGACGGAAGCAATCCATGTCGCAACCGAGCCCGCGCTGCCGACCGCGTTGCCGATGTGAGCGCTCGCGAAACAGCCATGCCGCCCCCAGATGTCCGATAGAATTCAGTGCAGGTCAGGCTTCGGACCGGGTCGACAATTATTTTTCAACGAGCCCATTATGCCCCTTGTACCGGGTCTCTGTCGGGGCCATCTTGCGGTCGCATGATATCATGCCGACACGTCAGGACATCGGGAATGAACGACCGGATGCCCGCCTCGCAGGGATGTTTCCCCAGATGGCCGTGCGCGAATATTCATTCAGCTTTTTGAGGTATAAACAAATGAACAAACCAATCGCTGCAATTGCTGTTTCGGCCGCCGTTTTATCGTCGCTTCTGGCTTTCACCGCTGCAGCTCTTGCCGACAGCACGACGGGTACGGTTTCGGCTTATGACCGCTTGGCCGGCGTAATCGTTCTGACCGACAAATCGGTATATTCACTGGACAGTGCGACAATCGACATCCCACCGAACCTGTCGGCGGGCGACAAGATCACAATCGAATTCGAAGGTGACGAAGACGGCATCAGCGCGATCAACGGCATAACCATTCTGGCTGAGGGCGACCAGAGCTGAGTTTCTGCCTGATGTCTCAAACCAACCGGCCGCAGCTTCAAGTGCGGCCGGCGCTGGCGGCTTTATATTCAGTGCCGCAGTTTGGTGTGCACGGAGACATGTCAAGCACGGCTGCGCTCTGGTAGCTGCAGATCAATCTTCGCCCGCTCCGTCATCTTCACCGAGCAGGTCAACAAGGCCGAGCGACCGGAAACTTCCTAATTTGCGCTCCAGAAGGCATTCGACCTGTTCGCCCGGCCGGGCATGGCTATAATAGAAGCCCTGGACTTCCAGGCAGCCCTCGCCGATCAAATAGTCCAGTTGGTCAGCGGTTTCGACGCCCTCGGCAGTTGTCGAGATGCCGAGGCTGTCACCCAGTCCGATCACCGCCTTGACGATTGCAGCGGATTCGGAATTTTTGCCAATCCCGCGGACAAATGAGCGATCAATCTTGATCCTGTCAAAAGGAAAGCTCCTGAGATTGCCGAGTGAGGAAAAGCCGGTTCCAAAATCATCCATTGCGACCCGGACGCCAAGCCCCTTCAGGCGGAAGAGTTTATCCATCACATCGTCGGTATTGTGCAGCAGGAGGCTCTCGGTAATTTCCAGTTCCAGACGGGTCGGATCAAGGCCTGTTGTTTCCAGAACCTGTGCAACGTACTCAACCAGATCTGTTCGTTTGAACTGGGCCGGCGAAAGATTGACCGCGATCTTGACTGGCTTGGACCAGCTTGCCGCACTTTGACAGGCGTTGAGCAACACCCATTCGCCAAGTTGTCCGATAAGACCTGTTTCCTCCGCAAGGCTGATAAACTTGTTTGGAGAAACGGTGCCACGCTCCGGATGATGCCAGCGAACCAGAGCCTCAAAACCGCAGACGACCTTTCTTTTGACATCGATCTGCGGTTGGAAGTGCAATTCCAGGAAACTTTCATCCAGCGCTTTGCGCAAATCCCGCTCAAGCAGACGTCGTGCCTGTGCAAGTTCATCCATGGCGATTTCGAAAAAGCGGTAGGTATTCTTGCCATCGAATTTTGCGCGGTATAGCGCAAGATCGGCATTCTTGATCAATTCATCTGCGTCGTTCGTCTCGCTATCGCACAGCGAAATTCCGATGCTGGTTCCGATGACGACCTGGTTGCCTTTCAGTTCAAACGGCTCAGAGAGCAATTCTATGACACGCTGGGCAAGCCTATCGACTTCGTTGAGATCCCCGATGTCGTTCAGAATGATTGCGAATTCGTCGCCACCCAGACGAGCCACCGTGTCGACGTCTCGAACTGTTGCGGTCAGGCGATCGGCGACGATACGGAGAAGCTCGTCTCCGGCTGGATGGCCTAGCGTGTCGTTGACGTTTTTGAAGTTATCCAGATCAAGGCAGATAATGGCCGTTTTGTTTTTGTAGCGGCCGGAATCGTAAACAGCCTGCTGAATGCGGTCACGGAACAGCGATCTGTTCGGCAGGCCGGTCAGTGCGTCATGCATCGCCATGTGTTGGATCCGCGCTTCGCGCCGTTTGATTTCCGACACGTTGGTATAGACGATGACGGTCTCGCCTTCTTCCGTGCGGTGTTCGTCGACCTGAACCCAGGTATCCTCACCGATCTTGTGTTCGATATTATATGGCTTGCCGTCCTGGTGTGCCTTCAGCCGTTCCCTCAACAGAGCATCCACCCGGCGATGCGGCGAAGACGAGTTGGTGCGGGCCAATTCAGCCTTGATCAAATCGGAATATTCGATTCCATTTTCGACTTCCTCAGCGATTTCGGGGAAGTAGGCTTTAAATTGTGCGTTGTAGATTTTCACCTTGCCATCCGGGTCGAACATGATCAGCCCTTGTGCAAGACTTTCCACGATCGCGCGGCGCGAGCGGTCTTCGGCTGCCGCGGCCTTCATTTCGGCTTTCTTGATCCGTGATGCATCGAGAATGACGCCGGTCCACAAAACCGACCCGTCAAGCAAAAGCTTCGGTGTCGCTATCGCGTGGGTATATTTGCGCGAGCCGTCGGGCATGATGATTGACGCCTCGACATCCCATTTTGCCAGGCTTTTTGACGCCTCAAGCAGTTTGGCGCGAAAGCTCTCAGCGTATTCCGGCGCATAGGATGCAAAAAGGGCTTTTGGATTGCCCAGAATTTCGGCAGCGGAGATACCGAACAGCTTCTTTGCGGACTCGCTGATATAGGTGTAACGGATATCACCATCGGGAAAGACCCGGCGTTGGTAAACAACGCCCGGCAGAGAACTGGCAAGCGATTCAAATCGCTGGGTTGCGGCTGAAAGCTTGTGCCCTGTTGTGATCGTACCGCTGATCAGCCGGAATGTCGGGGCGATCGCCTGAATCGCCGCTTCCGGAAACGCTGATCTCTCACGCCTGTCTTTCAGAAATCCGACAAGAACCCCGTCTTTCAGGTCGTCCCGGGTCAAGCCATGAGCAAATTGATACCATGCCTGCATATAGTCTGAATTATTGCCAAGGTCGTCAGAACCCAGTTCGATCAGGCCGCTGGAATTCCCCGCTTTCAAATGATTGGCGAAGTCGAAAATCCGAACAGGATCCATCTTCTGGTCGGTCGAACCGTAGACATGCCCCTGATCGTGTATATCTTCAGCTGCAAGAAATACGACGGCGTCAAATTCAAAGGCGTCGCGAAGCAGCGCCAGCACGGCGCCCAGCTTGTCACTATCGCTTTTAGACGACAACATTTCGTCGACAATCGCGCTCTGAAGCGAAAACAGAGCACTGCCACTCGCCTGCTGAAGCGTGCCGGCAGGCAGACCCGCCTTGTCCGGTATCACTTCATCCGCTAGCGGCAGTTTGTCTGAATGACTGCTCATGGCAACCTCTGTTTCATTTCCGCCCGACCGGCCAATCGCCTAACCCTTCGGGATGGGTTTGCTGCGAACGGCTTTGCCGTCATAATCGTAGATGTAGTTTGCGCCCTCGACGAAATTGAAGGGGATCGCCATGCCGATTTCCCGCGCCTTCCTGAAATTGATTGCAATATCGGGCGGTGAGACGACACCGACATTGAGGTCGCCGGCCTTGACATCACCCTCCAGCACCTTGAGACCATAAATCGCTGCAAGATGGGCGTTCGATTCAAAACTGATTCCGATCGACATGACTGCGCTGTCATCGCCGTTCTGGACAACTTCCGGAACGACGCTGAGCACCGGCACCCGATCGGAATGGCGATTGATCGTCGCGATTTCGCGGAATACCGAGGTCGAGCCGGTTATCCAGAACAGGCTGTTTTCCAGATTTACGTCGTTCTTGCGCATTGCGGTCACCGCATCTTTCACCAGACCGGCCAGTTCTTCCCGGGCATTCTCCGGGTTCCGCACCTCAAGATTCAGCACACGCACACCGTTCGCTGATGCGGCTTCGGCAATCGGACGGGCTTGTGTCTCCATCGCACTGACATTCTTTGAATCGACCAGAACTGCCAGGTTTCGGAGATCGGGGCGCAATTCGAAGACGTATGCCAGTTGAGCCGATACCGGCATGTTCAGGGATGTGAAGGCAAAGTTCGTGTTGGTGCCGCGATCATAGCCCTGCGCCTGGCCGAGCATGACCGGATCCTTCGATGTCACCGAAACAACCGGGATCTTGCCGCCCTTGTAATTGTTCCAGAGCCAGGCCGTGGACTCCGATCCCATGCTGAAAATGAGATCAATCTTGTTGGATTCTGCCAGTTTGATTGCCGATTTGCCGCGTTCGTCATTGCGATCGAAATTGAAAACCGTGAATTCCGCCAGAATATCGCGGTCGGAGAAAACATTGAGAATACGGGTAATCGCCACATCGTATGCTGACGACCGGCGCGGATAAAGCACCATGACATGATATCGGGGCTCGATCCGAAGACTGCTGTTTGCAGACGCAACGCCTTTGTAGATTTTCAAACGCAGCGGATCCGTTTTGTTGGCAACTGGCCGCCAGTCCCCGGCAGCGCTTTGGTCATAACTGAACCAGCCGGCATAGGGTTCTTCAACAATCGGCAATTCGTCGGTATGTGCCTGCTGCGCGCTGGCACCGACGGCAAACAAACCGATTAGAGCTGCGCAGACATTGATCGCGGAAGTCCTGGCGCCAGAAATTGACAAACGGGCAAGTGGCAACATGTTTCGAATCCTTTCCAGAGTAGGTTTTTGATCGGCCGGCAGAATGATCATCACATCACCCTCGCTTTAAGACCGGTATCGCGGATGTCGTGTTCTATGGGAGGTCCATCCGATGATGTGGCGACAAACAGGAAACCGAGCAGGACAATACCGACCGCCGCAAATCCGATCGCCGCCCAGTCATCCTTGAACACGATAAACAGAAAACCCATGATCACCGGACCCATGATGTGCCCGGCGCGTTCTGCAAACCGATAGGTCGCCGTTGCGGTGCTCGCTCCGATCTTCGCCGCCAGATGAGAATCGGCAATGAACGTCACAACCGGTGCATTGATGAACCCGTGGGCGATACCGACAATGGCTATGCCGGTCATCAATATGATCGTCCCGCCAAAATGCGTGCTCGCTGCATAGGCCATGGTCAATGTGCCGCCGTACGCGACAAGGCCAAGCCCCAGGGCGCTAATGAGAGTGCCCTGGAACAACACCATCCGGGCCGATCCAAGCCGGTCGACCCGCGGTGCAATGAAATGGCTGGCGATGACCACACTGATTGCATAGATCATGATCATCTGCCCGATGTCCGCCTGCGCAAAGTTCGATTGGGTAAGGAGGAGCGGTAAGGCAAAGACAATAATCCCGGTCAGCACGGCTTTTGCGGGCACTCCGACTGTGAGCATTGTATTGAGAAACTGCACGGATCTGATTGCTTCCCCCAGACCCCGGATGAGGTCTCTGTTTCGCGATCCGATCTGTCCTTCAGCCACATTGATTTTCGGAACGATCGCCAGGCAGTAAGCGGCAGAGACAACTGCAACTATGGAACTCAGCAGGAATATGCCTTGCGGCCCCAGCGATGTGACAAGCAGCGAACCGACGGCCATTCCCGAGATCATGCCGCCCTGGAATCCATAGACGATCACTGCGGCAGCCTGCGTCTTGCGCTCTGGCGACGCGACCGACAGAAGATAGGATTGTATTCCAATGAAGAGCATCCCCTGCCCGATACCGGAGACTGAGCGCGCGATTGCGATGGCCCAGAAATTCGGTGTCAGAGCGATTGCGGCAATGCCCGCTCCGGCCAGAAGAAGACCGAAATACATCAGCGGCCTCGCACCAATCCGCTGGGCTACTCCGCCTGCGGGGATCAGCGTCAGCGCAAAAGCGGCATAAAAGCCGAAAAACGGAACCGTCGCATAGGCCTCGGCAACGCCACTGTTCGCGGCCGCCTGTTTAACGAATTGCGGCAGGAACGCATAAGTCATGTGTTCGGCGAGAACGCCCAGGAAAAAGACCGGTTTGGCAAAATCAAGCAGGCGGTCACCGTCGCCATTGGACGGATTCAGCTCTCCGGAATGGTCTTTCCTGAGCAATTCCGATGACCCTCGAACCGTGCCCCCGACCTGGAAGAACAGGGTTGCCAGAAACGCGGACGCTATGAACAGGGCAGCGAAATTCTTGACTGACCGCAAAACCTGCTCAAAGACGATCGCGCTCGGCAGCTCGACGGCAACTTCAATGTGGCGGGGCGATTCTATAGACGTCAGGCTCACCAGATAGGCATAATTATCATTGTTGCTGACCCACTGCTTGCCGATCATCGCCTTGTCGGTGTGCATCAGGATCTTGCCGTTTTGGGTCAATGCCGCAGCGCTTAGGTCCGGATTGACTTTCAGGTATTCGCCAAACGTACGATCCAGGCCGGCAATCTCGGATATGTTGAGGTTGAAGGCTACAATGTCGCTCAAACGCTGGCCCAGAGAATTGGCGAGAGCGCGGGCTTTCGCCTGAGCTCCGTCGGAATAGAGCGTGACCAGTGTCAGCACGACACCGATGGATGCGGCCAGAAAAATGCCGGTGAATGTGATCTGCGGCCACGGTAGCCGCCTGCCGTGCATTCGGTGGCCGAACAGGCCGATGAATAATGCGAACAGGATGGCAGGTATCGGCGAATATAGCAGCAACGGGTTGAACAATGAGGACACTTTGTCTCCGACAACCCTTTGTGGCATCGTGATCTGGAGATCGCCGACTGCCTCGAACTTGCTGCGGAGTGGAACGGATATGCTGTAGTATTCGCCGATCTTGTGCATCTCGATGCCGCGAGCCGTGACGACGATATCGTTCTTTCGGCCCGGGTTCGAGATGCCTGCGGGATGAGCCAGCTTTTCGCCGACCTCCGGATCGCCTGCGAAGAAAATCTGGTGACCTGCCGGATCAATGACCCGCAATGTGCTGATCGTCTCGTCGGCAGACAAAATCGGTTCCGTAATCGTGTTGAAGCCGACAAACTGCTTCAACGGAAGGCCGGATCGCAAAAACAATTGCATTGTATTTTGAACAATCTGAACCTGACCGGCGAGGCGGTCGCCCTGAAACCGTTCATAGATTCGCGAACCTTCACCCAAGGCGACATAAATCAGCAGCAGCAGTGAAAGCCACATCACGACAAACATCGTGATGCCATCGCCGATCCGCCCTGCGAGACTGAATTTCTTGACGTTGTTTTTATCCATTTCCGACCCCCTGTTCTCTGGCCGGCATCGGATTTTCTTTGTTCTGGTTGTAACGGGACAAGATGTGATGTTCGGAACCGCGCATTCGACTCATCAGGACATCGATACGATCAGCAAACAGCGACAGGATCAGGTCGTCATAAGTCATTCCGACCGCCGGAAGGCCTATCGCAATCAGGCTTGTCACGCCATCTTTCGAGGGCGCCCTGAGATCGGGCTTGGGGTTCGTTTCCAGAACAAACAGCTTGCCGTCACTATCAGCCCGTACATCGAGACGAACCAAGGTTTCAATATTCAGTTCCTCGACCACTCTGTAGGCAAGGGCACGAAGTTCGCTGAGGACAACGCCGTCCTTATCCGGATCGAGACTGATCACCCGGTCGTCGGTGATCGGAGACTTGTCCATCGATGTGAAAATCCGCTCATGGGGAAGCAGAACCCGCTCAACAGCACCGAATACAAACGGCTCATCGAGAATTGATATCGTGCCGCTTCGGGCCACGACCGGCCCGCATGCCGCTATGCAAAATTCCCGGCCGGCAAGATATTTTTCGATCAGCACAAAATTGCGCGTCAGATCGAATACGTTCTGAACCGCGTCGGCCAGTTGTTCAGGCGTCTCGACATATTCGATATTCAATGACGCCCGGCCGGAAACGGGCTTGACGATAAACGGTCCGGAATAGTCACCAAACACCCGCTGGTACCGGCTATCGTACAAAGGATCAAAACGACCGGCATTGCCATGCCAGGTGAGAAAATCCGCAGTCGGCACATTGGCGCCCCTCATGACGGATTTGAACGAATGCTTTGAATCCAGAATGGCACTTGTGAGCGGCTCGTGGCCAAGATAGGGCACGCCCGTCATTTCCAGCATCGAAGCTGCATGGGATACGGATGCAAGTCCCTGCACGCCGCCGGTGTTCAGCCAGACGAAATCGATCTTGTTTTCAGCGAGCTTTGCAGCCAAACGCATGTCATCGGGGAAAAGAAAAACGTCTCTTGCACCGAGCCGCTGCAGACTCTTGGCAATATCGCGCGCAACGATCTGATAGCTTTTCCAGTTCCGGGCATTGTGGCTCTGATAGATGACAGCACCGTCTTTGGCCTTGTCACCGCCATAGACAACCGCAATCCGCATCGTCGTCAGGAGTTTGCTGACCTGCAGGCGAAGTTCGTCGACGCGTCCCGAACGGCGGCCAGCCAGGCTGATGGCTACATTTCGCAGCGTTTGCAGGTTGGCAGACTGTTCAGTCTGATAATGGTTTGTATCGACGCCCACTTTTACTACTTCCGATAGATTTCACACTTAAACTAAACTTCTTTATGTATTTCCGCGCTTAGATTTGTAACCGCAATGTATTCATAAGAGATTCCAGTTAATGAAATGGTGAGCCAGCAAGGTAAACTGCAGGTAAAAAAACATGTGGCATACTTATTCATTTCAATAAGTTAGCCTGATCGCATTAGTTACGATGACGTCAAATAAACCATCGGATTGACCTCAAGGCATGTTTGCGGCAGACAGCCGTGATGAATCCGAACGCCTCCGCATCCGGTTTGCCGGCTGACGGGCCTTATCTGCCGCCGACGGACCCCTGGCTGACCGTGTTGCATCACGACAGCGACATTCTGGTCGTATCCAAACCGAGCGGCCTGCTTTCCGTTCCCGGCAAGAGTGCCGAACTGGCCGATTGCCTTGAATTGCGGGCCCGCGAGACCTTTCCGACAGCAACCATGGTGCATCGGCTGGACCGGGATACGTCCGGTCTGCTGGTGCTAGCCATGAACGCAAAGGCACACCGGCATCTGGGGCTGCAATTCGAGCGCCGAAAGGTGCAGAAACGCTATGTCGCACGGGTCTGGGGCGATGTCGGCAGCGAGCAGGGCCAGGTCGATCTGCCGCTGGTCTGCGACTGGCCGAACCGGCCGAAGCAGATCGTCGATCACGAGCGCGGACGTCCGGCGCAGACCGGCTGGCAGGTGCTTGAGCGTGAACAGACGCCTGACGGCGATCCGGCAACAAGGCTGGCGCTTTTTCCGCTGACGGGACGGTCGCATCAATTGCGCGTCCATATGCTCGCGCTTGGTCATGCCATTCTCGGCGACCGGCTCTATGCTCATACCGCAGCGCTTGCCGTCGCAGACCGGCTGCAGCTTCACGCCGAACGCCTGACGCTGTATCATCCCGCCGGCGGGCGGGTCATGGCGTTTGAAGATCCCTGCCCGTTCTGAGTGTAGTCCCGGCTGATGGAAGATTGCACCGCTATTGGGCGGGGATTATTCTGTCGGCAATACCACGATTATTTCGATCATCGAACATTTTGGCTGGCTGGGCGATCTATATCGGCAAACAAGGGATTTGCCCGACGGCACACAGATCGACCTGAATGTGATCGACTGAGCAATATCGCTTGATCAAACCGGCCACTGTGCGCAAGCTGCCGGCAAAACAAGCGGGCCATCCCAATGGAAAAGACCAACGAACACCGCGCCGTCTTCGCGCTCAGCGAATATGAACACCGCATCGCCGGCACAAGGTCCCGGATGGCGGAAGCCGGGCTGGATGTGGTGCTCTGCCCGGATCCGTCGAATATCAACTACCTGACCGGCTATGACGGCTGGTCGTTCTATACGCCGCAGGTCGCGGTGCTGGCGGCCGACGACGACCTGCCGGTGCTGATTACCCGGCTGATGGATGTCAATACGGCGCGGATGAGTTCGATGCTTCCTGACGACCGGCTGATCGGGTTTCCGGAATCCCTGGTGCATGTCGACGGTGACCACCCGATGCGTTTTGCCGGTGCGTGGCTTGCCGAACACGGATATGGCAGTGCACGCATCGGCGTGGATTTCGATGCGCACTATTTTTCGCCGGCTGGACTTCGGGCGCTGCAATCGGCCCTGCCCGGCGCGGTCATTGTCGATTGCGGACGGCTGGTCAACTGGGTCCGGGCGGTCAAATCGGAGGCCGAACTGGCCGTCATGCGCGAGGCGGCAGATCTTGCCGACCGGGTGATGCAGACGGCGGTGGAGACGATCGAACCCGGTCTGCGCCAGACCGACCTGGCGGCGGCGATTTCGGCCGCGCAATATCGCGGCACAGATGATACCGGCGGCGATTATCCGGCCATCGTGCCGCTGATCATGACCGGCGAAGGCACCTCTGCGCCGCATATCACCGCCCGGGAAACGCGGATCGGCGACAGCGGTGCAACGGTTCTGGAACTGGCCGGCGTCCGCCACCGCTATCATTGCCCGATCAGCCGGACGATTCATCTCGGCCCGCCGCCCCGGCGCATCACCGACACGTTAAAGGTTGTCATCGACGGCATGCTGGCGGTCACCTCGGAACTGAAAGCTGGCAACCGGGCCGAAGACGCCCACGCCGCCTGGCGGCGAACAGCCGAGCCGCACGGCATCACCAAGGCCTCTCGCATCGGTTATTCCGTCGGTCTCGGTTATCCGCCTGATTGGGGCGAGAGCACGATTTCCCTGCGCCGGGACGAGGCGACGATGCTGGAAGAGAACCAGACCGTGCATCTGATGCTGGGCATCTGGAACGAGGACTGGGGCGTTTCCGTCTCCAATGTGATCCGGGTGGGAGCAAGCGCGGGCGAGGCGTTGGTTACTTTCCCAATGGATCTGGTGGTCAAATGAGCATCGGCTCCCAAGACCGATTGGACCGGACAAAGGTGCTGCTTGCCGATCTGATCGGATTTGCAACGGTTTCCGCCGACAGCAACCTCCAGCTGATCGACTATTGCTCTGCCCTGCTTGAACCGCTCGGCGCCAAAATCGAACTGTCGAAAAACGCCGATGGCAGCAAGGCCAACCTTTTCGCCACCATCGGCCCGGATATTGACGGCGGTGTGGTGCTTTCCGGCCATAGCGATGTCGTGCCCGTCGAAGGTCAGGACTGGAGCGATGATCCGTTCACGGCGCGGGAACGGGACGGACTGATTTATGGCCGCGGTGCCTGTGACATGAAAGGTTTTCTCGCCTGCTGCCTGGCCATGGCGCCGGAATACGCCGCCCGCGATCTCAAACGGCCGATCCATCTGGCTTTCACATATGACGAAGAGACCGGTTGTCTCGGCGCCGGAGTCTTGATGGAAGCGATGGCTGCGAGCGGACGCCGGCCGGCGCTCTGCATCATCGGCGAACCGACATCCATGCGCGTCATCGAAGGTCATAAGGGCTGTTATGAATACACCACCCGGTTCACCGGGCTGGAGGGGCACAGTTCCAATCCGGACAAGGGCGTCAACGCAATTGAATTTGCCATGCGCTACGCCTCCGAACTCTATCGGATCGGCGCGGATCTGAAAGGCCGGGCGCCGCACAATTCGCCGTTTACACCGCCATGGTCAACCATGCAGGTCGGCCGGATTTCCGGCGGCATCGCCCACAATGTGATTGCGCGCGACTGTTCTGTGGGGTGGGATTTCCGGCCAGTCAACGAGGCTGACGCCGAATATGCGTTGTCGGGCATGCGGACACGCGAAGCCGCGCTTCGGGCAGAAATGCAGGCGCTTTTTGTGGATGCTGACGTGCGCACCGAAACGCTGGGTGAAGTGGCCGGTCTTGAGCCGATGGCACAATCGGACGCGCGCGATCTTGCCGTGGCGCTGACCGGCAATTCCGATACCGGCGTCGTCTCATTCGGCACGGAAGGCGGACTATTTCAGAAAGCCGGCATTTCTACCGTGGTCTGCGGGCCGGGCTCGATCGATCAGGCACACCGGCCGGATGAATATGTCTCCGTGGAGCAGTTGGATGCCTGCCTGGACATGCTGGCCGGGGTAAACTGAACGCCGCCAAAGCGGCTTGCGAGAAATGGCGAAACGGGCGGTTCAAAGAACCGCCCGCGAATAATCCCCTCAACCTCAGAAACTTCTTTTAGAAGCAGACTTTGTATTTCTTCTTGTGGAAGTGGCCGTGGCCCTTGTGCCAGACCTTCTTGTATTTGTAGAAGCAGCTGAAACCACCGTGTCCATGACCATGGCCGTGACCACCCCAGTGACCGTGGCCACCGTGGCCGCCCCAATGACCGCCCCACTGACCGCCCCACTGACCACCATGATGGCCACCGCCAACTTGAATCTTGAGGCCATGAGCCTGGGCGGCAGGCTGGAATGCAACAAGTCCGACTGCGACTGTTGCTGCTACGAGAATTGCTTTCTTAAACATAGATCGTCTCCATTTGGTTCGAGGTTGATGAGGAGACATTATCGCGATGTGCTTGAACCCAGGCTGAGTGCCGCGTTCACAGTGCATTCATGTTCCTGAACAGGCCCGAAAGCGGGTTTGCCAGAAGACGGATCAGGTTTTGCTGAAGGCGATCACCATCATTAAGTTATCAATTGACAACTTAATGATGGTGCGACATTCTTGTTGCGGGCTGGGCAAACGGGAGGGTGAAATGAGTTTCGATCGAATTGCCATAATTGTCTGCCTGCCGCTTTTGGCGTCAACGCCGGCTTCGGCTGCAGACATCACGGTGACAATGGCCGGCGGCGCCTACCAGCCGGCGAAAATCAGTGCAGCAGTCGGCGACACGATTCGTTTCCGCAATGATGACGACGCCGATCATAATGTCTTTGTGCCGACCGTCGGCCATGCGCTTGATCTGGGCAAGCAGGAGCCTGGCCAGGAGGCCGTTCTGACCCTCGGCAAATCAGGTACGTTCGACGTGGAATGCGTTTTTCATCCCGGCATGCTGACAATCGTGGAGGTAAAGTGATGCGCACGATATCCCTGTCGATCGCTGCAGTTTGCGCCGGTCTCGCAACAGCCGGCACGCTGTGGGCCGGACCGGACACCGTCACGCTGCCGGAAAACTATCAGGCCACATTCGTCAATTATCTTGATGTCGACCGTTTCGACCGCAAACGGGTGCGAAAGATGTATGTCAATCCGGACGCCCATGCCGCGGCAAATGCCGGTGACGACCTGCCCGGCGGCACGATCCTGATCATGGAAGACCATGACGCCCAGACAGATGCGGACGGCAATCTGCAACGGGATGGCGACGGCCGTCTGATTGCGCTCGATCCGGTGACAAATGTCTTCGTCATGGAAAAGAACGGCGCGTGGGAAACGGACAACGGGAACTGGGACTATGCCTGGTATCTGCCCGATGGCACGCCAAAGCCGGACGCGGATTTTGCAGGCTGTTTCTCCTGCCACGCCAACCGGAGCGAACGCGACTATACGTTCACGTACTGGAAGAATGTTTCCGACCAGGCGAAATAACCTCATCCCTGCCCTGTTCCGGCGTCGGTGCAAGCAGGGTAACCGTCAGGCTGTCCGCGCCGCTTTCATGCAGCGCGCGGATGGCCGGTGTCGCACCTGACACGAAACTGCCGATATAAAGATCGACCACATCGTCGAGATTATCCGGCATCGGCATGCCGTAGACATGGCGGCGAATGCCGAGAAACACCATCGCGGCATGGATCATCATCACCAGTTCGCGTTCCCCGCGCATTGCCGGCCGCTTGGCAAGTGCCGGCAGACCGGCGGTGCGGCGCAACCCGGCAATCATCGGCAGGAACAGATTCTGGGTCAGCGCCGCGCCGCGTTTGGTCGGCCACGACCGGCCGTCGAGACCGGCGCGTATGAACAGGCGCATGCGGGTCTCCGTCGCGCCGGCGACAAAGGCGCGATAAAATGCGCCGAGCGCTTCGGCAAGCGGCCGGCTGGCATCGAAGACCAGAGCATCGCCGCTCTGCCGGCCAAGGGCTGCTTCAAGCGTCTGCTCGATCAAAGCCTCTTTCGACGCAAAATGCTTGTAGATCAGCGCCTGGGTCACGCCGAGCGCGGCCGCGAGATCCCGGGTTGATATCTCAAATCCATGGGCGGCAAAATGGACGGCTGCCTGTTCGATCATCTGCGCGCGGCGCTGATCGGCCGGAAACCGCCTGCGATCGCTCGAAGCCGTCTGCTTCTTCGCGGCCTGCCCTTTTTCAGCATCGGATCGTTCTGATCGCGGCCGGTTCATCGAATGTCCATTCTTCAGTCTCTTGCCGTGGGGTGACAACCCGGCTGGTTTAGCACAATTGCTCCCTGTCCGGCCATCATCCCGGCGGCAGACGGGATACGATCTTATCACCCATGACGACCGGATTCCCGGCGCGGCTTCAAATCGGTTGACGCCGAAGGTGATTCACAGTGTGATGCCGGCTGCGGTAAGGTCGATGCGCCGCAATTCGATATTGCGCGCAACGGCCGACAAAAATGCAACGATCCGAAAATACAAAAAATCCATGGGAGAGAACATGAAACTCAAAAGCTCAATGATTACAATGGCCGCGCTTCTGGCAGGCGTCGCCTTTGCTTCACCTGCAATGGCGGCGGAAGATTGCCCGCGCGGCGATCTCGACGAACGCTTCTGCGACCGCGACGGCGATCTGATCGCCGATCAGCCGACCGATTCGTCGCAGTGGATGGACCCGGACACGCTGGTCTTTGCCTATACGCCGGTTGAAGATCCGGCGGTCTACAAGACAGCCTGGGCCGATTTCCTGACCCATCTTGAAAAAGAGACCGGCAAGAAGGTACAGTTTTTCCCGGTCCAGTCCAATGCCGCGGAAATTGAGGCAATGCGCTCCGGGCGGCTGCATATTGCCGGGTTCAACACCGGTTCGAACCCGCTTGCGGTCAATTGCGCCGGCTTCCGGCCGTTCACCATCATGGCCAGTAAGGATGGTCATTTTGGCTATGAAATGGAAATCATCACCTATCCGGGCAGCGGCATTACCAAGGTGGAAGAGCTGAAAGGCAAGACGCTGGCGTTTACCTCGCCGACATCCAATTCAGGTTTCAAGGCGCCGTCGGCGATCCTGAAGTCGGATTTCGACCTGGTTCCGGAACGCGATTTCGAACCTGTCTTTTCCGGCAAGCACGACAATTCCATTCTCGGTGTCGCCAACAAGGATTACCCGGCTGCCTCGATCGCGAATTCGGTCAAGTCGCGGATGATCAGCCGCGACGTCATTAAGGAAGACCAGGTGGTGACGATCTACAAGTCGCAGACGTTCCCGACGACAGGTTTTGGCGTTGCCCACAATCTCAAGCCGGAACTCGCAGCCAAGATTGAGGGCGCGTTCTTCAACTTTGAATGGGAAGGCTCGAGCCTGAAAGCGGAGTTCGAAAAATCCAACGAAGGCCAGTTCCTGAAAATGAACTACAAGGACTTCTGGGACGTCATCCGCAAAATCGATGTGGCCAACGGCGTTTCCTACGCCTGCAAGTAAAATCACCGGACGGCGCTTCTGCCAACGAGCGGAAGCGCCGTCTTATTGCATCGAAAATTGCGGGCTGGGGCATGCTTCATCTGGACTCTCTGACAAAACGCTATCCGACAGGCGATATGGCGCTGACAAATGTCAGCCTGGACATTCCGACCGGCCAGGTCGTCGCGCTGATCGGACCATCGGGCGCGGGAAAAAGCACTCTGATCCGGTGCGTCAACCGGCTGGTCGAACCGACATCGGGAAAAGTGGAACTGAACGGCGAAAATCTAACCGCCCTGGGTTCTGCCAAACTCCGCCGGGCGCGCCGGCGCATGGGCATGATCTTTCAGGAATACGCCCTGGTGGAACGGCTCACCGTGATGGAAAACGTGCTGTCCGGCCGACTCGGTTATGTCGGCTTCTGGCAGAGTTTCCTGCGCAGATATCCGCAAAGTGACGTTGACGAGGCTTTCCGGCTGCTCGATCGCGTCGGGCTGACGGAAATGGTGGACAAACGCGCGGATGCGCTGTCCGGCGGCCAGCGCCAGAGGGTCGGCATCGCCCGTGCCCTGATCCAGGATCCGCAATTGCTGCTGGTGGACGAACCGACAGCTTCGCTCGACCCGAAGACATCGCGGCAGATCATGCGGCTGATCTGCGAATTGTGCGCGGAACGCGGGCTTGCAGCGATCATCAATATCCACGACGTGGCGCTGGCTCAGATGTTCGTGCAGCGGGTCATCGGCCTGAAACTTGGCGAGGTCGTCTATGACGGCGACCCGGATGGCCTCACTCCGGACCATCTGACGGAGATTTACGGCGAAGAAGACTGGAAGGCGACAATCCGCAAGGTCGAGGACGACGACGACGCGGCCGGCGTTGCCGCATGAGTGATAATCCCGCCGTCAGCGCACCCGGCAGCCGCACCTGGCGCAAGCCGCCCTTTATCGAAAGCCCAGGCCTGCGGCATGGATTGACCGTACTGGCGATTGTTTATCTGATTGCCTCGGTTGCAACGATCGACGTCAACTGGGTCCGTGTCTATGAAGGGCTCGAACGGGGCTGGAAATTCATTGTAGCCTTTTCCCATCCGGATTTTTTCGAACGCGGGACCGACATCCGCGAAGGCATGATGGAAAGCATCATCATGACGGTTGCGTCGACCGTCGTCGGTGTCGCCATATCGATTCCGATCGGGCTGGGTGCAGCGCGCAATATCGCTCCCCTTCCCGTCTACCTTGTCTGCCGCGGCATTGTCACGATTTCCCGGGCGTTGCATGAGATCATCGTTGCGATCCTGATGGTAGCGATCTTCGGCTTCGGTCCGCTGGCCGGCTTCATCACCCTGTCGTTTGCAACCATCGGCTTTCTGTCGAAATTGCTGGCGGAAGATATTGAATCGATGGACCGGGCGCAGGCGGAGGCGATCAAAGCCACCGGCAGTTCCTGGCTGCAATGGGTCAATTACGGCGTCCAGCCGCAGGTCATGCCGCGGCTGATCGGCCTGTCGATCTACCGGCTGGATATCAATTTCCGGGAATCGGCAATCCTCGGCCTTGTCGGTGCCGGCGGCATCGGCGCGACGCTGAACACCGCGTTCGACCGGTATGAATTCGACACCGCCGCAGCCATCATCATCATGATCATCGTCATCGTCATGGTGCTGGAATATGGCTCCGGCATCATCCGGGCGAGGTTGCAATAATGGCTGTTCGGAAAGCCAGTGACGGCGGACATATCTGGGCGCGCCGTACACGCGGCAGTCAGCTGGGAATCTGGTTCCTGTGGTTTTGCGGCGTGGCCATTTTCATAGTCTGCTGGAAGCAGATATCCGACGTGACGACCTGGTATTTTGTCTATGACGCGCCCCGCATCGCCGATGATATCCTCAGCCGGGCAATGCCGCCCGACTGGTTCTACATCAACGACCTGTGGAAACCGCTCTGGGATACGTTGAACATCGCCACGATGGGCACGTTCCTTGCCCTTCTGATGGCTGTTCCGGTGGCGTTCCTGGCAGCACGCAACACCACGCCAAGCGTCCGGCTCATCCGGCCGATCGCGCTTTTGATCATCGTCTCGTCCAGGTCGATCAATTCGCTGATCTGGGCCCTGCTGCTGGTGGCCATCATCGGCCCGGGCGTGTTTGCCGGCCTGATTGCGATTGCGCTGCGCTCGATCGGCTTCTGCGCCAAGCTGCTGTACGAGGCGATTGAGGAGATCGATACGCGCCAGGTTGAGGCGATTACCGCAACCGGCGCCAGCCGCTGGCAGATCATGGCTTATGGCATCGTGCCGCAGATCCTGCCGGCCTTTGCCGGCATTACCGTATTTCGCTGGGATATCAATATCCGCGAATCGACCGTATTGGGCCTTGTCGGCGCCGGCGGCATCGGCCTGCACATGCGGTCGTCGCTGGATGTTCTGGCCTGGCCGAAGGTGGCACTGATCCTGGCGGTGATCCTGGTTGCGGTCATTGTCAGCGAGTGGGTTTCCGCCAAGGTGCGCGCCGCGATCATCTGAGGAACGGCCTTACTGCGGACCGTCCGGCACCGGATCCGATTTGTTCAGCGGCAGGGTCAGGTCGGTTTCGGCCGAAGGCGCAGGCCCTTTCAGCTGCCGAACCGATTTTTTCGTCAGCCGGGACGGGCGCAGTTCGCCGGCGCGCTCCAGCACGGGATAGGCAACCGACGTCAGATGTGAATTGATGCGCTTGAAATCGCGAATGACGTCCAGATGGATGGCGCTCGTCACCATGCTCTCAAACACGCCGGAGCGCAGCCGCTCCAGATGTTTTTCGGTATCCTCGATCTCCATTTCGCGCAGCTCCGTTTTGCGGGCGATAAGCTGGCGGGCGCTGTCGGGGTGGCCGTTCATAAAGACGTTCAGCGACAATTGCAGCGTATCCATGATGCGCGCATGCATGGAGTGAATATCGTCCCACCCGCGGTCGGAAAACTGCAGCCTATGGCGGCGTTTCTTCTTGGCCAGTTCGATCAGATTCTTGTCGATGATATCGCCGACATGCTCCAGGTTTGTGGTGAAGGTGATGATATCGATGGCGCGCTGGCTGTCGGTTTCGCCGAGTTCTTCGCGCATCAACCGCGTCAGATAGAGCTTGATGGCCTCGTTCAGCCTGTCGAGCCGGTCTTCATCGGCTTCCACGGCCTTGCTCAGCGCCGGATTGTCAGAATCGAAAATTTCGATCGTCCTGGCCATCATGCTTTCGACGATTCCGCCCATGTGCAGGGTTTCGCGCGCCGCCGCACCTAACGCTGAGGACGGCGACTGCAGCAGTGACTTGTCGAGATAGCGCGGGCCGGCTGAGCCGTCGCTGCCGACAAGGTCAGGCAGAATTTTCTGAGAGAGCCACGCAACGGCGCCGGTCAGGCCAATGAACAGCGGAATGAGCGCGGCATTGAACGCGAGATGAAACGCGATGATCTGCATGCCGGAGTCCGGATGGAAGCCGGTGATGGCCGGGCTCACGTACGGCAGCAGCGGCAACGCCGCGGCAACTCCGATAAAGCGGAAGATCAGGTTGCCGATCGGAATACGCCTTGTGGCAGGTGGCTCGCCAAGGGTCGCGCTCAGGGCCGGCAGCGCCGCACCGGCATTGATGCCGAGCACGAACGGGAAAAGCTGCTCTGCCGGCAAGCCGGCCGACGACGCCAGGGCAACCGCAAACAGCACGATCGCAATGCTTGAATAGGCCGCCCAGGTGAGCGTGGCGCCAGCGAGCAGTGCCAGCAGCGGCTCCCGCGATGTCGCTTCGATAACCGCCGAAATGACCGGGCTGGATGACAGATCCGATGCAGCCATGCCGATGGTGCGAAGACCGAGGAACAGCATTCCCAGGCCGATCATCACGCGGCCGAGATTCATCATGCGGGTATTGCGGCCTTCAAATGTGGCGTGCAGCGCATAGCCGCCAAACGCCATGACGGGCCAGGCCGCCGAAACACCGGACGAAAAGACCAGCGCCGCAACGGCCGAACCGAAATCGGCGCCAAGCATCACGGCAAGAGCGCCGGCCGTGACAATCGCGCCCTGGGCGACAAACGGGCTGACCAGCAAAGCGGTCGCTGTCGAACTCTGCAGCAGGGTGCCGACGATCGATCCGGCAATGGCGGCGCGCAACCGGTTGCCGGTCCAGTCGCCGATAAACTGCAGCAGCACGGAGCCATAGCCGCGCAATACGCCTGTGCGCACCATGCGGCAGCCCCACAGGATCAGGGCAATGCCGCCCAAAACGGAAATCAGTATCTCGGTACCGGACATGGAGGTATGAACTTCAAAGACTCAAAAAGTGCAATATGTGCACTTATTTTGCATCAAATTCAGGCAAAAATCCAGCCCCGACATGTCTGTCGCCGGCCTGCCGCATTATTGCAGGCCGGTCGGGATACGCTTTTCAAACGCATCGATGATTGTCACCGACGGAACCGCATGTCTCGTTCGTTGCTGATTGATGGCAGTCGGACGCACCAATGATCGTAGCAAGGGCGCCAGCCACCGCTATCGACGATCACCATATTTGCCCGCTGACCCATACCGGCCTACCCCGCATTCTGCCAGTCGAGCACCGCCTGCACCGGCCAGACCAGCATCAGCACGTTGAGAGTGAGATTATCGCGGATCATGATGCCCGTGAAAGCTTCCATCGCCAGCGCGAGGGCGATGACCGACCAGACCGGCAGGCGCGACGCCAGGAACAGGCCGAACACCATGGCCAGGATATCGGAGACGGAATTCAGAACGCTGTCACCGTAATAATCCAGCGCAATAGTCGTTTCGCGGTAGCGGTTGATGACAAATTCGGTGTTTTCGAAAATCTCCCAGCCGGCCTCGATTGTGATCGCCACGAGAAGCTTCAACCCGATCGGAAAGACCCGACCGGTTGCATGTCCCACCATGTGCAGAAGCCCGTAAAACAGAAATCCGTGGATGATGTGCGAAAATGTGTACCAGTCGGAAAGGTGTTGCGAGTTTTCGGAACTGAACACCACACCGTGCCAGAGCCTGATCGTGCCGCAGGTGCAGATCGGCGTCTGGCCCATGAGGTAAAGTATCAGCGCAGTCAATGCGATGAGCGCGGCGGCGAATGTGACGGTTTGGCCTTTCGACATGACACGATCATGCGCTGATTCCCGCCTCGATAGCGAGGCCGGCTCTACTGAAAGAAAATTCAACCGGTGATAAAACGCCGTGGATGGGCAACGCCGGCCTTGACAGAGATACTCTGCCTGGATCATCAAAAGTTAACGGCTCAAATAATAATGAGACAGAAGCGGGGCGGGGGCGATGGGGTTCAGTTTTACTCGGTTCAAGGACCGGATATCAGGCATTGTCGACAGCGGCTCGCGACGGCTTGCTACGGCGTCCAGGCCGGTACGGGCAATCGGATATTGTCTGCTTCGCGGCCTGATATGGGCGGTCTATCTGTGCCCCGGAAGCCATATGCGCAAAACCGCGACAGCCTATTCCGACGCTCTGGACTGCCGCCCTCCCCGCAAGATTTATGCCGGATTTGTCTCCGGCATTGCGCGGGTTGCCTATCGCATGGAAGTGCTGAGCCAGGGCCGCACGGCGATGATCGACACGCTTTTCCGGATGCCGGAAAAGCTGCGTTTTGAGGCGATATTGCGGGAAAACAGCGGTGCCCTGCTTGTCATGCCCCACTGCCATGGGTCGCTGCTGATGGTGCGCGGCCTGGCCGCTCGCTATCCGACATTGATGCTGATCCGTGAACCGAAGAACGATGCGCGTGCAGCCGCCCAGCGGCGGTATTTCAAACATATGGGCTGCGAGGTCCTGGATGTCCGGCGCACACATGAGGCACTGGTTGCCCGCGCGGTTCTGAAAGCCCTGCGCGAGGGCAAGATTGTCATCGGCACTGTCGACCGGATCAAAAAGGCGCCGCCGGCAGATGAACCGGTCAGCAGGACAAGCGACAATGTCCGTGCGATGGCATTTGGCAAACCCGTCGGCATTGCAGGCTGGCCGGCCCGTTTTGCTGAAAGATGCAATGTTCCGATCCTGCCGGTGATGGCTGAACATTCAGAATCAGAGGTCGTTATGCATATTGGCGACCCGATCAAAGCCGACGGCATTGTCGCCACGACGCAGAGCTGGCTCAACACGCTGGAACAGTTCTTCCGGCGGTATCCGGGCGAATGGATCTTCGTCTATGACAAACATTGGTCACGTCTGTTGCAGAACCGCATGGCGGAGAACCGGGCCAGCGATGCGGCCCTGGCAATCCTGCCGGTTCAGTCGAGCAGAGGTTCGTCGAAATGAACGCCGATATTCGTCTCGTCGCGCCAGCGGACGAGCGCCGGGCGTTTTTCCCCGATCGAAGACGATGACAGATAGACCCGCTCCGGAAAGCTCTCCGCATCGACAATCCGGATATGAGTTCCGGTTTCGGAGATGTTCTTGATCACGCCGGTCACGGGTGTGCTGTTTTTGCCGGCATAGACCTGCACAGGCTCCAGGCCATGGACCCGCGACGCATCGCGTTCATTGTCATTGTTGTCATTGTCAGCGCTCGTCATTATGGCCCCTCATCGCCGCTGCCGGCGAAAGGTAGGCGAACCGGGTTAATTGGGCGTTAGAGCCTGATGCGGGCATTCAGACACCGGTACGCTATTGTTTCTGCCGGTCTGCCGGCGCAGTTCCGAACTTCATTGCGAGACTGTTGATAATCGCCGGATGCTGTAGACAATGAAGATTATGAAATTGCGCGCTGCCAAACCTGATGAACTGGCTGAACTGAACGCCTTGATACTGCGCTCCAAGGCCGTTTGGGGATACGACGATGATTTTATGGCGGCCTGTCGGGACGAACTGGCGATTGCCGCAGACGAACTTGATGAAACTTCGCTCCGGATCGCAGAAGATGCGGCAGGCCTGGTCGGCGTCGTGCAGATCGGAATTTCCAACCGCGTCGGTACGCTGCACAAACTTTTCGTCGATCCCCGTGCGCAGGCGAAAGGCGTCGGCCAAATGCTGTTTCAGTGGGCCCTGGAGAACTGCAAGGCCGGCGGCGCGGATGTCATGACGATCGATTCAGACCCCGGTGCTGCGCCGTTCCACAGGCGGATGGGCGCCCGCGACGATGGCGAAGTACCATCGGGCTCAATACCCGGCCGCATGTTGCCGAGACTGATCTATGATCTGACACTGGCGATCTGACACTGGACCGGTCTTCCGACAGGCCTTGACGTTGCGCGCCGGCGGCGCACATGCTGCCGTTCTGATTCAGGATCATCCGCCAACCGGATGATAAAGCAGCAAAAAGCAATCGCGACCGAGAGCCGTCACCCGGGAGTTATTATGTGAAGTCGGAACGAACACAGGTTGGCATCATAGGCGCCGGCCCATCCGGGCTTCTCCTGTCCCAGGTGCTGCACCTGGAGGGCATAGACAGCGTCATCCTGGAGCGCCGGACGCAGGACTATGTGCTTGGACGGATCCGGGCCGGCGTACTGGAACAGGGTCTTGCCGACATGCTGCGCCAGGCCGGCGTCGGCGCCCGCATGGACGCCGAGGGCGAAGTGCATCATGGCTTCGACATCGCCTTTGGTGGCGGCCGTCTGCATATCGATCTTGCCGGCCCGACCGGCGGCAAGACGGTCATGATCTACGGCCAGACGGAAATCACCCGGGACCTGTTTGCCGCGCGCGAGCGGATGGGCGGGCGTATCGTTCATGAGGCTGAAGACGTCACGCCGCACGATATTGACGGCGACGCCCCCTACCTCACCTTCTCGCGCAACGGTGAAAACCATCGTCTCGACTGCGATTTCATTGCCGGCTGCGACGGCTTTCACGGCGTATCGCGCCGCAGCATGCCGGCCGATGTTCTGAAGACCTATGAGAAGGTTTATCCGTTCGGCTGGCTCGGCGTATTGTCGGAAACGCCGCCGGTCAGCGAGGAACTGATTTATGCCAGTCATGACCGCGGATTTGCGCTCTGCTCGCTGCGCTCACGGGTGCTCAGCCGCTATTATGTGCAATGCCCGCTTGATGATGATGTCGCCAACTGGCCGGATGAAAAATTCTGGAACGAATTGAAGACGCGGCTGCCGGCGGATGCCGCCGCACGGCTGGTGACCGGGCCGTCGATTGAGAAATCGATCGCGCCGCTCAGGAGTTTTGTCACCGAACCGCTGCGCCATGGCAGGCTGTTCCTGGCCGGCGACGCGGCCCACATCGTGCCGCCGACCGGGGCCAAGGGACTTAACCTCGCCGCATCCGATATCTTCTTTCTCTCCCGCGGCCTGATTGCCCACTACAGGCAGGACGACGATCGCGGGCTTGAGACCTATTCGGCCAAAGCGCTGGCGCGGGTGTGGAAAGCGGAACGGTTTTCCTGGTCGATGACAAAGCTGCTGCATGTTTTTCCCGAAGACGGCGCCTTCGACCTTAAAATGCAGCGCGCGGAGCTGGATTATCTTGCCGGTTCGAGTGTGGCGCAGGCGGCGATGGCGGAGAATTATGTCGGCCTGCCCTATGAATGAAGAGTGTTTCCGGAAGATAACAAATAGTTAATTTCGATACTCAATATGGCCGGATCGCCTTAAACCGCCGATAATGCGACCGCGATATACAACCTGACAGAGATTTCAATGCGGAGATTGAGGTGTATATCCAGGAACGCCAGGACGGAACCAGGACCGTCTTCGAATACACGCCACTGCTTATTCCGGCACTTCTGGCGGCAACGTCGGCCTATCTGATGTGGGTTACCGTCAGTGCGGCATTCGGACTTGCTGAAACAGACCAGCCGGCCTGGATTGCGGCGCTTGGAGCAATTGTCCTGCTTGCCATAGCAGCCTGGTTCTGCCGCCGCGAACAGATGATATTCAACACCGACACGCAGACTGTCCGCTGGACGAAATGGTCGTTGCGCGAACAGACCGGCGGCGATATCCCGTTTGATGACATCAGGCATCTGACCATCGAGGCGATAGGCAGCGACGGCGTGATGTCCTATCGGCTGGTGGTCGAAACGGAGGGCGCGCGGATCCCCATGACCAGCCATTTTGCCGGCAATCCCGACCATTGGGAACCTGTTGCGGAACGTCTGCGGCGTCTGATCGGCCTCAAAGTGGACGACGAAACCAACGCCTGTGCACGATCGCTTGCCGCGGCCGGGAAAAAAGACGAAGCGATCCGGGTTCTGACGGATACCAAGGCGATGAGCATTGCCGGCGCCACCGGCCTGGTCGAACAACTTGGCGAACCGGGCGCGGCATAACCCGGCGCAAATTCGGCCATCGATTTCTTCCGGGCTGGAAATCCATTCAGACCTCCCCAGATAGTGGGTCCGGGCAACACTTGCAGGACCCATGTCATGAGCTGGCACGAACAGTCGAAACTGGTTGCCGACGGCCGCGCCGTGCGGGTTGCCCTGTCAGACAATGGCGGCACGCTGTCCTGGCAGAAGGTGATCGGGCTGTGGCAGGGTGACGAAGAATTCCGATCCTACTTTGCCGAACTTCTCCGCGATGCGCCATTTGACGTCTACCGCTTTGAAACACCGCCGGTAACCGCAAACAATTCCGGCCAGCCGTTTGAGTTCGTGCTTGTCGACAGTCCCTCGCTTGAGCGCCCGGCCAGCCGGCGGGCGTTTCGCAACCAGTTTGCTGCAGCCGATGTAGACGATCTCGTGCTGACTTTCGCCAATCTGAGCGGCGACGCCATGATGGTGGTGCCATGCCCACCCAATAAAACCAAGGGTGGCGACGACGAGGCCTATGGCCATATCGCCGCTTTTACAAAATCAGCACCGGAAGACCAGCAGGACGCGCTCTGGCAGGCCGTCGGTGATGCGATGGCGGAACGCCTGTCCGACCGGCTGGTCTGGCTGTCAACGGCCGGCGGCGGCGTATCCTGGCTGCATGTGCGGCTCGACGACCGGCCGAAATATTACGCCTACCGGCGTTACCGGGACTGGCAAGCCTGATGCCCGGTGGCGAGAATCGGCTTGAAGAAACCGTCAGACATAGGCGATCATTCGCCCGCAGATGATGATGCCAAGCCAAAGCGTCAGCGAAACTGCGGCTGCGATCCGCACACGCTTTGCCGGACCATCATCAGACCAGCTGCCGACGCGGCGCAGCAGCAGCGCATTGGCCAAAGCCGCCGCGATCAGGCTCATTTTCAGGCCGAACAGCGTCATTGCGGCATATTTCAGCGGCTGAACGGAGAACAGCAGCAGGCCGGCTGACGCGGCCAGAATGAACCCGCCAACGGCGACCGGGAGCGTAACCTGCGTTATCGCCGACACCGGAACCTGCCGCCACAGACCGAGAAGACGAAGGTCCAGCGGCACGATGGCGCCGAACAGCAGCGCAATGCCGACAATGTGCCCGGCATTGACCATGGGATAGACCCAGCGCGAGCTGCGCAACGCGCTGGCCATGTCTGACGCCTGCAGCGCCTGGAGCAGACCTGCGGCGAAATCGATTATCATAGCGTCACGGCTGGCAACTGGGCTGGCAACTGAACCGCGGCTAGTCGCGGTCAGGGTAGAGATCGTAAAGCTTGCCGGAAATGATGATCCGCTCGGCTTTCATCAACCGTTCCTCCGCATTTTCTGCGCGCTGTCCGGAGGCAGTGATCTCCTTGCCCGGCGCAAGCATGTCGTCTGTCAGGCCGGCCCGTTCATTGCGCCAGGGCTGGCCGACTTCCACCGTCCAGATTTCGCCGTCGGCATCCAGCGTCAGCACGCCGTGCGGATTGCCGAGTTCGGCTTTGGTAATCAGGCCCGTGAGTTCGAAATTGCCGTCTGCGGTCCACCGCCAGCCATGATGGGCGAAGGCCGTTGTGGCGCTGATGACGATCGCGATCGTCAATGCGAACAAAGCCAGGATGGAGAAAAGCCCGACTCCACTGTGCCGATCCGCCGGTCTATTGGCGCATGCGGCGCGCGATGAAGTTCGAGCAGAGCTGTTGTCGTTTTGATCATGCATGAAACCGATCCTCGTTATCCGTCGCCCTCCAACATCAGATAGTGCGCTTTTCGGATTTTTAAACAACATGAAATTTTCTAAAGGAACACCCGCCGGATCAGGTTTACGCCGAGCACCAGGAACAGCAACAGCACCGCGTTGCGGAAACGCTCGCCGGACAGGCGGGCGCGGATCCGCTCGCCGATGGTAAACCCGGCAATCGCCGGTACGCACATGCCGAGCGAGACCAGCGCCAATGGCCCGGTCATAAGGCCGGCTTGCCAGTAGCCGACGGCAAGCGGCAGGCTGCTGAAGAAGATCAGGAACCCGGAAGCGGCGACAAAATCGTCCTTGTCGACCCGCCGGGCGAGCATATAGATCGCCATCGGCGGCGACCAGATCGACGTCAGCCCGCCGATCAGGCCGCAGGCCAGTGCGGCGGCGATCTGCCCGGCCTTGTCGTATCGGTCCGGCAGATGCGGCACGTCGATCAGCAGGCTGGTCAGCGAAAACAGGATGATGACGCCGCCGATCGCCGCCGCCAGCGTATTGGCGGAAACCTGACCGGCAAGCCGGGTCGAAAGCCACATGGTGACCATCATCACCAGCGCAAACAGCCAGTAGCGGCGGGCATTGCCGGGAATATCGCCGCCACGGACCATCTGCCAGAAATTCGTTATCATCAGCGGAAACACGACGAGCGAAATCGCCAGACGCGGGTCGAACAGACTGGCCAGCAGTCCCACTGCCGCCATCGGAAGCCCGAGGCCGACCGTGCCCTTGATGATGCCCGCCAGCACAAAGATGGCAACAGCCAGAATGAGTGTCGTCTGGTCCAATGGAGGCCCCGGTTGGCGTGCCGCCCCGCACTCTCAATGCTCTGCTCTTAGGGGATGAGCGTTACGGTGAAAACCTTTGGTTCAGCGAAATATTCCGATCATTGCCGATGCAGGCAGATTACAAACCGGACGCCGGGATTCTATGCCGCCTTTGCGCCGATCATCGCTTGTCTGAGGGCTGCAACTTCCGGCCCTTTTTCGCCAATGCTGCGGCTGGCGCTGACCAGCACACGGTCCAGCCCGTTGATTCCGGCAAGATCGTCCCTCGAAGCGCCTTGCGATCCGATACCCGGCGCAAGAAACAGTGCATCCGGCAAATGCGTCAGCGCTTGAGCAAGTTCGGCCGGCACGGTTGCACCGACGACTGCACCGACTGTCCGGCTATCGTACCTGTCGGACCATTGCAGAATATCGTCGAGCAAATGATGCCAGACTGGTGGATTGCCCAGCGACTGGAGACTCGACCCTTCCGGGTTCGACGATCGAACGACGACAAAGACGTAGCCGCCACTGTCCGCTGCCCTTTGCAGCAGGGGCTCCAGCGAACCCAGGCCCAGATAGGCGTTGGCGGTGACGGCATCGGCCCGCATCGGCGCTGAGGAGCCGAACCAGCCCTGTGCATAGGCGTCCATTGTCGATCCGATATCGCCGCGCTTGGCATCGGCGATGACCAGAAAGCCGCGTTCGCGGGCATCGCGAATGATGTCGGTCAGCGCTGCATAACCCTCTGCGCCGAAGCGCTCGAAATACGCAACCTGCGGCTTGACCACAGCCGCGACGCCCGCTGCCGCGTCGAGGATCGCCGTGCCGAATGCCCGCAATCCGGTTGCACTGTTCTCCAGGCCCCATTTGGCCAACGCATCCGGCGTCGGGTCGATGCCGACGCACAGATTACATCGGGCGTTCCTTGTGGAATGATACCGATCGAAAAACGACATGATGGCGGCTCCATTGTTGAAGGCAAACTGATGATTTATCGCTGATTCACCGGGCGCGTTCAACGCCGCCGAATTACTCGCCCCATGTCAGCCGCAGCACCCGCAGCCAGTTGCCGTGCGCCAGTTTCAGCATCAGCGCATCGTCGATCCCGTGTTCGCGCAGCGCCTCGCGCAGCGCCGGCAGGCCGGCGACCGTGCCGATCGGACGCGGGATCATTGCGCCGTCGAAGTCGGAGCCGAAACCGACCCGGTCCTCGCCCAGATGTTCAATCAGGTAATCGAGATGGCGCATCATGTTGTCGAGCGTGGTTTCCGCCTTCATCTGGCCGTCCGGGCGCAAAAAGGCGGTGGCGAAATTGACCCCGACCATGCCGTCGCTTTCCCTGATCGCGGCAAGCTGCCGGTCGGTCAGGTTGCGGGCATGGGGCGAGAGCGCATGGGCATTGGAATGGGTCGCAACCAGCGGCTGGGTGCTGAGGCGGGCAATGTCCCAGAAGCCGGCCTCGTTGAGATGCGAAAGGTCGATCACGATGCGCTTGTCGTTGCAGACATCGACGAGCGACTTGCCGGCATCGGTCAAGCCCGGACCGGTATCGCCGCTGCTTGGATAGCGGAAAGGCACGCCATGGCCGTAAGCTGTCGGCCGGCTCCAGACCGGCCCGAGCGAGCGCAGCCCCGCTTCGTAGAGGACTTCCAGTGTGCGAAAATCCGTATCGATCGCCTCCGCGCCTTCCATATGCATGATGGCGGCAAGCGTTCCGGTTTCGATACAGGCCGCAATCTCGGCTGCAGTGCGGCAGATTTTCAGCGCACCCTCGTTCTGCAATCTCAGAAGAATCCCCGCTTGCGCCAGTGCGACCGGCAGGGCCGCCTCGAAAGCCAGTTCCGGCGGCAGCGGCAGATCATATTCCGGTTTTGCCATGTCGCTGTAATCGCGCGGGCCTTCGGAGGGAATAAAGATGGCGAAGAAGCCGCCTGCGAACCCGCCGGCCCGCGCCTTGGGCAGGTCGACATGGGCATCATAACCGTCAATGAAAAGAGTGTGCGGGTCGGCGATATTGCGCCGGTAAAGTTTCAGCAGTGCGTCGTTATGGCCATCGAAGATGGCTGGTTCGGTTGGCGTCATCTGGCGATTCTTTCTCCGGGGCGCGTTCATTCGGGTGTGAGTCGATAGCTATCGCGTGGCAGGTTGTTGTTGCAAGCCATGGCGCGTCATTTGGCAGGCGTTTGCGCACTCAGTGCAATTCGTCGATAGTATCATCAGGCGCAAATGGGCTTGTCCGATGAACAAAAAACGAATCCTTGTGTTTGCCGCACTTCATTTTGCGGCTCTGGCCGCAACGTTCACACTTTCGTTTTCCAGCCAGATGGCGCGCTTCGAAGACGGCAGCCCGGCAACAGCATTCGATTCCGCTCTGTCGTCGATCGTCAACATCCTTGCCACGCCGATGGTCTGGTTCTGGAATTCCTCCATCAGCGGCGCAATGGGCACGATGATGGAATGGCTCATGATCGGGCTGAACAGCCTGATCTGGGGATGTCTGATCGAAGTGATCTACCGCCAATTCCGGCAAACCCGCCCCAGTGCCGCAGACCGTGCGGGAGAATAAGCGCCGCCTGCGCTCCTGCAGCCCCTATTCGATGCAAGGCGGATTACACGGTCCAACAGCGTCATGTCATGTCCTCAAAAGGCAACGAATAATCGATACAATCGTGATAGGCTCTCGCCGATCGGTTGGATCATGATGTGGTCAACAGGCCGGAATTTGGCAAACCATGGATAAGATACTGACAAAAGACCTGCTGGCGAATGACAAAGCCGTCGATACGATTGTCGACGGGGCTGTGGACGGACCGGCGCCCGGGCGGGTTCTGATCATCGCCTGCGGTGCGCTGGCGCGCGAAATCCTGGCAACCATCGAAACCAGCGGGCTTGACCATATCGACCTTATCTGCCTGCCGGCGCTTCTTCACAACCGGCCGGAAAAAATCCCGCAAGCCGTGCGCGAGGCGATCCGCAAGGGCCGCGCCAAGGGTTATGGCACGATTGCCATCGGTTACGCCGATTGCGGCACCGGCGGACGGTTGCAGAAGGTCTGCGACGAGGAAGGCGTGGAGATGATGGCCGGACCGCACTGTTATGCCTTCTTTTCCGGCACGGAGGCTTTTCTGGCACGCGCCGATGCCGAAGATTCGGAAATAGACGCGTTCTACCTGACCGATTTCCTGGCCCGCCAGTTCGAAACCCTGATCATCAAGGGGCTGGGCATTGACCGTCACCCGGAGCTGATGGAAATGTATTTCGGCAATTACAGCAGGCTCGTGTTTCTGGAACAGAAAGCCGACCCTGCGCTGGAGGCGAAGGCGCGGGCTGCGGCAGAAAGACTGGGTCTCGCCTATGAAAAACGCATCACCGGCTATGGTGATCTGGCGACATTTGTTGAAAAATTCTGATACCGCGCCCGGTTGCGGCGCGAATGCGCGTCGCAATCCGGCTTTTGTCATGTCGCCTGCAAGCGATCTGAGCGCGCTTCGGCGCTGACATAACATTCCAACCACAGGCTGGAGAACACATGACCGACCGCATCATCACCTACTGGCGGGACATACCGGCGCAAGTCACCATCAAGGCGGGCCGCAAGACCGCAAGGCGGGAACTTTCGCTGCGCTTTACCGAGGCGATCGACATGTGCGCCATGCGGGTGGGCGCGGCCGGCACCGACGAATATCTGGCTGAATGGCGGCGCGGCACGCCGCAACCCTGTGGCGACGATCTGGAAGCGGAGGCCGACAAGGCCCTGGCAGAGCTGGAAGAACATTATGACAAGGATCGGCTTCGGCAATTGGTCTCTCAGGACGGCTGGGAAAAACAATAACGCCGCAAAGACGGCCTATCAGCCGTCGCATTACACGGTTACGCACCGACAGCGGTCGCGTTACACGATCCGCCTGTGGTCGGTGCGCCATTCGCGGTTTCTGGAGCGGCTTTACAATATTTTCGCCGATATCTTCCTGAAACTGCATCCGCTCTGGAAGCTGATCGGCTACAATCGCGTCGAGCGCCCGGTGACGTTTGTGGAGCGTAACGTCAAGGGCCTGCTGTTCGATTGCCGCATGTGCGGTCGGTGCATTCTGTCGTCGACCGGCATGTCGTGCCCGATGAACTGCCCGAAACAATTGCGCAACGGCCCGTGCGGCGGCGTGCGCGCCAACGGCAATTGCGAGGTGGAACCGAACATGCCCTGCGTCTGGGTTCAGGCGTGGAACGGCAGCCAGCAGATGAAAGGCGGCAAGGCGATACTGGATGTGCAGAAACCGGTCGACCAGAGCCTGCGCGAAACGTCGGCCTGGTTGCGCGCCACGGCGGAAGCGGCAAGCGAACGTGACGTCGGCAAAACCGGGAACGCGCGATGACACATCCCGACGATCAGGTCCCGGGCGACCCCGCCGCCCCGCTGCCCCGCCTGCCCGGCCATACGTCGCGCAGCCGGCTGGAGCGTATTCTCAGGCGCGGCGAGTTTGCCGTGACGGCGGAACTGAACCCGCCGGATTCAGCCGATCCGGAAGACGTCTATGAACGCGCCGCCATTTTCGAAGGCTGGGTGGACGGCATCAACGCCACTGACGGTTCCGGCGCCAACTGCCATATGTCGAGCGTCGGCATCTGCGCCCTTCTGACGCGCATGGGTTATGCGCCGATCATGCAGATTTCCTGCCGCGACAAGAACCGCATCGCCATTCAGGGCGATGTCCTGGGTGCGTCGGCAATCGGCGTCGGCAATATGCTGTGTCTGACCGGCGACGGCGTCCAGGCCGGCGACCAGCCGGGCGCCAAGCCTGTGTTCGATCTCGACTGCATGTCGCTGCTGGAAACAATCCGCACGATGCGCGACGAGAAAAAGTTCCTCTCCGGCCGCAAACTGACCACGCCGCCGGAAGTGTTTCTCGGTGCCGCGGTCAATCCGTTTGCGCCGCCCTATGATTTCCGCCCTGTCCGTCTGATGAAAAAGATCGAGGCCGGCGCCCAGTTCGTCCAGAGTCAGTATTGTTTCGACGTGCCGATGCTGAAAGACTATATGCAGAAGGTCCGCGATCTCGAACTGCACGAAAAATGCTTCATCATGGTTGGCGTCGGCCCGCTGGCGTCGGCAAAAACCGCGCGCTGGATCAGAACCAATGTTCCGGGTATCCATATCCCCGACGATGTGATCAAACGTCTGGAAGGGGCTGAGAACCCGAAACAGGAAGGCAAACAGCTCTGCATCGACATCATCAACGAGGTGAAGGAGATCGAGGGGGTTGCCGGTGTCCATGTGATGGCCTATCGCCAGGAGGAGCTCGTTGCCGACATCGTGCACGAATCCGGCGTGCTGAAGGGCCGCCGGCCGTGGCAGCGTGAATTGCGGCCGGACGATGCCCATGTTGCCGAACGAATGACCGAAATTCTTGAGGAAGCCGGAAAACCCGGTTCCCGTAAACCCGCCAAAAAGGAACCAGCCGAATGACCCATACGCTCATTGCCTCTGCCACAAAGGAGGTGATCATCGGTTTCGATCAGCCATTCTGCGTGATCGGCGAGCGGATCAATCCGACAGGCCGCAAGAAGCTGGCGGCGGAAATGGAAGCCGGCAATTTTGAAACGGTGAAGTCCGACGCCTTGGCACAGGTTGCCGCCGGGGCGCTGGTACTTGACGTCAATGCCGGCGTCACCGCCGTCAACCCGAATGAGACCGAACCGCCGCTGCTGCGCCAGACGCTGGAAATCGTGCAGAGCGTGGTCGATGTGCCGATCTGCATCGACTCCTCGGTTCCCGCAGCACTCGCCACAGGACTGGAAGTGGTCAAGGGCCGCCCTCTGGTCAATTCCGTCACCGGTGAGGAAGACCGGCTGGAGGTTATCCTGCCGCTGATCAAGAAATACGATGTGCCGGTGATTGCCATCTCCAACGATGAAAACGGCATTTCCGAAGATCCGGACGTGCGTTTTGCCGTTGCCAAGAAGATCGTCGAGCGGGCGGCCGATTTCGGCATCAAGCCGCAGGACATAGTCGTCGACCCGCTGGTCATGCCGATCGGCGCCATGGGCACGGCCGGGCTCCAGGTATTTGCGCTGGTGCGCCGTCTGCGCGAGGAACTGAAGGTCAACACGAGCTGCGGCGCGTCGAACGTCTCCTTCGGCCTGCCGCACCGGCACGGCATCAACGGCGCCTTTCTGCCGATGGCGATTGCATCGGGCATGACGTCGGCGATCATGAACCCGCTCCGGCCGCAGGAAATCGAAGCTGTTCATGCCGCCAACGTCCTGATGGGAACCGATGCCAATTGCCAGAAATGGATCATGACCTACCGCGATCATGTTGCGGCGGCGCCGGGCGTCGCCCCAGCGGCTCCAGCCAACGGTGGCGACGGTGGCGGACGCCGCCGTGGCGGGCGCGAAGCCCGCCGCCGTGTATCGTGATCACGGTATTGAATTCTTTGTTAAGCGCATTGTGGTAACCCGTTGACATGACGGATAAAAAAGACGCTCTTGTTCTGTTTATGCCTTCGGGCCGGCGCGGCCGGTTCCCGATCGGCATGCCGGTGCTTGACGCCGCGCGGGAACTGGGTGTCTACATTGAATCGGTCTGTGGCGGGCGCGGCCTGTGCGGGCGCTGCCAGATCGAGGTGGCGGCAGGACAATTCGCCAAGCACAACATCACCTCGTCACATGATCATCTGTCGCCGTTTTCGGAAACCGAAACCCGTTACGCTTCAAAGCGCAGCCTGCCGGAGACAAGGCGGCTTTCGTGTTCGGCAAAGATCGCCGGCGATCTGGTCGTAGACATACCCCAGGACGTGCAGATCAACCGGCAGGTGGTGCGCAAGCGCGCCGAAAGCAGACCGATCCCGCGCGAACCGGCAACCCGGCTGTGTTACGTCGAGGTCGAAGAGCCGGATATGGAACAGCCGCTGGGCGACGCCGACCGCCTGCTCGAAGCGCTGTGCAGCCAATGGGATATGTCCGGCGTTCGGATGGACTTCCGGCTGCTGCCGAAAGTCCAGACCATTTTGCGCAAGGGGGAATGGAAGGTCACGGCGGCCGTTCATGATGACGGTTCAGGCCCGATGGTGACCACGCTCTGGCCCGGTCTGCACAATCAGGCCTGCGGCCTGGCTGTCGATATCGGCTCCACGACCATTGCCGCCCATCTGGTGTCACTGCTTTCAGGACGCACACTGGCATCCGCCGGCGCGCCCAATCCGCAGATCCGCTTCGGCGAGGACCTGATGAGCCGGGTGTCATACCTGATGATGAACCCGGACGGCCTTGAGGCGATGACCAAGGCGGTGCGCGAAGCAATCAGCCTGCTGATCGGCAAGGTCTGCGCCGAAGCCGGCATGCCGTCCGACGAGATCGTCGAGGCCGTGTTTGTCGGCAATCCGATCATGCATCATCTGTTTCTCGGCATCGACCCGACCGAGCTTGGGGGTGCGCCGTTTGCGCTTGCCGTCTCGGGCGCGCTCGATTTCCGGGCCAGCGAACTCGGTCTCAGCCTGAACGAGGGCGCGCGGATTTACACCCTGCCCTGTATTGCCGGCCATGTCGGCGCGGATGCCGCCGGTGCGACGCTCGCCGAAGGCCCCCACCGCAGCGACGAGATCATTCTTCTGGTTGATGTCGGCACCAATGCGGAAATCGTGCTTGGCAACAAGGACCGCATCGTCGCCGCCTCCTCGCCCACCGGACCGGCCTTCGAGGGCGCGGAGATATCAGGCGGCCAGCGCGCCGCCCCGGGCGCCATCGAGCGCGTGCGCATCGACCCGGAAACTCTGGAGCCGAAAATCAGGATCATCGGCGCCGATCAATGGTCGGATGAAGACGGTTTTGACGACGAGGCCGAAATTACCGGCATTACCGGCATCTGCGGTTCCGGCATCATCGAGGTGATCGGCGAAATGTTCCTCGCCGGCATCATCGACGAGGACGGCGTCATCGATGGTTCGCTGGCGGCAAAAAGCGACCGGATCGTCGCGAGCGGGCGGACATTTTCCTACATATTGTGCAAGGGCAATGGCAGCGGCAATCCGGAAATCAAGATCCTGCAGACCGATGTGCGCGCCATCCAGCTTGCCAAGGCGGCCCTTTATGCCGGTGTTCGCCTGCTGATGGACAAGCTCGGCATTGAGACGATCGACCGGATCAAGCTGGCCGGCGCATTCGGAACCTATATCGATCCGAAATACGCCATCGTCATCGGACTTGTACCCGACTGCGACCTGAAGAAGGTGGCCGGCGTCGGCAATGCGGCCGGCACCGGCGCGCGCATGGCGCTTCTGAACAAGGGCTATCGCCGCGAGATCGAGGATCTTGTGCGCCGGATCGAAAAGATCGAGACCGCGCTGGAATCCAAATTCCAGGAGCACTTCGTCAACGCCATGGCGTTTCCCAACAAGGTCGAAGCGTTTCCCAATCTTGAAGCGGAAGTGACATTGCCGGCAAAGAAAGCGGCGGGAGACACTGGCGGCGGCCGCAGGCGCAGGCGGGCCCGCAGCCGGAGCTGAAGTGCCCGCCGGCTCGATCTGTTTGCCGATTCCGGCAGTCAACTGCACCTGACCGACATGACGGTTCGTATTGCCTTGAAGATCTGTTGCGACCGCGGAAACGCCAGGCAATGCGACCATTGCCTGGCTGGTTGCCATTGCATGCGGTTCATGCAATCAACTTCATGCGTTTCTGCAATCGCCACTTGCAATCCTGCATGCATTCACAAGTCGGTGATCGGTGTTGCCGATATTCGCGCCGCACGCATAGAGTGTCCCTATGAACCTGACGCTCAATGTTCTCGGCGGTTTTTCCCTGCAGGATTCTAACGGCTCGGCAATCCCGGTTTCACGCACCAAAGCACGGGCGTTACTGTGTTACCTTGCTTCGAATGACCAGCAGAGGCAGAGCCGCCAGCGGCTGTGCGACCTTTTGTGGACGCGCAGCGATCCCCAATTGGCCAGCAACTCGCTGCGTCAGATCGTCAGCCGCTTGCGCAAGGCGCTGCCTGGCGCCGAGTACTACTTTGAGATTGACCGCGATTCCATGGCTTTCAACCGGCAAAACTGGAATGTCGACATCTGGCAGCTTCAGGCGGCCCATCAATCGACCAGCCTTGTTGAAAAACAAGCTGCTTTTGATCTCTATCGCGGTGACCTTTTTGCCGGTTTTGACGTTGCCGAAGATGCCTTCGACGAATGGCTGATGCTGGAACGCCGGAAGACCGAACAACGCGCCATCGATCTGGGCAACACGCTGCTCGCGGCCTATCGCGACCGGCAGGATTTTCACGCACTGACCCGCCACGCGATGCAAATGATCGAACTTGAACCCTATTGCGAGGCCCTTTACCGCCAGGCAATGTACGGGCTTGTCAGCCTTGGCCGCCATGGTGAGGCGCTCGAAATCTATGAAAATCTCTGTCTGCGGCTGCGCGATGATCTGGGCGAAAATCCCGATCCGGAACTTGTCCGGTTTGCCGAAGATCTGAGACGCGAGAGAACGCCTGCTTCATCGGCTTTCCGCGAGACGGCACAGCCTGCCCGGGAGGACAGGCGGCGGAGCGCCGTCGATCACCTCCACAGCGCTGCGCGGTTGCTGTCCGGCCAGGGTGTCCATGTCATGGCCGCAAGCACTTACGACAATGCATTCGCACTCAATGAGAGCCTGGACCGTCCAAACGGCAGATCGGTCGGTCTGCTTCTCGGTCTCTACCGGGAAAGGTTCATGCTCGGCGATTTCGATGCAGCCTGCAGGACGGCAAGCCTTGCCCTAGACCGTGCCGGCAGCGACAATAATTCGGCTGCGAATATTGTCCGCGCCGAACTTGCGGTCGCCAATTGCGAACGTATGGCAGGCCGGCTCACGAAAGCGCTTTTACACGGCCGGAATGCACTTGTCGCAACGTGCCATGTCAAGACGGAGGAACACGCCGAGTTGCGCGTGCGCGCCAATCTGTCTGTCGGAACAAGTCATTTCATGCTGGGCAATTACAGTGCGGCGTTTCCGCTGCTGCACGACAATGTCGCTTTGCTCAGCGAAGTGGATTTGAATCTGGACGACGAAGCAGAACCCGGGCTGCCGCTGCTGCGGACGTTCGGCTGGACGATCTGGTGTTGCAGCGAGATGGGCAAATTCGAACTTGGCCACCAGATTGCAGAAAAAGCGCTCCGGCTGGCCGTAGAGCAAGGCGATCTCTATTCGCTGAACAATTGCCGGATCGCGCTCGGAGTGCTGCTCCTGCACAAGGGCGAGTTTGAAGCTGCAAACGAGATCCTGCGGCAGGCAGACCGGTCGGTCAAATCGGCGAAGATCGACGGATTGGCGCCGATGGTCCGTATGCCGCTGGCCATGTGTCTGGCTGAAACCGGACATCTGCAGGAAGCACAGGAAACAGTTCTGAGCGTGAAAGCCTGGCCTGATCTGCCGATTATCAAAGCAGGACTTTCTATGATTGCCGTCCATCGCGGTGCCGGTAAATCCGCAGAGGTTATGGCACACGAGGGGCTGGCTCTGGCCAAACGCATCGGCGCCAGGGGTGACGAAGGATGGTGCTGGCTGTCGCTGGCCGGAGCACAGCGCAGCCTGGGCAATCATCGCGACGCCGATAAGGCGTTGGAACAGGCGGCAGCCATATCAACGCGCCTGGGCATGGTGCCGCTTGGCGCGTTTTGCAGCAATCTTGCTCAAGATCACTGAATATTCGCGACCAGCCGTTCCGGCCGCGGCTCCGGAGACTGTGCCCGGCCCGCCCACCTTGTCATCTGATTGACATCAGGAGTTGGAACCCCTCCCGCCTCCTGGCCATGTTGATTGCAAATATGAAGTTTCAATTTGCAGATCTGAATGACCTCCAGTGCCCGGCGGAACGACTAACCGGCAATTGGCCGGCGGCCGGCCGCCGGTCAGGCCGAGTGCCACCATCTGGACGGAAATTGTCATTTCGGAAATTGCCGGGTAACTTTACCGACTTGGAGAATTGAATGGACTGGAATGATCTCAAACTTGTTCTGGCAATCCATCGCGCCGGAAACCTGAAGCGCGCCGCAAAGACGTTGAAGATCGACCAATCCACCGCCGGTCGCAGGCTGGCCGCACTTGAGTCCGATATCGGCAGTATCCTCTTCGTTCGTGCGCGATCAGGGTTTTCACTTACGGATTCGGGGGAAGTGGCTGTCCGCCGGGCGCGCGAAATCGAACAGCAGATCACCTTGTTCGAAGATGATCTGCAATCGGCGGGCCAAGGTCCGGTCGGGCTGGTGCGCATCGTTACCAATGCCTGGATCATCAGTCATATTCTGGTCCCGAGACTGCCGGAATTTCTCGACAGGCATCCGCAGATCAGGGTGCATCTGATCGGCGAGACCAGCGGTCGTAACCTGAGCAAACGCGAAGCGGAAATCGCACTGTGGTTTGAACGGTCGGTGCGGGATCATGAAATATCGTTCAATCTGGGCCCGGTGCCGTATGCCATCTATGCCCGCAAGGATGCCGACCTGGCAAATCTCTGCTGGGTTTCGTTCTGGGACGATATGGCCAATCGCGAACCGATGCGATGGATCGAAGACCGGGGCGAACTGGATAATCTGCGCATGACGTCGACCGATGCCACCGCGGTTTATTCAGCCGTCAAAACCGGCATCGGCAAGGCGCTGATCCCGATGCGGATCGGCGATGCCGATCCGGATCTGATCTGTCTCTCCGGCAATCCTCCGGAAATCGTCCGAACATTGAAGACGATCGTCCATCCGGATCTGGTCAATACGCCGCGCATCATGGCGGTGATCGACTGGCTGCAGGGCGTGTTCGTTGATGAAATTGCGAAACAGGAGAAGATGCAATCAGCCGAAAAATGTCTTTGACCGGTTTGGCTACAGATTGTGTCTGCCCATCCAGCCGGCGATGGCTTCGCCGATCTCATGCGGCGAATCTTCCTGGATAAAGTGAATACCCGGCACGGTGATATCGTCCAGATTGTTCCAGCCGCGGATTATCCCGCGCAGTTTGCCCTGGATCAGCGCGCCCGGCTCGGCGTTGATGAACAATTTCGGAAATTCCGTCCCGGGCAGCCATCTCGCATAGTCGCTGACGATCCGTGCAACGTCCGCGGGCTCGCCGCCAATCGGGATCTGTCGCGGCCATGTCAAAGTCGGCCGGCGGGCTTCGCCGGCGTCAAGGAACGGGCGGCGGTACTCCGCCATTTCCTCTTCGCTCAAAGACCTGATGATCGATCCGGGAAGGACGGCTTCGACAAACATATTCTTTTCCAGCACCATCGCCTCGCCGGCCGGCGAGCGGAAGGATTCAAAGATCGGCCGGGCGTCGGCCGGAAAGTGATCCCAGTCCGGAACCGGCGCAACGATTGCCTCCATGAAGGCGATGCCACTGATCCGGTCGGCGTGGCGATGCGCCCAGTGAAAGCCCAGCGCCGAACCCCAATCGTG
>CAMYKZ010000003.1 GCA_947259045.1 uncultured Afifella sp.
TGCGCATGCCGGGTTCGCAAAACGCCATGATCGGGACGGTGACTGCGGCCAGACCCGACGGCACGAGTACCGTCCCCGTGGAATTTTCAAGCGTGTTCATTGCCTCCGTCAGCGCTTCGATCGTCGGTGTGTTCGTCAGTCCGTAGGAATATCGGACGCTGCCGCGGCCCTGCATGGATTCAACGTCCGGAAACAGAACCGTCGATGCGCGCACCAGCGGCGGATTGACGAAACCGTAAAATTCCTGCGGATTTCTTCCGGCATGGGTCAGCACCGTATCGGCACGGTGTTTACCATGAGCCGCAGCGGTTTTGGGGCTTTTTTGTTGTGTCACGTCAATTCGTCTCTTTCGCTGTTCATCCTTTTTTGCGGTATTCTATCTGGAATTGCCAGTCAAACACCCTGTGGGCTTGACGAAATCATACTTTTGTCATGTGATGGCCGCCTGCGGGCGGGGTGACTGCTCGGATATTGTTGCAGGGAGGACAGAGCGAAACGCTCTGCTTGTGGTGTATCTCAGTCAATCCGGTCCACTGATTTTGTAATGGTGAACAGGAAGCTACAACTCATGAAAAAAATAATTTTGCCAATTGCCGCCGGCGTTGCGCTCGGCCTTTCGGCCGCTGCATCCGCCGCGACACTTGATGATGTCAAGGCCAAGGGTTTTGTCCAGTGTGGCGTGAGCCAGGGTCTGCCGGGATTCTCTAACCCCGATTCAGCCGGTAACTGGTCCGGTCTCGATGTCGATTTCTGCAAGGCAGTCGCCGCAGCGGTCTTCGGCGATTCGGAAAAGGTCAAGTTTACGCCGCTGTCGGCCAAGGAGCGTTTTACCGCGCTGCAGTCGGGTGAAGTGGATGTGCTGTCGCGCAACACCACCTGGACAATGACACGTGATACAAGCCTTGGTCTGAACTTTGCCGGCGTCAACTATTACGACGGTCAGGGCTTCATGGTCCGAAAGGATCTCGGTGTTGCCGGAGCACTTGAACTTTCCGGCGCCAGCATCTGCACCAACACCGGTACGACGACCGAGTTGAACGTTGCTGATTATTTCCGTGCCAACAACATGGAATACGAGATTGTCGCGTTCGAAAAGGCTGACGAAGTTGTCGGCGCATATGATTCCGGACGTTGTGACGTCTACACCACAGATGCGTCTGGTCTTTACGCCCAGCGCCTGAAACTGACGAATCCGGGCGAGCATATGGTACTTGGAGAAATCATCTCAAAGGAACCGCTTGGACCGGTTGTCCGTCAGGGCGACGATCAGTGGTTCAACGTCAACCGCTGGACGCTCAATGCGATGATCAACGCTGAAGAACTCGGTGTTTCCTCGGCAAATGTCGGTGACATGATGGGTTCCGCCAATCCGGCGATCAAGCGTCTGCTCGGCGAGGAAGGCTCCTATGGCGAGGCGCTGGGTCTGGGCAACGACTGGGCGCTGAACATCATCAAGCAGGTCGGCAATTACGAAGAAAGCTTCAACCGCAATGTCGGCCCCGACACGGACCTCGGCATCGCACGCGGCGTGAATGCGTTGTGGAGCAACGGCGGCATCATGTATGCACCGCCAGTTCGCTAAATGATATATGGCCCGGCTGAACCATCAGCCGGGCCATTGCTTAAGGGGAGGCAGCCGGACTAACCGGCTCATCCGATAACCAGTCCGCGCAAGACGGACCGGGAACAAGAAGTGAGCGGGGAAACATGGCTGTTTCAGACAGTGCGGCGGTAGCCGTTGAGAAGCCGACGACATCAATTCTGAATGATCAGCGGATTCGCGGCCAGATATTTCAGGTGCTGCTGGTTATCGCGCTCGTCTGGTTTGGCTGGTCACTGATCGCCAACACCGCGGCGAACCTGCAGGCGCAGGGAACCCCGTTTGGATTTGGCATCCTCAAGGATGAATCCGGGTTTTCCATCAACCAGACTCTGATCGAATATTCGGAAACGTCCTCCTACGGACGTGTCTTTTGGGTCGGGTTGCTGAACACGATTCTCATTGCAGTTTTCGGAATTGTCTTCGCGACTTTGCTCGGTTTTATGATTGGTGTTGCGCGCCTGTCGACAAACTGGGTTATCTCCAGGGTGGCCTACGTCTATATCGAAGCGATCCGCAATATCCCGCTTCTGCTGCAGATCTTTATCTGGTATTTTGGCGTTCTTCGTCTTTTGCCGGCGAAACGGGAGGCAGCGGATCTGGGGATATTCGGCTTTCTCAATGTCGCCGGTCTTTACATGCCGGATCCGGTCACGGAGCCCGGCGCTGAGTGGATCGGATATGCGTTTATTTTTGGCGTCGTTGCCGCCATATTCATGCGCTCCTGGGCGCATAAGCGGCAGGAGGCGACCGGCCAGCAATTCCCGGTATTCTGGGCCTCCGTCGGCCTTATCGTCGGTCTGCCGTTTTTGGTCTATGTCCTCACCGGGTTCCCGATCAACCTGGTGTATCCGACAGCGGGTAATTTCGGCCCACGCGGCGGCCTGCGAATCCTCCCTGAATTCATCGCATTGCTACTGGCGCTGTCAATGTACACTGCGTCGTTCATTGCCGAAATTGTCCGGGCCGGCATCATGGCCGTCAGCAAGGGGCAGAGCGAGGCATCCCATTCGCTGGGTTTGAGGCCCGGTCCGACGCTTCAACTGGTCGTTATTCCGCAGGCGATGCGGGTCATCATCCCACCGCTGACAAGCCAATACCTTAATCTGATCAAGAATTCCTCGCTTGCGGTAGCGATTGCCTATCCGGATCTTGTTTCGGTCTTCGCTGGTACAGCCTTGAACCAGTCGGGCAGGGCGGTTGAGTTTATTCTGATCACGATGCTGACCTATCTGACCATATCTCTGCTGACGTCGACTTTCATGAACTGGTACAATCGCCGAATGGCGTTGGTGGAGCGCTGATCATGGCCAACAAAAATGACAATGTCGCGTTTGTCCGCTCACAAATGCTGGAGGAGGCAGTGCCGCCGAACAAGACCAGCGGTGTCACGAAATGGATCTGGGACAATGTTCTGGAATCCATGACGAATTATTCAACGGTGCCGGCTGCCATCGTGTCGGTTCTGATGATCATTCTCACGTTGGGGGCTGCGTATCTGGCATACGTGTTTGTCAGTTTTATCGTGAATTTCGCGTTCTTGAACGCAGTCTGGGAAGGAACAGGCCGCGCCGCCTGCGCCACAGAGGCCCAGGGCGGTATACAGCCAAACGGCTGGTTTGGCGCCTGTTGGGCCTATGTCGGCGCTTATGCCGGGCAGTTCATCTATGGGCGCTATCCGGTTGACGAAATTTGGCGGATCAATCTTGTTTTTGTGTTGTTCATCGCTGGTCTGGTGCCGATGCTCATCCCAACCGCGCCGCGCAAGCGCGAGACCATTGTTTATATGGCAGTGATATTTCCGTTACTGGCGCTTGTTCTTCTGACTGGCGGAAACTTTGAATTCGAACCTCGCTTTATCGGCTCGGGCGGCATTGGCTATGCCGTAGAATATTTCATCCTGGCAATTGTTATCGCCGGGCTTGCCGCCGGCTGGGCTAAAGCGACTGCCGGTGATCCGGTCCCAGCATTCATAAGTGCACTGGTTGTGATGTCGATCATCGGCGTGATCCTGATCATGCTGGCTGTCGACTTTGGTCTTGAACATGTGGAGACGGAGGTCTGGGGCGGACTCACTCTGACATTGGTGATCGCCGTCACCGGGATTGCTGTTTCTCTGCCGATCGGCATCGTGCTGGCGCTTGGCCGCCGGTCACAAATGCCAATCGTACGTGCGGTTTCGGTGATCTTCATTGAGTTCTGGCGCGGTGTTCCGCTGATCACCGTGTTGTTCATGTCTTCGGTGATGTTGCCTTTGTTCCTGCCGGAAGGCGTCACGTTCGACAAACTGCTCAGAGCACTGATCGGCGTTGCGCTGTTTTCCGCCGCCTATATGGCGGAAGTCGTCCGTGGTGGTCTGCAGGCTATCCCCAAGGGTCAGTATGAAGGCGCTATGGCGGTTGGTCTGACCTTCTGGCAGAGCATGCGGATGATCATTCTGCCGCAGGCGTTGAAGCTGGTTATACCCGGAATCGTCAATACGTTTATTGGCCTGTTCAAGGATACAGTGTTGGTGTTGATCATCGGCCTGTTCGATTTCCTGGGCATGATTCAATCCAGTTTCACAGATGCAAGCTGGTCAACGCCTGTTCAGTCGCTGACCGGGTATCTGTTTGCCGCTTTCGTCTTCTGGGTCTTCTGCTTCGCCATGTCCCGCTATTCAATCTACACAGAACGCCGCCTTCATACCGGCCACTAAAAAGAGGAAATCATAATGTCTGAAACCGCCCAGGCCGCCACGATGAGCATGTCCGATACCGACGTCGCTGTGGAAATGAAAGACGTCAATAAATGGTATGGCGATTTCCATGTTCTGCGCGACATCAATCTGAAGGTCATGCGCGGCGAGCGCATCGTCATTGCCGGGCCTTCGGGCTCGGGCAAATCGACGATGATCCGCTGCATCAACAGGCTGGAGGAGCATCAGGCCGGACAGATTATCGTCGATGGCAACGAATTGACCAACGATCTGAAGAAGATCGACGAGATCCGCCGCGAAGTCGGCATGGTGTTCCAGCACTTCAACCTGTTTCCGCATCTCACCATCATAGAAAATTGCACACTTGCACCGATCTGGGTTCGCAAGATGCCCAAGAAGGAAGCCGAAGAGGTCGCCATGCACTATCTGGAGACGGTGAAAATCCCGGAGCAGGCGCACAAGTATCCCGGTCAATTGTCGGGAGGCCAGCAGCAGCGCGTGGCGATTGCCCGCTCTTTGTGCATGAGCCCGCGCATCATGCTGTTCGATGAGCCGACCTCAGCGCTCGATCCGGAGATGATCAAGGAAGTGCTGGATGTGATGGTCAATCTTGCCGAATCCGGAATGACCATGCTTTGCGTCACTCATGAGATGGGCTTTGCCCGTCAGGTTGCCCACCGGGTGATTTTCATGGATGCTGGACAGATTGTCGAAGAAAACGAACCGGAAGCCTTCTTCACCAATCCGCAGCATGAGCGGACCAAACTGTTCCTTAGCCAGATCCTGCACTAAAGCCGGCCAGACCAGGACCTTGCGCTGCTGATGGGCGTCGCGATCAGGCAGGTTGTCAAACTGAGTTTCCGTCTGACGGCTTTGCTTTGCCTGATTGCGGCTGCCTATCTCGTAGCAGCCATAATCGGCACCGTCTGGACACGCGCATCCGCGGGCGCGGAGCCCGGCCCCACGTCACAGAGCATTCTTATTCTGTCAAACGGCTATCACACCGATATCGCGCTCGCGATGATCGATGGCAAGCCGCCCGATGGATTGCCGGTTGAGGGCACGGATCTGCCGGGCGGATTTGCCAATGTGCGATACCTCGTTCTCGGCTGGGGCTCGGAAGCCGCCTACACCAGCTTGGGTTCGATCACCGATCTGACTGTCGGGACGGCATTGACGGCACTGGCCTTCGACCGATCGGTGATGCATGTCCTGCCGTTTTACGGCATTCCTCAAGGTGAGGGCGTATACCAGGTTGATTTGTCGGAGAGCCAATATCGCAGGCTCGTCGCCTTCATCGCGCAGACCTTTACCACCGATGATACAGGACGGTCGGAAAAGGTAATCGGTGCGAACCAGGGATATGGCGATGTGTTCTACCGCGCTGAACCCCGCTTCAGTCCGTTTTACAGCTGCAATGTCTGGACCGGCCAGGCGCTGCGGCAGGCGGGCGTTCGGATGGGTATCTGGACGCCCTTCTTCGTGCAGTCGCTTGAATGGAGCCTGACGGCCGTTTCGAAATAAGGGATGATCATTGGGCCGGCGATTGCCGGCCCAATGAAAGTCTTGGCTTTACGAAGGTCTGATCAGGTCGGTAATCGGCCTGATCGTGACACGCCGGTTGCGTTGTTCAGGGCCTTCCGTCTGGATCTTCAGGAATTCCTCGCCATACCCCTGGGTGATCAGGTTCTCCGGCGGAATATCGAAGTTTTCAGACAATACAATGGCGACTGATTCCGCACGCCTGTCCGACAATTCCAGATTGGAGTAATCGGAACCGACGGCATCAGTGTGGCCTTCAACGAAGAACACCGCTTCGGGGTTTTCGATCAGGACCTCTTCCATTGCATAACCGATCTCGGCCAGGTCGAGCACCTGGTTCGGAGAGATCTCGGCGCTGCCGGTCGCGAAAGTGACCGTGTCGAGGTCAATGCGACGAACCTTGTCGCGCAGCCGTTCGCTCTGGCGGACCTCTTCCAGGGTATAGACCCGTTCCACCGGCTCAATCGGCGGCGCGATCAACGTTTCGCGAAGCTGGCGGCGGTCAGCCCGTTCCAGATCGACGATATATTCGTTGCGCGGAATCGGCACGATAAGGCGCGGAAGCTCGACATTGAAATTGATGCCTGGCCTGCGCTGGTAGTCGCGGTTATCGATCAGCACGATTTCCCGGCCGTTCGGCCGCCTGCGAACGCGGTACAAAATATCACCGTACCGGTTCTTGATGGTGATGATCTGGGTGCCATCAGGCCGGGTAATGGTCGTCCGTGTCCGGCCGCGCGGCAGATCCTCGACAATGACATCACGTGCGTGACGCAGGAAGCGCTGGTCGTCGCCGGGGTCCTTGATGATCAACTGGTCATCGCGGCGAATGATGATCCGGCCATCGCGGGTCCTGCGGACGACGTCCTCATTGGCGTCTGTCTCGGCGCTTTCCAGATCCCGGATTTGCCTGCGCTGTTCGCGCAGTTTCCGCCGCAGCCTCTCAACCTGACGCGAATCCTGATCATCAAGTTCGGTGCCGACAGCTTCCGATTCGCGGATGATCTCGACCGTGCCGTCATCCTTTCCGCCGGTGCGAGCTTCCTGTTCACGAAGGCGTTTGCGTCGTTCGGCCCGGCGCTCGCGCCGTTGCTCGTCTTCCCGCAACTGTTCATCGGCCGCTTTCTCTGTAGCTGCCGCTTCGGCCTTTTCATCGACCTTTGCATCTTCTGCCGCCTGGGCTTCTGTCGCCTGCTCGCGCTGGCGCCTGCGTTCGGCACGGCGTTTGCGGAGCTCTTCGTCGTCAGTAGCATTTTGTTCTGCGGCCTTTTCGGACGCGTCAGCATCGGATTTTGCATCCTCAGCTGCCTGGGCCTCTGCAGCCTCCTGTTCGCGCTGGCGGCGGCGCTCGGCACGCTGTTCGCGGATCTTTTCCTCTTCCGCGCGTTTTGTTTCGGCAGCCTCCGCAGATCCGTTATTTTCCAGGAGTTTTTCAACTGGGTCGGGCTGTTGCGCTGTTTCGGCACCGCCGGCGGGTTTTGCCGCCATGGCTGCCTGCAAACGCTGTTCAGCGCTGGAAAGGTTTTGCTGCGCATCTGCCAGAGCAGCCTCGGCCGCCTCGACGCCGTCGTTCTTTTTCTGCGCTTTCTGCAGCCGCTTTTCGGCCTGCTTGACCGCGTTGCGGGCCTGCTTCAGGTCCTTGGTTGCGTCTTTGCGGGCTTTTTTGATGTCCTGCACAGACATGTTCTGTGCGAGAGCAGGTGTAAATGAAACAGCAGCAGTGCCCAGCATGAGCGGTGCAGCGACTGTCGCCATTAGAATGAATCTAATGCGCATGATTATTCTCCTCAATTTTCTTATCCGGCCCATCCGTAATGATGGCAATCTGAATGCAGCATGAATGTGTTCAACGCAGGATTATTGAAATGGTTGCCTAATTTTCGGCGAGCATGAAATCCGGGACCAATAATTCGCGCTGCTCCTGGCTGACCGGCTCGAAACCCATTTTCTGATACGACCGCAAGGCGGCGGGATGATCGAGCGTACAGGTGTTCAAGGTGATCCGTTTCGCGCCGCGCGAAAACGCCTCCGATAGGGCGCAACCGAGCAACCAGGGTCCGATCTGCTGGCCCGTCCATTCAGGAAACAGGCCGAAGTAAGCCAGATCGACAATCGGCTCTGCGGAGAAATCCAGTTCAAAAAAGCCTGCGGGCGCTCCGTTGGCATAAAGGACTGAAATTTCGACACCGTTTTTGTGGATTTTCGAAGCCAGATCGTCATCATTCAGCGTCCTGCGTTCGACCCAGGTCCATTCGAAGCCGACAATGTCGTATATATAGCGGTAGAAATGAAGCGGCATGGGATCGACACGCATCAGCGCCAGCCTGTTGCCAATCGGTTGCGGCGGCAACCGCGACGGAGGCTTGTGCATCTCAAGATAAGTCACAGTCGTGCGGACCGCTGTTGTTGTCATCACAACGCAGTTTCACGGGGGCAATCGTCGCGCGATGCCCATTCTGTCCAGGATCCGTCATAGAGCGAAAGGTCGCTGTGGCCGATTGAATGCAGCGCCAGGCTCAGAATTGCCGCGGTCACGCCCGATCCGCAGCTCGTCGTGATCGGCGCCGACAGATCAACGCCGGCTTTCTCGAAGGCCTGGCGGATTTCCGGGTTTGATTTCAACCGGCCATCCGCGTCGATCAGTTCGCCGAACGGCAGATTGAGCGATCCCGGCATGTGCCCGGAAGGCAACTCCGGCCTCGGTTCCGGCGCCTGGCCGCGAAAACGTTCACCCGACCGCGCATCGACAACAAGCCGTTCACCGGACCGCAGAGCCTGCTTGACATCGTCATGATCGCTGACGGTTCGTGGATCAAAGTGTATTTCGAAGTGCTTGGGTTCAACCGTAACCGGTCCGCTCTCGATTGGAAAACCACAGGCCTTCCAGGCCGGAAGTCCGCCATCAAGCACGGACACGTCTGCGGCGCCGAACACGGTAAATGTCCACCAGACACGCGCGGCGGAAAAAAGCCCGATGGCATCATAGACGACAATCCGGTCGGTTGCAGCAATGCCAAGCTTTCCGGCTGCATCGGCGAACTGATCCGGTGCGGGCAGCATGTGCGGCAGCGGGTTTGTTCTGTCTGCGATGTCGTCAATCGGGAAATAGACAGCGCCCGGAATATGTCCCTGCAGATATTCTGCAAAACCATCCCGGCCCTGATTGGGCAAAAACCAGGAGGCATCGACAATTTTGACGCCATCGTTTCCGATCTGGTCGTGCATCCATTCGGCGGAAACCAGTGGGCGGGTCATGCGGTCTCGCCGAAACGGACACGGATCCGTCTGTTCTGGCGTCCCTTCTTTTCGATTTTCGTAACGGCTACGGAACCGATTTCGGAGGTATTGGCGACATGGGTGCCGCCGCAGGGCTGCAGGTCGATTTCTTCCTCAGCGCCGATGCCGATGAGCCGGACCCTGCCGCTGCCCATGGGCGGCTTCACGCTCATCGTTCGAACCATATCGGGGTTGGCGGCAAGTTCAGCATCGCTGATCCAGCGGCTGGCGACAGGGTGACCTGCAGCAACCAGCGCATTGAGTTGTTGCGTCAATGCTTCCTTGTCGATGGCGCCGGCGTCTTCAATGTCGAAGTCAAGCCGGCTTTCCGCCTCGCCGATCGAACCGCCGGTCACCGGAAACGGGACAATCGAACACAGAAGATGAAGCGCTGTGTGCATCCGCATATGGTTGTGACGGCGGTCCCAGTCGAGGCGAAGTTCAACCGGTTCACCGGCTTCCGGCAGATTGTCCTGCAGGGTGGGCACATGGATAATTTCCGATTTGTCGGCGCCATAGATCGTTGCGCCGATCTCCACAGCCGTGCCGTCTGCACGGCATAGGGTTCCAGTGTCCCCCGGCTGGCCGCCGCTGGTGGCATAGAAATTGGTCCGGTCGACGATGATGCCGCCGCGATCATTCACCGCCAGTACCGACGCTGTCGTGCTTTTCAGAAATCCATCAGACAGAAAGAGTGGCTCAATTGTCATGGTCAGCCTTCGGCATGCTCATAGGGGACGGAGATGGTGCGGGCATTGTCGATCCAGTCCGGCACCGGCAGATCCTTGCTGCGCAGGAATTGCGGGTTGAACATCTTGCTGGCATAGCGGAAGCCGTAGTCGCAAAGGACGGTCACGATGGTGTGCCCGGGCCCGAGTTCCCGCGCCATCCGGATCGCGCCGGCGACGTTGACGCCGGTCGAGCCACCCATGCACATGCCCTCATGCTCCAGAAGATCAAACGCAACAGGGATCGCTTCTGAGTCGGGAATCGAATAGGCGATATCGATCGGGGCGCCTTCGAGGTTTGCCGTGATACGGCCGTTGCCGATGCCCTCCGTTATCGAACCGCCTTCGGCCTTGAGTTCACCGTTCGCATAATGGTTGTAAAGGGCAGAGCCCTTCGGATCGGACAGACCGATCCTGATATCCGCATTACGTTCTTTCAGGAACATGCCCGTGCCGGCCAGCGTTCCGCCTGTTCCCACAGCGCAGATAAATCCATCGACCTTGCCATCCGTCTGTTGCCAGATCTCCGGGCCCGTCGTGTTGATATGTGCCTGGCGGTTGGCAACATTGTCAAACTGGTTTGCCCAGATTGCGCCATTGGGATTCTCAAGAGCGATCTGCTCCGCCAGGCGGCCTGAAACTTTGACGTAATTGTTCGGGTTTCTATATGGAACGGCCGGAACTTCGACCAGGGTGGCGCCGCCGATACGCAGTGTCTGTTTCTTTTCTTCCGACTGGGTTTCGGGGATCACGATAACTGTCTTGTACCCGAGAGCCGACGCAACCAGGGTCAGGCCTATCCCGGTATTCCCAGCCGTCCCTTCAACGATTGTGCCGCCTGGTCTCAACTGGCCCTGGGCTTCCGCGTCGCGAACGATCTGCAATGCCGCCCGGTCTTTGACAGACTGGCCGGGATTGAGAAATTCGGCTTTGCCGTAAATGTCGCAGCCGGTTGTCTCGGAGGCTTTCGTGAGGCGGATGAGCGGCGTGTTGCCGATCACATCGATAACGGAAAGAGCATTTTTCATCGGAACTTCACTGCAAGATAACTGGGATATTCGGCTTTGAAGCTATGACGCATGCCGCTGATCGGCAAGTCGAAACTGTCTAGCATGCGCGGGCTGGACGAAACCATTTGCTGTCGTTTGCCGTTGCTGTAGCACATTCGTCGATCTGGAGGATCAGGGTGGGCAGATATATCGCTAAAGTAGGAGATGGTTGCGCTTCGGGAATGCAGCACACGCCGGTTCGATGTGTCCGGATCACAAGGCTACATTTTTCGCATTTTCGAATGCAGCCAGCGCGCGGTCGCGGGCTGTGCGGTGGTCAACGATCGGATGAGGGTAGGTCTTGCCGAGCCTGACGCCTGCTGCCTTCAGATCATCATCGGTCGCCGTCCAGGGTTCATGGATCTTCTTATTGTCCAGGGCGGCGAGCTCCGGGCAATAGGTCCGGATATAGTCACCATCGGGGTCAAACCTGCAGCTCTGGAGAACGGGATTGAAGACCCGGAAATAGGGGGCGGCGTCTGCGCCGGTTCCGGCAATCCATTGCCATCCGGCAGGATTGTTAGCCTGGTCAGCGTCGACGAGCGTATCCCAGAACCATTCTTCACCATGACGCCAATCGGTCAGGAGATGTTTGACCAGAAACGAACCGACGACCAGCCGGCAGCGATTGTGCATCCAGCCGGTTTGCCATAATTGCCGCATGGCTGCGTCGATAATCGGATAACCGGTCTGACCGTCTTGCCACGCACGAAGGTTGGAACCCGGCGTTTTCCACTGAATCCCGTTGAACTTCGACTGGAAATTGGCCGTTGCGAGATCCGGATTGTAATAAAGCAGATGGTAGGCAAATTCCCGCCAACCGATTTCGGACAGGAATTTGGAGACGTTGTGATCACCGGCGGCCAGGTCGGGTCTGTGCACGGACCACCAGATTTGCCGTGGCGAAATTTCACCGAATGCGAGGTGGGGCGACAGCCGTGACGTCTGGTCGGTGGCCGGTTCGTCGCGGTGTTCCGCATAGCGCGGAATCTTGCTCGTTACGAACTCTTCCAGCTTTTGACGGGCTCCTGTTTCGCCCGGGGTCCAGATTTTGGCAAAACCCCTGCTCCAGTTCGGCCGCGCTGGGAGAAGATCCCAGTCATCCAGAATATCTGAAGCCATGCCCTCGGATGCCGTTTCCAGCCGGGCAGGTGCTTTTAACGGTCTTTCGGGCTTGCAGCTCGCCAGACATTTTTTCCAGTACGGGGTGAAGACCCTGAATGGCTGGCCGGCCTGGCTGGCAACGTCCCAGGGTTCATTCAACAATCTGCCGCTGAAACTTTCCACTTCAACGCCCTGTGACCTCAGCGTCGATTTGAGATTACCGTCCAGTCGCCTTTCGACATCTCCATATCGCCGGTTCCAGACAATGTGCCTGGAACCGGTTTCTCGAACGAGCGTTTCCAATATCCGGCCGGTCTGACCCCGCTGCACAATCAGCCGGCCGCCGCGTCGCCGGATGCTGGAACCGAGACTTTTCAGTGAATGGTGCAGCCACCAGCGGGAGGCGCCGCCCAGTTGGCGCAAACCGTCCGTTTCGTCGTCCAGGATAAACAGTGGAATGATCGGCGAACCTGTCGCCAGCGCCGATGCAAGAGCGGGGTTGTCGTTGAGACGAAGATCTTCGCGAAACCAGACAATAATCGGATTGCTTTTGTTGCTAGTGCGCATTCCGCTTCATCCCGCTCCAGAACTGCCAGGCAATTGCTGGCAGTAAACCATGGTCCGGAATTGTTTTTCAGACCGGACCATTTGGGAATCTACGGCGTCTATCCGGAAATGGTTTCAGATTTTCGGAATTCGCAGAACCTGGCCTGGATAAATCTTGTCCGGGTCGCTCAACATCGGCTTGTTCGCTTCGAAGATTTCCGTGTATTTGGAGCCGTCGTCGTAATGTTTGGCGGCGATCTTCCACAACGAATCGCCGCTTGCAACGGTATGGAAGACGGGATCTTTCTCGCCCGGCGTGGTGACTTCCGTTTCGACTTTGGAGATGCCCGTGACATTGCCGGCAGCGATGATAATTTTCTCAAGTGCGGTCTGGTCAGTGACATTGCCTTTGATGATCGCTTTGTCGCCGTCGACCTCGACCGTAACATCCTCCGACCCGATGTCGTGGCTGTCGATTTCGGCTTTCAGGTCATCTGCTGACGGCGCTTCATCATCACCAAACCCAAGTTTTTTTCCTGCCGATTTTACAAAATCAAACAATCCCATATTATGCTCTCCTCTTAAACAATCTGCACAACCTTAACTGGCGGCAGGCATTTCGCAAGCCGATTCTCGACATGTGGCATTCATTCGTCTGCGACAAACGCCTCAAACCGCTCTGAGTAATCAGGATGCCAGCGGGACAGAGGCTCACGGTTTTCGATGATGTCCTGCGCAGCCCATAAGATGCGCTTCTCGTCAAGACTTCTGGGGACATCATTATCGGGGCAGAGAATGTAAAAATCGCCGCGCTGCAGGCTTTCGTACATGAAGTCGGCGTTCTGCTCCGGTGTCCAGGCTCCTTCAGGCTTTTGGGTGCGTCCATTCGCGTTGAGCGGCGTAAACACGAAGCCGGGTATCAGCAAATGCGCGGAGATCTGACAATTTATCGTACTGCGAAGCTCGTGTTGCAGCGCCTCGGTGAAGGTTTTCACGCCGGCTTTCGAAATGTTGTAGGCCGGATCACCCGGCGGGCTGGTAATGCCCTGTTTTGAGCCCGTGTTGATAATCATCCCGGGTTTGCCACGCTCGATCATGCCGGGAACGAATGCCTGACAACCGTTAATCACGCCCCACAAATTAACATCGATCACGCGCTGCCAGTTTTCCCTGTCAAAAATCGCGCTGCCTGGCTGAATGCCGGCGTTGTTCATGACGATGTCGACGATACCGAAATGGGCAAGGACTACATCCTCCAGCCGTTTCAGATCTTCAAACTTGCTGACATCTGTTGCCACGGCAAGAACCTGTTCCTCGCCGTTGGGTGCGCTGGCTGCAATCTGATTGGCCGCGGCGGCAAGTTTGTCGTCATCGAGATCGGCAAGGCACACCTTGATCCCGGCTGCGGCAAACCGTTTTGCCGACGCAAGGCCTATTCCGGACGCAGCGCCGGTGATGACGGCAACATTGAATTTGGTCAGATCATGGTCCGGCAATCGCAGCTCCCCGTTTTTCCTTATCCGCCAGTCCGCCAGTTTTACTAACTGGCGGTAGAGATGCAAGGCCGGTTCGGATGGCTCTAGCTCCGGATCTGATACCCGGTCCTGAAAATCCACCAGATTATCGTCAGGCACAAGGCCAGAAACAGGCCAATCACCGTCAGGCTGATTGTGACGTCGACATCAGAGATTTCGTAGAAACTCCAACGGAATCCGCTGATCAGGTAAACGACCGGATTGAACAGGGTTATCGTCTGCCAGAGCGGCGGCAGCATGTTGACGGAATAGAAACTGCCGCCCAGAAACACCAGCGGCGTTATAACCAGAAGTGGAATGATCTGAAGCTTTTCGAAACTGGTTGCCCAGATGCCGATGATAAAGCCGAACAGGCTGAATGTGATGCAGGTCAGCACCAGGAACAGCGCCATCCAGACCGGGTGCGCAATTTCAAGCGGCACGAACAGGCCTGCGGTCGCAAGGATGATCAGACCGAGGATCAGCGACTTTGTGGCGGCAGCGCCGACATATCCGAGAACAATTTCAAGAAACGACACCGGCGCTGAAAGCAGTTCATACATCGAGCCGGTGAATTTCGGCATGTAAATCCCAAAGGAGGCGTTGGAAATGCTCTGGGTCAGCAATGACAGCATCATCAGGCCCGGTACGATGAAAGCGCCATAGGGTACGCCGTCAATATCAGTGATGCGGGAGCCGATCGCCGCGCCGAAGACGACAAAATACAGCGATGTGGATATGACAGGCGCAACGACGCTTTGAAACAGGGTTCGGGCGGTTCGGGCCATTTCGTATTTGTAGATTGCCTGCACGGCATAAATGTTCATGACCTCTGCTCTCCGCCCTCGTTGACAAGTGTTACGAAAATGTCTTCCAGCGAACTCTGTGTCGTATTGAGATCGCGAAACCGGATGCCGGCATCGTTAAGGGCGCCGAGCAGTGCGGTAATGCCGGTACGGTCTGCCTGGGTGTCATAGGTGTAGGTCAGTTGCGACCCGCTTGATGCCAACGCAAGATCATAGGCCTTCAATTCAGAGGGGATAGCCGCCAGAGGTGTCTGCAGGTCCAGCGTCAGTTCCTTTTTGCCGAGCTTTTGCATCAGTTCGCGTTTGCCGTCGACGAGGACGATTTCGCCATGATTGATCACAGCAACGCGATCGGCAATTTCTTCTGCCTCTTCGATATAGTGGGTCGTGAGGATGATGGTGACGCCGTCGTCGCGCAGCGATCGGACAAGCTGCCACATGTCCCGGCGCAATTCCACGTCGACGCCGGCGGTCGGTTCGTCGAGGAACAGGATGCGCGGCTCGTGCGAAAGCGCCTTGGCGATGAGCACCCGGCGTTTCATGCCACCCGACAGCGTGATGATCTTTTCGTCTTTCTTGTCCCAAAGCGAAAGCGATTTCAGAACCTTTTCGATATGGCCCGGGTCCGCTTTCCTGCCGAACAGACCGCGGCTGAAACTGACCGTTGCCCAGACGGTTTCGAAAACCTCCATTGTCAGTTCCTGCGGGACCAGACCGATCAGTGAGCGGGTTGCCCGGTAATCGGCGACTATGTCATGGCCGGCCACTGTGACAGATCCGTCTGTCGCAGAAACGATTCCGCAAACGATGCCGATCAGGGTCGTCTTGCCGGCGCCGTTGGGTCCAAGAAGAGCGAGGATTTCTCCTTGCTCGATATCAAGACTGACATTCGTCAGCGCCGTGAAGCCGGTATCGTATGTTTTCGACAGGTCGGAGATGGATATGAGAGTGGACATCGGGTCTCGGCGGTCTGAGTCTGTTGAACTGGATATATGGTGTTTGTGCACCTATATGCGCCAGCACATGATCATTCATCAGACGACAAACGAAAAAGGGTCCGGCGGAACAATCACACTGGACCCTTTTTGAAACTGGCTCCCCGGGCCGGATTCGAACCAGCGACCGGTCGATTAACAGTCGACTGCTCTACCACTGAGCTACCGAGGAATAGACGCTCGCATATATCAAGCCGGTGGTGATATGCAAGCCGTGGATTGCCTGTTGAGCGAAAAAAGTTGGAATCGGTAAAATTGAGCAGCAACGAATTTGAGCCATCGCCCCGACGCCACCGGATCCGGATCGGGTCGAGGTCAATCAATCTGCCGGACAGCCGCTATTGGAGGATGGGGTTCGGTTGCGCCCTCATACTATCCGGAATTCTGGGGTTTTTGCCGATCCTGGGATTCTGGATGATTCCGCTTGGGCTGTTTGTCCTGTCGATCGATCTGCACTGGGCGCGCCGGTTGCGGCGGCGGGCAGGGGTCTGGCTGACCCGCAAATTTCCGAAACTGGCTGAAAAAGAAAACGGCAGGTCGCAAACACGCTTGCCGGACGATGACGAATCCGGATAGTGTGGCGGATTGGTGAAGGTTCCCCGCCGACGCTGAGCGTTTGGGGATCAAAAGGGAACATGGTATGAGGCGACCCAATTCGGGGCCTTGAAACCATGGCTGCCCCCGCAACTGTGAGCGGTTAGTTCCTCCGCACGATGCCACCGGAAACGGGAAGGCGCGGCAGGGACGGTGATCCGCAAGCCAGGAGACCTGCCTCACCTCAACCCCGAACGCCGTCGGTGGGACGGTGAAGGAGATTGATATGAATGTGAATTCCGCTTCCGTTACTCATCCGCTGACAGATTCCAGGAAAATGGCCGGGATGCTGATTCTGGCACTGGGGTTATTTGTCGTCGTTGGCGCCGGGTTCGTTCAGGCCCATGCCCTGCATGAGGGAACGCACGATACGCGGCACGCCTTCGGCCTGCCCTGCCACTGACCAGGGGACATTCTCATGTTTCGCGCGCTGATTTTCAGCGCCGTGGCGGCAGGCTGCGTCGGCGGCCTGCTGGTTTCCGTCTTTCAATGGGCGGTGGTGACACCTCTGATCCTTGAAGCGGAGGTGTTCGAAAACGGCGTCACGGCAAGCCACGGTTCGACCGGGTTAGACTTTTCACGCACTGCACTGACAGCGCTGGCGTCCGTCGTCTACGCGTCCGGACTGGCGCTAGTTCTGCTGGGCCTGATGACAATTACCGGCGAAAAGATCCAAATGCGTTCCTGCCTGGCATGGGGTCTGGCAGGATTTTTTGCCGTCGGCCTCGCGCCGGCGCTTGGTTTGCCGCCTGTCGTTCCGGGCATTCCGGAAGCGCCCTTGCTGGACCGGCAGATCTGGTGGTTCGGAACGGTTTTGGCGACCGGGTTCGGGCTGTGGGTTATGCTGCGCCGGACAGGTCCTGGATGGATTGTCGCCGGTTTCGCTGCCATTATCGCCCCGCATCTGATCGGCGCGCCGCATGTCGCACTGGTTGCGACAGAGGTTCCGGCGGCTTTGGCTGCCCACTTCGTATCCGCGTCGCTGGTTGCCAGTCTGCTGTTGTGGATATGCGTTTCCGGCGTTGCCGGCCTGGCCTTCGAGCGATTTGGAGACGCCGGCGAATGACCGGCACCTCCGTTCTGCTGCTCGGCGGCGCGAGGTCCGGCAAGAGCCATTATGCGGAAGACATCGCAGGGCGAAGCGGACTTGAGAAGATCTATTTCGCGACAGCGCAGGCGTTCGACGACGAAATGCGCGAGCGGATTGACGGGCACAAAGCGCGGCGCGGCGCGGACTGGACAAATTTTGATGTGCCGCTCGATCTGGCGACTGCCCTGGAAGAACGGACTGCGGCGGAGAAAGTGATCCTGGTTGATTGCCTGACTTTGTGGCTGAGCAATCATCTGTTGAATGAAAACGATGTCGAGAGCGAAAGCCTGCGGCTTGCCGAATGCGTAACAAAACTGTCGGGCCTGACATTGTTCGTTTCCAACGAGGTCGGATCGGGGATTGTTCCCGACAATGCGTTGAGCCGGCGGTTCCGGGATGCCCAGGGCCGGTTGAACCAGATGATTGCGAAAGCCTGCGACAGCGTCGTGCTGGTGGTTGCGGGCCTGCCGCTGATGCTGAAAGGAAAACAGTTATTATGAGTTTGTCTGATACCGGACGCATTCCGGCGACGATTGTGACCGGGTTCCTGGGTGCAGGAAAAACCACCCTGATCCAGACCCTTCTGCGAGAGGCAAATGGCCGCCGCATTGCGCTGATCGTCAACGAATTCGGTGATGTCGGCTTTGACGGCAAGGTGTTGGCCGATTGCGGTGTCGAGGGCTGCAGTGAAGACGAAATCGTCGAACTGGCCAACGGCTGTATCTGCTGCACGGTTGCCGATGATTTTCTGCCGGCCATGGAGGCGCTTCTGGCCCGGGACGAACCGCCGGAGCATATTGTCATCGAAACGTCCGGCCTTGCCCTGCCGCAACCGCTGGTGAAGGCCTTCGGCTGGCCGGGAGTTCGAAACCGGGTCACGGTCGACGGCGTGGTGACAATCGTCGACGGACTGGCGGTGTCGCAAGGACGGGTCGCCCATGACGAGGCCGAGGTTGCCCGACAGCGCGCCGCAGATGACGCGCTCGACCATGATGATCCGATTGAGGAATTGTTTGAGGACCAACTGCGCTGTGCCGATCTGGTCATCATTTCCAAGACTGACCTTGTCGACGAAGACGGGCTTGAACGGGTTCGGGCGACAATCGACCGCGATCGCCGGCCGCAGGCGAAAGTCCTGACCAAGCCTGATGGCAATCATCTGATCGCTGCCGTGTTTGGTATCGGCGCAGAAGCGGAAGCAGATCGCGAAACCCGCCAGAGCCACCATGAACTGGCGGGCGCCGAAGACCATGAGCATGATGACTTCACCAGTTTCTCGCTTCCGGTCAATTTCCCTGACCGCGAAACTGCCATTGCCCGTATCAACTCAGCGCTGGCACTGGACGGTATTCTTCGCATCAAGGGGCTGGCGGCGATAGACGGCAAAACAGCGCCACTGGCGGTTCAGGGTGTCGGGTCCCGGCTGGAGACTTGGTTCGCAGAGAGCGGCAATTTCGCGGCGCAGCTTGTCGTCATCGGGCTGGCGGACCTCGACAGACCGGCTGTCGAAGCCGAATTGGCGGGATAGATTGCATATTCTCACCGGACAGACGCGGGGATTGGACGCCGGTGAAGAGGCGGTCGACCTGCAGCAAAGCAGCGGTGATATTGTCATCCTGAGCGCGGCCGATACGGAGATCGCGGGACTTGCAGCAGCACGGCGGATGCTGCCCGATGACTTCGCCTCGGTGCGGCTTGCCAACTGGATGGCGCTGGCCCATCCCTATTCGGTTGATCTTTACTGCGAACAGGTGATTTCCGGCGCGAAGCTGGTTGTGTTGCGGCTTCTGGGCGGCGTGTCCTACTGGCGCTACGGTGTAGAGGAAACGCTGAGACTTTGCCGTGGCTCAAACATTCCTGTCACCGTCCTTTCAGGCGACACGAACTGGGATGAAACGCTTGCAGCGGAAGGGACGATGCCGCTCGAACAGAGCCGGGTATTGTTTGACTATTTCGCCGAGGGCGGATCCGGCAATCTGAAAAACGCGCTGAACTATTGCCGGCATCTGATCGGGCAGGGGCCGGCGCCCGAACCGGCGCTGATATTGCCCACGGCAGGCCGGTATTGTTGGGCCAAGGCCGGGTCTGCAGATGCGCCCGATCCGGATGCGTCAGATTCAGATGCCCCAGGCGTCGCGATCGTATTTTACCGGGCGCTGGTGCAATCGGGTCAGACCGGCCCGGTTGATGCGCTGTGTGAAGCCTTGTCGTCTCGCGGAACAAGGCCGATCCCGGTCTTTGTCTCCAGTCTGAAAAACGCTGATGATGCCAGAATGCTGTCGGATATCTTCAACCAGGGTCGGCCGTCTCTGGTTCTGAACGCGACGGCCTTTGCTTTGAGCAAGGCCGGCTCGGCGTTTTCGGGAACGGTTCTGGATAACGGTGCGAGACCGGTGATGCAGATCACCTTCGCCGGCGTAGCCGAAGCACAGTGGGCGGCAAGCAGTCAGGGCTTGTCACCCAAAGACCTGACGATGAACGTCGTCCTGCCGGAACTGGACGGCCGGATCATCTCGCGGGCGGTGTCGTTCAAGGAGGACGGCGACTGGGATGACCTGACCGAGTGCCGGCCTGTGCGGTTTGTGGCAAAGCCGGACAGGGTCTGGTTTGTAGCCGAACTGGCGCAGGCGTGGGTCCGGCTGAACCGCAAGCCCAATGGCGAAAAATCCGTTGCCATCGTTTTGTCCAACTACCCGAACCGCGATGGCCGGATCGCCAATGGCGTCGGCCTGGATGCACCGGCGTCCACCATCAACCTTGTCCGGGCGATGGAGGCCGCAGGGTATCGAATCGACGATGCGCCGGAAAATTCAGCGGATCTGATGACCCTGATTTTGGCGGGCCGCACCAACAGCGGGTCGGCTGCAGGGGCAAATGCTTTCAGCGAAAGACTGGGGCTGGACGATTACGTCCGCAACTTCGCAATGTTGCCGGACGCAATAAGATCGGAGGTCAACAATCAATGGGGCGCGCCGAAGACCGATCCGTTTTTCCTGAACGGTGGTTTTGAGCTTCCGGTGATCCGGTTCGGAAATCTTGTTGTCGGAATTCAGCCGGCGCGCGGCTATAATGTTGATCCGAAAGCAACGTACCACAGCCCGGATCTGGTTCCGCCGCACGGTTATTTTGCCTTCTATTTCTGGCTTCGCCGGTCATTCGGCGCGGATGCGATCGTTCACATGGGCAAACACGGCAATCTGGAATGGCTGCCGGGCAAGGCGCTGGCGCTTTCCTCGTCCTGTTATCCGGAAGCGGCTCTGGGGCCGATGCCATTGGTCTATCCGTTTATCGTCAATGATCCGGGCGAGGGCGCGCAGGCCAAGCGACGGTCGTCTGCGGTTATCGTCGATCATCTGATGCCGGCATTGGCACGGGCAGAGAGCCACGGCGCTGCAATAGAGCTGGAGCAGCTGATCGACGAATATGCCGGCGCCCAACTGACAGACACTCCGCGTGCGAATCGGCTTGCAAAGTCTGCGATCGATCTGGCGTGCGAACACGGCTTTGACAAGGATCTTGGGTTCAGCGCCACTGACAATGCCGATCTGGCGCTGACGACACTGGACGAGCACCTGTGCGACCTCAAAGAACTGCAGATCCGCGACGGTCTGCATATCCTTGGCCGATCTCCAATGGATGGCCTGCGCAACAGTACGCTGGTCAGCCTGGCACGGGTGCCGCGTGGCAACAGACCGGGTGACGACTCAATCCTGCGGGCCCTTTCAGCCGACCTCGGATTTCTTCCCTTTGACCCGCTGGACTGCGACATGGCGGAAACATGGACCAGGCCCAGGGCATCGGCGCTATCGGATCTTTCAGACGGCGTCTGGCGGACAAACGGCGACACGGTGGAGCGGCTTGAGGCAATGGCGGACTTGCTGGTCGCCGGCGAACGTGCGCCGGATGAGGCATGGGCGAAGACCAATTCCGTGCTTGAATCCGTGGCAAATGACATCGCACCGTCGCTTGACGGATCCGGCGCCGCGGAAATCGTATCAGTCCTGACTGCGCTTGAGGGGAAGTTCGTGCTGCCTGGTCCCTCCGGTGCACCCTCGCGCGGGCGCCCTGATTGTCTGCCGACCGGCCGGAATTTCTTTTCCGTCGATGTGCGCGCAGTTCCAACGCCGACAGCCTGGGATCTGGGCTGGCGCTCGGCAAATCTTCTGGCGGAACGTTATTTCCAGGATGAAGGCGAATGGCCAAAGGCGATCGCCCTGACCGCCTGGGGCACGTCGAACATGCGCACCGGCGGTGATGACATTGCCCAGGCACTGGCGTTGATCGGTGCACGTCCGGTCTGGCAGCAAGCGTCCGGCCGGGTCACCGGTATCGAAGTCATTCCGCTTTCAGAACTCAAACGGCCCCGGGTCGATGTCACGCTCCGGATTTCTGGTTTCTTCCGCGATGCTTTCCCGACCCAGATTGCACTGTTTCATGAGGCGGTGCAGGCGATTTCAGCTTGTGATGAACCGGACGACGCCAATCCGATTGCAGCCCGAATCCGGACCGACAGCACGGCCATGAGTGGTAATGGCATCTCCGTGGATGATGCTCGAAAGGCCGCCGCCTTCCGTGTGTTCGGATCGAAGCCGGGTGCCTACGGCGCCGGGTTGCAGGCCTTGATTGACGGGGGGATCTGGTCTGAGCGTTCCGATCTCGGAGCAGCATTTCTGGAATGGTCTGCCTATGCTTACGGCGGCGGCGCTGAGGGTACCGGCGCCCGGGACCTTCTGGAAAGCCGGCTGAAGGTTACGGACGCTATTGTGCACAACCAGGACAATCGAGAGCACGACATTCTCGACTCCGACGATTATTACCAGTTTCAGGGAGGGCTTGCCTCCGCCGTTGAGAGCCTGAAGGGCGAAGCGCCGCAGATCTATCACAACGACCATTCGCGGCCCGAGCGCCCGGTGATCCGTGCGCTCGACGAGGAAATGGCCCGTGTCGTGCGCGGCCGCGCCGCCAATCCGAAATGGATCGCCGGCGTCATGCGGCATGGATACAAAGGCGCGTTCGAAATGGCGGCGACAGTCGATTACCTGTTTGCGTTTGCGGCAAGTACGAATGCCGTGCAATCGCATCATTTCGACCAGCTCTATGACGCCTATCTGGCCGACGATACGGTCAGGGATTTCATCGAACACCATAACAGGCCGGCGCTGAATGAGATGGCGGACCGGTTCCGCGAGGCGATCGACCGCGGCCTGTGGGCGCCGCGGCGCAACAGCACCTATAATGAATTGATCAACCTGACCGGTGGAGCATTGTCATGAAAAAATCCGAAATGAGCGAATCCGAACTGGATGCGCGCCATGCTGAAAAGATGCGCCGCAAGAAGGAAGCCCGCGACAAGATTATCGCCACCAAGACGGTCGAGAAGGGTTTGCTGATCGTCCATACCGGCAAGGGCAAGGGCAAATCCACCGCTGCATTCGGCCTCGTTTTCCGGGCGCTTGGAAACGGCATGAAGGTCGGCATCGTGCAGTTCGTAAAAGGCAAATGGGAAACAGGCGAACGGGCGGCGCTCGACAGGTTCGGCGACCAGGTGACGATCAATACGATGGGGGAGGGTTTCACCTGGGAAACCCAGGACAGGCAGCGCGACATCGAAGCCGCGCGTCAGGCCTGGGAGACGGCAAAGAAACTGATCGCCGATGATGACTATCAGATGGTTCTGCTCGATGAACTCAATATTGTTCTGCGTTACGATTATCTTGATGTGGCCGAAATCGTCGAGACGCTGAAATCGAAGCCTGAGATGAAACATGTCATCGTCACGGGCCGCAACGCCAAGGACGAACTGATCGAGGCGGCCGATCTGGTGACCGACATGACCCAGATCAAACATCCGTTCCGCTCCGGCGTCAAAGCGCAAGTCGGAATTGAGTTCTGATGATCCGATGGGCACGCAACCGGATCCCGCCGAACCTGCCTGCCTGATGGTTCAGGGCACGGGGTCAAATGTCGGCAAATCGGTTATCGTTGCCGGCCTCGCCCGTGCCTATGCCAATCAGGGGCTGAACGTGCGGCCGTTCAAACCGCAGAACATGTCAAACAATGCCGGCGTCACTGAGGACGGCGGTGAGATCGGCCGCGCACAGATGACCCAGGCGCTTGCCGCGCGTGTTGCGCCGTCCGTGCATATGAACCCGGTCCTTCTGAAGCCGGAATCGGAAACCGGCGCGCAGGTGATCGTTCAGGGCCGGCGGTTTGCCACCATGAAGGCGCGTGAATATGGCGCGCGGAAGCCGGAATTGATGGGGGCGGTGTTGGACAGTTTCGGCCGGCTTGGAAAAAACGCCGACCTGGTGCTGGTTGAAGGCGCGGGATCGCCGGCTGAAATCAATCTGCGCGATGGCGACATTGCCAATATGGGGTTTGCCGAAGCGGCGGATGTGCCGGTCATACTGGTCGGCGATATCGATCGCGGCGGGGTGATTGCAAGCATCGTCGGGACCCATGCTGTCCTGCCGGATGGTGAGCGGCAACGGATCAGGGGGTTCGTGATCAACCGGTTTCGCGGCGATGTCAGCCTCTTCGACGATGGCGTGCGGGAAATAGAAGCGCGAACAGGCTGGCCGTGCCTCGGTGTCGTGCCGCATTTCGCGGATGCAGTGAAACTTCCGGCTGAAGATGTTCTGGGGCTGGAGGAGGGGCGCTCCGCCAATTCCGCCCGGTTGCGGATCGTCGTTCCACAGCTTGGCCGCATTGCGAACTTTGACGATCTGGATCCGTTGCGGGCCGAACCGTCTGTCGATCTGATCATAGTGCCGCCGGGCGCGGCCCTGCCGGGTGACGCGGATCTTGTGCTTCTTCCAGGCTCAAAATCGACCATCGCCGATCTGCGGCATTTGCGCGAGCAGGGCTGGGACATTGATATCGCCGCCCATGTCAGGCGCGGCGGCTCCGTTCTCGGTGTCTGTGGCGGGTATCAGATGCTGGGCGTGCGTGTCAGTGACCCGGACGGTATCGAGGGCAAGCCGGGCGACATGACCGAAGGCCTCGGCCTGCTGGAGGTTGAGACAGTTCTGATCGGCGAAAAGACAACAATGTCCGTGCAGGGTGTCCACCTGGCCAGCGGCGAAGTTCTGTCGGGATATGAAATCCATATCGGCCGGACGCAGGGGACTGATTGTGCGCGTCCGTTCGCCCGGATCGAAGATCGTTTCGATGGCGCCCAGTCGTCAGATGGGACAATCGCCGGAACCTATCTGCATGGCATCTTTGCCTCGGATTCATTTCGCCGCGCGTTTCTCGGCGCATCCTGTTCTGCGCTGGATTATCGAACGGGCGTCGACATGGCGCTCGACGCTCTCGCGGTCCATCTTGCGGCCCATCTCGATCTGAAGCAGCTGCTTCAGATCGCGCAAAAAGCGCTTTGAGTTTCAGATCATCAGAAGCTGGGCGGCAATCAGGGCGATCAGCATGAACAGCCATGCCGTGCCGATAAGCCCAAGCGCCGCATTGATGTGAACATGGGAAACCTTGCGCTCGCCACTGGCATTCAGCCACGGCGCCTGCAGTTTCCGGTTGCCGTAGGAGCGCGGACCTCCGAGCGCAATATCAAGGGCGGCCGCCGTTGCCGCTTCCGGCCAGCCGGCGTTGGGGGAGGCGTGGCTCGATGCGTCGCGGGCAATAATATGGCCTGCATGGATCAGCGATCCGCCCTGCAGAGGCGCCGCCAGGGCGATCAGGCCAGCAGAAATTCTGGCCGGAAAATAGTTCAGGAAATCATCCAGCCGGGCAGATGCAAAGCCGAACTGGAGGTAGTTCTCGTTTTTATGGCCGATCATCGAATCGGCGGTATTGACCAGTTTGTAAACAAGCAATCCCGGCAGGCCGAATATCAGGTAAAACAACACCGGCGCGACCGTTCCATCGGAAAAGTTCTCCGCTGCCGATTCGATCGCAGCTCTTGATATATCGGCCTCCTGCATGGCGTTGACATCGCGGCCGACGATCCGGGAGACGGCCTCCCGACCGGCCTTGACGCCGGCCTGCTGCAATCGGTCGGCGACGGTCTGCACATGATCGATCAGACTCTTTTGCGCAATCAGCATGGAAACCAGAACCGTTTCGAGAAAAGCGAAATAGCTGAAGGTTTCTGTCAGCAAGGTTATTGCCGCACCAATCAGCACAGCGGCGGCTGCGAGGCCGACAATGGCAATGACCCCGTTACGCCGCCGGACAGGATCGCTCATATCCGGCCGATTGAGGGTGTTGTCGAGCCAGCCGATGGCGAACCCGAACAGCACGACCGGATGTTTCAGCCGGGACCATAGCCAATCCGGGTCGCCAATGATCCGGTCTATGATCAATGCAAGGATGAGGATGCTGATAGCCTGGTCGCTGAACAGCATCGCTCAGCCCGGTATGACGGAAAGTGCGGCCCGAAGGCGGCCAAACGCCGAAACGGGCCAGTCGCCTGGAAATCCTTCTATTGGCGGGTCGCCAATCGGATTGATCCCTGTCGACAGATCGAGCCTGTCGTCGGCTGCAAAGCCGTAGGTATCGATGGCCCGTGCCAGATCTCCGCCATGCAGCATTTCTGTTATCCGGTCTATCCATACAATCTGATGAACGGCCTATCAGGGAATCGCGAAAATCGCCAATCGGAATGTTTCCATGACATCTGTGGCTTGAGATGATGTTCGACCTCTGCTAACGAACCGCTGCTGGCGTCGTGGCGGAGTGGTTACGCAGCGGATTGCAAATCCGTGCACCCCGGTTCGATTCCGGGCGACGCCTCCAGCAATCCCCGAATTTTCAATGCCGGTTTCCGGCCGGACGGCACGCTTGCCGCCGGCGGATGATCACGATAAAGATCAGGAATATCTTATTTGCCCAGACAGAAAGCGCCGATGTCCGATTTCTCGCAACTACGCCTCAACATGGTGGACAATCAGGTCCGGCCGAGCGACGTGACCGACCGCAAACTGATCGCTGCGATGCTGGAAATTCCACGCGATCTTTTTGTACCCTCGGCGGAGCGGCCGCTGGCCTATGTTGACCGCGATATTCGTGTCGGTTCCGACGAGCATGGCGACAGGTTCCTGATTGCGCCGGCCGGCCTGGCGCGCCTGGTGCAGGCGCTTGAACTGACGCCGAACGATGTGGTGCTCGATCTTGCCTGTAATACCGGATATTCATCGGCGATCCTGGCTCGGCTTGCGGGTTCCGTGGTAGCTGTCGATCAGGACCCGGAATTGGTACGGATTGCAGAGGCCAATCTTGCCGGCCTTGAGATCGACAATGTTGCCGTCGTGCAGTCCAGCCTTGCAGACGGATATCCCTCTGAGGGTCCCTATGACGGGATTCTTGTCGCAGCCGGCGTCGATTTCGTCCCCGATGCGTTGACCGGACAATTGAGTGATAATGGCCGTCTGGTGGTCGTTGAGGTGGATCAGAGACCGGGCCGGGCCGTTCTATATGAGCGTTCCGGTTCTACCACTGCCAGCCGGCCGCTGTTCGATCTTGCAGCGCCGGTATTGGCCGATTTCCGCCGGAAACCGGAATTCGCGTTCTGATGCTGTTGCATTTCCGCCGCGGTGGCCGTTAATCGGTTGGATTTACACATTCTTTGATTGCCTGCGTTACTGTGGTCGGATTATCTGTTGGGTAACCTTTTACAGCGTATCCGATTTGCAGGGCGGGGGAGCCATGATTCGGCTGAGTTTCTCGATTTTGATTTTCGTGGTTTGGAGCGGATTCGGCTCGCCCGCTTCTGCGGAGTCGCTTTCTGAAGCGCTTGCCGCTGCCTACCAGAATAATCCGTCGCTGAACGTTGCACGGGCTCGGACCCGGGCGGTCGATGAGAATATTCCCATCGCCAGATCGTCTATCTTGCCGAATGTGTCGGGCTCCGCATCGGCAACTTCGATAGCGCGTCGTTCCCGGTCAGCAGGTTTCGGAAGCAATCTGACAACGGAAACGGATGCGGCTGTTGGCGTCACCGCAACGCAGAACCTGTTTCGCGGATTCCGCACGAAAAACGCATTGCGCGAGGCTAAATCGTCTGTGCTGGCAAGTCGGGAAGAATTGCGCAGCGTCGTGCAGGACGTTCTCGCATCTGCGGCTGAAGTCTACATGAATGTGCTGCGCGATCAGGCGCTTCTGCGGTTGAGCCAGCGCAATGTCGGATTTCTGCAGGAACAATTGCGTGCGGCGCAGGACCGGTTTGAGGTTGGAGAGAATACCCGGACGGATGTTGCCCAGACGCAGGCCCGGCTCGCCGCTGCCCAGTCCGACGTCAGCGTCGTGCGCGCCAACCTGAATGCCAGCCGTGCGGTTTACCGGCAGATTATCGGCAATGATCCGGGTCGTCTCAGGCTGAGTTTTCCCTACACAAAGACGCTGCCGGGTTCCCTGAGCGCAGCCATTGCGTCCGGGGAAGATCTTCATCCCGACATTCTGGTCGCGGTTCACGATGCGGACGCTGCCGCCTATCTGGTGAAGCAGGTCGAGGGCGAACTGCTGCCGACCGTCAGTGTGGAGGGCAATGTGCAAACGTCTTTCGGCATTGATGACGCGGAATATAACAATTCTGCGTCAATTACAGGGCGGGTGTCCATCCCGATCTATCAGGGCGGCGGCGTTTCCGCTCGTGTCCGGCAGGCGAAGGAAAATCTCGGCTTGTCCAGGATACAGATCGATGTTTCCAGGGTGCAGGTTCGCGCAGCTGTTGTTTCCGCCTGGGGTGATCTTGATGCGGCAAAGGCGGTGACCATATCTGCGGTCGCGCAGGTCAAGTCATCGCAAATCGCGCTCGACGGTGTCCAGGAAGAACAGCGTGTCGGCCAGCGCACAACGCTCGACGTGCTGGATGCGCAGCAGGAATTGCTTGATGCCCAGGTCAATCAGGTGCTTGCACAGCGCGACAGGATTGTTGCTTCATTCAATCTGATTGCTGCAATAGGGCGCTTGAATGAGGATGTACTCGGTCTGTCCGTCGCTCGTTACGATCCCAAGCAGCATCATAAGGCGGTCAAGGACAAATGGTTCGGATTGCGGACGCCTGACGGACGGTGACGGGCGGCTGTCTTTTCTGTGAGAACCTTTCTCCCGATATAGGAACATTTTCTTAACGGTCTTGGGTTCATGTAATATTGCTGGGATTCGGGCGCGAATCGGGCATATTGCAGATATCCAAAGGGACCTGGAAAATGGGCAATCCAAGCGCAGCACAAGAACCATCGATGGAAGAGATCCTGGCCTCGATTCGTCAGATCATTTCAGAAGACGGCGACGGTGCAAATCAAGATAAAGACGACGCTTCGGCAGATAAAGCCGCCGAACCGGATGCGATTTCCGATCCTGTCGAGGCGACAGCGGACCTCTCGCAGGACGATGCCGACAGCGAACCGTCTGAACCGGAAGATTCTTCCGAACAGCCGGATGCAGAACCTTTCGAAACCGCTTCGGTGACGGAGCCGGAACCGTCAGACTCGCGCAGTGCATTTGAAACCATGGACAGTTCGGATGATGACGAGGAGGCTGCGCCCGATGATCTCATTGACACTGGACCTTATGAAAACCCGTTCGATACCTTTTCCGAAAAGTCAAAGAAATCTGAGGCGGCGAATATCGAGACCGCCCTGGTAGAGGAGGCTCACTCAGAAACGCCTGAGGTTGCCGAGCCTGAAGTTGTTGCCGAACTTGAACCTGAACCTGAAGCACCTGCCGTTCAGTCTTTTGCTGAGACCGGTGGTTCCAATTCGATTGTTGAAACAGAAAGCCCTGCCATGTCTGCATCTGCACCCAAGCCTGCCGAATATGAGAGTGATGAAAAACTGATTTCGCCTGAATCCGGCGCCAGTGTTGCGAATGCATTCAGCGCATTGACGCACACAATCCTGTCCCAGAATGCCCGCACCCTTGATGATCTTGTCAGCGACATGCTGCAGCCGATGCTGAAAGAGTGGCTTGACGAAAATCTGCCGACTCTGGTGGAGAGGATGGTCAAGCAGGAGATCGACAGGATGGCCCGCGGCGGCCGTTAATCCTCCAGCGAAATTTCAGATCAAGGCGCCGCGGTTCACGCGGCGCTTTTTCTTTTTGTGCAATCTGTTGACAGGCCTGCTGCTGCGCGCTTAACCGGCAGTCGCCATGTTTCTATGAAAAGATGATAATGCTGGACAAATCATACGACGCTGCGCGCGTCGAACCGCTTATTCGCGAGCGTTGGGAAGACGCAGATGCATTCCGCGCCGGTGCAGGGGCAGCGGCCGACGCGGACCCCTATTGTATTGTCATTCCACCGCCGAACGTGACCGGTTCGCTTCATATGGGGCATGCGCTCAACAACACACTGCAGGATGTCCTCGTACGCTTTGAGCGGATGCGCGGCCGAAATGTGCTTTGGCAACCGGGCATGGACCATGCCGGCATCGCCACGCAGATGGTCGTCGAACGTCAGATGATGGAACGGCAGGAACCGGACCGCAGAGCGATTGGCCGGGATGCGTTTGTCGAGAAAATCTGGGAATGGAAAGCCGAATCCGGCGGCATTATCGGCAACCAATTGAAGCGTCTTGGTGCATCGTGCGACTGGTCGCGCGAGCGATTTACGATGGATGAGGGGCTTTCACGCGCCGTTCTTAAAGTGTTTGTGGAGCTTTATCAGCACGGCCTGATCTATAAGGACAAACGGCTGGTCAACTGGGATCCGAAGCTTTTAACGGCAATCTCGGACCTTGAAGTGGAGCAGATGGAGACCAATGGTCATCTCTGGCATTTCAAATACCCGATCGAAGGCGAGAGTGGCCGGTTCATAAATGTGGCGACGACGCGTCCGGAGACAATGCTTGGCGATACGGGGATTGCCGTGCATCCGGATGACGAACGGTATAAGGAACTTGTCGGCAGGTTCGCAGTCTTGCCGCTTGTCGGTCGCCGAATTCGGATTGTTGCCGATGAATATGCCGATCCGGAAGCAGGCTCCGGTGCTGTCAAAATTACGCCCGCGCATGATTTTAACGACTTCGACGTCGGCCGGCGGAACGATCTGCCGGCAATCAGTATCATGGATATAGCAGCGAAAATCACGCTTGCCGACAATACTGGGTTCCTTGAGGGCGTGGTTCAATCGGATGAACTGTCGACGACCATTGAGCGTCTTGATGGACTTGATCGGTTTGCAGCCCGAAAAGCGATCGTTGAGATGATGGACGACAGGGGCCTGCTGGCTGAGGTCGAAGATCATCTCCATTCAATTCCCCATGGCGACAGGGGCGGCGTACCGATCGAACCGTTTTTGACCGACCAATGGTATGTTGACGCCAAAACACTTGCGAAACCGGCAATTGCCAGTGTTCGCGAAGGGCGCACGGTTTTTGTCCCCAAGAACTGGGAAAAGACCTATTTCGACTGGATGGAGAATATCCAGCCCTGGTGCATCTCCCGGCAATTGTGGTGGGGACACAGGATACCGGCCTGGTACGGGCCGGACGGAGAAATATTTGTCGCGTTGACTGAGGCGGAGGCGGCCAGCGCCGCCGAACAACATTATGGCTCGCCCGTTGAACTGAGGCGGGACGAGGATGTTCTCGATACCTGGTTTTCGTCAGCGCTGTGGCCGTTTTCGACCCTAGGCTGGCCAGATAAAACTGCGGAACTGGAATCCTACTACCCGACAAATGTGTTGGTCACCGGGTTCGACATTATCTTCTTCTGGGTCGCCAGGATGATGATGTTCGGCCTTCAGTTCATGGAAAAAGAGCCTTTCGATACGGTCTATATCCACGCGCTGGTTCGCGACGAGCACGGCGCGAAAATGTCGAAGTCCAAGGGTAATGTGATCGATCCCCTGCAACTCATCGATGAATATGGCGCAGACGCGCTGCGCTTCACATTATCCGCCATGGCGGCTCAGGGGCGGGACATCAAACTGTCGACCGGACGGGTCGCCGGATATCGCAATTTCGGCACGAAACTTTGGAATGCATCCCGGTTCTGCGAGATGAACGAATGCCGGCCGGTTGCCGGTTATGATCCCTCAAGCGCTGTTGAGCCGGTCAACCGGTGGATTGCCACCGAAGCGGTCAAGACCGCAGCCGCTGTCACTGCAGCGATTGAAGGTTACCGCTTCAACGAAGCAGCCGATGCGATCTACCATTTTGTCTGGGACCAGTATTGCGACTGGTATCTGGAACTGATCAAGCCGGTTCTTTACGGGACCGATGAGACGGCAAAAGCGGAAACCCGCGCCAATGCGGCCTGGGTTCTGGAAGCGATCCTGAAGACCTTGCATCCGTTCATGCCCTATATCACGGAAGAGCTATGGGCCGCGTTCGGGTTCGGCGAAACCGTTCTGGCGCTCGGCGACTGGCCGGAAAGCGAATTTCAGGATCCGGTCGCGGCCGCCGACATCAACTGGCTTGTCGATCTTGTCACGGCAATCCGGTCGGTACGCGCGGAGATGAATGTTCCTGCGGCGGCAAAGACGGATCTGGTTCTTGTCGGCGCAACGAACGAAAACGCTGACAGGCTGTCGCGCCACATGGTGGCGATCCAGCAACTCGCTCGTGTCGAGACGGTGGAGACCGCCGAGACAGCGCCGGCGGCGTCCGCCCAGGTTCTCGTTGGCGAAGCGACCGCAGCGTTGCCGCTGGAAGGTGTCATCGACTTTGACGCGGAACAACAGCGTCTTGAAAAGGAAATTTCGAAGATCGACGGCGAAATTGCCCGGTTGGACAAAAAACTGGGCAACCAGGGTTTTGTGGCCAAGGCGCCGGAATCCGTTGTTGCGGCAGAACGGGCCAAACGGGAAGATTATGTGTCTAGCCGGGGCAAGCTGGATGCGGCGCTGGCCCGGCTTGCAAATACATTGTCGGGATAGGATTCAGCCGGCTTTCGCCGATTTCAAGACCCAGCCGTCGATATCGGCGCCCGGGATATGCTCGCCGCGTTCCCAGACGTGGACGACGATCCGGTTTTCCGCGGCAAGCGCGTCCACCTTGGCGCACAGCGACCCTTCATCATAGAAATGCGCGTTTACCCCGATGATCAAAGCGCCGCCGGGTTTGAGGATACGCAGGATCTCGTCCAGTGAATCCGGAGAAACGTGGCCATAGGAAAATACGCCGACGGCGAGGGCCGCGTGATACATTTCGGCGTCTTCAACAATCGGCGGCCGGTTGAGATTGGCCTGGAAAAGCCTGTTGTAGATCTTCCGGTCGCCGGCTTTCCGCAACATTTCTTCGGAAAAATCACAACCGTCGATCCGTTCATATCCCGCCTGTGAAAGAGCGGCGCCGGAAAGTCCCGTTCCGCAGCCAAGGTCAATGATCGGCGCCGCGAGGTCGTGCAGCTGCTCAAGAAGCGCTGCGGCGCATCTGCCGGGCTGGGCGTATCCCTGCTGTTGCAATTCGTCGTCATAGGTCTCCGCCCAATTGCGATAGAACGCTTCGGTCTCCGCGCCGGTTCTCACATTGTAAGCCTTGCTCAGAAACGATTTAGCAGACATTGACGGCTCCGGCGATTGTGTATCGGTCTGGCATTTCTATCTGAAGTCGATATTTCGGCATAATTAGGGTTAGCAGGGTGTAAATTGTGACCGTTTGGCAACAGGTGGTTAACAGTGTTTCAGATAATAGCAGATTTGAATAAACTCTGCCGCTTTTCGGACATAAAATAACATCAACACAATATGGTTCTCGCATGTCGACGGAAAAACCACCTTGGCTGGGTCAGCCCGGGTCGTGCCTGTTTTGGTATGCGCAAGGAGATAAAATGGACGCCAAGACCTTCGACAAATCGAAATTGCCCAGCCGTCATGTTACCGAAGGTCCGCAGCGCGCGCCCCATCGCTCTTATTATTATGCGATGGGCCTTTCCCGCGAACAGATCCATCAGCCGTTTGTCGGTGTTGCAACATGCTGGAATGAGGCCGCGCCGTGCAACATTGCTCTGAGCCGCCAGGCCCAGGCTGTTAAACAGGGTGTTTCCGCTGCATCTGGAACGCCCCGCGAATTCACCACGATCACCGTGACCGACGGTATTGCCATGGGTCACCAGGGCATGAAATCGTCTCTGGTATCGCGTGATTGCATTACCGATTCCGTCGAATTGACGATGCGCGGCCATTGTTACGATGCTCTGGTCGGTCTGGCCGGTTGCGACAAGTCGCTTCCCGGCATGATGATGGCGATGTGCCGGCTCAACGTGCCGTCTATCTTCATTTACGGCGGATCGATATTGCCGGGTAATTTCCGCGGTAATCCAGTGACCGTGCAGGATGTATTTGAGGCCGTGGGCATGCATTCGGTCGGCAAGATGGACGATGCCACGCTTGAGGAACTTGAGCAGGTTGCCTGTCCGTCAGCCGGCGCCTGCGGCGCGCAGTTTACGGCAAACACGATGGCGACGGTTTCTGAAGCGATCGGTCTGGCCTTGCCCTATTCGGCCGGCGCGCCGGCGCCTTATGAGATCCGGGACCGGTTCTGCATGGCCGCAGGTGAAAAGGTGATGGAGCTGATTGCCCGCAACATCCGCCCGCGCGATATTGTAACGCTGAAGGCGCTGGAGAACGCGGCGACCGTGGTTGCAGCCTCCGGCGGGTCCACGAATGCGGCACTGCACCTGCCGGCGATCGCGCATGAATGCGGCATCAAGTTCGATCTGTTCGACGTCGCGGAAATATTCCGCAGAACGCCCTATATCGCTGACCTCAAGCCGGGTGGCCGTTACGTTGCCAAGGACATGTTTGAGGCAGGCGGCATCCCACAGCTGATGAAAACGCTTCTCGATGAAGGTTTTCTGCATGGAGACTGTTTGACGGTCACTGGCCGCACAATTGCCGAAAACATGGAATATGTTGAGTGGAATTCGGATCAGGATGTTGTCCGTCCTGCAAGTGATCCGATTACTCCCACAGGCGGTGTGGTCGGCCTCAAAGGCAATCTTGCTCCCGAAGGCGCCATCGTGAAGGTCGCCGGCATGACAAACCAGGTGTTTTCTGGTCCCGCCCGCTGTTTCGACAGCGAAGAGGCGTGCTTTGAAGCCGTGGCGAACCAGAGTTATAAAGAAGGCGAGGTTCTGGTGATACGCTATGAAGGCCCTAAAGGCGGCCCCGGAATGCGCGAAATGCTGTCGACGACCGCTGCCCTGCACGGGCAGGGAATGGGCAGCAAGGTCGCCTTGATCACCGACGGACGGTTTTCCGGTGCGACGCGTGGATTCTGTATCGGCCATGTCGGGCCTGAGGCCGCTGTCGGCGGCCCGATCGCGCTTCTGCGTGATGGCGATATCATTGATATCAATGCGGAAACCGGAACGCTGGACGTACAACTGGATGAACAGGAACTGGAAAAACGCAGAAGCGAATGGACCCCGCGGGAAACCGATTTCGGCAGTGGTGCGATCTGGAAATATGCACAGACGGTCGGAAATGCCCGCGATGGTGCGGTGACGCATCCAGGTGGCTCTGCCGAAAGGGTGTGCTATGCTGATCAATAAATTCGGCGCCGCTCTGCTTGCGTTCCTGGTTTTGCCGGTAACCGGCAATCAAGCATTCGAGACTGATCTGACACCCGGCGAAGCGTTTCGCATGGGATACAGATCCTATAAGGCCGGTGACACCGAGACAGCCCTTGAAGCGTTGAATTTTGCAGGTGAACAGGGCCACACGGCAGCGCTTTGGAAGCTCGGCCGAATCCACGCCAGCGGCGATGGCGTCGAGCAGAACGACAGCAAGGCTTATGATATTTTTGTGCGGATCGCGCGCGCCGGTGCCGAAACCCTTCCCCATAGCCGCGACGCACCTTACGTTGCCGATGCACTTGTTTCCCTGGGGCTGTATTACGAAACGGGCATTGTCGACCGCATTGAACCCAATCCCGCTGCTGCCCGGCAGATTCTTTCTCATGCAGCGGCGTATTTCGGCGATGCCGATGCCCAGTTTGAACTTGCCCGCATGTATCACGACGGCATTGGCGGCGAGGCTAATTCTCGCCTGGCCGCGCGCTGGTACAAGCTGGCTGCCCGCAAGGGACATGCCGGAGCCCAGGCCCAGTTCGGCCTGTTGCTGCTGAAGGGCGAAGGGATGCGGCGCGATTCGGTCAAAGGCCTGATGTGGCTGGCGCTTGCAAGACGCCAGACGGCGGATAATGCATTTATTGTGGATGTTCACCAGCAGGCATTTGCGGCCGCAGAGGAAGACGAGCGTAAAACGGCAATCGTCATGGCCGACAAATGGATGGAGAAACGCGTCAAACGATAATTCGCTTCAGGATCCCGACTTTTCCGGCTGATCATTGGGCGCTGTTGACTGTCTGAACTCATTGGACAGGCCCGATACCGGGCACGGCGTTCCCAGAAATGTCCATGACGTATTGTTCAACACCCGCTCGCACCGCGCCATCTGCGATCCGCCAGGCGTTATCAGGCAAACAGTCTGACCTTCGCGTGCTTCAACGTCGCGCGCCCGGCAGGTACAATCCTGCCCGCCAAGGGCCGGGCCGGGAATTGATGCAAATCCGATTGCAATAAGAAGACCATACTTCATCTGGCGAGTATAACACGAAATTGCGCGTTCGTCAGGTCCGGCGGTTATCCGGCAAGATTGATCCAGACCGGGACATGATCGGAGGGTTTTTCCCAGGCTCGGACATGCTTGTCGATTCCCGCCGAAATCAGCCGGTCCGAGGCTTCCGGGGAAAGCAGCATATGATCGATGCGTATGCCGTTGTTCTTCTGCCATGCGCCGGCCTGATAGTCCCAGAATGTATAGGTTTCGGCATCATCGCAGACTGACCGGACAGCATCGACAAATCCCAGCGCCATCATTTTCCGCAGCGCTTGCCGCGAGCCGGGAAGGAACAGCGCATCGCCGACCCAGTTCTGCGGGTTGCGGGCATCAACTGCTTCCGGGATGATATTGTAATCGCCGGCGATAACCAGCGGTTCTTCAAGCCTGATCCGCTCCTGCGCCCAGTGCTGCAACCGTTCCATCCAGGCCAGCTTGTAATCCAGTTTCGGACTGTCGACGGGGTTTCCGTTCGGCATATAGGCTCCGGCGATCCGCACGGCTCCATTGTCGGTGATCGCCACAGCTTCGATAAAGCGGGCCTGTTCGTCCCGGTCATCGCCGGGCAATCCGCGGCGGACGTCTTCAAGCGGGCACTTCGACAACAGGGCGACGCCATTGAAGCCCTTCTGGCCATGGGTTTCGACCTTGTAGCCGAGTTCCTCAATGGCGGCTGCGGGGAAACCCTCGTCGACCGACTTGATTTCCTGCAGGCAGACAACATCCGGCTCCGCCTCGTCCAGCCATGACAGAAGGCCGTCAATGCGCGCTTTGATCCCGTTGATATTCCAGGTTGCGATTTTCACCGGGCGTTCCGCCTAGAGAGCGAAACTGGTGCCGCAGCCGCAGGACGCGACCGCGTTGGGATTGCGGATCTGGAACGACTGACCGATCAGATCATCGACAAAATCGATCTGCGAACCGGCCATGAACTGCGCCGAGACCGCATCGACAAGCACAGTGGCGTCATCGCGCTTGATGATGATGTCGTCTTCGGCGGCCGTTTCCTGCACCAGATCGAACTTGTACTGAAAACCGGAGCAGCCGCCGCCCTCGACACTGATCCGCAGGATCGTGCCGTCAGGTTCTGCCGATATGATCTTCGCGACCCGCTTTGCGGCCCGTTCGGTCAATTCAACATTGTTTTCTGTCATGGCAATGGCTCCGCGCTTGCATGCGCTTGTCCCTAATAGCTAAGAAGGCGCTAACAACAAGTCAATCTGGTATCGCAAATGCAGGGAGCCGGTTCATTGAAGGACGCGACCGCACCGATCCCGGATTGGTTGAAATCTTCGCGCATCCGCCTTGGCGGGACGCGCTGGCGCGCGCCTTATGCATCCGATCCTGCAACAAGCCGGGGCAGGCTCCACGCAGAGCCGGAAAGTGCGTTGCGCTCGCCATTCCAGCGCGACCGGGACCGGATTATCCATTCCAATGCCTTCCGCCGGCTGAAGCACAAGACCCAGGTCTTTATCTATCACGAAGGCGATCATTTCCGGACCAGGCTCACCCATACGCTGGAAGTCGCGCAGATCGCCCGCTCGATTGCCCGGCCCATGGGGCTCGATGAGGATCTGGCTGAAGCCATTGCGCTGGCGCATGATCTCGGGCATCCGCCCTTCGGTCACGCCGGGGAGCGTTCGCTGAACCGGTCGTTGCTCCGGTATGGCGGGTTTGACCACAATGCGCAGAGCCTGAGGGCCGTGACACAGCTGGAAAAGCGATATCCGGATTTTGACGGTCTCAACCTGACATGGGAAACCCTTGAAGGGCTTGTCAAACACAATGGACCGCTGACTGACGTTGCAGGCAATCCGCTGAGTGCCGACCAGGCTGCCTCAATACCCTATGCGATCGACTGCTATCGGCAGGTGCATGATCTTGACCTGCACGGCTGGCCGGGGCTGGAGGCTCAGGTAGCGTCGATATCAGATGACATCGCCTATGATTCCCATGACATCGAAGACGGGTTGCGGGCCGGGCTCCTGACGCTCGACGATCTGCATTCCGTTCCGATCACCGGGCGCCTGATCGATGCGATCCGGGAGGATAATCCCGATCTTGAGGAAACCCGGCAGGTGCATGAACTGGTCCGCAGATTGATCACGGTGATGGTTGAAGACGTCATCTGCGAGACCTGCCGCAGGCTTGATGCCGCCGCAATTTCAACGATTGCCGACATCCGTGATCAGAGTGGAGCACTGAGCGGATTTTCGGCAGGCATGAAGGTGGATGAAGCGGATTTGAAGCAGTTTCTGTTCGCCAACCTTTATCGCTCCGCCCCGGTGCGCGAACAGGTCAAATCGGCAGAAATTATGGTCGACGCGCTGTTCATGAAGTTGCATGACCGACCGGATCTGCTTCCTGATCCCTGGCGGGAGGATCTTGACCTGAATAATGCGTCAGACACCGCGCGGCGGGTTGCAGACTATATTGCCGGAATGACCGACCGGTTTGCAGCCGTCGAACACAGTCGGCTGTTTGACGCCGGCTGATAACTGGTTTACCTGCGGCTGCATTCCTCCCAATCGACCCTGAGAAGCAAAATGGACCTCTTCCGGATCTTTGAAGAAAAGATTAAAAATTACGTCCAGACAATTGATCTTGTTGCAGATAATGAGAATGCTGTTGATTTGGTCCAGCGGATCAGTGCGGAACCTCCGCGCGACCGCTCCCATGGTGATATCGCCACGAATGCGGCGATGGTCCTGGCGAAACCGCTCAAAGTGAAGCCGCGAGACATTGCGGTGCGTCTGGCGCTGGCGCTTGAGCGCGATGACGATGTGGCCTCGGTCGAAGTGGCAGGCCCCGGATTTGTGAACATCCGCCTGTCCGACGCGTTCTGGGCCGGTTTTCTGAGCAAGGTCCTGCAGGCCGGAGCGGAATATGGCCGGTCCGGCGCCGGCGGCGGCCGCAAGGTGAATGTGGAATATGTGTCGGCAAATCCGACGGGGCCGATGCACGTCGGCCATTGCCGGGGCGCCGTTGTCGGCGATGCGATTGCCAACCTGCTGGAATGCACCGGGCATGATGTGACGCGGGAATATTACATCAACGATGCCGGGGCGCAGGTGGACAAGCTGGCGCGGTCGGTTTTCGATCGCTACCGCCAGGCCCTGGGCGAAACCATTGAAACGAAGGACCTTGAATATCCCGGCGATTACCTTGTTGCCGCCGGAGAAGCACTGGCGGCGGAATTCAAGGCTGAACTTGTTTCGATGAATGAAGATCAATGGCTGCCGATTGTCAGGGAGAAGGCGATCGCGGCGATGATGGATATGATCCGTGCTGATCTTGACCGGATCGGCGTGAGCCACGATGTCTATTATTCGGAAAAGTCGCTACGCGACGGGGATACCGACCGGGTTTCTGAGGCGATAGCGGCCCTGCGCGCCCGCGATCTGATTTATCAGGGAACATTACCGCCGCCCAAGGGAAAGCCCCCGGAAGACTGGGAAGACAGGGAGCAGACATTGTTCCGCTCGACGCAATTCGGCGACGATGTCGACCGGGCGCTGATGAAATCGGACGGCAGTTACACTTACTTCGCATCCGATATCGCCTACCATTACGACAAATATCTGCGCGGCTTCCGCGAGCAGATCGATGTGCTGGGCGCCGATCATGGCGGTTATGTCAAGCGCATGAAGGCAGCCGTTACCGCAATGTCCGGCGGCGAAGCGACACTCGAAGTGCAGCTTGTTCAGCTTGTCAAACTTCTGCGTGGCGGCAAGCCGGTGGCCATGGGCAAGCGGACCGGCAATCTGATCACGCTGGGCGAAGTGGTCGATGAGGTCGGCCGCGATGCCGTGCGGTTCATGATGTTGTTCCGCAAAGCCGACGCGCCGCTGGATTTCGATTTCGATGCGGTGACTGAAAAATCGAAAGAAAACCCGGTTTTTTATGTTCAATATGGGCACGCCCGCGTTGCGTCGGTTCGCAGGCAGGCGAAGGAGACGATACCGGATATCGACTTGGATATTGCAAATCTCCTGCAGGCGGATCTGTCGCTTTTATCCGATGAGGGTGAGAGGGCTATTGTGCGTTCTATTGCTGATTGGCCACGAATCGTTTCCACTGCGGCACGTACGCGAGAGCCGCACCGGGTTGCATATTATCTGTATGATCTGGCAAGCTCGTTTCATGCCCATTGGAACAGGGGCAAAGATATGCCGCATTTACGTTTCATTATCCCTACCGATTTATCAATGACTTGCGCCCGTTTGGCTCTTGTTAGATGTGTTGGAAATGTTTTGCGCTCAGGTCTTGCAGTTCTTGGGGTCGATGCGCCAGATGAAATGCGTTAGAATTTTGCCGTGCAGGCAAGATTCGTTTGCGAAAATTAATAAAGAGGCCTTTTGATGGCTGATAATCATTCCCGAAATTCCCGCGCCCGGACAACCCAGGCGGATCCGTCTTATGACGTCTATGATGAAGATCCACTGGTGGAACTGGCCCGGATCGTCAGCGAAGACGGCGGCTATTTCAATATTTCGGAACATCCGGAACCGGAAGCCGAGCCCGACCCGGAGCTGGATATTGGTTATGCCGATGAAGAAATGGATCTTGGCATCGACCTGGAAGGGCAGATCATGGAAGAGCTGGAGCTTTCCATGGCGTCGCCGGATGGTGATTTCCAGGAACCGGACAATACGCCACGGCCGGCCGCGCGATATCACAATCATGCCTATGCACCTGAAGATTCCGCAGCGCTTTCACAGATGACAGCCGGTCCGGTGGAGCAATCGGTCGAATACGATTCTGAGTTTGAGGCCGACGACTGGCCTGAAGATTTGCCGGAACAAGACGACGGTTATGCCGGTGGCGTTCAGGCGGGAATGTCTCCGCAGCAGCATGTTGGCTCAGACGGCGTTATTTCGGTCGAAGATCTTTCCGATCTTGAACAGGCGCTTTCGGAGCTGGATGAAAATCCATCCTACGAGGGCGGAATAAACGGCCAGTTTGCAGACGATGTCGAATACGACACGGATTGGCCGGACGATGACACAGCCGATGCCGACATAGGCGTTGCGCCATTCGTTCCCGCTGGTGACGGCTATGCCGGCCATCACGTCCCGCACGAAGGGCGCTCGGGCCGAAAGGTCTTTGCCGTCGCGGCCGTGTTGAGCATTGCCGTGCTCGGCGGCGGTGTTGTGGCGATGATGAATTCCACGTCAAACACGTCGCTGGAAGGTGCTCCGCCGGTGTTCAAGGCTGACGCCAGTCCGGTCAAGGTCGCGCCGGATGCAAAGGATGATGCCGGTTCGGAAGACGCCGTTTTCGATGTCGCCGACGGCCCGGTGAAGGAAGAACTGGTCGATCGTACGGAGACACCTGTGCGGCAGATTATTCCGGCTGAGGGGACTCAGCAGGCGGAAGTCCTGCGGCCCGTGGGTGACGAAAGCAGTAAGAACGACGCCCGATTGTCGGAGAACAGCACGTCTGCTGCTACCGATTCTCCCAGATTTGATCCGATCGGACCGAAACAGGTTCGGACGGTTAAAGTCGGCGCCGATGGCACAATTATCCGTCCGTCGCTGGACGATAGCGCCGTGGTTTCCAATAATGTTGACAGTGAAATCGTCGGCGGTTTGCCGACCCCGGTCGATGTCAGCGTGAACGAGTCCGCAACAGCCGAACCGCAACCCGTGCCGGTCAAAGTCGTCGATATCAAGTCCGGGACAGTTGGCAGCGATGCACTGTCTGTCGTCGAGCCGAAACCGTCACCGCTGGAGACAGTGATTGCGGGATTGCCGGCAGACGAGACGCCACTGGAAAATAATGCAGCGACCGAAAGCGGCGATGCTGCTGCAGATGCCGGCATCCCGCTGCCCAGGGAACGTCCTGCAAATGCGCCGCAGGCCGTTGCCCGAGCAGCACCTGCCCTCGTCGCGCAGCCTGCTCAGCAGAATGCCGCACCCGTCAATTTGCTTGAAGCGGCGAGGACGCCCGCGGCGCGACAGGTTGCCCCGACACCCGTCAGCACAGGCAGCACCGGCTCTGACAGCACAAACTCCGGCAGCACTGGCTCTGGCAGCCATCTTGTGCAACTGAGTTCACAGCGCACCGAAGAGCAGGCGAGGGCCGCATTCAATGGACTTAAAGTGCGGTATCCGTCGCTTTTGGGGAATTATGACCCCAACATCCAGAGAGCGGATCTCGGTGACCGGGGCGTGTATTACCGTGTTCGTGTCGGTCCGATGTCTGATCAGACTGCAGCGGTTCAATTTTGCGAGCAGCTGAAATCATCCGGCGGAAGCTGTTTTGTGACCCGCTGACGGCTGCGTTTTCGGACATCAAATCGGTTGGACAAAAAAGCGTTTATCTGCGGTCTGGAGGGCCTTTCGCTCACCGATGACGAGCGGGAGTTCATATCCCGACACCGTCCCTGGGGCGGTATCCTGTTTGCCCGCAACATAAGCTCACCACCCCAGGTCCATGAGCTCTGCCAGGCGTTCCGGGAGTGTCTTGAGGATCCCGAGGCGCCGATTTTCATCGATCAGGAGGGTGGCCGCGTCCAGCGGATCAAGCCGCCGAACGTGCGCGCCTATCCAGCTGGACGTGTCTATGGCGAGATCTACGAAAAGGATAAAATCGCCGGTGTCGAAGCGGCCAGGCTCGGTGCCAAGCTGATCGGGCTCGATCTTGCCAGTCTTGGCATTACCGGCAATTGCCTGCCGGTTCTCGATATGCCGTCCGACGGGAGCGATCCGGCGATCGGCGATCGTGCATTCGGTTTCGACGTTGACACGGTTTCGACATTGGGTGCGGCGGCGATTGGCGGCCTCTCCAGCGCCGGCGTACTGCCGGTCATGAAACATCTGCCCGGACACGGCCGGGCCATTGTCGACAGCCACATGGATCTGCCGGTCGTCGATTGCGACATCGAGACGCTCGACGCCAGCGATTTTGTTCCCTTCCGGTTGAACGCAAACCGCACGCCGCTCGCAATGAGTGCGCATATCGTGTTTTCGGCAGTGGATGAAGACAATCCGGCAACGCTTTCCAAGCGGGTGATTGATAGCGTCATCAGAGGACGAATCGGTTATTCGGGTGTTCTGATGAGTGATGACCTGTCGATGGGCGCGCTTTCGGGGTCACTGGCGGAGCGAACAAGCAAGGCGCTGGCGGCCGGTTGCGATCTGGCGCTGCACTGCAACGGAGTAATGGACGAAATGATCGATGTTGCCGAAAACAGCCCTGTTCTTTCAGGCGATGCCCTGATCCGCACGGAAGCAGCGCTTGCCTGGATTGACGCGGAAAAAAGCGAGCAGATCTCCAGTGACGACCAGCAAGCGCTTTCGGCGCGGCTGGATGCGCTGATTGCCAGCGCCGGGATTGCCGATGTCTGAATTGCCCGAACCCACCGCATCGAGCGTCATTGATGGCAGCTTTGAGGAAGATTCGCGGCCGGACCGGTCGGCAGATGAAACGCTTGTCATCGATATTGACGGATTTGAGGGGCCGCTTGACCTGCTTCTCAATATGGCCCGCGACCAGAAGGTTGATTTGACGCGGATATCGATCCTCGCACTGGCGGAACAATATTTGCGGTTTATCGACGATGCCCGGCAGATGCGGCTGGAAATTGCCGCTGACTATCTGGTGATGGCGGCATGGCTGGCCTATCTGAAATCGCGTTTGTTGCTGCCCGATAATGACGAGAGCGATGAACCGAGCGGCGACGCACTGGCGGCAGCGCTGGCGTTCCGGCTGCAGCGGCTTGAAGCCATGCGGGATGCGGCGGCAAAGCTGACGAACCGGGATAGGCTTGGCCGCAACAGGTTTGCACGGGGAATGCCGGAACCGGTCATCGTTTTGACCTCAAAGGCCTGGGAGGCGGGCCTTTACGATCTGCTGGAAGCCTATGGCTCGATGCGGCAGCGGCAGATGGTGACACAGGTGCAGATCGCTCCCCGTTCCGTCATGTCACTGCAGCAGGCGCGGCAACGATTGATGGAACTGATCGGCACAGCCGTTGATTGGACGCCTATCGACAGTTTTCTGACCGATTATCTTGTTTCGCCTGAATTGCGGGCAACGGTTCGCGCCAGTTCGTTTTCAGCCAGCCTTGAACTGGTCAGGGAAGGTGAACTGGAGCTGCGCCAAAGCGAGGCGTTCTCGCCGCTCTATCTGCGCCGGAAATCGGATCCCCAGAAAGTACCGGAACCCCACAAATTAACGGGAACAGAAAATGCCTGATCTATTTTTGGTCGACGGCGGCGAGAATGTCACAAGCCTTTCACCGGACGAGACGCGCACCCATTTGCGCATGCTGGAAGCGATGCTGTTTGCATCGACAGCGCCTGTGGCGACCGCAGAACTGACGCGGCGACTGCCGGCCGGCATCGACATCGATCATCTGATCAAGGAATTGCAGCAGGCCTATGCGGGCCGCGGCGTCAATCTGGAAGCTGTCGACGGCTGCTGGGCTTTCCGCACTGCGTCAGATCTGTCGTTCCTGCTTCAGAACGAAGTTGAAGAGCAGAAGAAGCTTTCGCGCGTTGCGCTGGAGACACTGGCGATCATTGCCTACCATCAGCCTGTAACCCGGGCGGAAATCGAGGAAATACGCGGCGTCAGTACGTCAAAGGGAACACTGGATGTGTTGCTGGAGACCGGTTGGATCCGTTTGCGCGGCAGGCGCCGAACGCCTGGTCGCCCGGTCACCTTCGGAACAACGCCTGACTTTCTCGATCACTTTGATCTGGAGCAGGTGGCCGATCTTCCCGGCTTGTCGGAACTGAAGGGCGCCGGGTTGCTCGATGCGGCGATTCCGAACGGTTTTGAAGTGCCGGTTCCCAGCGATGCCGACGATCTGCAGGAAGACGAAGACCCGCTGGAATTTGAACCGGATCTGGATTCGGAAGCTGCAATCTGACGGGTTATGGTTGCAGGAGCGGTCGGTTCCGGCCATAAGCGCGACCGATGTCCAGTCAAACCAACATGTCGCCGGCAAGGCGGCGCCGCGCAACGGCAACATTCGCATCTCGTCTCAGCCTTCGCGCTTTGACGCGGCGATACGGTGAATCGGTCGCTCTGAAATCGATCGACCTCGATGTCGAGCCGGGCGAGGTAGTCTCGCTGCTCGGTCATTCAGGGTGCGGCAAGACGACCTTGCTGCGCATTGCAGCCGGCGTTGAAACGGCTTCGGAAGGAACGGTGCTGATCGACGACAAGCCGGTTGCATCCGATGATGTTTTCCTGCCGCCGGAAAAGCGCAATATCGGCTTGATGTTTCAGGATTACGCGCTGTTTCCGCATCTGACGCTCTTGAAGAATGTGATGTTCGGGCTTTCTGCGCTGAACCGCAATGTAGCCATGGATGAAGCCCGGGCGGCATTGGCGCGTGTCGGGCTTGAGCGGTTGATGAATTCCTACCCGCATGAGGTTTCCGGCGGCGAGCAGCAGCGCGCCGCGCTGGCAAGGGCGATTGTGCCGCGGCCGGGAATCCTGCTGATGGATGAGCCGTTTTCAGGCCTCGATGCAAGGTTGCGGGATTCGGTGCGTGACGAAACCATGGCGGTTCTGCGCGAAACGGGGGCAACGGCACTGATCGTCACCCATGATCCGGAAGAAGCGATGCGCATGAGCGACCGGATCGTGCTCATGCGCCGTGGCGCTATCATGCAGAACGGCTCCGCGGAAGAACTCTACAACACCCCTCAGAGCCTGTTTGCTGCCCGGTTTTTCAGCGAATTGAATGAAATTGACGGGATTGTTAACAATGATCGCGTTTTGACGGCGATCGGTGATTTTGATGCGGGGGGGCGGGCCGATGGATCAAACGTGACTGTGGCAATCCGGCCGCAAGGGGTGTTATTATCAGCCGGATCGGACGGCGAGGGGATTGCCGGACGTATCATGTCGCGGCGGTTTCTGGGCGAAGTTGATCATTTTGATGTAGCGGTCGACGGTCTGGAGGCCTATCTGTTGGCAAGAGCGCGAACCGACGGAATTCTGACGCCCGGCGCAGAAGTTGAAGTGCAATTCGATCCGCGCGACGTTCTGGTGTTCGCATCTGAGACTTGAGTCTGGTTGAAGGACACCGGGCAATCTGCAATAGTCCGGCAAAACTCGCTGAACGCGAGACGTGAAAGGTTGAGTATCATGGGAAATATCGGACCCTGGCAAATTATCATCGTTGCTGTCGTTGTTGTTCTGCTGTTTGGCAGAGGCAAGATTTCAGAGCTGATGGGCGATGTCGCCAAGGGCATCAAGAGCTTCAAGAAGGGCCTGAAGGACGAAGAGGCTGATGCTGCGGCAACGATCCAGCACAGCGATGCGCAAGTCGTCGAACCGGCCGAGAAAAAGACTGAAGCCAGCTGAAAAGCCGGCCTGTTGAAGGCGGGCGCCGAACATGTTTGATATTGGCTGGAGCGAACTTCTCGTTGTCGCTGTGGTAATGATTCTCGTTGTGGGTCCAAAAGACCTGCCGGGAATGCTGCGCGCATTTGGCAAGACGATGAGCCAGGTCCGCAGCACGGCCAATGATTTCCGGCGCCAGTTCAACGACGCTCTGCGTGAGGCGGAGAATGAATCGGGGCTGAAGGACGCCGGCGATCAGTTGAATTCCATCGGTTCGGTAAACCCGATGGCAGAGGTGACCAAGGGTCTGAACGATCTGAAGCGCGACGTGACTGCCGATGATGACGGCGAAGCCGGGACCCGGACTGAGGCCGATACAGCAACCGATGTCGGCAAAACCCAGTCTGAAGCCGCTTCCGACCATGTTCCAGCGGGTGAAAAAAACGAACCGAAGGCGCTCAAGGAAAGTGGAAGTGACGCCGCATGACCCTTGGCGATATCGAAGATTCCAAAGCTCCGCTCGTTGAGCACCTGATTGAGTTGCGGCAGCGCCTGTTTCGGTCGGTGATCGCAATCGCCATCGCGTTTGTCGTCTGTTATTATTTTGCCGATGACATCTTCAATCTGCTGGTCATTCCCTACGAACGTGCCGCAGGCGCGGAACGGGATATAAAGCTGATTTTCACGGCACCCCAGGAATATTTCTTCACCCAATTGAAGCTGGGTTTGTTTGGCGCTCTGTTTATCGCCTTTCCGATCCTTGCCAATCAAATTTACAAGTTTGTTGCGCCGGGCCTTTACAAGCACGAACGCGGTGCTTTTCTGCCTTATCTGATTGCAACGCCGATCCTGTTTTCTGCTGGGGCCGCGCTCGTCTTCTTTCTTGTCATGCCGCTCGCATTGCAGTTTTTTCTCTCATTTGAACAAACAGGCGGCGTTGGCAGGGCGACCATCGAGCTGCTTCCGAAGGTCAACGAATATCTCAGCCTGATCATGACGCTGATCTTTGCATTCGGGCTGGTATTCCAGTTGCCGGTCGTTCTGACGCTGCTTGCGCGGGCGGGCCTGGTTTCTGCCGATACGCTGAAAACGAAACGCAAATATGCCATCGTTCTGACCTTCGTCGCCGCGGCGGTCCTGACCCCGCCTGATCCGATCAGCCAATTGGGTCTTGCGATCCCGACTTTGCTTCTCTACGAGTTTTCCATCCTGGCCGTGCGGTATGTCGAATCCCGCCGCAAGGAACGGGAAGCCGCCGAGGACGCCGCCTGACACGCCCAATCGGAGCGAACAATGCTTGATATCAAATGGGTCCGGGACAATCCGGACGCACTGGATAACGCGCTGAAAGCGCGTTACACGGAGCCGCTCGCCGCCGGTCTGATGGCGCTGGATGACCGGCGCAAAGCGCACATCGCCAAGCTTCAGGACGCCCAGACCCGGCGCAACGCCGCCTCCAAGGATATCGGCAAGGCCAAGGCGTCCGGTGATGATGCCGCAGCTCAAAAACTGATCGATGAAATCGCCGAATTGAAATCGTTCGTTCAGACCGGCGAGGAAGAAAGCCGCAGGCTGGACGTCGCCCTGAATGACGCTTTGGCGGGAATTCCGAACATTCCGCTCGACGACGTGCCGGTTGGCAAAGACGAATCGGCCAACCTGGAACTGCGCAAGGTTGGCGAACCACGCGATCTGGCCGATGCAAAAGAGCATTTCGAAATCGGCGAAAATCTCGGCATGATGGACTTCGAGATCGCCGCGAAACTTGCCGGATCCCGTTTTGTCGTGCTGAAGGGGCAACTGGCCCGGCTGGAGCGGGCGCTTGGCCAGTTCATGCTGGATCTGCATACAGGCGAGCACGGATATACCGAAGTGGCGCCGCCATTGCTGGTGCGCGACGAAATCCTGTTTGGCACGGCGCAATTGCCGAAGTTCGCCGAAGACCAGTTCCGCACGACCGATGACCGCTGGCTTATCCCAACGGCCGAAGTTCCGCTCACCAACCTCGTGCGTGAAGAGATCATCGATGCGGACCGGCTTCCGCTTCGGGTAACGGCTCTGACCCCCTGTTTCAGGTCCGAGGCCGGTTCGGCTGGCCGCGATACCCGCGGCATGCTGCGCCAGCATCAGTTCACCAAGGTGGAACTCGTCTCCATTACTGAGCCGGAAAACAGCCTGGATGAACATGAACGCATGACGCAATGCGCCGAAGAGGTGCTCAAGCGCCTCGGGCTTGCCTATCGGGTCGTCGTGCTGTCGACCGGCGACATGGGTTTCGGCGCCCGCAAGACCCATGATATCGAAGTCTGGCTGCCCGGGCAGAAGGCCTACCGGGAAATTTCGAGCTGTTCTGTCTGCGGCGATTTCCAGGCCCGGCGGATGAATGCCAGATACCGGCCCGCCGACGGGGCAGGTCCGCAATATGTTCATACGCTGAACGGATCCGGCGTTGCCGTCGGCCGGGCGCTGATTGCGGTCATGGAAACCTATCAGAATCCTGACGGAACCATTACTGTCCCCGATTGCCTGGCGCCCTATATGGGCGGGCTTGAAAGGATCGGCTGAGCGCATGCGCATTCTGGTAACCAATGATGACGGCATCCACGCACCCGGTCTTGAGGTCGCTGAGCGCATTGCCAGGCAACTTTCCGATGATGTCTGGATCATCGCCCCGGAGACGGATCAGTCCGGTGTCGCCCATGCGCTGACGCTGAGCGATCCGATCCGGGTCCGGCAGGCCGGCGAGAAAAGATTCGCCGTGCGCGGAACGCCGACGGACTGCGTGATCATGGGTTTCAAGGAAGTGATCGGAGAAAGGCCGGATCTGGTTCTTTCCGGCGTCAATCGCGGCCAGAACATCGCTGATGACGTTACCTATTCCGGAACCATCGCCGCGGCGATGGAGGGGACCCTTCTGGGTATCCCCTCGATTGCCCTGTCTCAGGCTTACGGCATAGACACCCGCGATAAACCCTATTGGCAGAATGGCGAGACCCATGCGCCGAAGTTGATCGACAAGATCATGTCCGACGGTATTCGCGCGGGAACGCTGATCAACATCAACTTTCCGAACTGCCTTCCAGACGATGTCGTGTCTGTTTCGGTGACCCATCAGGGCCGGCGCATCCCCGACTGGCTGAAGATCGACAGCCGGATCGACGGACGTGGCCATCCTTATTACTGGATCGGATTTCAGCGCACTGACACCAAACCCGACGCCGGCAGTGATCTTGCCGCGATTGCCGAAAACCGGATTTCGGTGACCCCGCTGACACTGGATCTGACTGATCGAGGCCAGTTTGAGCGGTTGCAGGGCCTGCTCGGCTAGGCCGGAATCACTCGACAAGCACGATCAAAACAGTATTTATTATCAAAGACCTGAGTCGAAAATCGGCGAGTGGCAGCGATGGATGACGATCCCACAACGCAGTCAGCGAATGATGATGACGGCCGGATCCTCGTTGCCTCGCTTCTGTTGAAACTGCGCTCCATCGGGATATCCGATCGCAAGGTGCTCAATGCGATCGAGGCGATCCCGCGCAATCTTTTCGTTCCTGAAGAACTGATGCATCTGGCATACGAAGACCGGGCGCTTCCGATTGAATGCGGTCAGACGATCAGCGCGCCCTCGGTTGTCGCCATGATGACGGCCGCTCTGGATCTGGGGGACCGCCACAAGGTTCTGGAGATCGGTACCGGGTCGGGCTATCAGACGGCTATTCTTTCGCGGCTCGCGCGCCGGGTGACGAGTCTTGAGCGTTTTCGCACACTGATCCCGCTTGCGGAAGCGCGCTGGGCTGTCCTCGGCATATCCAATATCAGCGTCGTCCAGGCGGACGGTAACCAGGGTTGGAGCCGGCAGGCGCCGTTTGACCGGATAATTATCACCGCTGCCTGCGAGACGGCTCCGTCAAAGCTGGTTGCACAGCTTGTCGATGAAGGCATCCTGATCGCGCCGATCGGCAGCAGCGACACTGTGCAGCGTCTGACGCTGTTTCAGAAATACGGAACCCGCGTCGATACGCGTGATCTGGGCGGAGTCCGGTTTGTACCGATGATGTCGGGAGTTGCCCAGAACCTGTAACGGATGATGCAATCTGGCAGAATCTCGAATCTGGACGACATTTCCCCATCGGTCTTAACACCTTCTCAACGTTAATGGTTTCTAATCAGGATACATCAAATTTAGTGTGAGTTAGAAATATGCGTTGCGGTAACCCCACGAAATCAGCCAAACAAACCCATTGCGGATCTCTGCTCCGGTTCGGAGCGATCGCCGTTTTTGCAGGTCTTGGCGCCGGTTGCAGCGCTGACGCAGTCCGGCTGACCGACCCGATCTTTACAAGTTCAACGGCCAATCAACAGGCGATTGTCTCCGGTCAGGCGGCCTATAGCCAGCCGACTCCGCCGCGGCCGACCAATGTCGCCGCAGCTCAAGCCGGTACGATCCAGCGTCAGCCGCTTCCGGAGCCGACAGCTCAGGCTTACCAGCCGGTCCGTTCCGCGCCGGTTCAAACGGCTGCCGTCCAGCCGGAGAGCGCTGCGCCGCGCCCATATACACCGCCGAAGCCCTACGCGGCATCGGGGCAGCCGAAACCGCTTGGACGATTGCCGGCCAAATCCGTTGCCAGTGCGCCGAAAGCCGATGGCGGCTCTTCAGGTTCGTACATCGTCCAGCCGGGCGACTCTTTGTGGGGCATTGCCAACAAGCATGGAACCAGTGTTGCAGCGCTGCAATCGGCGAATAACCTGTCCGGTTCGGCGCTTCGCCCGGGCCAACGGCTGACGCTGTCAGGGCCGGCGGGCGTCCAGGTTGCTTCTGTTTCCACCGGTACCATGACGGATGCGCCACGTCCGGTCCCGGCGCCGCGAAAGGTCCAGGCTCAGGATGTCGCGGCGGTTCAGCCGCGCAAAGAACCTGTCATATCGAAACAGCCTGAATTGCCGCGAACGCAGACAAAGCCAGCCGCCCCGGCCGCAGTCAGCAAGCCTGAGAACGCCGCCACGGTCAACACCGCGACCGCAAGCGGATCAGGTTTCCGCTGGCCGGTTCAGGGTCGGATCATTTCCGGATTTGGCAAGAAGCCGAACGGCGAACGCAACGACGGTATCGACCTTGCCGTTCCAGAGGGCACCAACGTCAAGGCGGCTGAGTCAGGCGTTGTGATTTATGCCGGCAACGAACTGAAAAGCTACGGAAATCTCGTACTTGTGCGGCACGAAAACGGCTGGGTTTCGGCCTATGCGCACAACAAGGATCTGCTCGTCAAGCGCGGCGACAAGGTTCAGCGCGGCCAGGTGATATCACGTGCCGGCCGCTCCGGTGGCGTGGATACGCCACAGGTTCATTTTGAACTGCGCAAGGGCGCAACCCCTGTCGACCCGATGAAACATCTGTCGCAGGTCTGATTTCAAAGATCTGCTATCGAGGCTTTAAAGCGGCGTCAGCTTAACCTGACGCCGTTTCTGCCTGCATAATCCTGCACATATTGCCATGCGACGCGGCCCGAGCGGGCCCCACGGGTCGTCGACCATTCAAGCGCGTCTGCGCGCCAGGTTTCATCCTTGTCGGTGATGCCGAAATGGTCGAAATAACCGCGGATCATCTGCAGATACTGATCCTGACTGCAATTGTGAAATCCGAGCCACAGGCCGAACCGGTCGGACAGGGACACTTTTTCCTGCACGGCTTCCGACGGGTTGATTGCTGTGGACCGTTCGTTTTCGATCATGTCGCGCGGCAACAGATGCCGGCGGTTGGAAGTCGCATAGAAAATCACATTGTCCGGCCGGCCTTCGATACCGCCGTCGAGTGCGGCCTTGAGGGATTTGTAGCTGGTATCGCCGCCGTCGAACGACAGATCATCGCAAAACAGGATTGTCTGTTCGGGCCGCTCTCTCAGGAAGCCCAGCAATGACGGCAGGGTTTCGATATCCTCGCGGTGGATTTCGATCAGTTTCAAGGCCGGATATCCACCGTCGATTGCTTCCGCGGCAATGGCCGCATGGGTGGCCTTGACCAGCGAACTCTTGCCCATGCCGCGCGCGCCCCACAAAAGCGCGTTGTTTGCCGGGAAGCCATGCGAGAACCGTCTCGTATTGTCGATCAGCGTATCGCGAGCCCTGTCAATTCCATGCAACAGGGGCAGGTCGATGCGGCTGACCTTGGGAACAGGCTGGAGCACCGGAGGCGAGGGGTGCCAGACAAAGGCATCTGCGGCATCGAGATCGATTCGCGGACGATGATCGCCGCTGAGTGTCTCAAGCGCTTTTGCGATGCGTTCCAGCAGCGGAATCATCCCGTTAGTCTCGTTTTTCAACCCTGTTCTCCAAAAAAGTGGCGTGAAAGGCGGATATCATGCCCTAAAGGGCTGGCAAAGAGCGAATTGAATATCCACTTGGGTGATCATGTTGTTGCAATGGCGTTTGGCGTGACTATAGTCCGCAAAAAATTATGGCAGGCCGAAACGGCCGGGCAAGAGGGCAGTCAGTTTCCATGTTTATAACTCCGGCATACGCACAGAGCGGCGGCGGTAATCCGTTCGACCCAAGCTTCATCATCATGATGGTGCTTATTTTTTCAATCTTCTATTTTCTCATCATCCGGCCACAGCGCCAGCAGGTCCGCCGGCGCGAAGAGATGCTGAAGGCGATCCGGCGCAATGATTCCATCACCACCAACGGCGGCATCATCGGCAAGGTGACCAAGGTGATCGACGACAATGAAGTCGAGGTGCAGATTGCCGACGGGGTCAAGGTGCGTGTTCAGCGTGGCATGATCTATGAAGTCCGGTCAAAATCGGAACCTGTTTCCGGCAACTCCAATTCATGATCGGGTAAAAGTTACATGCTTTATTTTGCGCGGTGGAAGATCGGCCTGATCGTACTGCTGGTGGTCGCCGCAATTGCGACAGTGCTGCCGAATTTCTTCTCCGAAGAACAGGTCGAAAGCTGGCCCGGTTTCCTGCCGAACAAGCAGGTCGTGCTGGGTCTGGATCTGCGCGGCGGAGCCCATCTGCTTTATCAGGTAGACCGGCAAAAACTGATCGATGACCGGAAAAAGACGTTTCTGAGCGACATCCGGCAAAATCTTCGTGCAGAGCGTTTGCGGTTTACACCGCCGCGGATGAGCGGTCTGACTGTCCAGTTTGCGGTTCGCGATGTTGCCGATGTCGACAAGGCGCGAGAAGCGATTAGACCTTTGCTGGACCCGGTTCAGGCCGGGTTTTTCGGCCAGGGCTCGGTCCGCGAAGTCAATTTGAGCGTCGACGGACCGAAATTTTCCCTTGAACTGACCGAAGAAGGGTTGGCGGAACGGCTTCGCCAAGCCCTGCAGCAGGCGCGGGAAGTGATGCTGATCCGGCTCGATGCCTTTGGGACGACCGAACCGTCCATTCAGATCCAGGGTGAGGACAGGTTGCTTGTCGAGGTGCCAGGCGTTGAAAATGTCGAGGAACTGAAGAGGCAGGTCGGTAAAACCGCGAAGATGACATTCCACCTGCTTTGTCCGGAAGGCAGTGTCGGAGAAGCGCGCGTCTCCGGGCCACCACCGGATTGTGAGATCGTGGAATCCGACGAGCCTGGCGAACCGGCGCTTCTCATTCAATCTGGTTCCAGGCTTTCCGGCGGTGATCTTGCTGACGCACAAGCGGCGTTCGACCAGCAGACGAATGAGCCGGTCGTGAATTTCCGGTTCAATTCCCGCGGTGGCGCAATTTTTGCCGAACTGACGGCTGCAAATGTGAACCGTCGGTTCGCAGTTGTGCTGGATGGCAAAGTCATTACTGCGCCGGTTATCCGAACCGCGATCCTGCAGGGGAACGGGCAGATTTCGGGCAATTTTACAGTTCAGTCCGCCAATGATCTGTCAATTTTGCTGCGCGCCGGCGCGTTGCCTGCCGACCTTGAGGTTATCCAGGAACGCACAGTCGGGCCGAGCCTCGGCCAGGATTCGATCGACGCCGGCAAGATCGCTGCGGTGATTGGCATGATAGCGGTGATTGTTTTCATGTTGGCGGTTTATGGCCTGTTTGGCGTATTTGCCAATATTGCGCTGTTTGCGAACATATTCCTGATCTTTGCAGTCATTACGATCACTCAATCGACGCTGACGCTGCCGGGTATTGCCGGTATCGTTCTGACGATCGGCATGGCGGTGGATGCCAATGTGCTGATTTTTGAACGCATTCGCGAAGAAGCCCGGTTGGGGCGCTCGGCGATCAATGCGATCGAGGCGGGATTCAGCCGGGCTCTGTCGACAATTCTGGATGCGAATATCACCACATTGTTTGCGGCGGCTGCGCTGTTTATGCTCGGTTCCGGTCCGATACAGGGTTTTGCCGTTACATTGGTGATCGGTATCCTGACAACAATTTTCACAGCATTCCTGCTGACACGGATGATCGTGGCGCTTTGGGTCGATTCGACGCGACCCAAGGCGGTGCCGATCTGACAAGGATTTTCTGATGCCCTTCCGGATAGTTCCCGACGATACGAAAATCGGCTTTATGGCCTATGCGCGCGCCTGTGCGTTTGGCTCGGCGATTGCGATTATTGCTTCAATCATTTTGTTTTTTGCCGTCGGCCTGAATCTCGGTATCGATTTCAAGGGCGGCACGCTGATGGAGTTCCAGTCGAAGTCCGGACCGGCGGATCTCGCTGACGTGCGCTCGAAACTCGGCAACCTCGGATATGGCGATGTCGAAGTTACGACATTTGGCGAACCGAGCGAAATCCTGATCAGGATCGAAACCCAGCCGGGAGGCGACGAAGCTCAAGCGAGTGTCGCCACGAATGTCACTGAGATTCTGGGGTCGGAATACGAGCACCGGCGCACTGAATTCGTCGGTCCGCGCGTTGCCGGCGAATTGGTGGTCAGCGGTACGATTGCGGTCTTTGTCGCGCTGTTGCTGGTGCTGTTATACATCTGGTTCCGGTTCGAATGGCAGTTTGCCGTGGGCGCTATCGCTTCACTCGTGCATGATGTCATTCTGACCATCGGATTTTTCGCCGTCACCCAGATCGATTTCAATCTGAGCAGTCTGGCCGCCATCCTGACCATCGTTGGTTACTCTTTGAACGATACTGTGGTTGTCTACGACCGGGTGCGGGAATTGCTGCGCAAGTTCAAGCAGATGGTCATTCCGGATTTGGTCGATCTGGCCGTCAACCAAATGCTGGCGCGGACATTGCTGACGTCTGTCACCACCGCACTTGCCCTGCTGGCGCTGTTCTTCTTCGGCGGTGAGATTATCCGCTCCTTCACGGCGGCGATGATCTGGGGCGTTGTCATCGGCACCTATTCGTCGATCTATATCGCATCGCCCATGCTGAACTATTTCAATCTCCGCGCAGGTGCGGCGAAGGCTCCCGGTTCCGCGGAAGCCTCCCAGGCGTGATCAGGTGGAAGAAGGGCAGCGCGGCGTCATCCTGACGGAGGCCCGTTTTCCCGGCCGGGCGCCGATTGATGCTTATGGCAATGGCGGTTTTCGTTTCGCCGACATGTCGCACAAGGGTTCGATCCTGGTCCTGCCCGGCGGCATTCAGGCATGGCGTCTCAGCACGGTTGACGACCTGAACGTCGATCTCCTGCAGCCAGTTGTCCGGGAACGGAAATCGATTGAAATCCTGCTTTTCGGCACCGGATCGTCATTTCAGACGTTGCCGGATGCAGCCGCCGAATTGCTGGAATCGATCGGGCTGATGCCGGACCTGATGAATACCGGGTCGGCGGTGCGGACCTACAATGTGCTTCTGTCGGAGGGACGGGCCGTGGCGGCAGCCTTGATCGCCGTCGATTCGCCCCGGTGACCCTTGGAGTGACCCAGGCGGGGCAGGCCGCCGATGATGCCGGTTATCTGACAAGCCTGGTGCGCAACCACGACCGTCCGCGCTATTATTCCGGCCTTTTTGCGCCGGCGGAAAAACGTGAGCATCTGATTGCCCTTTACGCAATGAATTCGGAGATCTGCCGGATACCGGCAAGCGTTGCCGAGCTAGGTCTTGGCGATATCCGCTTGCAATGGTGGCTGGATGCCATAACGGCTGCAGACGATGGTGGTGATACGCCGGTGATGCGCGGCCTGATCCGGGCGATGCAATCTTGCCGATTACCGGCGGATGCGCTTAAGCAGATTGTCGAGACGCACCGCAACGATCTCTATGGCGATCCGCCGGCGACACTGCAGGATCTTGAAGCCTATTTCGGCCAGACCGACTCAGCCCTGTTTCAGCTTGCAAGTCTCATATTGGGGAGCCAAGGTGCAGAAACGGCAGATGCGGCCGGTCACGCCGGGATTGCCTACGGTCTTGTCCTGCAGCTTGGCGCGCTCTGCAGTCTGCGCCGACAAGGGCGGCAGATCGTGTCCGCCGATCTGTTGGATATCTATGGAATCGATCCGGACACCATGTTTCTGAAAAACCCGCCGGTCGGCTTCAAGGCTTTGCTCGACCATCTTCTGGATATGGCGACCGAACATGTGGATCAGGCGAAAGCCGCGATCGGCCTGGTTCCAAGCCAATGCCGGCCGGCGTTTTTGCCGTTGGCAATCCTGCCGATGCAGATCCGGCGGATCTCGGCAGCCGGCGACAGACTCTGGCATCAGCCGGTTGTCCAGTCGGATCTGTCGGTGCTTTTCCGGATTGCCCGGGCTGGCATTTTCGGTCTTTGAACGGTCTCGTCAGGCCGCGGCCTTTTCATTCCGGCGCTCGGCAATCCAGGCATCCATGTCCTGCAGTGCCCTTGCCGATATGGCCTGACGGCGTGAAACGGTCTTTTCCTTGCCCTTCATGCGTTTGCCGTCTGGATGTTTGGTCGGAGCCTCGACGGGCGGAAACAGGCCGAAATTGACATTCATCGGCTGGAAGGTGGATTTTTTCTCAAGCGGATCGATCAGGTGGCCGCCGGTAATGTGGGCCAGCAAAGCGCCGTGCGCAGTCGTTTGCGGCGGAACCGTCGCTTTCAGGCCGGACAGTTCGGCCGCACAGAAGCGGGCCGCGAGAAGTCCGATTGCAGCCGATTCCACATAACCCTCGCAGCCGGTAATCTGACCGGCAAAACGGATATGCGGCGCCGCTTTGAGGCGCAGAGTCGGATCGAGCAATTTCGGTGAATTGATAAACGTGTTGCGGTGCAATCCGCCCAGCCGCGCAAATTCGGCGTTTTCCAGCCCCGGCACTGCTCGCAGGATCTGCACCTGTTCGCCATATTTCATCTTGGTCTGGAATCCGACCATGTTGTAGAGCGTTCCAAGCGCATTATCCTGCCGCAGCTGAATGATCGCGTGAGATTTGACGGCCGGATCGTGCGGATTGGTCAGGCCGACCGGTTTCATCGGCCCGTGGCGCAGGGTTTCGCGTCCGCGGGTCGCCATCACTTCGATCGGCAGGCAGCCGTCAAAATAAGGCGTATCCTTTTCCCATTCATGGAAATCTGCGGTTTCGGCGGCAAGCAGGGCATCGATAAACGCGTCATACTGCTGCTTGTTCAGCGGACAGTTGATATAATCGGCGCCGGTTCCGCCCGGACCGGCCTTGTCATAGCGCGACTGGAACCATGCTTTGTCCATGTCGATGCTTTCGCGGTGGATAATCGGCGCGATAGCATCGAAAAAAGCCAGCTGGTCCTGTCCGCTTGCCGATCTGATGGAGTCAGCCAGAGATGGTGAGGTGAGGGGACCCGTGGCAACGATCACGTGGCCCCAATCGGCCGGTGGCAGGCTTTCCACTGGTCCGATTTCAATTCGGATCATCGGATGATGCCGCAACCGTTCACTGACCCCGTCGGAGAAACCGATGCGGTCGACGGCAAGCGCACCGCCCGCCGGGACCTGATTGGCATCGCCTATTTGCATGATCAATGAACCCGCCCGGCGCATTTCCTCGTGCAGCAGGCCAACGGCATTGTTCTGGGCGTCGTCTGAGCGGAATGAATTGGAACAGACCAGTTCGGCAAATCCGTCGGTCTGATGCGCGGCCGTCTTTACCGCCGGGCGCATTTCATGCAGGACGACGGAATGGCCGGCTTCCGCCAGCTGCCATGCCGCTTCAGAGCCGGCAAGGCCCGCGCCGATAATGTGTACCGGATTGATCATGGATTGGATATGGGGCATGACAGAGGCGATTGACAAGGTCCAACTGACATGGGGGTTTTGCAATCTTCTGTTTCGTTACGCGGTGAAAAATTGTAAACTGATGCGCATGAGCCTTTTTCGATCCCTCCCGATGCTGTTTGCCATTGTTATCCTCAGCGGATGCGCTTCCCAGTCCCTTTCGAGCCATGGCGGCTGGTTTGACGAGCGTCAGGCTCGCATGCCGATCGGCAGCAAGATCTATGTCTGTCACGCGTTTATGTGCAGTTTGACAACGCCGGTCACGCTGAGTGCGGCAGAACTGGCTGAAATCAGCGCACCATTGAAGAACCCGGTAGAAAATGCTGCGGCGGAACGGCTGGCATTGTCCAGTTCAGTACAGATCTTCGAACGGATCATCGGCAATCGGATCGGTACGGCAAACGACCGTGGCGGCCTTGATATCGGCGGCGGCGATCCGAGCCAGATGGATTGCATTGACGAAGCGACCAATACGACCAGCCTGATGCTTGTCCTTGTGGCCAGGGGCGATCTGAGATTTCACGAAGTTGCCCGTCCGGTGTCACGCGGGTTTTTCCTCGATGGCCGCTATCCCCATGCGACCGCGGTATTGCGGGAAACGGGCACCGATCTGAGTTGGGCGATCGATTCCTGGCAGACCGCAAATGCAAAACCCCCGGTGATCCAGGACCTAGATGTCTGGATCGTTACCCGGGGGTCGGTGTGACGCACTGCCTGTTGCGTGCGTCTTCTACTCTTGGAAAATGTGTCGCCGTTTAGAACGCAGATGCCTGACGGGCGACGCGATCGATATCACCGCGGCTAAGGCCAAGGTCTTCCAGTTCACGAACAGTCAGATTTTCCAGTTCCCGGACGGTTGTCCGGTACCGGCGCCAGCGCTGCAGGCGGTTGATCAAAGTCGATTTCATTTTTGCTACTCCGCAATATGTTCTTTATTCCTCCCTCATATAGGTCAGTTTGCAAAAATGTTGCAGTGCAATATTCGCATGGCAGTCCCGGCGAAAGAACAGAGCCGCTTAATCGACTCTTAACGCGAAAGCGGCGCGATTCGACCGTCAATATTAAATTAGTGTTTCTAGCCCAGCCTGAGGGGATGGCCACTGCTCGTCTTCCCACACTGACCAAAGGCGCAATATGGCTTGCGCTGCGTTTGCTCGGGCTTCACGGCGTGAAGAGTATAATCGTTTGCCTTCCGGCCATTGCCGGCCTGGTGCTTTGCGGGCTGGTCTATCAATCGCACCTGCTGCTGCTGGGCCTCTTCAAGGTTGGAATTCCTGCTTTCGTTGCCCGCCAAATTGAATCGTTTCTGCTGCTTGGGCTGATTGGCGGACTGCTGGTGTTGATCGCGGTCCTCGCCCAGCGCGGCATTATCATAAGCGCTGCCGGGGACAATCCGACGGTCGACGTGGAAACCAGCAGCTTCGCTCATCCGACGATTTTTTTCGCCCTGCGCCGTGGCTGGCTCGTGCTGGTGATTGTCGCCTCCGTCTACCTTGCTATCCACATGATCGGCGGGAATGTTGCGCATAACGGGCCAAAGGCGCTGATATTCATTGGCGCCGCGATCGCATTTACCCTCATGTCGGTGCTGTCGCAGCCGCTTGGTCTGGTCCTGCTCGCGCTATTGCTCGGCATGATCTATTTACTTGGTCGGATCGCCCTCAGGCTGTTTAACGACACACTGATCCATTTTGGTGCGGCAGGCGCATCCGGCATCGACGTATTTTCCGTCGCAAAGGCCAAATGGGGGCAGTTTACGCGCCTGGTCATCAATCTTCTGCTGCTGCTGGGCATTCCCTTCATTCTCGCCCAGTCCTGGTTGCCGAAGCAATATACCGCGCCACAGGCAATGCCATCGTTCAGCCAGGTCGAAACCGCGCCCTCGAGCGGCCTGCCGTCTGCGGCTGGTGACAACCTGTTTTTTGCGATTGCCGATCTGCCGGCTCTTTTCGGCGCCGCGTATATCATGCTGATGGTCGGCCTCGGCATGATCCTCATTGCCTATGCCGCTGCCGTCATTTGGATCAAGAGCGCCGAGGTGGCGCAAAGCTGGTCGCTGGAAAAGGATGACGGTTCAACCGTCACCCGTGCGCCCAGGGAAGGCGATCCGACGAATGTCCTTGAGGCTATTCTGCGGCGTCCAGACCAAGCTGGATTTCCTGCTCAACCTGTTTTCGGGGCTTCGCAGCCCGCGCAGTTCGGCCAGCGCCGGACTTCCGCTTAAGAACGGGTTTCAGAAACTTGCCGGTGTAGGATTTTTTGCTGGCGGCAATATCTTCAGGCGTTCCGACAGCGACGATTTCGCCGCCGCCGTCGCCGCCTTCCGGTCCCAGATCGATGATCCAGTCAGCCGTCTTGATGACCTCAAGATTATGCTCGATCACCACCACCGTATTGCCCTGTTCGACCAGCTCATGCAGCACATCGAGCAGCTTCGCCACATCGTGAAAATGCAGGCCGGTTGTCGGTTCATCCAGGATATAGAGAGTTCGGCCTGTTGCGCGCTTGGACAATTCCTTCGACAGTTTCACGCGCTGGGCTTCGCCGCCTGACAGGGTCGTCGCCTGTTGGCCGACCTTGATATAGCCGAGCCCCACGCGGGCCAGGGTTTGAAGCTTGTCACGCACCGCCGGCACTGCGGAAAAGAATATTGCGCCCTCGTCGACGGTCATATCCAGAATATCGGCAATCGACTGGCCCTTGAACAGTACTTCCAGGGTCTCGCGGTTGTAGCGTTTGCCGTCACAGACATCGCAGGTGACATAGACATCGGGCAGGAAATGCATCTCGATCTTGATGACGCCGTCACCCTGACATGCTTCGCAGCGTCCGCCCTTGACGTTGAACGAAAACCGGCCGGGCTGGTAACCGCGCGCCTTGGCTTCCGGAAGACCGGCAAACCAGTCACGGATCGGCGTAAAGGCGCCGGTGTACGTCGCCGGGTTTGATCTCGGCGTTCGGCCGATCGGCGACTGATCGATATCGATGACCTTGTCGAGATGTTCCAGCCCGGTCAGGGATTCATGCGGCGACGGCAATTCGCGGGAACCATTGAGCCGGCGGGCGACGGACCGGTAAATCGTATCGATCAGCAGGGTCGATTTGCCGCCGCCGGAAACCCCGGTGACACAGGTGAATGTGCCCAATGGTATCTCGGCGCTGACATTCTTCAGATTGTTGCCTGTCGCGCCGGTCACTTTGATCCGGCGCTGCTTCGACGGTTTTCGGCGCTTGGCCGGCAGCGGGATTGCAACGGCGCCCGACATATACTGGCCGGTTAGCGACTGATCATTCGCCATAATATCGGCCGGCGTTCCCTCAGCGACGATCCGTCCGCCATGAATACCGGCGCCTGGACCGATATCGACGACATGGTCGGCTGAGCGGATGGCATCCTCGTCATGTTCGACAACGATCACGGTGTTTCCGAGATCGCGGAGATGTTTCAGCGTGTCGAGCAACCGGTCATTGTCGCGCTGGTGAAGGCCGATTGAGGGTTCATCGAGCACATAGAGCACGCCCGTCAGGCCGGAGCCGATCTGCGAGGCAAGACGGATACGCTGGCTTTCGCCGCCCGATAACGTGCCGGAGTTGCGCGACAATGTCAGATAGTCGAGGCCAACATCGTTCAGAAATGCAAGCCGTTCCCGGATTTCCTTCAGAATTCGGGCTGCTATCTCCATCTGCTTGTCGTTCAAATTTTCAGGCAGCGTTTCAAACCATTGTCCGGCCGCGCGGATCGACAATTCGGAGATCTGGCCGATGTGCCGGTTATCGATCTTCACCGCCTTGGCTTCCGGCTTGAGGCGGTAACCGCCGCAGCTCTCGCACGGCGAGGCGGACATGTAGCGGCTGAATTCGTCGCGAACCCAGGATGAATCGGTTTCCTTCCAGCGGCGTTCGAGGTTCGGGATGACGCCCTCGAACGGCTTGCTGGTCTGGTAGGAGCGCTGACCGTCGTTATAAACGAGGGTGACCTTTTCCTTCTTCGTTCCGAACAGGATGGCCTGCTGCGCCTTGGCCGGCAGATCCGACCAGGCCGTGTCGACGCTGAAACCGTAATGGCGGGCAAGCCCTTCCAGTGTCTGGAGATAGTAGGGCGATGATGATTTCGCCCATGGCAGGATTGCGCCCTTGCGCAACGTCAGGTGATGGTCGGGAACCACGAGATCCGCATCCGCACCCTGTTGCGTTCCCAGTCCGTCGCAGTCGGGACAGGCGCCGACCGGGTTGTTGAAGGAAAACAATCTCGGTTCGATTTCCGCTATCGTGAAACCGGAAACGGGGCAGGCGAATTTTTCTGAAAACAAAATCTGCCGCGGCTGGCCCTTATCATCTTTTTCGTCTGCAAACTCTGCTATCGCAATGCCGTCGGCGACAGAGAGCGCCGTCTGCATGGAATCGGCCAGCCTGGTTGCGATATCGGGGCGGACAACAAGCCGGTCGACGACAATGTCGATATCGTGCTTGAATTTCTTGTCCAGTGCAGGGGCTTCGGCAATTTCGTAAAGTTCGCCGTCAATGCGCGCGCGCTGGAAACCGCGTTTCATGAATTCAGCCAACTCCTTGCGGAATTCACCCTTGCGGTTGCGGGCAATCGGCGCCAGCAGATAGAGCCGGGTGCCTTTGTCAAGCTCCATGACCCGGTCAACCATCTGGCTGACGGTCTGGCTCTGGATCGGCAGGCCCGTTGCCGGCGAATAGGGGACGCCGACCCGGGCAAACAGCAGCCGCATATAATCATAAATCTCGGTGACCGTTCCCACCGTGGAACGCGGATTTCGCGAGGTGGTTTTCTGTTCGATGGAAATGGCCGGCGACAGGCCGTCGATCTGATCCACATCCGGTTTCTGCATCATTTCCAGAAACTGGCGGGCGTAGGCTGAAAGCGATTCCACATACCGGCGCTGGCCTTCGGCGTAGATTGTATCGAAAGCAAGCGAAGACTTGCCGGAACCCGACAGTCCGGTCATCACAATCAGACTGTCGCGCGGCAGGTCGACATCAACATTTTTCAGATTATGTTCGCGGGCACCCCGGACCGATATAGTCTTTTGCCCGTTTCTCTCATTGATCTTCATCTGAACCCATATTGCCCGGCACGGGCATATTAAACGCCACAAGGTGTTTAGCTAATGCGCCGGCCACTGAAAACAAACGAATAAGCGCTGGCAACCCTCAACTTGAAGAAGTCTGGGGAAAGCCGGTCTTGATTCGGCTTGTCTGTCATTGTAGAACATATGTGGAACAAATGCTCCAGACAATCCTGCCTGCAGTATAAAACCCTTGTGGACAGGGGCTGATGCACACTGGTTCTGCCGTGCAATCGGTCTATATGGAGCGATATTCGATCAGGAGGACAAGATTATGGCAGGCAGTGTGAACAAGGTGACCCTGGTCGGCAATCTGGGTGCGGATCCGGAAGTGCGCAAGCTGAATTCGGGTGACCCGGTCGTCAATCTGCGGATTGCGACATCGGAAAGCTGGCGCGACAAGCAAAGTGGCGAACGCCGGGAAAAGACCGAATGGCACCAGGTGGTGATTTTCAACGAGAACCTCGCCAAGGTTGCCGAACAATATCTGCGCAAAGGCTCCAAGGTCTACATTGAAGGCCAGTTGCAGACCCGTCAGTGGGAAGACCAGCAGGGCCAGAAACGCTACACGACGGAAATCGTGCTGCAGCGCTATCGCGGTGAACTGCAGATGCTGGATACCCGCAGCGGCGGTCAGTCGGAAGACCGGTCCGGCCGTGGCTCCGATTTCGGCTCGTCAGGTCCGATGGATCAGGGCGGCGGCAGCGGCGGCGGAAGCTCGGGCGGCGGCTCGTTCTCGCAGGACCTCGACGACGAGATCCCGTTCTAAGAAGATATTACCCTTTGGGCGGCGTATCGTCATGGTGGCCTGCGCGGGCCACCATCTCGTCATGATGCGCCTTCGACTGCACCTCGATGAACAGCCGGCGGACAACCGGGAAACGCTGCTTGATGGCGATTTCCATCTGGTAGATGGCGTCCTCCACCTTGCCGGCCGGCAGATTGTCTTCAAAATCGACTGAGAGTGCCAGCATCACGTCGTTCGGACCGCGGTGCAGGGAGCGGATCTCGTTCAGGACGTCGACTGTCGGAGTCGCCTCGACGATCGCCTTGATGTCGCCGACAAGCTCGGATGCCGCCGCTTCGCCGATCAAAAGGCCCTTTGTTTCGATCGCCAGCACGACAGCGGTGATGGCCAGAATGATACCGATCAGGATAGAGGCCGCGCCATCCATCCAGGGCAGGCCGAGATAGTGGGCGCCGGCAATGCCGATCGCTGCCACGATGAGGCCGAGCATGGCCGCGCTGTCCTCAAACAGAACGGTAAAGACTGTCGGATCCTTGGAGCGGCGGACAGCCTCGATGAAGCCGAGTTTGCCGCGCGAGGATTCAAAGGACCGAAAGGCGATAAACCAGGCGACGCCCTCGAAGACAAGAGCCAGTCCAAGAACGATGAAATTGATCGAAACGCTCTCTATCGGATGAGGCTCCAAGACCTTCCGGACACCCTCATAGATCGAGACACCGGCGCCGACGGCGAAAATCAGCAAGGCCACAACGAAGGCCCAGAAATAGAGCTCGGCGCCGTATCCGAACGGGTGTTCTTCGTCCGCCGGTTGCTGAGACCGCTTCAGACCGTATAACAACAGCCCCTGATTGCCGGTGTCGACGAGCGAATGAATACCTTCCGACAACATGGCTGAAGATCCGGTATAGGAAGCGGCCACGAATTTCGTGACCGAGATCAGTGCATTGCCGACAAGCGCGGCATAGATCACGGTTTTTGAAGATCCTGCAGCCATGAAGCGCTCCGGTCGTTCGCAAGATTGTGACAAGCCACAGCTTCGCGATAGGATTATTGCTCGCAAAGAGCAAGTACGGAGTGAACAGAATGCCCTGGACAAGATTGATTGCAACCTGCCTGACGGCAATGCCGGTGCTGGCCTGGGCGGGTGAGGCCGACATTGTCGATGTCAGAACCGTCCGCTCACCGGCGGGAACATACGATTTTCACGTCACCGTCCGCCATGGCGATGCCGGCTGGGATCATTACGCGAACACATGGCAGGTGATCGGTCCGGATGGCGCGGTCCTGGGCGAACGTGTTCTCTTGCACCCGCATGTCAACGAGCAGCCTTTCACCCGCAGCCTGACGGGCGTTTCGATTGCCGAAGCAATCGACAGCGTGACCATTCGCGCCGGCGACAGCGTGCATGAGTTCGGCGGCAGGGAAATGACGGTCAAGTTGCCGGGCCGCTAGGATATGGACTCATTTACAGTTGGCCGGAGCCGAACGTTGCCTCCGAAAAACGCTTCACCGACGATGCAACCGGTTTGAGCTGGTGCTAATCTCACATCATTGATCAAACAAACCAGGGATTTGCCTCGATGCCAATTTCACAAACTGTTGGGGTGATCGGCGGCAGTGGTCAACTCGGCGGCGCGATTGCCCGCGGCTGGCTGCGCACAGGATGTGTCGCACCGGAGCGGCTTTGGATTTCCAACCGTTCCGGCACTGTTTCCGGTTTTGAAGACTGGCAGGGAATCGAGTTTACAACACGAAACCAGGACCTGATCAGCGCGTGCGATGCGGTGCTGCTTTCAGTGCCGCCCCACCTGGTGCCGACATTGGATATCTCCGCCGGAGACCTCCTGATAATGTCGGTCATGGCCGGGGTGTCTATCGATGCCATTGGCCGGCAAACCAAGGCCAGGCGGATCGTGCGCGGCATGTCCAACCCTGCCGCTGACATCGGACTTGCTTATTCCCCGTGGTGCGCGAACTCCGATGTGAGCGACGACGATAAAAGGCTGGCTGCTGTGCTCTTCGCGGCTTGCGGTGAAACCGATGAAGTGCCGAACGAAGATCAAATAGACAGATTCACGGCTCTGACCGGACCTGTTCCCGGTTTTGTCGCATTCTTTGCAGACTGCATGGTTGACTATGCAGTGAAACACGGGGTGGACGAAGCCATAGCCAATCGGGCGATAGGCCAATTGTTCCGGGCAAGCGGCACTATTTTTACTGATTTGCCTAAAACACCAAAAGAGCATGTCAACGAGATGATTGCGTATGCCGGAACGACCGCTGCCGGATTGGATGCAATGAAATTGTCAGCCATTGCAGAAGGCGTTGAGGAGGGGTTGGATGCGGCCTACCGAAAAGCGCGAACGATCGCAGGCGGGGGATAGCTATTCACGTCGGCTTCCGGCATTCCCCCCGTTTCTGATGGAGTCAAATGACGGCAGTATTGGGGTGGACTTCGGACATAATCTGCAGTGGTACCGAGCGCCCCCGTTTCATGGGTCCGCAGCCTAGCTGGCATGGGCGCCAATCAGGGCGAATATCCCGTCGGCGACAAACTGGACGGCAAGCGCCGCCAATATGACGCCCAGCAGCCTTGTGAGCACCATCCGGCCGGTAATACCGAGAAACCGGTCGACCCTTTCAGCAAGAATAAAAACCACGAATGTCAGTGAAATGATGAAGCCGATAATGGCGATCAGCTTTCCGCGATCGATGATGCTGACAAACTGATCGGACAACAGGATCGTGGCAGAAATGGCGCCGGGTCCGGCGATCAGGGGGATGGCAAGCGGGAACACGGCGAGACTGTGGATCTCGTCGGATTTGACGACACGCTCGGCACTCTTTTCGTGCCTGTCCTGGCGCTTTTCGAAAATCATCTCGAACGCGATCCAGAACAACAATAAACCGCCGGCAATTCTGAAGGCATGAATAGTGATGCCGAACGTTTCAAGAATCATCGTTCCGGCGATAGCAAACAGGATGAGGACGGCGAGCCCGATCAAGGTGCAGCGCAGCGCCACGCGTTTGCGTGCCGCGCGATCCATGCCGCCGGTCAGAGCGAGAAAAAGCGGCGCAAGCCCGGGCGGATCAATCGTCACGAACAGGGTTACAAATGGCGCAATCAGATCCTGCAAGATGGTCTCCGGACTTGCCAATTTCGTTGGTTTGACCATGGCTGATCGGCCACGCCAGAGCAACCGCAGCGCAACGAATTCCAATGGAATTGCGGACTTTCATCAGGGCTGCGGCTGTAGAACCGCCGAAACAGTAAAAAAATATCCTAATACGTTGTTTTTATTTGTCTATTTTTCGCTCACCGCATTGGCGTTTGTGATCAGAATCGGCTAAAAGACGGTACCGCAACAATATAACGATTCTCCCTTGTCAGACGAAGCCAATATCCCCCGCGAGCCGGGCCGCAATATCCAGCCCATTTCAATAACCGACGAGATGCGCACAGCCTATCTCGATTACGCCATGAGCGTGATCGTCAGCCGTGCGCTGCCCGATGTGCGCGACGGTCTGAAACCGGTTCACCGGCGCATTCTCTATGCCATGCACAATATGGGCATCGCGTCCAACAAGCCTTACCGGAAGTCGGCCGGCGTGGTCGGCGAGGTGATGGGTAATTTCCACCCGCACGGCGATCAGGCGATCTACGACGCACTGGTGCGCCTGGCGCAGGATTTCTCCATGCGCCTGCCATTGATCGACGGGCAGGGCAATTTCGGCTCGCTCGACGGCGATCCGCCTGCCGCCATGCGGTATACCGAATGCCGTTTGGACAGGGCGGCAGAAGCGCTGCTGAGCGATATTGAGCGCGATACCGTCGACTTTGCGGAAAACTATGACGGCCGGCGCCAGGAGCCGACCGTTCTGCCGGCCAGTTATCCTAACATCCTGGTCAATGGCGCAGGCGGCATCGCCGTCGGCATGGCGACCAATATTCCGCCACACAATCTGGGCGAAGTAATCGACGCGACGATTGCACTGGCCAACGATCCGTCCCTGACGATCATCGATCTGATGCAATATGTCCCGGGCCCGGATTTCCCGACAGGCGGCCTGATCCTCGGGCGGGCCGGCATCCGCTCAGCCTATGAGACCGGGCGCGGGTCCGTCATGATGCGCGGCAAAGTGCATTTCGAGACCAACAAGCGCGACCGGGAAATCATTGTCGTCACCGAAATTCCCTACCAGGTGAACAAATCGTCGATGATCGAGAAGATCGCCGATCTGGTGCGCGAGAAACGCATTGAAGGCATTTCCGATATCCGCGATGAATCGGACCGTGACGGTGTCCGGGTGGTCGTTGAGCTGAAGCGCGATGCGGTGGCCGATGTCGTGCTCAACCAGCTCTATCGCTTCACGCCGCTGCAAACCTCATTCGGGGCCAATATCGTTGCCCTGAATGGCGGGCGTCCAGAACAGTTGAACCTGCGTGATATCCTCGTCAGTTTCATTGCTTTCCGGGAAACGGTGGTCAGCCGGCGGACGAAATTCCTGCTGCGCAAGGCGCGGGACCGGTGTCATGTGCTTGTCGGACTTGCCATCGCGGTCGCCAATATTGATGAGGTGATCGCGCTGATCAGGGCGGCGCCTGATCCTCAGACGGCACGTGAACAATTGATGGCGAAGGACTGGCCGGCAAGGAATATCTCTTCGCTTGTGGAATTGATTGCTGATCCGCGGCATCAGATTCAGCCGGACGGGACAATCAAGCTTTCCGAAGAGCAGGCGCGGGCCATTCTCGAATTGCGGCTGCAGCGGCTGACCGCGCTCGGGCAGAACGAAATATCCGACGAACTGGAAAAGCTGGCCGTTGAAATCCAGGATTATCTGGACATACTCGGATCGCGCGAACGGATCGTCGGCATCATCAAGTCGGAACTGTTGGAAGCCCACGAGGCATTCGCGACTCCGCGGCGGACGGAAATTACCGATGGCGGCGCTGACCTTGAAGACGAAGACCTGATCCAGCGCGAGGAAATGGTCGTCACCTTCAGCCATGCCGGTTACGTCAAGCGCGTACCGCTGGCAACCTACCGGGCGCAGCGTCGTGGCGGCAAGGGACGCTCCGGCATGTCGACCAAGGATGAGGATTTCGTCACCCGGATCTTCGTCGTCAACACCCATACGCCGGTGCTGTTCTTTTCCTCCCGCGGCATCGTCTACCGTCTGAAAGTGTGGCGGCTGCCGCTGGCCCAGCCGCAATCGCGCGGCCGGCCGCTGGTCAACCTGCTACCTCTGCAGCAGGGCGAGCGGATCACCACAATCATGCCGATGCCCGAAGACGAGGACAGCTGGTCGACACTCGACGTCATGTTCACGACGACCGCCGGCACGGTCCGGCGTAACAGATTGTCCGATTTTGTCGGCATTCGGCAGAATGGCAAGATCGCCATGAAACCGGGTGAGGGTGTCGACATTCTCGGCGTCGATACCTGCACCGATGCCGATGACGTTATCCTGACAACGGCTGCGGGGCAGGCGATCCGTTTCCCCGTGACCGATGTCCGGGTCTTCCAGAGCCGGGATTCCATGGGCGTGCGCGGGATCAGGCTGGCCGACGACGACCGGATCATTTCCATGGCGATCGTCAACCATTTCGATGCTTCGCCGGCCGAACGGACCGGATATCTCAAACAGGCGACGGCACTCAGACGTCTGATTTCGCAGGATGATGACGAAATCGAAGAAATCGTCGCCGACGATGAAGAGGAAGTGGTCGGCGATGTCGAGCTCTCTGCGGACCGTTTCGCTGAGATGGAGGCCGCTGAACAGTTCTTCCTGACGGTCAGCGCCTTCGGTTACGGCAAACGCGCCTCGACTTTCGATTTCCGCACGTCGCGGCGGGGCGGCAAGGGGATCAAGGCAACCGACCAGGGCAAGATGGACGAGATCGGCGAACTGGTTGCAGCCTTCCCGGTTGAAAGCAGTCATCAGATCATGCTGGTATCCGATGGCGGCCAGTTGATCCGGGTGCCTATCGACGGTATCCGGTTTGCCGGGCGCGCCACAAAAGGCGTGCGGATTTTCAACACTGCGGCGAATGAGAAGGTCGTTTCGGTTGAACTGATCAATGATGTCGGCGAAGACGAGGATGATAACGGCGATGAAACCGATGCCGTGTTGCCGGGTGAAGACGCATCGGACGGCATTTCCAGTGGATCAGCTACCGGCCTGCCGGATGATTCCAGCCTGCCGGATGATTCCGGGCCTGCAGACGATGACGGCGAAAACGAACCTGGCGATGAAACATGATTGACCTGACGACCTGGCTTGCCTTCACGCTGGCGTCGGTTGCGATCGTCATTGTGCCGGGCCCGTCGGTCACCGTCATCATCGCCAACAGCCTGCGCCACGGTGCCGGCGCCGGCATGTGGAACGTGGCCGGGACCCAATTCGGGCTGGTGACCATGATCATGGTGCTGGCCGCTGGCCTGTCGACTGTCGTGGAGCTGATGAGCGTCGCCTTTGACTGGCTGCGGCTTGCCGGCGCTGCCTATCTGATCTGGCTTGGGATCAAACTCTGGCGATCCCGCGGAACACTAGGCGAAGCCGAAACCCGCCGGCCGGGCGGGTCGTTTTTCTGGCAGGGATTTATCGTCATCTGGTCGAATCCCAAGGCGCTGTTCTTCTTCGGCGCATTGATCCCGCAATTCATCGATCCGACCGGCAACGCAATATCCCAGACCATGCTGCTCGGCGTCACCTTCATGATCGTCGCAACCGTGCTGGACAGCGGATATGCCCTGTTGGCAGGCCGGACCGGGGCGCTTCTGTCGCGGCGAAATGTGCGCATCGTCGAAATTTTCAGCGGTTCCTGCCTGATCGGCGGCGGCATCTGGCTGGCGCTGGCACGGCGCTGATTGCGATTTTGCATTGAAAGGTTCAGGCGAACCGCCTATTGCCACAGCATGAAACGTACCGCACTTTATCCCGGCAGCTTCGACCCGCTGACCAACGGCCACATGGACATGCTGCGCGCATCGTTCGCGCTTGCCGATCGTCTGGTAGTTGCCGTCGGCGTTCACCCCGCCAAAGCGCCGATGTTTTCACCAGAAGACCGGGTTGCCCTGATAGAAGATGTTGCGGCACCACTGGCGAAAAAAGCCGGTGTCGAACTTGCCGTCAGGACGTTTGACAATCTGGTTGTCGATTTTGCGATTGAAATGGAAGCGAGCCTGCTCATCCGCGGCCTTCGCGACGGCACTGATCTGGATTATGAAATGCAGATGGCCGGGATGAACAGAAGCATGGCTCCCGGCCTCCAGACCGTGTTTCTTCCGGCCAGCCCGCAGGACCGGCACGTCACCGCAACATTGGTGCGCCAGATTGCCGGAATGGGCGGAGACATCACCCATTTCGTTCCGCCTGCGGTTGCGGATCGGCTGAATGACGTTCTCAGGAAGGCCTGATCAATTCGCATCAATCGGGTTTTGTATCGGTTACCGGGCTGCTGCCCGGGAGGTAATTTGGATCACAGGAGTTTTCAGTTATGATCAGAAGGTCTGTTTTTGCATGTTTCGCGTTATTGGCTGTAACCTTCGGACCCTTTGGCCAGGCTCATTCCGCCGACGCGGAAGACATGCTCGTGCTTGAGCTGAAAGACGGTTCGGTAACGATCCAGTTGCGACCGGATCTGGCGCCCAAGCATGTTGAGCGATTGAAGGTCCTGGCTCGCCAGGGCTTTTATGACGGCATCGTCTTTCACCGGGTAATTCCGGGTTTTATGGCCCAGACCGGAGATCCGACCGGAACCGGGTCGGGCGGTTCGGAACTGCCGGATCTGCCGGCCGAGTTTTCAGACGCGCCGTTCAAACGCGGTGTGCTGGGCATGGCGCGGACCGCTGACCCGAACAGCGCCAACTCGCAGTTTTTTATCACCTATGCCGAGGCCTCCCATCTGAACGGGCAATACACCGTGTTTGGCGAGGTCGTTGAAGGCATGGAGTTGGTCGATAATATTACCAAAGGCTCGCCGGCGCAGAACGGGCTGGTGAGCGAACCCGATAAAATCATCCGCTTGCGGGTGGCATCTGACACACAATAAGGAGGCCTGAATGAGCCAAGATCCGGAAAACACGCTGGTTATGGAAACAAGCAAGGGCAACGTCACAATTGCCCTGCGGCCTGACCTTGCACCCAATCACGTCAAGCGCATCAAGGAACTGGCGCGCGAAGGGTTTTACGACGGCATTGTCTTTCATCGTGTGATCGACGGTTTCATGGCCCAGACCGGGTGCCCGCAAGGCCGCGGCACAGGCGGTTCGGGACAGAACCTGAAAGCTGAATTCAACAACGAACCCCATGTGCGCGGCACGGCGTCGATGGCGCGGGCGAACTCGCCGGATTCCGCAGACAGCCAGTTTTTCATTTGTTTTGGCGATACCGGGTTTCTCAACGGCCAATATACGGTCTGGGGCCAAGTGACAGACGGCATGGACAATGTTGATCAGTTGCAGCGCGGCGAACCGCCGGCAAGCCCTGACAAGATCGTTTCCCTGCGGGTTGCTGCCGATATCGCCGATTAGGCAAGCGGTTACAGAGTTCGGCGTTTCAGCCACGGGGTGTTCATGCGGGTTGATGCGTTTGATTTCGATCTACCAGAAGAGCGGATTGCCCTGCAGCCGGTGAAGCCGCGCGATAGCGCGCGCCTGCTGATTGTGCAGCCTGGCCGCCCGATTGCGGATGGCCGGGTTTGCGACCTGCCGGATCTGCTGCGTGCCGGTGATGTGCTGGTCTTCAACGATACGAAGGTCATCCCGGCCCAGTTGCACGGCGTGCGTGAACGGGACGGACACCGGCTTGACGTCGGGCTCACGCTGATTGAACGGCTCGATGCGGCCACTTGGTGGTCGCTTGCAAAACCCGGCCGGCGGCTGAAAGCGGATGACCGGATTGCTTTCGGCTCCGAACTCGTTGCAGAGATTGTCCGCAAATCGGAAGATGGCCGGGTCCAGGTCCGGTTCAACTGTACCGGATCGCAGCTCGATGCAGCACTTGAGCGCGTCGGTGTCCCGCCACTGCCGCCCTACATCGCTGCACGCCGTCCGGTCGATGCAGATGATCATGACAGTTATCAGACGATTTATGCCCGCCATTCCGGGGCGGTGGCTGCACCAACCGCCGGACTGCATTTTACCGATGAGCTTTTCTCCCGGCTGGACGAAGCGGGCATCCACCGGGCTTTTGTCACCTTGCATGTCGGGGCCGGAACATTTCTGCCGGTCAAGGCCGCTGACACGGCCGATCATGCAATGCATGCTGAAAGCGGTGAAATTGATGCGGCGACGGCAGAATTGCTCAACGGAGTGCGTGCCAAGGGCGGACGGCTTGTGGCAGTCGGCACAACGTCATTACGTTTGCTGGAAAGCGCGGCCAATCCGAACGGCCTGGTTCGCCCATTTGCGGGAGCCACCGATATCTTCATCACGCCGGGTTACCGCTTCAAGGCCGTCGACCTGCTGATGACGAATTTTCATCTGCCCCGCTCGACCCTGTTTATGCTCGTTTCGGCATTTTCCGGGCTGCAGAATATGCAGGACGCCTACCGGTACGCTGTCGAAAACGACTATCGGTTTTATTCCTATGGCGATGCCTGCCTGCTGTTGCCGGAGGGCGTGGCATGAGTGATGTGAGCTTTCACTGCCATGGAACGGACGGCGCGGCCCGGGTCGGCCGGATCGACATGCCGCGCGGCGCCATCCGCACGCCGGCTTTTATGCCGGTCGGCACCCAGGGCACCGTCAAGGCAATGTATATGGACCAGGTGCACGAACTCGGGGCCGATATCGTGCTGGGCAACACCTATCATCTGATGCTGAGGCCCGGGGCCGAACGGGTCGCAAAGCTCGGCGGCCTGCATGAGATGATGAAATGGAAGTGGCCGATCCTGACGGATTCAGGCGGCTTCCAGGTCATGTCGCTGGCGCAATTGCGCAAGATCGACGGTAACGGTGTCACCTTCAAATCGCATATCGACGGTTCGATGCATCTTCTGACGCCGGAACGGTCCATTGAGATCCAGTTGCTGCTGGATTCCAATATCATCATGCAGCTGGACGAATGCGTCGCGCTGCCATCGACGGTCGATGACATGCGCAAGGCCATGCAGCTTTCGCTGGACTGGGCGGAGCGAAGCAAAAAGCGTTTCGGCGAACAGGACGGACGGGCGCTGTTCGGTATCGTTCAGGGCGGTGACGATCCCGCACTGAGGGTTCTATCCGCGCGCGGCCTGACCGATATCGGGTTTGACGGATACGCTGTTGGCGGACTGGCCGTCGGCGAACCTCAAAATGTCATGCTCAAAATCCTGGATGAAACCGTGCCCGCACTTCCGGCCGACCGGCCGCGATACCTTATGGGTGTGGGCACGCCCGACGACATGCTGCAGTCGATCATGCGCGGCATCGACATGTTCGATTGCGTGATGCCAACCCGGGCAGGGCGGCACGGCACAGCCTTCACCCGTTTCGGCAAGATCAACCTCCGCAATGCCAGACACGCTGACGATCCCCGGCCGCTCGATGAGACCAGTGATTGCCCGGCGGCACGGGATTATTCGCGCGCCTACCTCCATCATCTGGTCAAGGCAAAGGAGACGCTCGGGGCGATGCTGCTGACCTGGAATAACCTGGCCTATTACCAGACTTTGATGGCCGGCGCGCGTGGTGCAATCGGTGACGGCATTTATGCAGATTATGTGTCCGAAACGAACGCCGGATGGGCGCAGGGCGATATCACGACGGTTACCTGAGACAGGCCTCAGGCGCCTTTGCCGCTGTCGGGCTGCAGATAACAACCCGATATTTTCCACTCACCGCTAGCCTGGAGTTGCAATGTGTAAAGCGCGATCCAGCCTTTGCCCTGCGGTCCCGTCACAAAGACTTTCTGAACGACTTCATTGTCGGTGGAACGGATTTCGCCAAAGGTGTAGTTCCTTGGTGCATAGACCGGCAGGTAGCCCTTTTTGACCATACCGATGAAACGGTCAACTGAGCCGGACATTGTCCTGATCGACGGCGCCGCATAGGAATAAGCCCGCTCATGATCGCCGGATTTGAATGCGCTGATCTGGCCGGAGATGACAGAGCGGATGGCGGTTTGATCGAAGCTGTTTCCCGCTCCGCTGCCGGTCTGGGCATGGGACAGGGAAACAATCAGAGCGGTCAGGGCAAGGGCCAGCCCGACGGTTTTGCATTTTTTCATGTTGCCATAATTAGGCGGATTGGGTTTTTCGGCAAGGGCTGGCCCGCGGGCCAAGCGGCATTTCCGGTTCAGGCGAGATCGCCTGGAGCAAGCCGGACCTCGCAGCCGATAATTTTCCAGTCGCCGACCGGATCCTGTTCAACGTCAAACCTGGCAAGCCACTGCAGGCCTTTCGTATCAAGAATGTAGACGGTCGCATGGGCGCCATCATCGTCAAAACCGAGGCCGTCAAAACGCATTTGCCGGGCATTAGCGATCTGCGGATGAATGCGGGCAAAGAAGCTCAGTGCGGCCGCTTCCGTTTCCAGACTGGCCTGATGATCTTCCGATGCAAAATGCCAGACGGCCGGTGCCTGATGATTGGAGATCGCCCAGACAAATGTGCTGACCGCGGCCTTGATGTCAGCGCGCATGGTCACGCTCTGAAATGGATCCGGTAGGCTTGCGGAACTGCCTGACGTCGATGTTTCAACGGATTCCGCGCCGGACATATCCGGCGCTGCAAGGAATGCGAGCAGAAGGGAGGCGCCTGCCAACAGGGCAATCACCGGATGGGAGGTCCATGATCTGGCTGGGGCCGTCTTTGTGTTGGCGTGCATAATGTCCTCCTTTCTGCTCGCTGAGGACCGACATGGGCGAAGCTGAACTCCGGTTAGCCGGGGAAGTGCTGCCAGATCCGGCTTCGGTCCAATCCTCCAGATAAATGTGGGATCTGAAAAACCGTGCGCCAGTGGCGGTGCGCGCACGGCTGCTCACATAACCGTGTCATGAGCGAAAAACGTTATTTGTCAGCAGGATGCGGGTATCCGGAATTGCCGTTCAAGCATTATTTGAGTCACCGCAGAGCGCCTCATGAACCTTTTCCGCGCCTGATGCGTCTGACCTTCATATGGAGTATCTGGAGGAGCAACGCGCATGAAGGCCCTATTCAAGACGATAATTATTTCCGGATCCGCCAGCTTGTTTATGGCATTTGCGATATTGCCGGCCAATGCGGTGATCTGCCTTGACCATTCCTACACCACCACCGGATCCGGTGCCGGATCGGATGCGGAAATCGACGCCAAACGGCAATGGGTCGATGCGGTGAAAACGGATGCCGGCAAACACTGGGCCGTTTTGAACAATGCCAAAAGTCCCAATCTGTCATGCAAGGTCAAAGACCCATCGATCGCACTCAGGAACTGCACGTTCACCGCAACTCCCTGCCAGGGGTCGCTGGGCAAGGCCGAACTTCGCGGTCTTCCACAATTCCGGACGCGATGACGCAGTCAGCCGACACTCAAGCAAAGCCTGCATATTGTGCGGACTGACCGATCCACCGGATTCTATTTCGTCTCGTCGATGATTGTCTCAACACCATCCTTGCCGATGACCAGTGTCATCAGATCCTTTCCCATGACCAGCGGCCCGGAATAGACCGCCCTGGTCCGCTCCAGCATGGCTTTCGGCGGCACGGGTTTGATCTTGCCGTTTGTCGCCGCAACGACATGGGAAAACACCGCAAGTTTGGGCCTGGTTTCGTTGAATACCCGGCCCGCATCTTCCGGCGATATGTGGTGCGCCATGATCCGTTTCCATAACGGCGATGCATCGAGCAGTTCCTGGCGGGCGGCGCCGATCGAATGGATCAGCACGTCCACACCCTTTGCGTTGGCGATCAGATTTTCATTGTAGATCGTATCTCCTGAGATCACCGCGGACCGCCCGTCATAATCGAACCGGTAGCCGTAGACGGGATCGATGATACCGCCGCCGTGATCGACCTTGAAGGCTGTGATGCTGACGCCGTCCTGGTCATAGATCTTGCCCGGTATGATATCAGCCGCATCGAACGTCGCGCCGGCCGGCGGCAGTTTCTGGTCGGCGATCCGGGTCTTGATGTCCCAGGAATAGGCCTGTTCGATGCCTCTGGCCAGAGACACGGTGCCTTCAGGACCCATGATCCGCATCGGGTCTTTGCGGCGTCCGAACGGGCCGCCAAGCCAACCGGTCAGAAACACATCGGGAATACCCAGAACATGGTCGGAATGCAGATGGGTCAGAAGCAGAATGTCGAGACCCTGGCCGAACCGGACTTTCTTCTGCCACATGCGCTGGGTTGCTCCTCGTCCGGCATCGACCAGAAAGGTTTTGCCGTTCACACGCACCAGTGTCGCCGGTCCGAAACGCGTCATCAGCGGCGGCGGCGTTCCCGTCCCGAGCAAAATCACTTCAAAGTCAGGCGTTTCCTGGGCCAATGACGGCGCGGCGGTCAGCAGGCCGGCGGCAATCGCTATCGGGGCCATCAGCCGGTTGGACATATTCATGATCATGATCCTCCCTTGGCGGTTGGTTCCGCCAAGGGAGTATTATCGATATTACCTGTAAGCGGAACCGGTAATCGATATTATTTCGCCGCTTGCGCCGTCAATCAACTGACATGGGCGGATTTCATCTGAAGGATTGCCGAGCGCACGCGGCGCCATTGTTCCGCTTCATCCGGATTTCCGCTTTCGTCAGCTTTTATTGCCTTCTGGGCCGCTTCCGCTTCCGCGGCAGCACCGTGTGCATCGATCAGCTGACGGGCATATTCGGTTATCCTGATGGTATTCATGAGCTTTCTCCATCATCAATGAACGATATCCAATATATACAAGGTGCGGAACCAATGGTTTGATTTAACTCAATATCGGCGCACGTCACGTAAAATGAGACTGCTGGTCCCGCCATGGCTTAAAGAATCTCCTTGTCCTGACCCAAAGCTTTGGGCCAAAAGAGCCTATATTGAATTCCAACGTTTTCAGTCCGAAGTGCCCGGGAAGATGCCGCCATGGTTGACCGGCGCGGAGTGAATGTTCGGGACAATTATTGAAAAGGGGACCGCCGCAATGAAAATGACGACCGAAGAGGCCTTCGTAAAAGTCCTGCAAATGCACGGGATCGAACACGCATTCGGCATTATCGGCTCTGCCATGATGCCGATTTCCGATCTGTTTCCGAAAGCGGGAATTACGTTCTGGGACTGCGCCCATGAATGCAATGCCGGCATCATCTGTGACGGATACACCCGGTCGACCGGCAAGATGGCGATGGCTATCGCCCAGAACGGCCCGGGCATCACGAACTTTGTGACGCCGATCAAGACGGCATACTGGAACCACACGCCGATGCTGCTGGTGACGCCGCAGGCGGCCAACAAAACGATCGGGCAGGGCGGTTTCCAGGAAGTCGAACAGATGGCCCTGTTCCGCGACATGGTCTGTTATCAGGAAGAAGTCCGCGACCCGTCCCGCATGGCGGAAGTCCTGAACCGGGTCATCGAAAAGGCCTTCCGCGGTTCGGCTCCGGCGCAGATCAACGTACCGCGGGATTACTGGACCCAGGTGATCGACATTGAATTGCCGCAGATTGTCCGGCTGGAACGCCCGTCCGGTGGCGAGCAGGCGATTTCCCAGGCGGCGGAACTGCTTTCCAGCGCCAAGTTCCCGGTGATCCTGTCGGGCGCCGGCGTTGTCGTCGGCAACGCGATCGCGGAATGCCAGGCGCTTGCGGAACGGCTCGATGCACCGGTTGCCAGCGGTTACCAGCACAATGACAGTTTTCCCGGCTCCCATCCGCTGGCCTGTGGCCCGCTCGGTTACAACGGCTCCAAGGCGGCCATGGAACTGATCGCCAAGGCTGACGTCGTTCTGGCGCTTGGAACCCGGCTCAATCCGTTTTCGACATTGCCCGGTTACGGCATCGATTACTGGCCGAAGGACGCAAAGATCATCCAGGTCGACATCAACTCCGACCGCATCGGCCTGACCAAGAAGGTGACGGTGGGTATTTGCGGCGACGCCAAGATGGTCGCAACGCAGATCCTCGGCAAGCTCAGCGCCAATGCCGGCGATGACGGCCGGCAAGAACGCAAGGCGACGATCCACCAGACCAAATCGGCATGGCTGCAGGCGCTGTCGTCGATGGACCATGAAGACGACGACCCGGGCACGGTGTGGAACCAGGAAGCCCGCGCCCGCGACGCCGACCGCATGTCGCCGCGCCAGGCATGGCGGGCAATCCAGGCCGGGCTGCCGAAAGATGCCATCATCTCCAGTGATATCGGCAACAATTGCGCCATCGGCAATGCCTACCCGACCTTCGAGAAGGGCCGCAAATATCTGGCGCCCGGCCTGTTCGGCCCCTGCGGTTATGGTTTCCCGGCCATCCTCGGCGCCAAGATCGGCTGCCCGGACGTTCCGGTTGTCGGTTTTGCCGGTGACGGCGCGTTCGGCATTTCCATGAACGAAATGACCGCCTGCGGCCGCGAGGAATGGCCGGCCGTCACCATGGTGATTTTCCGCAACTATCAGTGGGGCGCTGAGAAGCGCAATTCGATCCTGTGGTACGACAACAATTTCGTCGGCACCGAACTCGACCCGGAACTGAGTTACGCCAATGTCGCCGAAGGCTGCGGCCTGAAGGGCGTCAGTGTGAAGACCCAGGACGAACTGACATCGGCGCTGACGAAGGCCTGCGAAGAACAGGCCAACGGTGTGACCACCTTTATCGAGGTGATCCTCAATCAGGAGCTAGGCGAACCGTTCCGCCGCGATGCCATGAAAGCGCCGGTTGCCGTCGCCGGTATCGATCCGGCCGACATGAGGCCGCAACCGGGCGCTTGATGAAACGAAAAGGCCGCCGTCGGGCGGCCTTTTTGTGTTATTCGAGCGGCGGGTATTTAGCGCCAGCACTTTGCTTTTGGACCCTTCCGATCGCGGAATTTGGCCTAAGACTGAGCCTTGGACCCGGTCTCCTGCTCACCGGCTGAAAGTGCCGCCGGGCTTGAGGATTTTGATTTTTGGCGCCGGGTTTCCGCCTGGTTCAGATATTGTGCCGCCCGGCGCTGTTGGCTTGTCAGAAAACAAGTTCGCAGACGCCGGCGCATAAAATGGATTTCCGTAACTGTGCACGCAACTCTCATTCCAAACAGCCATCAGATCACGGCCCTTCTGCCGGAGGGCGTTGTATTCTGCGCTGCCATATTGGCGGGCCCGGAGCAAATTGACCATCTCGCGGACGACTTGATCGAGTGCATCCTGAATTCCGCCGCAATAGGCCATTGAACCAGCCAGTCTTGGACCCTTTGGGGCGATAATAACGGGCGATGTCTCTGTCTTGTCGGGACTAATTGCGGCAAGTGGTCGGACTTCGGCGCGGACGCTCACGGGGACATGCTGGACCTGATTGAGTTTGAGGGCGGTTACGATAATCGCGGCTCAATCGATTGGGCGAAAAACTGGCTTGGAATTGCCGATGACAGGCCCTTGCCACCTATGCCCGTCAGGAAGCCGCCAGACAGGCAGAAACCGGATATCGGTGAAGATGACAGCCGAAACCGGAATCAGGCCCATGCCGGCCAGCTATGGTGCGAGGGCAGGCCAATTCCTGGCACTGTCGCCGAAACGCATTTAAAGCGCCGTCTGGGTGGCGAATTACCGGCTGAAGCCTACAACGCCGATGCGCTGCGCTTTCATACGGCTCTGAAATATCCGCCCGAATTGGATATGCCGTCAACCCACGGCCCCGGACTGTTGGCGCTGATGATGGACCCGGTGAACAATCA
>CAMYKZ010000004.1 GCA_947259045.1 uncultured Afifella sp.
TCCGCATTGCCTTCGAAGCCGGTGATCCGGCCGTCCTCGACATGGGCGAAAACCACATCGTCGAACAGCAGTTGGAACGGCTCGTAAAGTCGTGACCCGGTGCCGATCAGCCAGCGCGACAGCGCCACGCGGCCGCGCATCGTGCCGGCCAGGACCGGCCGGTAGGTCAGCATCGGAAAGCGGTGCATCGCCACTTCGCCGCCTTCATCGGGCGGCGGCAGGAACGTGCCGGCAATAACGGTGCCAAGCGGACAGGTCACCTGCCATATCTCCGCCGCATTGAAGGCTGCCTCCAGCAGGCCCTTCAACCGGATCATTGCGACCTGGTCCAGTTCGGCGAACGGCGCGCGCAGATAATCGGCGTCAAGGGCATAACACATGGTCTTGCTGCCGCCGCCGGCAATCCCCTGGAAGCGGACCTGATCGCCAAGCCTTGCCAGAAACACCGTATGGTCGGCGCGGCCGATCGCGGCCAGAATATCGTCGGGGAAATCCACCGGATCTTCCAGCACCGGCGCCTCGATCATGCGGACATCAAGACCCATTGCAGCGGCATGGCCGGCGATCAGACCCGGCGTCTCGGCACAGGCATAATTGTGCGCCGGATCTTCCGTCACCAGCAGCAGGCTCTCCCCGGCTTTGGCCTGAACGCAGTTTTCCAGCAGGTTGCGGACACCGTTCACGGGATCAGTGGATCTCATCGCTTTGCGCAAACGCCTTGCGCAGTATGTCGGTGGAAAAGCCAGGCTTTCTGCAGGCATCCAGGATCACCGCTTCCTTGCGCACGATACGTGCAGCGGCGGCAGAAATATCGCGCGCCACCTCGTGCGGAACGACCACCGCGCCATGCCGGTCGGCATGGATCAGATCGCCCGGTTTGACCTGCATGCCGGCAATGGAGACGGGTACATCGATCGCCGTCAGGTCGGCCCAGACATGGGACGGCATGACGGACCCTGCGAGCGCGAAAAAACCGTCGGCCATTTCATTGATGTCGCGAACCGAGCCGTCGGTGATGACGCCGAGGCAGCCGAGCGCCTTGTGGATGTTGCTCTGCACCTCGCCCCAGAAGGCGCCGATACCGGCGTCCGCGCCGTCGATATCCTGGATCACCGAGATTGTCGGCGCCGGGCCGTTTTCGATCATTTCGTAGTACCGCAGCCGCAGCGCGCGCTTGTCTTTAGGCGTTGCGGTTCCCGGCTCGCGCGACTGGATCATCGCGGTGCAGGCAAATCCGACGATCGGCCCCCGGGCGGCGGCCGGACAGATCGAGGGCAGCAAGCGCTGCCAGGTCGTCTTTCGTAATCGTCATTGTTTCCTCCGGATCAATATCACTTTGCGCAGTCGCGGTTTTCTGTCTCAAGCCGCATTCGCGGCCCTCTATCTTAAAACCGCAGTTCGGTTCAGACGCCGGTTGCCAGCGGGTTTGCCTGCGGAAAGGTGGCGCTTCATGCCAGAATGGTAGATTGCGCAATGATCTGTTGCAATAATATCCGCCATGGCCTCGGGTGGCAGCAGGAACGGATGGGTTGAAATGACGACGGAAACCGCCGGGAATGAGACCGTGCACGGATATGGCGATCCGTGCCCGGTCGCCATGCGCGGGATCGTGCCCAGCCTCAACACACCCTTCGATGGCAACGGCCGGATCGACGAGGCTGCCGTTCGCCGGCTTGTGCACAAGACAATCGCAGCCGGATGCCCGGGCGTGCTGGCGATCGCCGTCGCCGGCGAACAGGCAAGCCTGGAACCGGCGGAAAAAGACCGCATCGCCCGCATCGTGGCCGAGACGGCGGGTCGGCGGATCAAGGTGATCGTCAGTGTCACCTCGGCAAACGCAGACGCCAGCCGCAGGCTGTCGGCCATGGCGCGGGCGGCTGGAGCCGACGGCATTTGCTGCCAGGCGCCGGCCGGGTTGAGCGGGCAGCCTCTTTGCGATTATTTCGCCGGCGTCGCCGATGCCGGGCCGGAGCTGCTGATGATCCAGGACCTCGACTGGGGCGGCGGCGGGCTGGCGCTGGACGAGATTGCCCGCCTTTTCGACGACATCCCGCAGTTTCAATGCCTGAAAATCGAGACCGTGCCGGCGGGCCCGAAATACAGCGAGGTGCTGCAAATGAGCGATGGGCGGCTGCATGTCAGCGGCGGATGGGCCGTCAGCCAGATGATCGACGCGCTTGACCGCAATGTCCACGCCTTCATGCCGACGGGCCTCGACCCGGTCTATGTCGCGATCTACCGGGCCCACCGTTCAGGACAGCGCGAACAGGCCAGGCACTTGTTTGAGAAACTGCTGCCTGTTCTGGCGTTCGCCAACCAGCACATCGATGTCAGCATCCGCTTCTTCAAAATGCTGCGGCAGACCGAAGGCGTGTTTGCAACCGACCTCTGCCGCGATGCGGTTGCGCCGCTCGATCCGCTGCAGTTGGGAGAGGCTTTGCGGCTGGTGCAGTATGCGCTGGACCTGCAGACAGGGGCCGCCGGAAATCCGGCGGACTGATCGCGACTTTTCCGGGCAGAAATCTTGTTAACACCGTCGAATCCGCCGATCCCGAAAAATAGTCGGATTTTTTTGAACCGTTTCGCCACTGCCTGCGTCCAATAGGCAGAAACCGAAATAAAGGGCGAAACAATGCTGACAATCAATCACATGCTTACCGCGAGTATCCTGGTTCTTCTTGTCGCGTTTTCGCCAATGTCGGTTGGCATGTTTTACGGCGGCACGCAGGCGCCTTCGACGGTTGCTTTCATCGCGAACTGAGCCGACCGAACCGACGCCGAAGCCGGCGGCCCTCCAGGTCCTCCCCTCCAGATTTCACACGTCCAATCCCAGGCAGGCCTTGCGGGCCTGCCTTTTTGCGCTCTTCTTTGCAAAGTGATTACGGCAGTAGTCACAAATAACAATTTATGTTATTTAATAAAAATGCCCAGAACCGGTCTCCGGCCAGAGCAAATGCGCCTGGCGATCCTCGACGCCGCCGAAGTGCTGATCCGCCGGCACGGTATCGACCGCACCCGTCTTGTCGATGTCGCCAAGTCGGTCGGCGTCAACCACGCCATGCTCTACCGCCACTTCGATGACAAGGCCGGCCTGATCGATGCGGTATCGCAGCGCTGGCTGACACATTTGCACGACCGGCTCGCTCTGATCGTATCAGGCGAAGGACCGGCAACCAGCCGGCTGAAAGACTGGTTTCTCACCCTGCACAGGTCCATGCGCGACAAATGCATCAGCGATCCGGAACTGTTCAACTGTTTCGCGCTGGCAACGCGGGACGGGCGCGCGTTTGCCGCAAGCCACACCGCCGCCATCCGCTGGCAACTGGCAAAAATTGTCACGGCAGCCGTACAGGCCGGCGAGATCGATGACGGCGACCCGCTGGAGATCACGGTTCTGCTTTTTGAAGCCACATCCGGATTTCACCAGCCGGGCGCAGGGCTGGAAGCGGATGGCCGCGAACCGCTTCTGATTGCGCTGCTGGACATTCTGCTTGCCGGGCTTGGAAAGCCGGTCGTGACGCGTTAGCCCGACCGCATTTGTCTAATCTTCAAATAAAAGCGCCTCAATCCGCGCAGCGGCGTCGAACAGCAGGTCGAGATGCTGCATGGCTTCAGACAAGGCCATGCGCTGGGTTGGCGCATGAAAGGCAATCGCAGCATGGAAACGGCCGCCGGGATCGCGGATCGGCGCTGCCAGCGCAATCATTCCGGCCATGAACTCCTCATTGTCGACGGAATAACCGCGTTTGCGGATTTCGATGAGTTCACGCCGCAGATCGACCGGATCGGTTATGGTGTTGCGGGCATGGGCCTCCAGCGTCAGGACAGCGAGCATGGAGCTTAACTGCCGGTCAGGCAGGCTGGCCAGAAACATCTTGCCGCTTGCCGTGCAATGAAACGGCACATGGCTGCCGACGGGAAGCTGAATACGCAACGGCCATTGGGTTTCCACGCGGTCGATATAGAACATGCCCTCTTCTTCGGCGGCGACGAGATTGCAGGTCTCGCCGACGGAAGACGAAAGGGTCTGCAGAACCTTGCGCTGGGCGGCATGACTGCGCGATGCGGCCATCAGTCCCGATGAAATGGCCCGCAGCCGGCCTGTCGGCCGCAACCGGCGCGCATCCACATCGCGGATCAGAAACCCGGCTTCGATCAAAGTGGTGCAAAGACGGTGGATGGTCTGCTTCGGAAGGCCAATTTCGGCATTGATCTCAGTCGGCGTCACAGGCCGGCCGGCCTTTGCCATGGCCTCGATAATCAGCAACATGCGCAGATTGGTCGGAATTCTCTCGTCACCGCTCAACACCGTCCCCCCGTAAGTGTCACACTATGCTGTATAACCGTACCGGGAAATTTAGTCCCAGTTTTTTTACGAAATATCGCGCGATCCGGTAGGATCAATCGCCGATGTGGCTGCAGCGAACCGTTTGAAAGTGGAGCAATGGCCATTCCGGCAGGACATCATCACAATACGATATGCGATTCTGTCGGAAACGTGCAAAACAGTCTCGGTTGCACCACGGCCTCATTCGTGTTTGTATACATGTAATGAGACAGAAAGTCTCAATTTATAATAAATTTGCCGGCTGGGGAGGATAAACGGGCTTGGAATTCGACTATGTCATTGTCGGCGCCGGTTCGGCTGGCTGCGTTCTCGCCAATCGGCTGTCGGAAGACCCGTCCGTTCGCGTCGCCCTCCTGGAGGCCGGCGGCAGAGACTGGTATCCCTGGATCCATATTCCCGTCGGCTATTTCAAGACGATGCACAATCCGTCCTATGACTGGTGCCTGGAAACGGAACCGGACCCGGGCCTGAACGGACGTTCGATCCGCTGGCCTCGCGGCAAAGTGCTTGGCGGTTCAAGCTCAATCAACGGATTGCTCTACGTCCGCGGCCAGCCGCGCGATTATGATGTCTGGGCGCAGATGGGCAACAAAGGCTGGTCCTGGTCCGATGTCGAACCCTATTTCCGCCGGGCGGAAGGCAATGTCGACATTGACGACGACGTGCTTGGCCGGGACGGCCCGCTGGCCGTCTCCGAACCCAGAATGGACAGCTCGGTCTGCAATGCCTGGGTGGAGGCCGCCGACAGGGCCGGATACCGGAAAAATCCGAATTACAACAGCGAGGACCAGGAGGGCGTCGGGCATTTTTTCCAGACGGCAAAGGGCGGATTGCGCTCTTCTTCGGCACGGGCGTTTCTGCGGCCGGCGCGCCGGCGCCGCAATCTGTCCGTGCTGACCCATCACCAGGTCCGCCGGATCGAAATTCAGGACGGACGGGCGACCGGTCTTGTGTGCAGCTATGGCGACGACGAACGCACGATCACGGCGCGGCGCGAGATCCTGCTCAGCGCCGGCGCCATCGGCTCGCCGCAGGCGCTAATGCTGTCGGGTATCGGCCCGCCTGACCATCTTGCCGCGCTCGGCCTGGAAACCAAAGTTGCACTGCCGGGCGTCGGCGGCAATCTGCAGGACCATCTGCAGGCCCGGCCGATCTTCAAATGCAAGAGCCCGACATTGAACAACCAGGTGAGTACGCTGGCCGGACGGATGCGCATTGCGCTGGAGTTTGCCCTCAGGCGGACAGGACCGATGACCATGGCGGCCAGTCTCGGTGTCGGTTTCATCAAGACGCGTCCGGAAGTCGAAACGCCGGATATTCAGTTCCATGTCCAGCCCTTCTCAGCCGGTTCCGACATGCAGCCGCACCAATTTGCCGCCTTCACGGCTTCGGTCTGCCAGCTTCGACCGCAAAGCCGCGGCCGCTTGGGACTGAAATCGGCCGATCCGGCCGCGCCGCCGCGCATCGATCCGGGCTATCTTTCCAGCGAGATCGACTGCCAGACCATGGTTGAGGGCGTAAAAGTTGCGCGCAGGATCGCCGAATTCGAACCTCTGAAATCGGAAATCACCTCAGAATTCGCCCCCGGCGCAGATCTCGTCGATGACGATGACGTCCTCAACTGGGTGCGCGATACCGCGACGACGATCTATCACCCGACCGGCACCTGCAAAATGGGCAACGATCCGGACGCCGTTGTCGACCAGCGGCTGCGGCTGCATGGCCTCGACGGCCTCAGGGTTGTCGATGCTTCTGTCATGCCGAACCTTGTTTCCGGCAATACCAATGGCCCGACGATCATGATCGCCGAAAAAGCCGCTGACATGATCCGGGAGGACGCCCGATGAATTCCGACACCATGATTGACTTCATCCAGATCATCTTTGCCGATGTCGTTCTGTCCGGCGACAATGCACTGATCATCGGCATGGCGGCAGCCGGGCTTTCGCCTGAGTTCCGCCAGCGGGCGATTTTCATGGGCCTGGCGCTGGCCGCCGGACTGCGGATCGTCTTTGCGGCCCTTGCCTCCACCATGATGGGAATCCCCGGAATTCTGTTTTTCGGCGGTCTGCTGCTGACATGGGTCTGCTGGCGGTTTTTCACCGAGCTGCGCAACAATGTTCCTGAATCCGCCGGACATGTGCTCGAAACAGCGGGTTATCAGGGGCCGCCGAGACGCCAGCTGATGTCGGCGCTGGTCACCATCACAATTGCCGACGTGTCGATGTCGATCGACAATGTCGTCGCTGTTGCAGCGATTGCGCGCGACAACACGGCTTTGCTGATATTCGGCCTCGGCCTGTCGATCGCCCTGATGGCTTTCTGCGCACAGATGGTCATGCGCCTGCTGACCCGCTACCCTTGGATCTCTTATGTCGGCCTGGGCTTTCTCGTCTATCTGGCCGCCGACATGATGATCGACGGATGGCCGGATATCGCGCGTGCAACCGGTTTGATGGCATGAGCAACATTCAGACAAGGACCGACACTGTGCCGCATCTTGCAGGTAAGATCGGTCACAACGGGATCCTGGGAAACAAAGGTTCGGTTTTTCCCGGATAAACGGGCCGCAGGTCGTCACATCAAGCGGCTCGAAATGTAAGCAATGAAACAATGAGGGAGACTCATATGACCAACCTAGAATATCTGAAGCGGGGGGCCGCCGTTCTGGCGCTGGCCGCCAGCTTCGTGGCTGCACCGTTGCTGGCCCAGGCCAAGACGGTGATCCGTATCCAGTCGGTAATCCCGTCGAGCGCCGACGAAGTCACCATGCTGAACGATTTTGCCGACGACGTTCGGGAATTGACCGACGGCGAAGTATACTTCCAGGTTCTGCCTGCCGGCGCTGTTGTCGGCGTCGCCGAAACGCTTGATGCCGTCGACAAGGGCCTGATCGAGGCGGGCTTCGCCTGGACCCATTACTGGTCCGGCAAACATCCGGCCGCCATGCTGTTCGGTTCGCCGGTTGCCGGCGCCGGTGTCGGCATCGACAATATCGCCTTCGTCTCCTGGTTCATGTACGGCGGCGGCAAAGAGCTCTATGACGAGCTCTGGGACGAGATGGGCATGAATGTGAAGGGCTTCATGTTGCAGCCGGTTGGGCCGGAAGCGCTCGGCTGGTTCAAGGAGCCGATCGAGTCGATGGCGGATTTCCGAAAATACCGCTTCCGCACGCCTCCGGGCATACCCGGCCAGACCTACAAGGATATCGGCGTTGCATCGGTCTCCATGGGCGGCGGCGACATTCTGCCGGCGCTTGAAAAAGGCACCATCGACGCGGCCGAATGGTGCTGCCCGAAGCCGGATTCCGTATTCGGCTTCCAGAAGGTTCTGAAACATTATTATCTGCAGGGCCTGCACCAGGTGGTGGTCAATGCCGACATCTACATCAACAAGGATGTCTACAATTCATTGACACCACTGCAGCAGAAGGCGATCGAGGTTTCCGCCAATGCATCGCTGATCAAGTCGCTGGCCTACCGGATCAATGAAAACGGCATCGCGCTGAAGGATCTGACGGAAAATCACGGCGTGATCCTGCACGACACACCGGCGGATTATTTCACCGAGTACATGAACGCCGCCAGGGCTTCGCTTGAAAAGAATGCGGCGGAAAACGCCTTCTTCAAGAAGGTCTGGGACAGCCAGAAGGCGTTTGCCGAAACGGCGGTTCCGTTCTGGGCCGGTGCGCAGACATCCAACGCGGCGCTCGGCCAGGCCTACGCCAAGCAGCTGAAGAAGCAATAACCTGAACTGACATTGCAGGGGCGGCATGAACGCCGCCCCTGCAGCAATTCAACGCGCAATGCGGGATGGGGCTGCGAGCCCGATCGGGGGAAACGTGACACTGGAAAATCTGGACCCTGCCGACGAACTGATTGCCGAGCGGCGCAGCGGCAGCCCCGGCGATCTGCCGCCGGATATGGCGAACTGGATGCGCGGCCCGATCACCATCATCGATACGGTATCGCTCTGGTCCGGCCGGATTTTCTGCGTGCTGCTGATCCCGATGCTGTTTGCCATGGTCTACGAAGTGATTGCGCGCAAATTTTTTGTTGCGCCCACCCTTTGGGCCTATGACGTTTCCCGCATGGCCAATGGCGCGATGTTCATGTTCGGCGCCGCCTACGCCCTGATGCGCGGCGTTCATATCCGTGCCGATTTTCTCTATCGCACCTGGAAGCCCGAAACCCAGGCCACCGTCGACGCACTGCTCTATCTGGCGTTCTATTTTCCGGCCATGCTGTTCTTTTTCTGGATCACGTTCGACTACACATACGATGCCTGGGTGAGGTGGGAACGGGCGGCGGATACGACCCTGATGGCGCCGCTGGCGCCAGCCCGTTCGGCCATGCCGATCGGTGCTTTCCTGCTGATCCTGCAGGGCATTTCCGAACTTTTCAAATGTTTCCACGGCATGGGCGAACAGCGTGCGCGGACCTTTTTGCGCCTGGCGCCGGTCTATCTGATCCTGCTCGCCATGGTGTTCATGGGGGCGTTTTATCCCGATATCCTGCCGCTCGGAGACTGGTGGGCGTCAGCTGTTGCGCCGACGGGGTTCGGCGATATCGCACCGGCGTGGATCGGCGTGATTATGATCGCAGTCATGCTGTTTGCGATTTTTATCGGTTTCCCGATCTCCTTCACGCTGATCTTCCTGGCGTTCGTCTTCGGCGCCTGGGGTTTTGGCGGTCGGCTGGTGTTTTACCTGCAGGCATTCCAGTTCAACAATGTGATGCTGGAACAGACGCTCGCCGCCGTGCCGTTGTTCGTCTTTATGGGCATCCTGATGGAACAGGCCGGCCTGATGGAGCGGTTGTTCACATCGGTGCAGCTGATGCTGTCGCGCACCCGCGGTGCGCTCTATCTGGCAGTGCTGGTCGTTTCGACGATTTTTGCCGCCGCAACCGGTATTGTCGGTGCATCCGTTACCATCCTCGGCATCATGGCGGCAAAAACCATGAACCGGTCCGGTTACGACGTGCGCCTGGCCGCGGGAACGATCACCGCCGGCGGCACACTTGGCATCCTGATCCCGCCGTCGATCATGCTGGTCGTCATGGGCCCGGTGCTGGAAGTCCCGGTCACCGACCTGTTCTCGGCGGCGATCATCCCCGGCATCATGCTGGCCGTGCTTTACGCCGCCTATGCGCTGATCCGCTGCTGGCTGAACCCATCGCTCGGGCCGATCCTGTCGCCTGAGGACCAACCGGAGACATCGCCGTTCTATTGGCTTGAAGCAGTCCTCGTGATGGCCTCGATCATCATCTTCTTCACAATCCTGGTGATGGCGCTGTTCGGCTCCCTGAATGGGCTGTTTCCGTTTGCCGGGCTGATCCTTTCGCTCGGCTGGATGGGCATCATGTTTGGTGGATCGCTCTGGGTTAAGAAGAACAAACCGGCCGGATTCTATTTTTCCGATCTCTGGTACGAATTTTTCATGGGGCTCGTGCCGCCGGCGACGCTTGTGTTTTTTGCGCTTGGCTCGATCCTGTTCGGCGTTGCGACACCCACCGAGGCGGCCGGCTGCGGCGCATTCGGCTCGATATTGCTGGCTCTGCTGTACCGCAAACTGACGCTTTCGGGCCTCTATGACGCGCTGATCAAGACGCTGGAAATTTCCGTCCTGATTCTTTTCCTGGTCGCTGCGTCGAATTTCTTCGGGGCGGTGTTCTCGCGGCTTGGAACGCCTATCGTGCTCACCGAGATGCTGCTGTCGTGGGATCTTTCCAAGACCATGGTGCTGATCATCATCATGGCGCTGGTCTTCCTGCTTGGCTGGCCGCTTGAGTGGGTTCCGATCGTGCTGATCATCATTCCGATCCTGGTGCCCGTGCTTGTGGAATTCGACGTCAACCTGGTCTGGTTCGCCATTCTGGTGGCGGTCAACCTGCAAACCGCCTGGTTATCGCCACCGGTGGCGCTATCGGCCTATTTCCTCAAGGGCGTGGTGCCGGAATGGGATCTGAAGGATATCTATATCGGCATGATGCAGTTCATGGTAATCCAGCTGATCGGTCTGATATTGATCTTCAACTTCCCGCAGATCGCACTCTGGCTGCCGGAGCATATTTACGGAAAATGATACGATGAACGGTGATCTGTTTTCGCTTGCAGGGCAGACCGCTCTCATCACCGGCGGCGGTTCCGGCATTGGCCGGGCAATCGCCGGCGGCCTAGCCAGAGCCGGCGCACGGGTGCTGTTGGCCGGACGCCGCGAAGACCGGCTGCGCGAGGCTCTCGGCGAACTCGATGGCGACGTTTTTGCCGGCGATGTGGCGACGCAAGACGGCATTGCCGCCCTGGCCGAATGGGCGCTGTCGCAGAACAGTCCACCGGATATTCTGGTCAATGCCGCCGGTATCAATCTGCGCCAGCCGGCCGACGAGCTGACGCCGGAGGGCTGGGACCAGACGCTGGACATCAACCTAAAAGCGCCGTTTTTTCTGGCCCAGGCGCTGGTGCCGGAGATGCGCGGCAGGGGCTGGGGCCGGATCATCAACATCGCCTCGCTGCAGAGCGCGCGGGCATTTGAGAACGGCCTCGCTTACGGCGCATCGAAGGGCGGCGTGGCGCAACTGACCCGGGCAATGGCGGAAGCCTGGTCGCGCTACGGCATCAATGCCAACGCCCTGGCGCCGGGTTTCTTCCCCACAGAACTCACCGGGGCGGTATTCGCCGACCGGAAGCGCGCAGACGCATTGGCCGCGCAGACGGCGATCGGCCGCAACGGCCAGCTTTCCGACCTTGTCGGCCCGGCGGTTTTCCTGGCCTCCGCTGCCAGCGATTATGTCACCGGGCAGGTGCTCTATGTCGACGGAGGTTTCACCGCCAAATGAGGGCTTTGTTCTATACCGGCACCCAGGCCATGGAGATGCGCGATACAGTTGCGCCGGAACCGGCGCAGGGCGAAATTGTCGTTGATCTGTCGCACTGCGGCATCTGCGGCTCCGACATGCATGCCTATCACGGCAAGGATCCGCGCCGGGTGCCGCCACTGATCCTTGGCCACGAAGCCGCCGGCGTTGCGCTGTCGGGCGATCATGCCGGAAAACGCATTGCTCTCAACCCGCTGATGTCGTGCGGAACCTGTTCGTTCTGCCGATCCGGCCGCGACAATCTTTGTGTGTCGCGCGAACTGATCGGCATGCGGCTGCCCGGCGCTTATGCCGAGCAGGTGGCGATTGCCGAACGCAACCTCTATCCGGTGGCCGACAGCCTGACGTCGGAAGATGCAGCACTTGCCGAGCCGCTGGCCTGCGCGGTTCACGCGGTCCGGCTGGGACAGAACCTGATCGGCCAGGCGATGACGGACAGCCGGGCCGTGGTGCTTGGCGGCGGGGCAATCGGCGTATTGAGCGCGCTGGTGCTTGCGCATCGGGGCGTTGCCGATCTTTGGATCGCCGAACCCAATGCCGGCCGCGCCGGGCTGTTGCAAAAATCGCTCAACGCAAACATCTATGATCCGCGCGCCGCCGGGCCGGAATCCGCATCCGCCGATCTGGTGATTGACGCGGTTGGCGCGGGTGCAACGCGAAAGGCCGCGTCTGCGCTGGCGAAACCCGGCGGCTGGATCGTCCATATCGGCCTGCAGGACGACGAACCCGGCCTCGATACCCGCCGCCTGACGCTGCAGGAAGTCGGCTTTATCGGCACCTATACCTATACGCGGAACGATTTCGCCGAGGCGCTGGTGCTGCTGCAAGGCGGCCTGATCGCCAGCCACGACTGGATCGAAATCCGCGATCTGGAGCACGGCGCGCAGGCCTTTGCCGATATCCACAACGGCACAGCGCCGCCGAAAATCATCCTGGCGACGGGTTAAGCACCCATTGAGCAATCAGGCGCTCAGCGCTTTGATCTTTTCCAGCAATGACGCATCGACGCTGATCCCTTCGGCATCGGACCGGGCCCGCGCCGCATGCCGGCGGCTGCCGGGCAAACGCGCGTCCTTCTGATCGCCGATCGCCGCAACCAGCGCCTCTATCCGGCTGGCGAAGCCGCCGCCTGATGTCGCGCCCGGATCGATGGCGATGAAGAACTGGCCGGTTTTCGGCGGCCCGCCGGCAGTGCCGGAAAACGGGCTTGCGTCGATACCAAGCGTCGCGCCGGCAAGTGCGGCCGCCATCACCTCCGTCATCAGGCCGATGCCGACACCCTTGTAACCGCCGCTTGGCGCCATTGTGCCGGCCAGCGCCTCATCCGGACTGGTGGTCGGATTGCCGTCGGCATCGAGTGCCCAGCCAGGCGGCAGGTCACGGCCTTCGCGGGCATGTTTCATCACTTCCGATTTTGCCACGACACTGGCGCTCTGGTCGATCAGGATCGACGCGCCGCCTTTGCCGTCGGGTGTCGCCAGCGAAAACGGATTGGTGCCGATCACCGGGCGTTTGCCGCCGGCCGGCGCGATCGAGGCCGGTGCGTTGGTGAAACCGAGACCGACAAGACCGTCTGCGGCCAGCCTTTCCGTGTGATAGCCAAGGACGCCGCAATTGTAGGAATTGCGGATTGCAAGTGCGGCAATGCCGTATTCGCGGGCTGCTGGCACCAACGCCTCAAACCCCAGATCGATGGCCGGATGGGCAAAGCCGGTCGCCGCGTCAACGCAGACCGTTGCCGGTCGCGGCCGCTCCATGCGCGGCTCGGCCCGGCCGTCGACCTTGGCGCAGCGCACATGTTCAGCATAGATCGGCACATAGAGCAGGCCGTGGCTGGCAATGCCATCGCGTTCGGCAGCCGCCACGGCGCGTGCCAGCGGCGCCGCGTTTTCCGGCGTTGTTCCGGCGGAAATGAGGGCGACTTCTGCAAGTTCAGCAATGTCTTCGACACGCATAAGGTCAGGCATTCATTGTTCCTTCGTCAGTCATTGTCTCCGGTTCCGGCTCCGGCGCCTGAGCGCCGCGACGCTTCGCTCGCCGGCACATAGGTCTTGCTGGCAAAGCGGCCAAGCACGCCGGTGACAGCCGGATCGATGGCGCGGCGTTTTGCGCAAACGGCATTCGGCCAGTGGCCGGCACCGGTGATGGTGACGACCGGGGCAAAGTCCGCCGTCAGATCGCCACCGGCATCAACGCCGGAGCGGCCGCAGACGATCTGTGTGCCGGACCAGCCGACGGCAAGCGGCTGGCCGAGGCGGCTGGCGGCACGGTCAACGAACGGCACCAGCAGCAGTGGGCACCAGACCGGCTCAAGTGTGAGCAGATCCGGCAGGATGCCGGCATGATCGGATAAGGCGACACCGGTAATCAGCGGACAGAGCGCCTCGCCTTCCGACCACCAGCGTGTGCTGCCTGGATGCGGCCGCAGCAGGTCATAATCCCGGCCGGCGATGTTCGGCAGATGAGCGGCGAGGATTTCCGGCCCCGCAAGCCCGTGTTCCGACAGCCAGCGCACGGCCTTGCCGGCCTCCTCAGCCAGACCCCAGGTGAGCCCGGCGCCGCGCGCCGCCTTCAGGGACAGCGATTCGATCTCGCCGAATGACAGGGTCACGGAATTGGTCCCTGCTGTTCTTCTGCCGCCATCAGCGGCGGCCAGACCCAATCGTCGGCATCGTGATTTGACAGTTCGTCGGGAAACGGCGCGCCGCGATACATGGAAATGCGGACCCAGCGGTCGGAGCGCGGATCAAATGCCGTGGCGCCGAAAAACGACAATTTGCAGCGCAGCATGTCGATGGGAAGCGTATCGGCAGCAATCAGATTTTCGCGGATTTCGGCAAACGGGTAATTGGCGGCAATCTGGACCCGCCGCACCGCGTGGCGGTGTTCGGGATGGGTCAGAAGGAATTCCGCCAGCATTTCCTGCGGCTGACGTGCTGCAAGCGCCCGGGCCAGTGCAGCGATATCCCGTCCGGTGGCCAAGGGCTGTTCCAGCTCCGCGCCCGGCTCGTCAAACCGCTCACCGAGGCGGGGTTCCAGCTTTTCTTCCGAGACATACCAGAACCGGGCCTGGCCGGCCGGCTCGTCATAATCGGTGTCAAGCGCCCAGGGATAATGTTGATCGATCAGCTCCGATGTCGTGCCGACGCTGATGCTGCCGTCAATTTCAAAAGCCGACTCTTCGTTGGCGTCCATGCAATCAGCCAATGCGTCGACGAGGTCGCCATGCGGTTCGATGATCAGCGAAACCAGCATCTCCTGGCCTTCCAGGCCAAGATTGGCCTCGCCCCAGCGGTAAAGCCGGTCCCACGGAAGTCCGTCAGCCAGACCGATATCTTCGACATGGGCCTCAAGCCTCTCAAGATCCGCCCGAAGCCCTGCGATCCGCGTGCTCTGCAGATCGTGGCCGGAGATCCAGAGCGCCGCCTGCAGTCTGGCCCGGCGGAGATAATCGCGGAAACCGGCTATCGCCTCCGGTCTGGCGTCCGATTGCGCGCGAACCCGCGCCAGCGCTTCTTCGCGCGCCAGCATCCAATTGTTGATCAAGGCCGGATGGGAAACCAGAAACGGCGCCATGCCGAGGCCGGTGGAATTGCCGACACCGAAGCGGCGTCTGACGTCCGTATCCAGTCGCACCGCTGTGTCCGGCGCCCGCAGGCCGGCCATATGTTCAACCAGATCGAGGGTAAAGGCCCGGATCAGCCATACGCTCAGCATTTCCGCCCGGAACGGCCCGGACAGTTCCGGCCTGTCGGCAATCAATTGACGGTCGGCGGCGCCGAACTTGCCGGAACCGTATACCGCAGTGGTGCGCATCAGGTAACCGCACATCTCCACCAGATCCGGATCGGGCTGGCGGCCGGCGGACAATCGCCCGATCACATGGTCAAACATCCTGACCGACCGGTTGGCCCGCGACAGGACAAGCTCGCGCTCCGACACCCGCCCGGCTTCCTGCAAGGGCACATTGGCTGCAAGCCGGGTGATATCGGCCTGATCCGGCTCACCGTCGAAAAGCGTGAATGTAGCATCCCAGGCTTCGGCGATCACCCGGTCGGAGCGAAAAGCGGGATCGAGATCATGACCGAAGGCGACCAGTGTATAGGTCCGCTGCGGGCCGATTGCGCGGTAGAGCGCCTTGCCCACGCCCTTGGCGTCGATATCCCACAAAGGCCGGTCGAACCGCCAGCCCTCATGTTTCAGCCGCCGGAGCAGGGCGCGCATGAAAGACAGGCGGGTCTGGTGAAAGACGCCCATCCGCGCCAACCGCATGACCGTCTCCGGCGTGCGCCGGAATCTCGCGCTGTCGGGAACGGGGTTGGATTCGCCGCAATTGTTCATGATCGGGAACCGGCGCCCTCCTCGCCAAAACTCTGATCGAAAAACCGCAGCCAGTTTCCGCCCATGATCTGATCCGTCTCGGCCTGCGAAAAGCCGGTCGCCAGCAAACCCTCGGCAATGCCGGCGAAATTGCGATTGTCGCGGAACCAGTCCGGTTGCGGCGGGAAGCCGGGATTGTCGGCAGAGCCTTCGCCGTAATCGACCTGTTTCGTCCAGCGCCCGGTGCGCATCCACTCGACAATCGAGTCCGGCTGGTCCTGGCAAAGGTCGGAGCCGATGCCCAGCCGGTCGACGCCGATCATCTCGGCGGTGCGCGCCATGGCTTCGCAGAAGCTGGCCAATGTGCAGGCCGAACCGTCTTTCAGGTGATGCGGATAGAGCGAAAAACCCAGCATGCCGCCGCTTTGCCCGAGCGCTTTCAGCACGGTATCGGATTTGTTGCGCAGCGCCGGGTGCCAGAAAGCCGGATTGGCATGGGTGATGGCGATCGGCCGGCTTGAAAGTTCAATCGCCTCGAGAGTGGAACGTTCGGCGGAATGGCTCATGTCGATCACCAGACCGACGCGGTTCATTTCGGCAATCACCGCCCGGCCCATCCGGGTAATGCCCGGATCTTCGGCCTCGTAACAGCCGGTCGCCAGCAGCGACTGATTATTGTAGCTGAGCTGCATGAACCGGGCGCCGAGCGCATGCATGATCTGGACAAGGCCGATATCGTCCTCGATCGGCGACGGATTCTGAAACCCGAACAGGATCGCGGTGCGGCCGTCCTTGCGGGCCTGACGGATATCGTCACCGGTGCGGGCATGAACGATCAGATCGGGGTGGCGCTCAAACCACAGGTTCCACTGTTCGATATTGGCGACGGTTTCGCGGAACGTCTCGTGGTAGGCGATGGTGACGTGGACCGCGTCCATGCCGCCCTCGCGCATCTGGCGGAATATGGTTTCCGACCAGGCCGCATATTGCAGGCCGTCGATTTGCAGCCGTCCGGGCCGGAATGCGGTTTTGTCCTGGTCTGTCATTTGCCGGTTATCCCGCTTTTCTGGCCGTATCCTGGCCGTTTTACTCGCCTATTTTCCGGTCTATTTTCCGGCCGGTTTTCCTGCCGTTTCCCGGCGATCCCCGTTGCCGCCAGGCTCACTTGTTGCGGTGCAAAAACCCGAACGCGGCAAACGGAAGTTTACCCTATCGCTCAACCATCATTGCCGACAATGATTGCGCATTAACGAAAGAATAACCATATCTACCCTGCACCAAGGTAAAGGCTGCAAGCCAGAAGACAGCTCCGGATGCATTGAAAACGAACAGGGAGCTGGGACCCGTGAAAAGCGTCAATTTCATACTTGCCTTTGGACTTGTTGCCGCCCTTGCAGCCGTGTCGCCGCCTGCCATTTCCTATTATTACGGTTATGCCGGTCCGACTGCGACGACGATTGCATTGGCCGAACCGGCGAAATAATCCAGGCTTGTCTCCGGCGGCACGTCCCGCCGCACAATGTGCATCAGGCGTAACCGTCGCCGCCGCTGCGCTGCTCATTCAGTCAACAATTTGTCATCGCAACGGCCCCGCGCGCAACAAAGCGCGCCGGTCCGCCAAGGTTGCCGATTGCGCCCGAATGTCGTGTTCCAGGCGCCATATTTCTGCCAGCCATATTTTTGCCAAGGGGGCCGCAAAACCATCATCGGATGACCTTTGCGCGCGCACTTCGCCGCCGCAATCAGCCGCCACCTTCCGCCTCGAGGCTGGATGAACCGGTCTTCGGACAGCCGGATCAAAATCCTCCCGGTTTGATGAAAAGGCTGTCCGGTTCCAGTTGAACAGGAGAACTTGTAATGATCAGAAAACTGCTTGCCGTGACCGCAGTCACGCTGTTTGCGTCCACATCGGTCCATGCGGCGGAGGCCTTCAAGCAGGCCGACGTCAATGCCGACGGTGCGCTGTCGATGGAAGAGGTTGCCAAGATCTTCCCGGATACCACCGAAGACCAGTTCAAGGCCGCAGATGCAGACGGTAACGGCGCGCTCTCTGAAGAAGAGTTCGCAGCCGCTGTCCCCGCCGAAGGCGGAACGGTCAAAACCAACTGACGAGATCATGTTCCCGTCCATCCCCAGGACGGACCTTGCCCCCGCTGCGCGTCCCCCTCGCGGCGGGGGCGTTTGTTAAGCGTCTTTTCCATCCGGAAACGTCAGCCGCCGGATTCTCTGCCGACGGCAAAAAGTCCCGCGCCCTCGCGCTTCAGCCAGATCTGCGCTGTCTTGTAATCGGCGTCCAGCATAGCCACCAATTGCCAGAATTTCGCGCTGTGGTTCATTTCCCTCAGATGCGCCACTTCGTGCGCGGCGAGATAATCGAGCACATTGGGCGGCGCCAGGATCAGCCGCCAGGAGAACGACAATGTGCGCCGGCTTGAACACGATCCCCAGCGGCTGCCGGTGTCGCGCACGCGGATTGCGGCCGGTCTGACGCCAAGCTCTGCGGCGTGGCGCTCGACCGCTGCCGTCAGATCGTGCCGCGCCTGATCCTTCAGCCAGTCGGTGAGCCGCCGGCTGAGATGTTCCGCGCGGCCATGCACAAGCACTTGCTGCTCGTCCGGCGGCCCATCCGGCATGTCGCAAAATTGCACGGTTCCGCGCCCGGCCCGGTGGACGATGCGAACGGTCCGGCCGCGCAGCGGGAACGTGCCGCCATCGATAAAGGGGATGGCTGCCGGAAGCTGTTCAAGCCGGTGCTGCAGCCAGCCGGAATGGCTAGTCAGGAACCGTTCCGCCTCCGCCCTGGAGACCCTCTCGGGCAGCGTCAGCACCGGTCCGCCGTTGCGGCTGTCGATGCGCAATGTCATCCGTCTCGCCCGGTCGCTGCGCCTGACCGGAACGGCATGGCGCTCGGCGCCGATGTCGACGCTCAGCGTCTCCGGCGTTTTTGTCCGTTCCGCTGGCTGGCGAGATTTTCTGAAAGCGAATCGCATGGCGTCATTATGCCGGTCGCGATGCCGGTTGGACCATTGTTTTATTGCGTTTCGATCGTCAGGCGGATGGCGATTGCGGCGAGATATTCAGCGCTGCACCTGCGTCGACGATATTCTGCCAGACTTCGACCGGCACCGGCATGCCGTTTTCCGTCCGCTCGGCAAACCGGCGGCGCTCCGGGTCGCCTGGAACCAGAACCGCTTCATGGCCGTCGGCCGGCGGGCAGGCGCGGACAAAATCGACATAATCCTGCACCGCCTGCGCCGTGCCCGGTCCATTCTCCACGGGACTATTGAGGGCATCCGCCTTCATGTAGACCGACAACATACCGTTCCAGATACGGTCTTCCGGGCCGCCATTGCCTGACCCGGTCAGCGCCCCGGCAAGCAGTTCGCAGGCCAGCGCCAGGCCGGAGCCCTTATGCTCGCCCATGGCGACGAGCGCGCCGGACCCGCCGCGCGGATTGGGAACCGTGCCCGGCGGAACCTCGCCGTAAAGCGCATGCGGATCGCGGGTCAGCGCGCCGTTGGCGTCCACCAGATCGTCACCGGGCATCGGCTTGCCGCTTTTCAACGCCATCAGCGCCTTGCCCTCCGCCACCCGTGAGGTGGCGAAATCGAGAATGAAATGCTGCCCGTCCAGACAGGGCACGCCGATGGTCACCGGCGCCGTCGACATGCGCCGGCCGGCGCCGCCGAACGGCGCCACCAGCAGCGAATTGCGCACATTGACGAAATGGATGGAGACAAACCCGGCGTCGGCTGCAAGTTCCGCCCAGGCGCCGATGCGGCCGAGATGGCCGGCATGGCGCAAACCGACCAGCGCCACGCTCTGCTTTTCGGCCTTTTCAAGCCCGGCTTCGACGGCCTCGCGGCCGAGCACCTGACCGAAACCATGCTGGCCATCGAGCAGCACGAAGGCGTCATTGTCGATCACCCGGCTGACATGGCGGTCGAAAAAGACATGGCCGCGCTCCGCCGCCTCCAGATAACGCGGCACGCGGACAATCCCGTGGCTGTCATGGCCGCGGGCGCTGGCGCCGACAAGGTTGCCGGCAATCGCCGATGCTTCCGCAAGATCTGCGCCGGCGGCCTGGAATATCCGCGTAATGAAGTCCTCCGCATGATCCGGCATGATCATCAGATTGTCCGAACCGGCCTGTTGCTGCGCCATGATGCCCCCGTTATTCCGTTCTGTACCGGCCCAGATTAACGTCTGCCGGCACCCAGACAATCGCAATTCGCGGTTCTGTTCGCAATAAGGATCGATTTGATGACGACGGCGGACCGGTGTATCCGTTGTGTATGAGAGCCCTGCTGCTGATTGCGATGATCGCATTTGCGCCGCCTGCCGTTGCAGTGGAAATTCTGCTTGACGGCGAGACCGTCGATCTTCCGGTCTGCGGCGGGATCGCCAACATACAGTGCAGCGGATCTGAATGGTGCGATTACCCGGCTGAGCACGCCTGCGACGTGGCGGGTTATTTCGGCACCTGCCGGCCGCGGCCGGAGGCCTGCACGCAGATCTACCAGCCGGTCTGCGGCTGTGACGGCAAGACCTACGGCAATTCCTGCACGGCAAAATCGGCCGGCACCGACATCGCCCACGACGGCGCCTGCCAGTCGGGTGGATGAACTTGTTTCGATAAAAATAATCGATTTTCGATCTTATTTTTATTTTTTTATCGATTTTCCCGCGAAATTCGGTATTTTTCCGGAACGCATATCCAACCTGAGCGGCGGATATGTCAGTCTGGTTCGGCAAGATCAGCTTAAGCTGGCGGAACCCATTCATCACCGGGAGGAAAAGATGGCGAAATTTCAGAAACATGCGGCGGCTTTGGGTCTCACCCTGGGCCTGGCAATCGGATCGGCAGGCTTGGCCGATGCGGAGGAACTGCGGATCGGAACGGCCAGCCAGGGCGGCGCTTTCTATCCGGTTGGCCAGGCGATCTCGACATTGGTCAATGATCATGCCGAGGGCCTGACGATGGTCCCGATCGTCACTGAGGGTTCGGTGCAGAATCCGCGTCTGGTGCACAGCGGCGAAGTGGATATCGCCATCACCAACAACAATCTCGCCGTTCTCGCCAACAAGGGCGCGGCGATGTACAAAAAGAGCGGCAAGATGAACCTGACGGCCATCGGATCGCTGCATTTCAGCGTCCTGCACATGATGACGCTTGAGGATTCCGATATCAACACGATCGAGGATCTGAAGGGCAAGCGGATCGCGGTGGGACCAGCCGGCGGCGGCACGATACCGTTTCTCAAGCAGGTTCTTGATCTGCACGGCATGACGATCGACGACATCACGCCGAGCTTTCTGTCCTATGGCGACGGTTTCAGCCAACTGGCCGACGGCAATGTCGATGCCGCTTTTGCGCTCAGCGGTTATCCGGCCGGCGCCGTCATGCAGGCCCGCGCCAACAAGCCGCTGAAGTTCATCAGTCTGTCGGACGAGACGATGGAAAAGGCTTTGGAAAAATACCAGAACTACAATCGCGTCGTCGTGCCCAAGGACGTTTATGATACCGCAGACGACGGCGTCATTCTCGGCGTCAACAACATGCTGATTGTCAATGCCGACGCCGATGCCGACAAGGTCTACAAGATCACTGCGGCGATCTACGATCATATGGACGAGTTCCGGGCGAGTAACGCGATTGCAAACCAGATCGATCCGGGACGGTCGCTCAGCCTGCGCATCCCGCTGCACCCGGGCGCTGCCCGCTATTTCAACAAATAGCGTCCGGATCGGAACACCTGCGGCAAGGCCGGTTCACCGGGCCTTCTTGCCTGATCTGAAACGGGCCGGGGAGCTTGATGGCTGAAAAATTCGACAACGGGCTGGACTGGACCGTCTCGATCCTGGCGTTCGGGATCGGCGCGTTCCATCTGCTCAACGTTTCGGGCATCATCGTTCTGTCGACGGCCGACATCCGCATTGTCCATCTCATGACGATGCTGGCGATGCTGTTTCTGACCCGGCCGACCCTGAAACGGCTCGACGGCAATCTGCCGGACAGGCTGTTCAGCCTGGTGCTGGTCGCCGCTTCCGTTGCCAGCGGCATCTATCTGCTGAGCCGCTGGCAGGATATCGCCATGAGCGGCGGCGAGACCGAAGCGCTGGACGCCTGGGTCGGCATCGTCCTGCTGGCGCTGGTTCTGGAGGGCGCGCGGCGCGGCGTGGGCGCGGCACTGGCGATCATCTGTCTGGTCTTCTTCACCTACCCGTTTTACAGCGCCTGGCTGCCCGGCGTGCTGCAGGGCCGCGGTTACAGCCTGACGCGGATGTCTGAATTTCTGACGACCACATCACAGGGGGTCTACGGCATTCCGCTCGGCGTATCGTCGACTTACATCATCCTGTTTGCCATATTCGGTGCTTTCCTGAGCGAGTTCGGCGCCGGCGATTTTTTCTTCCGCCTCGCCAGCCGGCTGACCCGCAACATGCGTGCCGCCGGCGCCAAGACCGCGGTGATCTTCAGCGCCCTGCTGGGCATGATTTCCGGATCGGCAGCCGGCAATGTCGCCGTCACCGGCACGCTGACGATCCCGATGATGAAGCGCGAGGGTTATCAGAGCCACCAGGCCGGCGCGATCGAGGCGGTGGTCTCCACCGGCGGCCAGATCATGCCGCCGGTGATGGGGGCGGCCGCCTTCCTGATGGCCGAAATCGTCGGCACGCCGTATACGCAGATCATGCGCGCTGCGCTGGTGCCGGCATTATTGTTCTTTGCATCGCTGTTTTTCGTCGTCCATCTGCAGGCGGCCAGGAGCGGCCTGAAACCGATGGCCAGGCCCGAAAACGACACGGAGCCGGTCTGGATGATCATCGCCAAAGGCGGGCAGTTCATCATCCCTTTCGTCACCCTGATCGCCATGATGCTGAACGGCTATTCGCCGTTCAAGGCGTCTTTCGTCGCGATCCTGGTTCTGCTCGCCGCCCACGTCATCTGGACGCGGCAGATCGACCGGAACCTGTTCATCCGCTCCGCCCGCGCCATTGCCAACGGATCGAAAAGCGTCATCCCGATCGCAATTGCCTGTGCCGCGGCGGGCATCATCGCCGGGACGCTCGGCATCACCGGGCTGGGTTCGAAAATATCCGGTCTGATCATTTCCGCCTCCGGCGGCATCGCCATCATCGCCCTGCTCCTGACGATGGCGACGGCGATCATTCTCGGCATGGGCTTGCCGACAACCGCCGCCTATCTGATCCTGGCGACCGTGGTCGCCCCGGCTCTGTCGAAGCTCGGCGTGCCGATGCTGACGGCGCATATGTTCGTGTTTTTCTTCGGCTGCGTGTCGACCATCACGCCGCCCGTCGCGCTGGCCTCCTATGTCGCCGCCGGCATTGCCGGCGCCGACATCAACAAGGTCGGCTGGACGGCGTTTTTCTACGGCATTACGTCGTTCATCCTGCCTTACATGTTTTTCTTCGGCCCGGCGCTGATGCTCGATGGTACATTTCCGGAGATCGGCCTGGCGGCGGCCAGCGGCTTGCTGGGCACCTTCTGCATCGCGACCTTCGTCGTCGGTTATCTGAAAACTGCGTTACCGATGGGGCAACGGATTGTGCTCGCCATTGCCGGCCTTGCTCTTCTGCATCAGGGTATTGCAACTGATGCGGCGGGTCTGGGACTGCTCGCACTGATCCTTTTTATCGGCCGCATCGGCGTCAAAACCGCCAACCGGGAGAACTGAAGTGGGGCGAAAAATCAGACGCGTGGTCACCGGCCACGACGAGAACGGCAAAGCGACTGTAATCATGGACGGCGATGCGGCATGCGTGCTGCAGCGGCCAAACCGGCCCGGCGTGACGCTGACGAATCTCTGGCAGGCGGACCGGACACCGGCAGCGATGGAGCGCCATGACGACCCGGTCGAAGGGCCGCTTGTGCTGCATCCGCCGAAAAACGGTTCGGTGTTCCGGATCGTCCAGTTCGACCCGGAGGACCCGGAGGTGCTGGCCGGGCTCGACGGCAAGGCCGCGTTCGCTGAAATGGGCGCCGGCGCCAATGTCGTCGAAGGCGCCCGCCATCCGTTCATGCACCGCACCGACTCGCTCGATTATGCAATCGTGCTCACCGGCGAGATCACCATGATGATGGATGAGGAGGATTATCTGCTCAAGGCGGGTGACACGGTGGTTCAGCAGGGCACCAACCATGCCTGGTCGAACCGGGGCACGGAACCCTGCCAGATCGCCTTTATCCTTGTGGATGCGGTCAAGGATTGAGCCGTCGCCAATGCAGGCGGCGGGCGTTATGATTGTTTCACGACGATAATCCGCGCAGCACCAGCCAGCTTGGCAAGCCGACCGAACAGCCGCAAAGCCCGGACGCGGCCGTGCTGGAGCGGGTGCCCAATTCTCAGGCCGGCACCGACTATCTGGTTCGTGTTACCACGCCGGAATTTACCTCGCTGTGTCCGATGACCGGCCAGCCGGACTTTGCCCATCTGGTAATCGATTATGTGCCGGACGCCTGGCTGGTGGAATCGAAAAGCCTGAAACTCTATCTGACCTCGTTCCGCAATCACGGCGCGTTCCACGAGGATTGCACGATTGCCATCGCCAGGCGCCTGGTCGGCGAACTGGCGCCCAGATGGCTGCGCATCGGCGGTTACTGGTATCCGCGCGGCGGCATGCCGATCGACGTGTTCTGGCAGACCGGCGCACCACCCGACAGTCTCTGGCTGCCCGACCAGAACGTTGCGCCCTATCGCGGACGGGGCTGACGATACAATGGCCGAGATCGGCTCCATGACCGCGGTTGCCGGGATCGCAGTCGTGCTTGGCCCTGTTTGCCGCCGGCCTGCCAACCGGACCTAGCTGATCCAACCCCGGTTCACGGCCCGCTTCGAATACCAGACCAAGAACACCGCCACCACCAGAGGCATCAGGATCATCATGAAGATTTCAAACAGACTGAAGTCGATACCGATCCCAAGTGCATGGGTCATTGTCACGATCACGCCAAGCAGCGATGCGATAAACAGATAATATGCAGCCTGTTTCCTGAGCAGAAGCAGAAGGCAGCCAAGCGCGCCGCCGAAAACGGCTATCGCAAAACCTGCGGTGGCCCAAGCGGGCCGGCCTTCAATGATCGCACGAGCCGAACCGGAATATCCGGCAAGAACATCCGGATTCATCTGCACGAAATAATTTATCACGCCCATAAAATTCCAGACCAGCGCGACAACGCCGATTATCCAGAAACTCCAGTGAACACCAACGATTTTATCGTTCATCACGTCCGCCTATGTATTTTCTGCTTGTCAGGCGTCCCGTTTTGCCTCGATCGCGTCCCAGACCAGCCCGGCGGCATTGATGCCGTCGAAGCGCGAAAGCTCGCGGATGCCGGTCGGCGAGGTGACGTTGATCTCCGTCATCACGTCGCCGATGATGTCGATGCCGACCAGGATGAACCCGCGTTTCTTGAGTTCCGGGCCGATGCGGGCGCAGATCTCCCGGTCGCGGTCATTCAGCCGGTAGGCCTCCGCCCTGCCGCCGGCATGCATGTTGGAACGCGCATCGCCGGGTTTCGGCACCCGGTTGATACCGCCGGCCGCCTCGCCGTCGATGATAAGGATGCGCCGGTCGCCCTGGCGTACCGCCGGCAGGTAGCGCTGCACCACATAGGGCTCGCGGAAATTGATCGCGAACAGCTCCAGCAGCGCCGACAGGTTCTCATCGTCCTCGCGCACCCGGAACACGGCCGCACCGCCATTGCCGTAAAGCGGCTTGACGATGATATCGCCATATTCGGCCCGGAACGAGCGGATCACCTCAGGGTCGCGGGTGATCAGCGTTTCCGGCATCAGGTCGCCATATTCGGTGACAAAAAGCTTTTCCGGCGCGTTGCGCACATGCTCCGGATCATTGACCACCAGGGTCGCAGGATGGAGCCGTTCCAGAATATGCGTCGTGGTGATATAGGCCATGTCGAACGGCGGATCCTGGCGCAGCATGATCACGTCCATGCTCGCCAGATCCGTATGCACAATGTCGCCGAGTTCCGCATGGGCGCCCTTGACGTCTGCGACCGTGACGGCTTCGACGCCAGCTTCAACCTTGCCGTTGCGCATGGAAAGCCGTTCCGGCGTGTAGTGAAACAGCTTGTGGCCGCGCGCCTGCGCCTCCAGCATCAGCGCGAAGCTCGTATCGCCGGTTATATCGATGCCGGATATGTGGTCCATCTGGAAGGCGACCTTGAGGGCCATGCGGTTCTCCTGAAATGATTGTCATCGCTTAGCGGCTTGCGGCCTGTGGCGCAATCCTGCCGGCCGCATCGCATTGGACAGGTCGGCCCTGCCGCGGCTGAACGGGTTCTTTTGGAGACCCGAAGTCCGTCGGGAATAAATACCCATTCGTCATTGCCGGAACAAGTCCGGCAAAGACGAAACGGGGCAGCGGCCGCCCTACAAATTCAGTCGACGCTCAAAACGCATTCACCAGATGTTTCGGCAAACGCCAAGAGGCAATCAGCACAATGTCAAACCGGAACGTCAGGCCTTCGGCCGCCGGATGACGCGCAAGCCAGACGTCGGCGGCGTTGCGGATGCGCCGTTCCGCCGCCGCTGTGATCGCGTCCTCTGCCGCCTCAACGCTTGCACGCGCCTTGACCTCGACAAAGGCCACCGTGCCGCCGCGCTTGACGATCAGGTCGATCTCGCCGAGCTTCGTGCGGTATCGCCGCGCCAGCAATCTGTAACCATGCGCCATCAGCCAGAGCGCCGCGGCCCACTCCGCCACATGGCCAAGCCGGTAAGCGCGCTTTTTCGTCTTTGCGGGAATTGCGCTCATATTTCTTTTTTATCGCGCAATTCCAGCGCCCGCCGGTAGAGCAGCCGGCGCTTCATCCCGGTTTGTGCGGCAACCTGATCGGCTGCATGACGCACCGTTCCGCCTGCCAGCGCGGCCTCAAGCAGCGCGTCCACTGCCGCCGGATCGGCTTCCCTCTCCTGTGCGCCGCGCGAGCGGATCAGCAGCACAATCTCGCCCTTGACCGGCTGGCCGTGATATTTTTCCGCCAGTTCCGCCAGAGGCCCCCTGTCGAAGGTCTCATAAAGTTTGGTCAGCTCACGGCAGACGCAGGCCATTGTTTCGCCGCCGAAGATCTCGGCCGCATCGGCAAGACATGCCGGCAGGCGGCGTGGCGACTCCAGCAACACAAGAGTCGTTTCAGAGCGCGCCAGATCGGTGAACTGCCGGCGACGGGCGCCGGCCTTGCTGGCGGCAAACCCGGCAAAATGCACCTGATCCGTCGGCAGCCCGGCCCCGGCCAGCGCCGCCAGAAGCGATGACGGGCCCGGAACCGGGACAACCGGCAGGCCGCGCTGCAGCAGGGCCTCGACCAGGCGGTAACCCGGGTCTGAAATCAGCGGCGTGCCGGCATCGGAGACCAGCGCAACGGCCTGTCCGCTCTCCACCGCCTGAACGACTCTGTCGCGCTCTTTATCGTCACTATAGTCATGATAGGACATCAGACTCGCACGAATATCGTAGCGCGCCAGAAGCTTTCGCGTGACCCGCGTATCCTCGCAGGCAATGCGGTCGGCCGCCGCCAGCGTATCCAGAGCGCGAATGGTAATATCCGAAAGATTGCCGATCGGCGTGGCGACGATATAAAGCCCCGGCGTCAGTTGCGGCGCCTGGATGATCTGGCTGCGGATGATATAAGTCGCGCTCTTGCGGTCATTTCGCCGATCACTGGGCCGATCACTGGGCCGATTACTGGGCCGATTACTGGGCCGATCATGGGATTGCGCACCGGACTGTCCTCCGGCGCGCTCCGGCGAACGGCTTGCGGTCTGTTCTGCCGGGTCCTGCCCGCTGGTGCCCCGACCGTCTTGCGGATTGCGCCGAACCGCCATTGTGATGCCTTTTTCAAGCTCGATTACAGGTTTTGGCGCGAACATCTTGCCGCGCCATGGAATTAACTTTACGTTCGTAGCCGCGGGGAAGGCATTTGAAAAGGAGAAGGCCGTGAAGGTCTTGTATAGCGGCGTAACGGCGTCCGTCACGGAATACGCTCACGCAATTGCCAAAAGTGCGATGTTCAAACGGCCTGATATCATGAGCCGGGCGATCATCGCCGGGGGCTGGATTCGTGCCAGGGTTTCAACCGCCCTGGTTTGCCTGCTCGCTTTGTTTGCCGTTCACGCCTGTACGCCGGTCACCGGTCCGGCCGGGCCGGACAGCACGGTCGGCGATCCGGGTCTTGCATCCGGCGAAACGCTGGGAACCGGGTCTGTCCGGGTCGCACTGCTGGTATCGCGCAGCGCAACCGGCAATGCCGGCAGTACCGCGCTGGCCTACCGCAACGCGGCGGAACTGGCGCTGAAGGATTTTCCCAACGCCGATATTCAGCTCGTGGTCTATGATACCGGCGGTACGCCGGAATCCGCCCTGACGGCTGCCAACCGGGCGGTATCTGAGGGTGCTGAACTGATCCTTGGCCCGCTGTTTTCAAGCGAGGTTCGCGCGGTCGCACCGATCGCCCGCAGGGCGGGCATTCCGGTTGTGGCGTTTTCATCCGACAGCGCGGTGGCCGGAAACGGTGTTTATCTGCTCTCCTTCCTGCCTGCCAACAATATCGACGCCATTATCGATTATGCCGCCTCCAAGGGTCAGCGTTCCTATGCCGCCATCCTGCCCGACGACGGCTACGGCGCAGTCGTGGAAGCGGCGTTCCGCGCGCGGGTTGCCGCAACCGGCGGACGGATCCTGGTGATCGAAAAATACCAGCTCGACAAGATCGACATCCAGGCCAAGGCGGCCAAGATTGCCGAAATAGGCGATCAGATCGACACTCTGCTGATACCCGGAACCGGCGAGGAAGTGCCGCTGATCACCGGAATCCTGTCGACCTCTGGCATGTCCGGCAACGATGTCTTGTATCTTGGCAGCGGTCAGTGGGACGACCGGCGGATCCATAACGATCAGGCGCTGGCCGGCGCAGTCTACCCGGCGCCCGACCGCAGGGGTTTCGACACTTTCGCCCAGCGCTACAAGGCCGCCTATCAGGCCGAACCGCCGCGCCGGGCATCACTCGCCTATGACGGTGTCGTACTCGCCGCAGGCCTTGTGCGCCAGTTCGGCAATGAGCGGTTTTCCCAGACCGTGCTGACCAATTCGAACGGTTTTGCCGGCATCGACGGTGTCTTCCGGTTCCTGACCAACGGCGCCAACCAGCGCCAGTTGAACATCTACGGGGTCACCGGCTCCGGAACCCGGCTGGTGAAACCGGCGCCGCGAGCCTTCGGTTCAGGGACCTGAAACGTTTGTCCTGACAGGCTTCAAGCCGCCAGATCGGCAACCACCGCGTCAAGAACCGAACTGCCGGCGCGGGTGACCCTGAGCCGGCCGCCGCCCGCTGCCTGACTGTCCAGAACCTCGATCATGCCATGGGTGGTGAGCGCGCTGATGCGCTCCGGATCGAATGGCCTGCCGCTGATTTCCGTGTAACGGCCAATCTCCAGGCCTTCGTCGAGCCGCAGGCCCATCAGCAGCATTTCATCCGCTGCCTCTTCCAATGTCAGCACATCGTCGGTCACAAGCCCGTGCCCGTCGCTCTCGACCCGCTTCAGCCAGTTTTCCGGGTGCAGTTCGGTGGCCGTGGCGTGTTTTTCGCCATCGATGGTCAGCCGGCCATGGGCGCCGGGGCCGACGCCGACATAATCGCGGTAGCGCCAATAGGTCATATTGTGCCGGCTTTCCGCGCCCGGGCTGGCATGATTGGAGATCTCATAGGCGGGCAGGCCATGCGCGGCGGTAACGGACTGCGTAACCTCGTAAAAATCCGCCTGGCGGTCATCATCGGGCATGGTCAGACGTCCGGCCTGAAACAGAGCCGCAAACGGCGTGCCGGGTTCGATCGTCAGCTGGTAGAGCGACAGATGATCGGCCGCCATGGCAATCGCCTGCTCCAGTTCGCCCTGCCATTCATCGGGTGTCTGCTCCGGCCGGCCGTAAATCAGGTCGAATGACAGCCGCGGAAATGTGCTGCGGGCAATTTCGACGGCGGCTTTGGCCTCCGCCACATTGTGCAGCCGCCCAAGCCGCTTCAGATCCGGATCGTTGAGCGCCTGCACGCCGAGCGAGACGCGGTTGACGCCGGCGGTCCGGTAGCCGCGGAAACGCTCCGCCTCGACGCTGGACGGATTGGCCTCAAGGGTGATTTCGGCGCCGTCTGCGACCGTCCACAAGGCGCCGATCCGCGACAGAACATCGTCCACCGTCTCCGGCGCCATCAGCGAGGGCGTACCGCCGCCCAGAAAGATGCTCGTCACCGTCCGTCCGGCGGTCCGTTCGGCAAAATGGCTTAGTTCGGCGGCAAAGGCGCGTACGAAGCGCGGCTGATCGACGGCGCGGTGGGGGACATGCGAATTAAAATCGCAATAGGGGCATTTGGCGGCACAGAACGGCCAGTGCACATAGACGCCGAACCGGGTTTCACGCTCATCGATCATATCTTATGCTTTTGCCGGATTACGCGTCAGGCCGGACAGGCATGCTGCGGCAAACACGGCGAAGGCGCGGGCGCGGTGCGACAAGGGCGGTGCCTGGTCGTCACCGGGCGTCCAGCCATGTTTTTCGTCCGCGTCCATTTCGCCGAACGTGCGCTCGAACCCGTCCGGCAGGAACGCCGGATCATATCCGAAACCCTGGCTGCCGCGCGGCGGCCAGACCATCGTGCCGCCGACAATGCCGGCAAACGTCACCGTCTCCACACCCGGGCGCGCCAGAGCCAGGACACAGACAAATTGCGCGCCGCGATTGATCTCGGCCGCGCCTTTGCCCTGCATCTTTTCTTCCACATTGCGCATCGCCATGGCGAAATCCCGGCTGCCGTCGGCAGCCTCCGCCCAGCGCGCCGAATAGATGCCGGGATCGCCGCCCAGCGCATCGACCGCCAGGCCGGAATCGTCGGCCAGCGCCGGCAGCCCGCTGCCAAGGCAGGCGGTTTCGGCTTTCAGAACCGCATTTTCCTCAAATGTCGACCCGGTCTCTTCCGGATCGATCAGGCCAAGCTCTGCCGCCGTGCGGATTTCAAAACCGTAGGGTTCCAGCAGTTCGCGGATTTCGCGCACCTTGCCGTCATTGTGGCTGGCGATGACCAGCGGTCCCGGTTCCAAGACGATATCGGCCATGCGTCGCCCTCAGCCGGCAGCCATTTTCTGCAGGTCAACCAGTTTGCCGATACCCTCGCCGGCGAGATCCATCAGCGCATTGAACTCGTCGCGCGAGAACGGCGCGCCTTCGGCGGTGCCCTGGATTTCCACCAGTCCGCCGGAACCGGTCATGACAAAATTGGCGTCGGTCTCTGCATTGCTGTCTTCGTCATAATCGAGATCGAGCACCGGCGTCCCCTTGTAGATGCCGCACGAGATCGCCGCGACATGGTCGATAAGCACCTTGTCGCCGACCATGTGCCGCGTCTGCATCCACATCAGCGCATCCTTCAGCGCCACCCAGGCGCCGGTAATGGAGGCTGTGCGGGTACCGCCGTCGGCCTGGATGACATCGCAGTCGACCGTGATCTGGCGTTCACCGAGCGCCTTCAGGTCAACGACGGAGCGCAGCGAGCGACCGATCAGCCGCTGGATTTCCTGCGTCCGGCCGCTCTGTTTGCCCGATGCCGCCTCGCGCCGCATCCGCTCGCCGGTGGAGCGCGGCAACATGCCGTATTCCGCCGTCACCCAACCCTTGCCGCTGCCGCGCATCCAGCCCGGCACCTGTTCGATCACGCTGGCGGTGCACAAAACATGGGTTTCGCCGAAGCGCACCATGCAGGAGCCTTCCGCATGGCGGGAAAAGCCGCGTTCCAGGGTCACCGCCCGCATTTCGCCGGGCGCCCGTCTTGATGGTCTTGTCGCTGTCATGAGCCGGTCAATCGTCTTGTTAAATCAAGCCCGTCTGTTACGCCGATACGGCGTTGGCGTAAAGCCCGCACAGGCTGCACGAGGACCAAACCGTGCGATGGCGGCGATTGCCCCCTTGCAGAGCCGGTGCGGGTCTCAATATGATTATGGTATCGCAGCCCTGCGCGCATCTGTGCGTCACCGGGTTTGGCAGACGAACAGGTTGGTGTGGTGCGCATGCATTCAGAATCGCTTTCAGCCCTCGACGATCGGACACGGCAGATTTTCCGCGCCATCGTGGAGAGTTTTCTCGATACCGGCGATCCCGTCGGGTCGCGCAATATCAGCCGTCTGCTGCCGCGCTCGCTGTCGCCGGCATCGGTGCGCAACGTGATGGCCGACCTGGAGCAGATCGGCCTGATCTACGCCCCCCATACCAGCGCCGGCCGGCTGCCGACGGAATTGGGCCTGCGCATGTTTGTCGACAGTTTCCTGGAAACCGGCGAACTGTCGGCCGGCGAACGCAGCCGCATCGAGGCGGAAGTCCGCGCCCGCGGCGATGACACGTCGGTGGAAAACCTTCTGACGGAAGCCAGCCAGATGCTGTCGGGCATGTCGCACGGCGCCGGTGTCGTGCTGGCCGCCAAGGCCGATGTGCGGCTGCGGCATGTGGAATTTGTCCGCCTGGAGCCGACCAAGGCGCTGGTGGTGCTGGTTTCCGACAGCGGTTCGGTGGAAAACCGGGTGATCGACATTCCAAACGGGCTGCCCGCGTCGGCGCTGACGGAAGCCTCCAACTATCTCAACGCCCATATTCACGGCCGCACCCTGTCGGAGGCCCGCGCCGAGCTGGAACGGCTCGCCGATGCGCGGCGCAAGGAAATCGATGCGCTGACGGACAAGGTGATCGCCGACGGCGTCGCGACATGGTCGGGCGCCGCACAGGACGCGCCGACCCTGATCGTGCGCGGCCGCTCCAACCTTCTCGACAATCTGACGGCAACCGAGGATCTGGAGCGGGTGCGGATGCTGTTCGACGATCTGGAGGCCAAGACCGACCTGATCCAGCTCTTGGGGCTGGCGGAGGGCGGCGAGGGCGTGCGCATCTTCATCGGCTCGGAAAACAAGCTTTTTTCCATGTCCGGTTCGTCGCTGATCGTAGCTCCATTCCAGGATTCCGCCGATCAGGTTGTCGGCGTGCTCGGCGTGATCGGCCCCACCCGGCTGAATTATGCCCGGGTGATTCCCGCCGTCGATTATACCGCCCAGCTGATCGGGCAATTGGTCGGGCGCAAGGGATAACGCCGCAAAAAGCCGGCAAAATGCCCGTTTCCCGTCAATTCCGGCATGTCAGTGCTTGATTTTCTTTGCCGAAGCCTCGATATCCGCTGCGAACGAAAAGCTGCGAACACAAACCGGTGAGCTTTCATGAGTAACCCAGAAAACAAAAACGATCCCGACAGCCTGGCCGCCGAAGAGGCTGCCGCTGCCGACGCGGCAGCCGATGCTGCCGCCGACTATGCCGCGCGCAATGCGGCCCATTATGCCGCCGAAGCCGAACCCGGAGGCACGCCCTACGATCCGGCAACCGACGCAAATGCTGCGGAAGACGAACGGATCCTGCAACTTGAGGCGGAAAAGGCCCAATTGGCTGAGCGTTATGTGCGCATCGCAGCCGATATGGACAACCTGCGCAAGCGCACCGAGCGCGAAGCGGCCGATGCGCGCAAATACGCCGTCAGCAAGTTCGCCGCCGATATTCTCGGCGTCAGCGACAATCTGCAGCGCGCCAAGGAGGCTGCCGGCCAGGGCGAAGGCGCGCTTGAGGCGATCATCGAGGGCATCGACGTGACGACCCGCGAAATGGAGCGGATCCTGGCAAAACACGGTGTGGTAAAAATCCCGGCCGAGGGCGAAAAGTTCGACCCCAATCACCATCAGGCGATGTATGAAGTGCCCGATGAAAGCGTGCCGTCGGGCACCGTCGTGCAGCTTGTCCAGGACGGTTACACGATCGGCGAGCGGGTGCTGCGCGCAGCCCTTGTCGGCGTTTCCAAGGGCGGGCCGAAATCCGCGCCACAGCCGGTAGCGGAAGCCCAGGGATCTGCGCAATCTGCCGCTGAAATTTCTGATGGGACTTCTGACGGAACTTCAGGCGAGACCGGCGAGGCCGGTGACGATGACGGCTCGCCGCAGGCGGCCTGACCTGCGCCGGCCGCTTCAGCGGTAAAAGAATTGGGCCGTTCGGGCGGCCTGATCGATATCGGCAATCCGGGCTGTCTGCATGCTTCTGATCCTTGATTATCTCGGCGTTGCGGTGTTTGCCGCAACCGGCGCGCTGGCGGCCTCCAGGCGCAATCTCGATCTCGTCGCTTTCGGATTTTTCGCCAGCGTCACCGGCATCGGCGGCGGCACGCTGCGCGACATGATGCTGGGCCGGCTGCCGGTTTTCTGGGTCCAGGAACCATCCTACATCGCCGTTTGCCTCGCCATGGCGCTGCTGGTCTGGTTCGTCGCCGAACGGCTGGCCTCCAGGCTGACGATCCTTCTGTGGGCCGATGCCATCGGCATGGCCGGCTTTGCGGTGATGGGCGCGGCGGTGGCGCTGTCGGCCGGCGTCGGCCATGGTCCGGCGATCCTGATGGGCGTGATGACGGCCACCTTCGGCGGCATCATCCGCGATGTGATCGGCGGCGAACCCTCGGTGCTGCTGAAAAAGGAAATCTATGTCACCGCGGCACTGGCCGGTTCGGCGCTCTATGTCGGCCTGAGTTTTTTCGGCGTGACGCTGTGGCCTGCGGCGACAATCGGCGCAGGGACGGCGTTCGTCATCCGCGGCGGCGCCATCCGCTACGGCTGGACCCTGCCGACCCATACGCTGCCGCCCAGGGCATGAGGGTTATTGTCGGAACGCAGACTTCCATCTGCGTCCTTCCCTTCGACGGGCGCAGGACAGGAGGCTCGCTCCACTCGCACCTCAGCAACCCGAAGGGGAGCCTCGAAGGGCCGGATATGAACTGCCGCTGAAACCCGCTTACCCCGCAAGCGCCAACTCCGGCTCGCCGGCAAATGCCGCGATCTCGCTGACAACCGATGCTGCCCCGATGATGCGGCGGTGGCCGAGACCGTCTGCGCGGCTGAGGGTCACGTGCGGCCCCGCCGCAGCATAGGTTTCGGCATTCTCAAATGCCACTTCCCGGTCTTCGCGCGCATGCAGGACCAGGATCGGAACGCCGATGTCCGCCAGTTGCGAGACACCGTCGAAGCTGCCGATTGGCCGGCCTGCCAGGCGTTCAACCTCGCCTTCAAACCTCGCCTGCGCCGGCCGCGTCAGACCGAAAAAGGCGCCGACACCGGCAAACAGTTTCGGAATCGAGGCCGGGGCCGCGATCAGAACCAGTTTTTCCGGCCGCATGGCGGGAATGTTGCGTACCGATCCCTGCGCCGCGTTGACGATCACGACACCGCCGAAAGAATGGCCGATCATGGTTTCAAACGGCCCGAAGCGCGCCCATGCGGCTGCAACCGCCTGCACACCCATCGGCACGGTCAGCGTTCGGCCGGACGAGCGGCCGTGGCCGGGCAGATCGATGGCAACGACAGCGCGGCCGCTTTGCCGCAAGCCGCCGATAATGGCCAGCATATGTTCCGACCGCGAGGCCCAGCCGTGCACCACCAGGACAGGCGCCGCAGATTTTCTGGCCGGATCTGCGTCGCCACCCATCCCGCCATCCATTTCGCCATCCAGGGACGCAGGTTCGAACCGGTACGCGGCAATCGTGCCGCCGGGGATTTCAAGCCTGCCGACTTCTGCCTCGGCCATCCGCCGTCCGGCGGCAGCCAGAACACGGCGCTCCTTGTCGGAGCGGACCTTGCGCGAGGGCGTCATGCAGAAAAGGCGAAACGCCAGCTTGCCGGCCAGCACCGGCGACAGACGGTCAAGGATCGAAAATCCTGTACGGATGACGCGAACTGAAATAGGGGTCATAATCGGATAAACCTATAATGTTCAACAATGAACAATATTGTACAAAGATGAACAAAACACAAGTCAAAAAGACATCCGGCCGGTCACAACCGGCTGACGAACTGTCCCCGGACGAACTGCCCCCGAACGAACTTCCGTGGGACAATCCGCGCTTCCGCAACTGGATCGCCGTCGGGCGCGCCTGCCATCTGATGCAGGCGACCTTGTCGCGCATGCTGCAGCCGCTCGATCTGAAGGTGCCGCATCTCGATATTCTGGCCAATCTCTACCGCTTCGAAGGCCTGACCCAGCAGGAGCTTGCCCGCAAACTGCTGGTTGGCCGCTCCAACATGTCGATGCTGTTGCCGCAGATGGAAAAGCGCGGCCTGATCGAACGCCGCAGCGACGCCCGCGACAAAAGGGTTCTGCGGCTTTACCTGACGGAGCCCGGCGCCACCCTGACCCGCCAGGCGATGCAGATCCAGATGCAACTGGTCGACCGGTCGATGCAGATTTCAGGCGCGGACGAATGCGACATGGTCGGTGAGGTGATGGGCCGGATTATCGCCGAACTGAAGGACGATCTCAGCTAGCCTGGCAGCACACACTCTCGTGGGTTTGGTTTGTTGACCGCTCGTGCGTTATTGCAATGCCACAAGGATTGGGATCATCCCGCGGCCTTTTGCCAGAGGGGCCAACGCCTTGCCGATAATTGCACCAAACGCCCGCTGCGGGTCTGCGGCCTTCATCGCATGACCGGGTATGGCGGCGGTGGTGAGCAGGTCTCCGACGCCGACCGCACCGCAATCAGCATCAACCTTACAGGAAACCTTGCCGATTAACGCTATCGGCTTGCAATCAGCATCTGCTGGCTGTTTGCCGAGCACAATGCCAGGGCCGAAACTGCCCCCGCCGGACACGACGCCGGCGACGCGGCGGTCGTATGCCGTCACGCTGACGCGCAACGCTCCGGTATCGTCGATCACCAGCACCGAGCCGGGATCGATCATCTCCGCGTCGATGACGGTGAAATCTTCCGCACAATCAGCACCCAGCGTAATGACCTGGCCGCTGGCGCCGTCGAGATGGATCCGCAGATCGCCGTCTGCATCAAAGACGCGGACATCGCCTTCATTTCCCTCCGTACCAACATCGACGACCGCCTTGTCACCACTGAGATGGACAACTTGGCGGCCCTCGCCGTCGCGCACAATGATATCGCCTTCGTTGCCTTCCGTGCCGGCGAAAATCGCCGCCCGATTAGCATCGAGACGCAGTGCGTCCCGGCCGTCACCATCTCTCACGAACAGGTCGCCTTCAAAGCCTTCGCCGCCAATGCGAAGAGCGCCAGTCGCGCCTTCGAACGTCATTGCGTCACGCAGCGTGCCATCCACATTCCGGCGTATAGTCACGTCACCCTCGGCATCGAGGATCAGAGTGTCGTCGCCGTCACCGTTGCGGAGATTGATCTTTCCAGGAGTGATCTCACCTCCGATCGACAACGATCCCTGCGGTGGCAGAAACTCAAAAACCGGGTAATAGTCTGCGCCCAATTGCCTGCTGATAAAGATCTGACCGTTGCCGGCAAGCGTCATAATCGAAACAGCGGCTGCATCGCGTGATATGATGCTGCCTTCGTTGCTAAGCATGATACGCGCCACGCCGGCTGCGTCACTGACATGTAAATTTCCGTCCTGACCGCCACCGCCAACAGTCAGGTGACCGCGATCGCCATCCGCAATCACCGTTGTGTTGCCACTGCCATCCTGAATATCAACGGTTCCCTCAAAAATTTCACTCATCACATCCTCCGTGGACTGGTTGGCTCCGGCTTTGTCGGCGGATGGCGCGGAAGGGCAGGAATCGAGTGTCGCCTGCACAAAATATGCGCCAGGATTGAGGCCGCGAACAACCGGAACGCGAATATCTCATTGAACTCGCCAATGCGTCAAGATGACGTCAGGTTCTCAGGCGGTGCAGCTTACGGAGTGCCAAAAGCCGCGCAAATCGCAGGTGACGCGTTTCGATTTGGGCGGGTTGCGTCAGTCCCGCTCAGGCCACGGGATCACCGCCAGGCCAATGATCGCTCCGGTTAACGCCCAGAAGCCGGACGGGCCGCCAAACACGATTCGTTTGCCAAAGACGACAGCCAGAAAAGCCGATCCCGACAAAACCAGCGGGAGACAGCTGAGAATTATGAATTTGCGGTCAAAGCCGGCCTTGCGAAACAGAAACGGAAGACAGATCGAGCTGACGACAATTGGCAGCAAGATCATGATCAGATCAGCCACTGTTCAATCCTCTTTACCTTCCTTGATTTCCTCGGACTATTTGCCTCTCTACCTCTCCGCATCCCTTCTCAGCGTCGGCAATCCAATCCCCGTCGCCTCGAAGCCGCCATCCACGGAGAGCATCTGGCCGTTGATGTAACTGGCGGCATCGGAACACAGGAACCGGATCGCCGCGGCGATTTCCTCTTCCAGGCCGTAGCGGTTGAGCGGGATGGCGTCGTGATAATCGGCCCGGATTTCCGGCGTGTGGACCTTCTTCGCCATCGCCGTGTCGACCGGGCCGGGCGCCACCGCATTGACGCGGATTCCGAGGCCGCCAAGCTCCACCGCCTGTTGCTGCGTAAGGTGGGCCAGGCCGGCCTTGCTGGTGCCGTAGGCGACGCGCAGCGTGCTGGCGCGCAGGCTGGAGATGGAAGTTATGTTGACGACGCTGCCGCCGCCGTTCTGCAGCATCAGGGGCACTGCCGCCTTTGTGCAGATGAACGGCCCCGACAGGTTGACCGCCATGACCCGCGACCAGTCTTCCAGGCTGGTTTCCATCAGCGGCCCGAAGATCGCGATGCCGGCATTGTTGACCAGCGCGTCGAGCCGGCCGAAACGCTCACCGACTTCGGCGATCGCCGCATCGACCTGGTCCGGTTCGGAAACATCGGCATCGAGCTTCAAGACCTGATCGGCGCTGTTACCCAGCGCCTGCATGGTGGCGGCCAGTGTTTCGGCGTCATTGTCGAGCAGCGCAACCCGCCAGCCGTCGGCGAGAAAGCTCTTTGCCGTCGCCAGCCCGATGCCGCGGGCGGCGCCGGTGACAAGGGCGGTCTTTTGCGTTTCTGAATTCAATTGGGTATCTGAAGCCAAGGTCTTTTCCCGTGATGATTTTGCCGCCCATCTGCCATAAGATGGCCTTCGATTGCCATCAAGGGCAGTTTATCGAAAGGTCGGATATGGCGCACGCAAATCTTGAGAAAACCAGACTGGGCGACACCGGGCTCAGCGTCTCGCCGATCTGCTTTGGCACCTCGGCACTCGGCAACATGCCCGATACCTACGGCTACGAGGTTGGCGAGGCGCAGGCGCACGAGACGGTGCGGGCGATTTTCGACGGTCCGGTCAATTTTCTCGATGTCTCGCGCAATTACGGTTTCGGCCGATCCGAACGGCGCATCGGCGACGTGATCCGCGAACGCGGCGGCCTGCCGGAAGGCTTTGTCGTCTCCACCAAGCTTGACCGTGCTTCAGACGACAGGTTCGACGTCGACCGTGTCCGCCGGTCGCTGGAGGAAAGCCTGCAGGCGCTCGGCCTGGAGAAGGTGCAGATCCTGCACCTGCACGATCCGGAATATGCCGCCTCGCCCGATGACGTGACGCGAAAGGGCGGATCCGTCGACGAACTGTTCAAGATGAAGGAAGAAGGGCTTGCCGATGCGGTCGGACTGGCCGCCGGGCGCACCGACATCATGATGCCGATCCTGCGCGACTGGGATTTCGACGTGCTGATCACCCACAATCGTTTCACCCTGACCAACCGTCACGCCGAAGAGATGATCGACTTTGCGACCGGCAAGGGAACGGCGGTTTTCAACGCCGCGCCCTATAGCGGCGGCGTGCTCGCCAAGGGGTCGGCCGAATTCCCCCGTTACGTCTATCAGCAGGCCAGTGACGAAGCGCTCGATCCGGTGCGGCGTGTCGAGGCGGTCTGCGCGAAGTACAATATCCCGCCGGGCGCCGCGGCATTGCAGTTTTCCATGCGCGACGATCGCATAGCCTCCACAATCTGCGGCGTCAGCAAACCGGAGCGCATCACCCAGACGCTGGAATGGGCGGCTTTCCCGATCCCCGACGAGGCCTGGGCGGAACTTCTGGCGCTGCCCTATGAGACCGGCGATCCGGAGGCCAACCGCGATTATGTCCTGGGATAGATCCATGCCCGCAATCGTCACCCGCGACCGGCTGCACTTTCTGTTCCTCAATGTCGGGCATTTTCTCGACCATCTGTTCATGCTGGTATTTGCCACCGTGGCGGCGCTGGCGCTGTCGCGCGAATGGGGCGTTTCCTATGGTGCGCTGCTGGCCTATGCGACGCCAGGCTTTTTCGCCTTCGGCGTTTTCGCCCTGCCGGCCGGCTGGCTGGCCGACCGCTGGAGCCGCGACGGCATGATGGCGGTGTTTTTTGTCGGTGCCGGGCTTTCCGCCATCGCCACAGGTTTTGCCGCAACGCCATTGCAGGTCGGCGCCGGGCTGTTCGTCATCGGTGTTTTCGCCGCCATCTATCATCCGGTCGGCCTCGCCATCGTCACCGCGAAATGGAAAAACACCGGCATGCGTATTGCCGCAAACGGCGTCTGGGGAAACCTCGGCGTCGCCAGCGCCGCGCTTTTGACCGGCAGTTTTATCGACAATGGCGGCTGGCGCGCCGCCTTTATCGTGCCAGGGCTGGTCTCCGTCGCGCTCGGGCTGGCCTACTGGCTGCTGTTTCGCGCCGAGATCGCAGCCGGAACCGAACCGCATGCGGCGGCAAAAAAATCCGCTGCGGCAACCGCCGGCCGCAGATCGATATTGTTGCGCGTCACCGGCATCGTCTTCCTGACAACCGCCGTGACCAGCATCATCTTCCAATCGACGACTTTCGCATTGCCGAAAATATTCGACGAACGGCTGCGGGGCCTTGCCGCCAGTTTCGCCGCCCGCGCCGATGGCGTCGGCCTGGCCGATGCGGAACTGGCCACCATGATCGGCTCGCTGGCGTTTATCGTCTTCGCCGTCGGCTCGTTCGCGCAACTTATCGTCGGCGCCCTGCTCGACCGGCTCGGCGCGCGCCAGGTGTTCATGGGCGTGGCGCTGATGCAGGTGGTTTTTTTCGCCGCCATGCCCGGATTGACCGACGGCACTGCCTTCGCGGTGGCGCTCGGTTTCATGATCGGCGCCTTCGGCCAGATCCCGATCAACGATTACATGATCGGCAAGATGGCGAGCGGCGCCAACCGGGCGCGCATCTATGCCGTGCGTTATGTGCTCGCCTTCACGATGCTGGCCGCCACCCTGCCGCTGGTCGCCTTCGTCTACGAGAATTGGGGTTTTGACACCCTGTTTCTGATTCTTGCAACGGCCGCCTTCGTCATTCTCGCCGCAGTGTCCTGCCTGCCGCGGCGGCTGCCGGTGGCGGAGCCGGCGAGCGCATAAAGTCTGGATTGCCATCGAAAGACCCCACCCGACCTCCGCTTTGCTTCGGCCACCCTCCCCACAAGGGCCCACAAGGGGGAGGGAATGGTGCCTGCCATTCCCAGGTCGCATAATGTTGAACCTCGGTAAAGGTAACGTCCGTTCATTGCCGGTTGATCATCGATCGTTCTTCACCCTCCCACCTGTGGGCACCTGTGGGGAGGGTCGGCGCGAAGCGCCGGGGTGGGGCCTGCGCAAACGGTTTTGATGCCCGCTGACCCCTCAAAATCTGCAACCGGCGGCAGGCGCATCCGCTCCATTGACAGGGCTCCCCGCAGCCTGTCATCTGACTGAAAGCCCAACCCCTTTGGAGACCCGCGCCATGGCCGCCGATCTTTTGCACAATCAGAGCCTGGAAGAGATGGATCTGCGCACCATGCTGCATCCGGCAACGTCGATCGCCGATCATCTGGCGAACGGCCCGCGCATCATGGCGCAAGCCAGCGGTGTACATATCACTGATACAAAGGGCCGGCGCTATCTCGACGGTGCCGCCGGTCTGTGGTGCGTCAATGTCGGTTATGGCCGTCAGGAAATCGCCGAGGCGATTGCCGCCCAGGCGGCGGCGCTGCCGTTTTTCCATTCCTTCACGTCGATGGCCAACGAACCGTCGATCCGGCTGGCCGACCGGGTGCTGCGCTGGGCTCCTGACGGCATGAGCAAGGTGCTGTTCGGCAGCGGCGGGTCGGATGCCAACGATACCAATGTCAAGCTGGTCTGGTATTACAACAATCTGCGCGGCAAGCATGAGAAAAAGAAGATCATCTCGCGCGAACGCGCCTATCACGGCGTCACGATTGCGTCCGGCAGCCTGACAGGCCTGGCCGTATTCCACGAAAAATTCGATCTGCCGCTGCCGATGGTGCGGCACACAAAGTCCGTCGATCAGTACCGCGATAAACCGGCCGGTATGAGCGAGGCGGACTATTCCGCTCATCTTGCCGACGAACTGGAAAAGCTGATCCTGGCCGAAGGCCCGGAGACGGTCGGCGCCTTCATCGCCGAACCGGTGATGGGCACCGGCGGCGTGCTGGTTCCGCCGGCGGGTTATTTCCCGGCCATCCAGGCGGTGCTCGACAAATATGACGTGCTGATGATCGCCGACGAGGTGATCTGCGGGTTCGGCCGGCTCGGCGCTGCCTTCGGCTGCCACAAATACGGTATCCGCCCGGATATCATGACCATGGCCAAGGGCCTGTCCAGCGGTTATCTGCCGATCTCGGCCAGCGTGATTTCAGAGCGCATCTGGGCTGTGTTGGAAGACACCGCGCCGGAGATGGCGGCATTCGGTCACGGTTTCACCTATTCCGCCCATCCGACCTGCGCCGCAGCCGCCCTTGCCAACCTGGATATCATCGAGCGCGAGGATCTGGTCGGCAATGCCGCGCGCGCCGGCGATATGCTGAAAGCCCGGCTCAATGCCGATCTCGGCGATCATCCGCTCGTCGGCGACATTCGCGGCGACGGCCTGATGATCGGCGTCGAACTGGTCGCCGACAGAAAGAGCCGGGCGATGATCGACCTGGCCCACAAGGCGGCGATCCGGGTGATGAAGCGCGGTTACGAGGAGAATATTCTGGTGCGCGCCCTGCCGCACGGCAATACCATCGCCATGTCGCCGCCGCTGACCCTGTCGGATGAGAATATCGACGAACTGGTGCCGGCGCTGAAGCGGGCAATCGACCATGTGCATGGCGAACTGCGGGCTGAAAACATCGTCTGACGAATTTTTCCAGAAGCGCCAAGAATCGGGTGGTTTCCGTGCCCGCAGGGCGTAGATTGGGATCAACGCAACGGAGGTTCCGATGATCCCGCAAGCCATATCAATGCAAGACTGTACCGACGACACGCCGCAGGGCGACGATTATTCAACCGTGCGCGAGGTCGTCTCCTATCTCAGCGAAAACTGGCGCGAGCAGCCGCCGCTGGAAGATATTGCCGGCCATGTCGGCATGGAGCCGACCCGGCTGCACAAACTGTTTTCGCGCTGGGCCGGCCTGTCGCCGAAAGCCTTTCTGCAGGCTATCACCCTGGACAACGCCCGCGCCATGCTGGAACAGTCGGCGACCGTACTTGATACGGCCTATGAGGTCGGTCTCTCCGGCCCGAGCCGGCTGCACGATCTGTTTGTTACCCATGAAGCGGTGACGCCGGGCGATTACCGTTCGCGCGGCGAAGGCCTGACGGTGCGTTACGGCTTTCACCCCTCACCCTTCGGCAGCGCCCTGATCATGGCAACCGAACGGGGTCTGGCCGGGCTCGGTTTTGCCGATCCGGGCGACGAGCGCGCCGCACTTGAGGATATGCGCCGGCGCTGGCCGCGGGCGACCTGCGTCGAGGACAGCGCCTTTACCGCGCCGCTGGCTGCACGGATTTTCGAGCCGGGCCGCTGGTCGCCTGAAACACCGCTTCGGGTCGTCATGATCGGCACCGATTTCGAAATCCGGGTCTGGCAGAGTCTGTTGCGCATTCCGTTCGGCCAGGCGACGACCTATTCCGATATTGCCCGTCATCTCGACAAGCCGAAAGCGGCGCGCGCCGTCGGCGCGGCGGTCGGCCGCAATCCGATTTCCTTCGTCGTGCCCTGTCACCGGGTGCTCGGACGATCCGGCGGTCTGACCGGTTATCATTGGGGCCTGACCCGAAAGCGCGCAATTCTGGGCTGGGAGGCCGGCCTTTCCGGGGCAGATTGACGTTTTCCCCGCATTGCATCTTGACGTTTGCCGCGGATCGGCCCATTTTTTAGAATAGTTCCAGATTACCGTGCCGTCTGACATCTTTCCGGCATTTGCGGAGACGATCATGTTCATCCAGACCGAAGAAACGCCGAACCCGGCGACGCTCAAATTCATTCCGGGCCGTGTTGTGCTCGATAATGACACGCGGGAATTTCTCTCCAGCGAGGATGCCCAGGCGTCGCCGCTGGCCAGCCGGATTTTCGCCATTGCCGGCATTACCGGCGTGTTTTTCGGCCAGGATTTCATCACCGTCACCAAGGACGCCACCGAATGGCCGCATATCAAGCCGGCGGTGCTTGGCGCGATCATGGAACATTACATGTCCGGCGCGCCGATCGTCTCCGACGGCGGCGCTGCTGCCGAGGAGGAATTCTTTGACGAGGCCGACGCCGAAACCGTCTCCGTCATCAAGGAACTGATCCACGACAGGGTCCGCCCCGCAGTTGCCAATGATGGCGGCGACATCACCTTTCAGGGCTACCGGGATGGCATTGTCTATCTGAGCATGCGCGGCGCCTGTGCTGGATGCCCGTCGTCGACGGCAACGCTGAAATACGGCATTGAAAACCTGCTCAAGCATTTTGTTCCCGACGTCCAGGAAGTCCGCCCGGTTTAACCCACATTGGAGCAACCGCTCGACAGGATGCCGTCGAGCCGCTAATCGGTTGGCATGATCTGCCTTGCCATCGATACAGCCGGTCCGTGCTGCAGCGCCGCCCTTGTTTCGCGCTCTGGGCCGACGCGGCTGCTTGCGGCTGAAAGCGAGCGAATCGGCCGCGGTCATGCCGAACGGCTGATGCCGATGATTGCAAGTGTGCTGGCGCAGGCCGGCCGGACCTACCAGGATCTGGATCGCATTGCCGTCACCACAGGGCCCGGTTCGTTCACCGGGCTGCGGATCGGCATATCGGCAGCGCGCGGGCTGGCTCTGGCGCTTGGCGTGGAGGCGTTCGGAATCGGTGTGCTTGACGTGATCACGCAGCAGGCGCTGGAAACCGGACCGGCGTTCGAAGTCACCATTGTTGCCGCGCTTGATGCCGGTCGTGGCGACGTTTTTATCCAGGCGATGCACGGGACCGACCAGATGATTATCCTTCCCGCCGCGAGAATGCCGATCGCCGGGGCCCGGCAATGGATCGCCGGGCTTGGCGGGCACGTGCATCTGATTGGCGCCGCCGACCTGATCGCGGTCCCGACCCTGTCGGTGACACAGGCCGATCATGCCGATATCGAAGTGGCGGGGCGGATGGCCGCGTCCAGCGCCGGTGTTTTGCCGCCGCGGCCGCTTTACCTCAGATCTCCCGATGCCAAACCGCAGGCCGGCAAGGCGGTCGCCCGCGCATGATCAGTCTTCCGCACTGGCTTGACCCGCCGGAAATTCGCACTCGCCCCGCAACTGCGGACGATTGTGCCGACCTGGCCGGGATCCACGCCGGCAGTTTTGGCCGTGACTGGTCGGAGGCGGAATTCGAAGCGCTTCTCAGACAGGACAATATCCATGGCTTTCTGGCGCTTCGGCGCAGGACGTTCCGCAGATCGGCTCCCGTCGGTTTTGTACTGGTCCGCATAGCCGGATCGGATTCGGAAATCCTGACGATCGCGGTCGCAAAACCCAATCAGGGTAACGGAATCGGCCGCCAGCTGATGGAAGAGGCCCTGCGCCTCGTCTACCGCGAAAGCGTGCAAACCCTGCACCTGGAGGTCGAGGCGGAAAATGATCCGGCGGTCGGATTGTATACCTCGCTTGACTTTGAGACCGTGGGTGAACGCAAGGCCTATTACAGCCAGGGGCAGACAGAAGGCCGGACGGCGCTTGTCATGTGTTTGCAAGTTCGGTAGGTCGGGCTCAGAATGCGGCATTTGGAGTTCTAATGTGAGCCAGGAAAAGCTCTCGAGCCTCGAAGAGGCCTGTATCGCCAAGGGCATGCGGATGACCGAACAAAGGCGCGTCATCGCAAGTGTGCTGGAGAGTGCGGACGATCATCCGGATGTGGAAGAACTGTATCACCGGGCGGTCAAGGTGGATCCGAAGATATCCATATCGACAGTCTACCGGACGATGCGCCTGTTTGAAGATGCCGGCATCATCGAAAAACACGATTTCGGCGACGGCCGGTCGCGTTACGAGACAATTCCCGATGAGCATCATGACCATCTGATCGACCTGAAGTCCGGTCAGGTGATCGAGTTCCGCAACGAAGAGATTGAGGCGCTGCAGGAGCGGATCGCCCGGGAGCTCGGATATACGATCGTCGATCACAGGCTTGAGCTTTTCGCCGTGCCGCTGAAAAACGGGCCGCGGAAGGAAGACGAATAGGTTCGATGATTGGGACGCTCCGGTTTGTCCTGACGGTCGTTGCCGCGGCCGTGTCGCTGGCGGCCCTGCTGCCGGTTTATGGTATCGTCCGCGCAATCAATGGCCGGGCGGCGATGCGGGTCGCCAGGCTTTGGCATGCGACGATATTGTCGGTGATGGGCGTTCGTGTCATCGTCCATGGCAACGTCAGTTCCCAACGGCCTCTGCTTCTTCTCGCCAACCATATTTCATGGCTCGATATCATCGTTCTTGCCGGCACGCTGCCGGTATCCTTCATCGCCAAGAAGGAAGTCGGCACATGGCCGGTTTTCGGCTGGCTGGCCAGGCTGCAGCGCTCGATATTCGTTGATCGCGAACGCCGGCAGCAGACAGTCGCAGCCTCCGACCATGTCGCCTGCCGGATGGCTGATGGCGAGATCATCGTTCTGTTTGCCGAAGGCACGTCGAGCGACGGGAACCGGGTTCTGCCGTTCCGCTCCGCCCTTGTCGGGGCTGCCCAACGCGCTGTCGACGGCGATCAGGCGGCTTTGCTGCAACCTGTTGCCATAGCCTATACGCGCCTGCACGGGCTGCCGATCGGCCGCCGCCAACGGGCACGAATCGGCTGGTACGGCGACATGGATCTTTTGCCGCATCTGCACAGGATCCTGTCCGACGGCGGTCTCGATGTGCATCTGGTGTTTGCCGAACCGATCGGGCTTGGCCGCGATGGCGACAGAAAGGCCGCGGCGAAAGCTGCCGGCGATCAGGTTGCGCAGCTGGTGTCACAGCTGAATTCCGGCCAGTTTACCGGGCCCGCATCCCGATAATCGGCGGTCGGGCGGTTTAATCGGCTGCAAAAAGAGTTTAACCGGCAGGCCGTGAAAAGCTGGCGGTGGGGCGCCAATTGGTTTAAACCCCGCTGGAAACCCGTTTTAAGACATTACCGGCGACGATACCTTCCGAATGAGTGAAGCCAAAAAGTCATTGTTTATCAAGACCTACGGGTGCCAGATGAACGTCTACGATTCCGATCGTATGGCGGACGTGCTGGCGCGCGACGGGTATCGCCGTGTCGATTCTGCCGATCAGGCCGATCTGATTCTGCTCAACACCTGTCATATTCGCGAAAAGGCGGCTGAGAAAGTCTATTCCGAAGTCGGACGGCTGAAAAAGCTGAAAGATGCCGCGGCAAGCGAAGGGCGCACGGTTTCAATCGCAGTCGCCGGATGCGTTGCCCAGGCGGAGGGCGAAGAAATCATGGCCCGGGCGCCGGCCGTTGATGCGGTGATCGGCCCGCAAAGCTACCACCGGCTGCCCCAGGTTCTGGAACGGGTGCAGCGCGACGGCCACGCCATCGAGACCGAATTTCCGGCAGAGGACAAGTTCGACCATATGCCGGCACCGGGAAGCGCCCGGCCAAAGGGCCAGATCAGCGCGTTTCTGACGGTTCAGGAGGGTTGCGACAAATTCTGCACATTCTGTGTCGTGCCCTATACCCGCGGTTCGGAAGCCTCCCGTCCGGTCGACCGGATCGTTGAAGAAGCCCGCGGCCTGGTTGAACGCGGCGCCCGCGAAATCATGCTGCTTGGCCAGAACGTCAATGCGTTTCACGGTTCAGGCCCCGACGGCGAGGACTGGTCGCTGGCCCGCCTTTTGGCCCGATTGAGCGAAATCGACGGGCTGGAACGGTTGCGCTACACCACCAGCCATCCCCGCGACATGCGCGACGATCTGATCGGCGCGCACCGGGATCTGGCCAAAGTGATGCCCTATCTGCACCTGCCCGTGCAGTCCGGTTCGGATCGCATTCTCAAGGCGATGAACCGCCGGCACGGCCGCGACGATTATCTTCAGCTGATCGACCGGCTGCGCGCGGCAAGGCCGGACCTTGCGCTTTCAGGCGATTTCATTGTCGGATTCCCTGGCGAGACGGATGCCGATTTTGCGGCCACCATGGAGCTGATCAGGACGGTCGGTTACGCCCAGGCCTATTCGTTCAAATACAGCCCGCGGCCGGGAACGCCCGCCGCCGATCGGGCCGATCAGGTCGACGAATCGGTGAAAAGCGAGCGGCTTGCCGGACTGCAGACGCTGCTCGGCGACCAGCAGAGGGCGTTCAATGCGCAGATGCAGGGGCGCATGATGGACGTGCTGCTGGAAAAACCGGGCCGCGAAACCGGCCAGCTTACCGGGCGTTCGCCCTGGCTGCAGCCCGTACAGGTCGACGCACCGGCGGCTCTGATCGGCAGCATCGTCCCTGTCCGGATCGACCGGATCGGCGCCAACAGCCTGTTCGGCACCATGCTCGATCCGGTGTCAGGCGATGCCGGTGACGGGGAAACTGCCGCGACACTTCGGCCGGGAGCTGCTGCCTGATGGCAAATGACGGTCGTCCGGCCACTAAAGTCATGGATCGCCAGATGGAATTGGCCTTCGATGACAATCAGCTGGCAATCATGCTTTTCGGCGAATTCGACCAGAATCTTGCGCTGGTGGAAAAGCGGCTCGGCGTTCACGCCGTCGCCCACGGCAATGTCGTGACGCTGTCCGGCTCAGGCGAGCAGATCGCCCAGGCCAAACGTGTTCTGGAGGCGCTCTACGACCGGCTGCTGGAGGGCCACGACGTTTTGCAGGGTGATGTCGAAGGCGCGATTCGGATGACCGAAGCGCCCGATTCCCAGCTTTCGCTGCCGACAATGGATGAAAGCAACCGGATGCAGTTTGCCCGGGTCGCCACGCGCAAAAAGTCGATCGTCGCCCGGACGCCGAGACAGGATGATTATATTCGCGCCATGGACCGCAGCGAGCTTGTGTTCGGAATCGGACCTGCGGGCACCGGCAAGACCTATCTTGCGGTGGCCTTTGCCGCGGCTTTGCTGGAACGCGGCGACGTGGAGCGGATCATCCTGTCGCGGCCGGCGGTGGAAGCCGGCGAGCGGCTTGGATTCCTGCCCGGCGACATGCGCGAGAAGGTCGATCCCTATCTCCGGCCGCTTTATGACGCCCTGTATGACATGATGCCCGGCGACAAGGTGGAAAAGGCGCTGATTGCCCAGCCGCCGGTGATTGAGGTCGCTCCGCTGGCGTTCATGCGCGGACGCACTTTGTCCAACGCCGTTATCATCCTCGACGAGGCGCAGAATTCCACCTCGATGCAAATGAAGATGTTTCTCACCCGGCTTGGCGAGAATTCCAAGATGATCGTCACCGGCGACCCGAGCCAGGTTGATTTGCGGCCGGGCGAAGTGTCCGGCCTGGCTGAGGCGACAACATTGCTTCATGGCATCGAAAGTGTTGGTATCGTTGAGTTTACGTCTGTCGACGTTGTCCGTCACGCCTTGGTCCAGCGCATTGTCGAAGCCTATGACCGGGTCAGGCCGGCGCCCTCGCAGGGCCGCCCGCACACCGGACGCGAGGACGGGAGCAATGGGCGTTAAGACAGTAAATGTCGATATTGCCGTTGATGCCGGCGACTGGCCCGATCACCGGGCACTGGCGGTTTTGGCAGAACGGGCAATGGATGCGGCCTATGCGGCCGCGACCGGCGACGGCGTTCCGCCGCGCGACGATTATGAGGTCAGCCTGGTATTTACCGACGATGCCGCGATCCAGGCGCTGAACCGGCAATGGCGCGACAGGGACCGGCCAACCAACGTCCTGTCGTTTCCGCAATCGGCTGTGCTGGCCGGCCCCGCGCCGCAGATGCTCGGCGACATCGTGCTTGGATGTGAAACCGTGCGGCGGGAAGCTGCCCTTGAACACAAGCCGCTCGATCATCATATCGCCCATCTGATCGTTCACGGTTTTTTGCATCTTGTCGGTTACGATCATGAAAATATAGAAGACGCGGAGCGAATGGAACAATTGGAGCGCAATGGCCTGTCGAAAATCGGTGTCGCGGACCCTTACGCAACGATTGCCATGATTGATGGATAAAGACCGAAGTATCATCATTCCCGAGAACGGCGAAGCCGACGCGGAGGAAAGCTTCCTGCAGCGGCTGGGCAGCCGCGTGCGCGGTTTTTTCGCGCGCTCAAACGGCTCGGCCCGGCGCGATATCGAAGATGCGATCGCTGCCGACGAGGAAAGCGGCGAATCCTTTGCGCCTGAGGAACGGGCAATGTTGCGCGCGATTTTGCGGATGGGAGATCTGCGCGTTGAAGACGTGATGGTTCCGCGCGCCGATATCGAGGCCGTCGACATCAATATCCCGATCGCGCGGCTGATTGCCGAATTTCACGATGCCAGCCATTCGCGCATGCCGGTTTACCGGGAAACGCTCGATGATCCGATCGGCATGGTCCACATCAAGGACGTGATGAAATGGATCTTCGAAACCGCCGCGAAGGGTAAATCCAAAAAAGCCAGGGCGGAAAACACCCTCGATCTGAGCGGCGTCGATCTGCAGCAGTCGCTGCATCTGACCGGCGCGGCGCGCCCGGTACTGTTCGTTCCGCCATCCATGCCGGCGCGCATCCTGCTTGAGCGCATGCAGGCGAGCCGGACGCAGATGGCCCTGGTGATCGACGAATATGGCGGGACTGACGGGCTGGTTTCACTGGAAGACCTGGTGGAGATCATTGTCGGCGAGATCGAAGACGAACATGATGACGCGGAAGAGGCGACCATCGTCAAGGTTGGCGAAGGCCTGTTTGTCGCCGATGCCCGCGCCCCGATCGAAGACGCAGTGAAGATCATCGGTCCAGGTTTCGATGTCGGCGATTTCGGCGAAGACGCGGATACCGTCGGCGGCCTGATCTTCACGGCAATCGGACGAATTCCGGTACGCGGTGAAATCATCCACCCGATCGACAGATTCGAATTCGAGATTCTCGATGCCGATCCGCGCCGGATCAAGCGGATCCGGATCCGCGAACGGCGCAAGGTCAAGACGCCCGCCCGCGGGCGCGCCCGGCCGTCTAGCGACCCTGCGGAACCGGCGGTCGGTCCAGCCGGGCCGGCAGGCGATCCGGCGGCACCGGCAAGCGAGGATACGGCAGTCAAGCGCAGCGCGGTTTCAGGCTAGGCATCGGCCGGGCTGCGCCGCATCTTCGGTCGGTCCGGCAGCTCGCGGATTGGCGATTGTGCGAAGTTTTGCACACTGCGCTTGCTTTTCTTTCCGTCACACCGTCATTTAGCCGTTCTTGAAGCGGCGATTCGGCGGAAGAAATGGACCGTTTGGCCAATGCGGTCATACTGGCCTGGGGCATACGCCGGTGGGCAATTGCGTGGTTTGCAGGAGCGGTTTCCGCTTTTGCCCAGGCGCCTTTTTTTGCGTTTTTCCTGCTCTGGCTGACCATGCCCGTACTGGTCTGGCTGATCGATGGATCGGTCAGCAACAAAAAGGCCGGGCACGTCAGGCGGTTGCGGCCGGCATTCGCTGCAGGCTGGTGGTTCGGCTTCGGATATTTCCTGGTTTCGCTCTGGTGGCTCGGCAGCGCCTTTCTGGTCGAAGCGGAGACATTTGCCTGGGCGATCCCGCTTGGGATCATCGGCCTTCCGGCCGGCCTGGCGATATTCTGGGGTCTGGCGGCGGTTCTGGCCCGCATGATGTGGAGCGAGGACTGGCGGCGGGTGTTTGCACTGGCGGCCGCTTTCGGCGCCATGGAATGGCTGCGCGGGACAATCTTCACCGGGTTTCCCTGGAACGCCATCGGTTATGCGCTGACGGCGGGCGAGGTGATGATGCAATCCGCCTCGCTGATCGGCATATACGGCCTGAACGTGATCGCGGTGGTCGTGTTCGCCGCGCCCGCAACCCTGTTCCCGGGTCCGGAACGCGGACGCCGCCCGATTATCGTCGCCGCATTGTCAGTGGTCCTGGTCGGCCTGCTCGGCCTGTATGGGTTCCTGCGGCTGTCGCACGCCGACAACAGGATGGTTGAGGGCGTCGCCCTGCGCCTGGTCCAGCCATCGATCGCCCAGGCGGATAAATGGAAGCCGGAAAACAAGGCAAGGATATTCCGCACCTATCTTGCGCTGAGCGCTGACAAGAGACTTGCGCCGATGGGACCGGAAACGGTTCTGATCTGGCCGGAATCGGCGTTTCCATTTGTCCTGACCCAGGAGCCGGGCGCCTTGGCCGCCATTGGCGAGCTGCTTCCCGACGGCGCGACTTTGGTGACAGGTGCAGCGCGGCTTGAAACGGTGAGCGGCAGTCGTCCCCGCGCTTTCAATTCGATGTATGTGATCAATCATGAAGGCGTCATCGAAGACGCTTATGACAAGATCCATCTCGTCCCGTTCGGCGAATACCTCCCGTTTCAGGATTTTCTGGAATCCCTCGGGCTGGAACAATTGACCAGACTGCGCGGCGGATTCTCCGCCGGCTCCAGGCGCCGGCCGATGACATTGCCGGGCGCACCGTCATTTGCGCCGCTGATCTGCTATGAAATCATCTTTCCGGGCGCTGCCGTACCCGACGGGCCGCGGCCGGGATTTTTGCTCAATCTGACAAACGATGCATGGTTTGGCGAGACACCCGGACCCTATCAGCATTTCTATCATGCACGGGTCCGTGCGGTGGAAGAGGGGCTGCCGCTGGTGCGTTCGGCGAATACGGGCATATCTGCGGTCACCGATGCCTACGGTCGGGTTCTTGCTTTCACGAAACTTAACGAGAAACGGGCGATCGATGCGCAACTGCCGGTTTCACTTGCTCCGCCACCGGCGGCGAAATATGGCGGCATTATGTTGTTAAGCTTAATTTTCTGTTGCTTTTTTGTTTCTATTACGATCCTTTTTACCCTTGGTAGAACCTCTGATTGACTTTCGCGTCGAAACTCAACAATTTGGATGGCATCGAAGGAGCGCGAAACCAATAACAACCGAAATTGTATTGTCAGAAACCGCGATAGAATCAGACAATCCGCAAGTTGTATATTGATGCTCTCTGTTATTTGTAGGTATTAAGCAAGAAGAACGGGCAAATGATCAAAAAAGAACGTAGTGGGACCAAGCGTCCGAATGATGTTGATGTTTATGTTGGAAGCCGCGTCCGGATGCGTCGCAAGATGCTCGGCATGAGCCAGGAAAAACTCGGCGACCAATTGGGCATCACATTTCAGCAGATCCAGAAATACGAAAAAGGGACCAACCGGGTTGGCGCCAGCCGGCTGCAGAACATCTCTGAAATTCTCGATGTACCGGTGTCATTTTTCTTTCCCCCGTCCGAGCGGTCCGATGATTCATCGGAAAACGGATTGTATGATCAGAAGACCCTGATGGAATTTCTGGCGACGTCTGAGGGTATCGAACTGAACAAGGCCTTTTCCCAGATCAAGGACACAAAAGTCCGGCGCCGGGTTATCGAGCTTGTTCGTTCAATTGCCGTTGGTGAAACCATTTGAGGTTTTCCCGGTACGGAGACTTGTGTCTCGTGAGCGCGTTGATTAAATCTCGCTCATAATTCCTTCACTGTTCTGTAAGATGAAGGGCATAGAAGTGCGCAGCCGGTACGTTGCGCACTTTTCCGTGCACAGAATTCAAAGCGAGGCCCCGGTGTCAGAACGTCATTATCAATTCACCAGCGAATCCGTCTCAGAGGGCCATCCGGACAAGGTCTGCGACCGGATATCGGATGCGATCGTCGACGCCCATCTGCAGGCAATGCCGGAAGCGCGGGTTGCCGTTGAAACATTAACGACGACAAACCGGGTCATTATTGCCGGCGAGGCGCGTGGATCTGCCGACGTTGACGCGGATTTGATGGCGCAGCTTGCCCGCGAGGCCATTCGCGACATCGGCTACGAGCAGGAAGGATTTCACTGGGAAACCGCAGAGGTGGAAGTCCTTGTCCATGAACAGTCAGCGGATATTGCCCAGGGTGTCGACCAGAGCGGCAACAAGGATGAAGGCGCTGGCGATCAGGGCATCATGTTCGGATATGCCTGCCGCGAAACGCCGGAACTGATGCCGGCGCCGGTGCTCTATGCCCATCGCATCCTGCAGAGACTTGCGCAAGCGCGGCACAGCGGCGAGGCGCCGACACTGAGACCCGATTCCAAATCCCAGGTGACAGTCGCCTATGACGACGGCAAGCCGACCGGGGCAACATCCATCGTCGTATCGACACAGCACAGCGAAGAAAGCGAGAGCTCGGAGGATATCCGCGCGATCGTCGAACCGTATGTGCGTGAGGTTCTCCCCGAAGGCTGGATCAGCGGCGAAACCGTCTGGCATGTCAATCCGACCGGCAAGTTCATCATTGGCGGTCCGGACGGTGATTGCGGGCTGACGGGCCGCAAGATCATTGTCGACACCTATGGCGGCGCCGCGCCCCATGGCGGCGGCGCATTTTCCGGCAAGGACCCGACAAAAGTCGATCGCTCGGCCGCCTACGCCGCTCGCTATCTGGCGAAGAATGTCGTCGCCGGCGGATTTGCCGATCGATGCACGATCCAGCTCTCCTATGCCATCGGCGTCTCCCAGCCGTTGTCGGTCTATGTCAATCTGCATGATTCCGGCCGGGTCGGAGAAGAGGCCATGGAGAAGGCGCTGAGGCAGGTGTTCGACATGTCGCCACGCGGCATTCGCCAGCATCTTCAGCTCAACCGGCCGATCTACGCCCGCACCGCCGCATATGGCCATTTCGGCCGCGAACCCGATAAAGACGGCGGTTTTTCCTGGGAAAAGACCGATCTGATCGACGCCATCGAAAATGCCCTCTGAAGATCCGGACTGATGCACCCGCAACGCCGGGATTCGTTTTTCGGCCGCCGCAAAGGCAAACCGCTGCGCCCCCGCCAACAGGCGCTGATGGACAGTCTGCTGCCCCGACTGCGGATTGATATCACCGCAGCCCGGCCAGACAGCCTGGCTGAATTCTTCAAACGGAAACCGGATGATGTCCGGATGGAAATCGGCTTTGGCGGCGGTGAATATCTGACCGGACAGGCCCTGGAACAGCCCGATTGCGGATTTATCGGCGTGGAACCGTTTCAATCCGGCATGGCCAAGGCCCTGAGCGCCATTGAACGGCTCGGCCTGGAAAATGTCAGGCTCTACGATCAGGATGCGGGACCGCTTCTGGAGTGGCTGCCGGCACAATGTCTCGGCTGTGTCGATCTGCTTTATCCCGATCCGTGGCCGAAAAAACGCCATTGGAAACGCCGGTTCGTCAGTGACGACAATATTGCCCGCATCGCCCGTATTCTGAAACCCGGCGGCCAGTTCCGGTTTGCAAGCGACATAGAAGCCTATGTGGACTGGACGCTGGCGCATCTCGGGCGACGGAACGATTTCGTCGCGCTTGCGCGCTCCGCAGACGAACCATGGCCGGGCTGGAAACCGACACGCTATGAAGCCAAGGCGCTGCGGGAAGGCAGAACACCGGCCTACCTGATATTTGAGAAGACCTGACCGCTCCAGCGCCGGTCAGGCCAACCGGAATACACCCTCGCGGCGCGGATCGCCGGCGCCGGCAAATGTTCCCTCCGCACTGCGGGTCACACAATGGACGCCGCCGAAATAGAGCGATTGCCCGGGCCAGCGGACAATGTCGGCGAAGGCGGCGCCGAGCGCATCCAAATCGGATCGCTGGTCTGCGCTTTCAATATCAAGCCGGCCTTTCTCAAAATGAATCCGCGGCGCAACAACCGCTTCCGCCAGCGGCAGACCTTGTGCCAGGCTTCGGGTCAGAACCTGGAAAATCGCGGTCCGGATCCGGTTGGATCCACCCGATCCGAGCGCATAGAGCGTGCCGTCGCCGGCTTCGGCGATCACCGGCGTCATCATCGACGACAGCCTCCGGCCCGGCGCCCAATTGTGGAAACCGTCCGGATTGACGTCCTCCTCGCCCAGCATATTGTTCATCATGAAACCGCAGCCCGGCACGATGCGCCCATTGCCCTCGCCGTTGGAAACCGTCACCGACACCGCATTGCCGGACCTGTCGATAATGCTGACCTGGGTGGTGCCGCGATAGGCCTGACCGCCATCTGAAGTCTTCGCCCCCTGCGGCCAGACCGCGTCAATGCCGTTCGTGCGCCATGTCCGGTCAACGGCAGCCATTGCCGCAGCCGCCGCCGCAGCGTCTGACCCGGTGACGCGATCCAGCATCGCGGCAACCAGTGCGCCGCCGGACGCCGGGCGGGGATTGAGATACACGTCTGCCCTGCCGCAGGGAACCTGGATCGGCTCACGAAAAACCGGCGTATATGAAGCCAGATCACGGGCGGATAAATGCGACAGGCCGGGCTCCATCGCCGCCGCCATCGTTGAGCGAAGATGGTCGTATTTGCCCTCGCCCAGCGCTGAAAGCGCGTCGGCCAGAGCCGGATTGACCAGCCGGTTTCCCGCCTTCAGCATGTTTCCCTCCGGCGCGAACAGCGCACCGGCCTCGGCAGTCCAGGTCAGGATCGGCGCAACAACTTCGAACAGGAAGGCCTGGAACGGCGTCATTGCGACGCCCTGGCGGGCGGCGGTGACCGCAGGCGCCGCCAGATCGGCCATCGGCATGGTGCCGAATGTTTCGGCAATTGCCGTGAGCCCGGGAATCATGCCGGGCGTTGCCGTTGCGCCGCAACCGATGTGGAACGGCTGCTTGAGGGTGCCGAAATCGGCATGCACTTCAACGAATTCGACCTGGTCGGCGGGCTGTTTTTCAATCGGCGTATCGCAGAAAAAATCGAGCAGCCGAACCTTGCCGTCGGCGGTTCGCGCCGTCATGAACCCGCCGCCGCCAAGCGAGGCCAGCACCGGCTCGCAGACACAGGCCGTCAGCAACGCGGCAATCGCGGCATCAAACGCATTGCCGCCCTCTGCCAGAACGGTCGCGGCGGCGCGCGCGGTAACGTCATGGCCGGCAGCGACCGCGCCATTATGGCCTGGATGCTTTTTCATCACAGCGCCGTAGCCGAGCTGGCCGCCATGTTCAACCGGATTGCATTGCGATCCTGAGACAATTGCTATTCGGCAGCAGCCCGGACCTGCGGTGCAGCAGCCCGAATGGCGGCGTCGACATTGTCTTCATAGCGCGCGAAATTCGCACTGAACCGGCTGACAAGATCCGCTGCCTGCCGGTCATAGGCCTCAGGGTCATTCCAGGTTGAGCGCGGATGCAGCACTTCGGCATCCACGCCCGGCACCTCTTCAGGAACGCTGAACCCGAAATGCGGGTCGGCATAAACCGGCGCCTGCGTCAGGCTGCCATCAAGGGCCGCCGACAAAAGCTTGCGGGTCACGGCAATCGGCATCCGGCTGCCCGCGCCATAGGCGCCGCCGGTCCAGCCCGTGTTGACAAGCCAGCAGGTAACGCCGTGCCGGTTGATCAGGTCCCGCAGCAATGCACCGTAGACTTCCGGCGGCCGCGGCATGAAAGGCGCGCCGAAACAGGTGGAGAAGGTCGCCTGGGGTTCCGTCACGCCCTTTTCGGTACCGGCGACCTTGGCGGTATAACCGGACAGGAAATGCACCACGGCCTGTTCCGGGGTCAGGCGCGCAATCGGCGGAAGGACCCCGAACGCGTCGCATGTCAGCATGACAATATTGGCCGGCCGGCCGGCGAGCCCGGTCACAGAGGCATTGTCGATAAAGTGCACCGGATAGGCGCAACGGGTGTTTTCCGTCAGGCTGCCATCGTCGAAATCCGGTTGCCGGTTTTCGTCCAGCACGACGTTCTCAAGCACGGTGCCGAACCGTTGGGTGGTTGAATAGATTGCCGGTTCCGCCGCCTGCGAAAGGCGGATCGTCTTGGCGTAACAGCCGCCTTCGAAATTGAAAATCCCGTCAGCGCCCCAGCCGTGTTCGTCATCGCCGATCAATGTCCGCGCCGGGTCGGCCGACAATGTTGTCTTGCCGGTGCCCGACAGGCCGAAAAAGACAGCGACGTCGCCGCCGGGCCCCTGGTTGGCCGAGCAATGCATCGGCATAACGGCTTTTTCCGGCAACAGATAATTCAGAACCGTGAACACCGATTTTTTCATTTCACCGGCATAGGACGTTCCGCCGATCAGGATGATCCGGCGCGACAGGTCGCAGGCGATCACGGTTTCCGACCGGCAGCCGTGGCGTTCGGGATCGGCCTTGAAGCTCGGCAAATCGATGATCGTGAAATCCGGGACAAAGGCGGCAAGCGCGGTGCGCTCGGGACGGATCAGCAGATTGCGGATGAACAAAGCGTGCCAGGCATGTTCGGTATAGACCCGCACCGAAATCCGGTGATCGGCATCGGCGCCGCCGTAAAGGTCCTGCCCGAAGAGCGACATGCCCTCCGAATGGGCCAGGACGTCGGACAAAAGCGTTTCAAACACGGCCGGATCCATGGCCTTGTTGCCGTCCCACCAGATCGCCCCGTCCGTCATCTCATCGCGGACGATGAATTTGTCGAGCGGCGAGCGGCCGGTATGCTGGCCTGTGGTGACGGCAAGCGCGCCGGTATTCGTCAACACGCCTTCTTCAAGCCGCAAGGCTTCTTCGTAAAGCGCCGCAGCGCCGAGATTCCAGTGAACGGCCGCAAGCCGGTCCATGCCGATCAGTTCGCTGCCCGCCGCTTCGTTTCGTGTTCCGGTTTCCAGCATTCTTCAAATTCCCTGTATGTTGGCCTTTTCCGGCTCTTTTCTATGCTGATAGGTGTCTGCGCAGGACTTCACAACACGACTCATGGATTTCGTGACGATTAATTGTCGCACCGGTTACCGATAGGCTGCTTTAACCATCCACGGCTGCAAACAGCCGATCGACGGGTATTGTCGCAATCCGGCCAAAGCCGGCAACGATGTGTGCGCCGCGGCTCTCCATCCGATAATACGCGAAATCGGCGAAACCGGCATAGGATGATGCGAGCGGATGATGGCGGAGATACTGCTCTTTCGCATGCTTCTGGTCGGCGCAGACGAGGATCCGGCCGGTCAGTGTCAAGCGTGTCCGGACCAGCGGGTCGGCAGCCTGTTCATCCTCATCCGCCAGCAGCAGCGAGGCCGCAGGCCGTTGCTTGAGATTTTGCGTATGCACGGCAAGATCGGACAAGAGCAGGATCGGCTCCCCGTCGCGTGCCGATATGCCGACCAGGGATGCAAATGGCATCATGTCATCTGCAAGGGTCGCAAGAGCCGCAAAACTGCAGGTTTTCAGCAGTTTCAGAGCGTTTGACCGGGCGTCGAACTCTTCAGCCATCGGGTTTGTGGTTCCTGTTATTCATCGAGGCAATTGCCATTTGCCACAATTTGTTCGTATTCTGTACATATCCCGCAGCCGGTTTCAGTTTCGTAACCGGCCGCGTGCGGCAAACTCCAGGAGACCGACAATGCCAACTATTGCTCTTGTCGATGACGATCGCAACATTCTGACATCAGTGTCGATGACGCTGGAATCGGAAGGCTACAGGGTCAACACCTACAATGACGGATCCAGCGCCCTTGACGGCCTGTCCACCAATCCGCCGGACCTTGCCATTCTTGATATCAAGATGCCACGCATGGACGGGATGGAACTGTTGCGCAAACTGCGTCAGAAATCCGATCTTCCGGTGATTTTCCTGACATCCAAGGATGACGAGATCGACGAACTTTTCGGTCTCAAGATGGGCGCCGACGATTATATCCGCAAACCGTTTTCCCAGCGCCTGCTTGTTGAACATGTCAAGGCGGTGCTGCGGCGGGCGCAACCGCGCGATCCCTCGCTTGTGCGCGAGGGCGAAGTCGCCCGCGTTCTGGAACGCGGTTCGCTGGTCATGGATCAGGAGCGCCATACCTGCACCTGGAATGGTGAAAACGTGGTTTTGACGGTCACCGAGTTTCTCATTCTTTTTGCACTTGGACAGCGTCCGGGTGTCGTGAAAAGCCGCAATGCTTTGATGGATGCGGCCTATGACGATCAAGTCTATGTCGATGACCGCACCATCGACAGTCATATCAAGCGGCTGCGCAAGAAATTCAAAGCCGTCGACGACGATTTCAATATGATCGAAACACTCTATGGTGTCGGATACCGGTTCAGGGAATCCTGAGACGTTTTGTAATGAGGGCCTATGGTAGAGGAGCCGGCAAACCGGCAGCCGCGGAAAATGCAGGCCGGCTCCGTTCTGCAGACCGTCATGCGGCTCGGCCGGCGCGCGATAGCGCCGGCGGGCGCTGTGATGGGCATGATTGCCCAGGTCACCCTGTCGAGCCTGACACGGCGTATCCTGATCCTCAATCTGGCAGCGCTGATCACCCTTGTCGGCGGTATCCTCTATCTCAACAAGTTCCGCGCCGGACTGATCGATGCCCGGGTTGAAAGCCTTCGCACCCAGGGCCAGATCATTGCCGCTGCGGTTGCAGCCCAGGCATCGGTGGAAACCGATTCCATTACCATCGATCCGGACGCATTGCTGGAACTGCAGGCCGGCGAAAGCCTGTCGCCATTCGACATGGGCGATGGAACGGCCGATTTCCCGATCAACCCGGAACGTGTCGCGCCGCTGCTGAAACGCCTGATCTCGCCGACCAGAACCCGGGCCCGGGTCTATGATCAGGAGGGAACCCTGTTGCTCGATTCACGCGGACTGTATGCACAGGGCCAGATCCTGCGCATCGCGCTGCCGCCGCTGGACCGGGAAGAACGCTGGTATGACGATCTGCAGAAGACCTTCAAACTGTGGTTGCGAAGGGGAGACCTGCCGGCCTACCGGGAAATCGGCGCCGGCAATGGCCGGGAATATCCGGAGGTCGTCAATGCGCTGAACGGCCAGTCTCCAAGCATCGTGCGCATCAGCGACGACGGCGGTCTGATTGTATCCGTCGCTGTGCCGATCCAGCGGTTCCGGGCCGTGCTCGGGGCGCTTTTATTATCAACGGAATCCGGCGATATCGACTCCATTGTCGCGGCCGAGCGCACGGCGATCGTGCGGGTGTTTCTGGTGGCGGCGGGCGTCACCATCCTGCTGTCGATGCTGCTGGCAAGCACGATCGCCGGGCCGGTCAGGCGATTGTCCAGTGCTGCCCAGAAGATTCGCCGTGGCGTCAACAAGCGCGTCAAGATTCCCGATTTCAGCCACCGCAATGATGAGATCGGCCATCTGGCGCAATCGCTGCAGGACATGACCACCGCACTTTATAATCGCATGGAAGCGATCGAGGCGTTTGCAGCCGATGTCAGCCACGAACTGAAGAACCCGCTGACCTCGCTGCGCAGTGCCGTGGAAACCTTTCCGATCGTCAAGTCGGACGAAGCCCGCGCCCGGCTGCTGGCCGTGATCCAGCATGATGTCAGGCGCCTCGACCGGCTGATCACCGATATTTCCGATGCGTCGCGGCTCGATGCGGAACTGGCCCGGGCCGATACCGGTCCGGTGGATATCGCGCTGCTGCTCGATGCGGTTGTATCGGTGGCGCGCGATGCCCGTCTTGTCAGCCATTCCGAAATCACTCTGTCGATCGATCCCGGCCGCTACGGCAAGGATGCATTTCTGGTGCTCGGACACGACAGCCGGCTGGCTCAGGTGGTCAACAATCTGATCGACAATGCCCGCTCCTTTTCGCTGCCCGGCGGCACCGTGAGGATCGCCGCCAGGCGGGATCCGGGTGAAATCCGCGTCGTCATCGACGACGACGGCCCGGGCATCACAGGCGAGAATATCGACCGGATCTTCGAGCGGTTTTATACGGACCGGCCGGGCGCCGACGATTTTGGCAAGAATTCGGGACTTGGGCTGGCGATAACGCGACAGATCATCGACGCCCATAACGGGCGTGTGGTGGCGGAAAACCGCACGGGCCCGGATGGCTGCGTCACCGGCGCGCGGTTTACGGTAACCCTGCCTGCGGCGAGCCGGAAATGACCTCCCGTTCGCGCAAACCGCAAAAGCCGCGCGGGCAGCCTGCCCGGAACAGGACATGGCCGGCCGGCGCATGCCATGCAACGGCGGTGCTTGCCGGCAGCGTCGGCATTTTGCTGCGCGGCCCCTCCGGCAGCGGCAAATCCACGCTGGCGGCGATGTTGACGGAAACCGGCGCAACCCTGATCGCCGATGATTACGTCTATCTGACCGCGCGCAGCGGACGGCTTGTCGCCCGTACGCCCGCAGCCATCGCCGGGTTGATCGAATTGCATGGTCTGGGAATCGTCGCGCGGCCGTTTGAATCCGCTGCGATCATACGGCTTCTGGTGGATCTGGTCGAACCCGGCCAGATGCAGCGAATGCCGGCGCCGGACGCCGCATGGGCGACGCTTGCCGGCGTCAAACTTGCCCGGCAGGCCGTACCTGCGCCGGGTCTCACCGGCACCGCTGAACCCGCATTGGTGCTGATCCGGCAGGCAATTGCGGCGGCCGATGATCATAAATCCTTGCACTTGGCGCAAGTTTCGCCATGATTGCGCTCCGTTCGGAAGTTGGCAGATAAAAATGATTGGCCTTGTACTTGTAACCCACGGCAAACTGGCGGCAGAATTCCGTGCAGCCCTCGAACATGTGATGGGACCGCAGGAGCATTGCGAAACCATCTCTATCGGACCCGATGACGATATGGACGAACGCCGGCATGATATTGTCGATGCTGTCGGCCGCGTCGATCAGGGGCAGGGCGTCATTCTGTTGACGGATATGTTCGGCGGGACGCCGTCCAACCTGGCCATTTCCGTGATGGAAAAGGGCCGGGTGGAGGTCGTGGCCGGCGTCAACCTGCCGATGCTGATCAAGCTTGCCAATGTGCGCAATTCCGCAGGACTGGAAGAGGTTGCCATTGCCGCCCAGGAATGGGGCCGCAAATATATCAACGTCGCCAGCCAGATCCTGTCGACGGAATAGTGACCGACATGAAGACGCAGGCGGCGGAAAAAAATCAAACCGGCAATCAGGGTCAGGGCCGCGGAGAAGCGGGTCAGGGCCAGGCGGGTGAGGGCAAGGCGATCGTCCGTTCGCTGACGATCTGCAACAAGCGCGGCCTGCATGCCCGCGCATCGGCGAAGTTCGTCAAATGCGCGGAAAGTTTCAGCGCCAACATTATCGTCAGCCGGGACGGCCAGAGTGTCGGCGGCACGTCGATCATGGGCCTGATGATGCTGGCCGCAGCCCCGGGCTGTTCGATCGAGGTCGCAGCCGAGGGTCCCGACGCCGAAGCCGCGCTGGATGCGCTGACGGATCTGGTTGAATGCGGGTTCGGCGAAGACGATTAGGCGCCGGGGCGCCGCGCGAACGGCGCTGGCAGGCATTGTGCAAGACAACCGGATCGATCATGCCGAGGCAGGCCATTCGCAGGCCGGAAGACAATAATGCCATAAGACAATAATGCCATCTGAACCGGCCAGGCGGCATGATCCTGACACTGGCCGGTCCTGACTGACCTTTCGCGCAGCCTTTCTCAGCCGCTGATATTATAGGCCGCCAGCGTCGCCATGTTGGCGATGTCGGCGTCGCGCGCATTCAGCGGCAGGATCTGCACCGGCCGGTCGAAACCGACGAGCAGCGGCCCGATCACCGTCGAGCCACCCAGTTCCTGCAGCATCTTGGTGGCGATCGAGGCGGAATGATAGGCCGGCATGACCAGCACATTGGCCGGCTCCGACAGGCGGCAGAACGGATAGGCGGCCATCAGATCGGCATTCAGCGCGACATCGGCTGCCATGTCGCCGTCATACTCGAAATCGACCCGGCGTTTATCGAGCAGCCTGACCGCTTCCTGGACCCGTTCGGCGCGCTCGCCCGGCGGATTGCCGAAGGTGGAATAGGCCAGCAGCGCCACCCGCGGTTCGTAACCGAGCCGGCGGGCAACACCGGCCGCCTCTTCGGCAATGCCGGCAATTTCGGCCGCACTTGGCATTTCGTGCACTGCCGTGTCGGCGATGATCACCGTGCGGCCGCGCGCCAGTGCGATCGACACGCCGATAATGCGGTGGCCGGGCTTGGGGTCGATGCACCGGCGGACATCTTCCAGCACGGTGGAATAATTGCGCGTCAGGCCGGTCACCATGGCGTCGGCTTCGCCCAGCGCCAGCATGCAGGCGGCAAAATGGTTGCGGTCGGTGTTGATCAGCCGCTGGCAGTCGCGATGCAGATAGCCTTCGCGCTGCAGCCGGGCATAGAGATAATCGGTGTAGGCGTCGCGGCGCTTGGAAATCCGCGCATTGGCGATTTCTATGCCGGCGCCGAGCTCCACGCCAAGGTTGCGGGCCGTCTCTTCGATCTGGTCGTCGCGCCCGACAAGCACCGCCGTGCCGAGCTTCTGGCCGGCAAAGCTGATGGCAGCACGGATGACCTGTTCTTCCTCGCCTTCGGCGAAAACCACCCGCTTGGGCTGGCGCCGCACGCGGGCGCTGACCTGCTGCAGGGTTCCGGCAATCGGATCGCGCCGCGCCGACAATTGCGCCCGGTAGGCGTCCATATCGGCGATCGGCCGGCGGGCGACGCCCGATTCCATCGCCGCTTTTGCAACGGCGCTGGGCACGGCGGAGATCAGCCGCGGATCGAATGGCACAGGAATGATGTAGCTTTCGCCGAACCTGGGCCGCTGGCCCTGATAGGCGGCGGCAACCTCGTCGGGCACATCCTCGCGCGCCAGGTCCGCCAGCGCATTTGCGGCGGCGATTTTCATCGCATCGTTGATGGTGGTCGCCCGCACGTCCAGCGCGCCGCGGAAAATATAGGGAAAGCCGAGTACATTGTTGACCTGGTTGGGGTAATCCGACCGGCCGGTCGCCATGATCGTATCGTCGCGGATCTCCGCCACTTCTTCCGCGGTGATCTCAGGGTCCGGGTTGGCCATCGCAAACAGGATAGGTCGCGGCGCCATGGAGCGGATCATGTCGGCGGTAAACGCGCCCTTGACCGACAATCCGAAGACCGCGTCGGCGCCCACAAATGCTTCCGCCAGCGTCCTTTTGTCTGTGGCGACCGCATGGGCCGATTTCCACTGGTTCATCCGCTCCGGCCGGCCCTCATAGATCACCCCGGCGGTGTCGCATAACAGGATGTTGTCATGCGGCATGCCCATCGCCTTGAGCAGTTCCACGCAGGCGATCGCCGCCGCGCCGGCGCCGTTGCAGACAAGTTTCGTGGTGGCAAGCTCGCGGCCCGTCAGATGCAGCGCATTGATAAAACCGGCTACGGCAATGATCGCGGTGCCATGCTGATCGTCGTGGAAAACGGGAATGTCCATCAGTTCCCGAAGCCGGCTTTCGATGACAAAACAATCCGGCGCCTTGATGTCTTCCAGGTTGATGCCGCCGAACGAGGGGCCGAGATAGCGGACGGAATTGATGAATTCATCAACATCTTCGGTGCCGACTTCAAGATCGATGGCATCGATATCGGCGAAGCGCTTGAACAGAACCGCCTTGCCCTCCATCACCGGCTTGGAGGCCAGCGCACCGAGATTGCCAAGACCGAGAATGGCCGTGCCGTTGGAGATCACCGCCACCATATTGCCCTTTGTCGTATAGTCGAAGGCGCAGTTGGGGTCTTCGGCGATCTTCAGCACCGGAACGGCGACACCGGGCGAATAGGCCAGCGACAGGTCACGCTGGGTGGCCATCGGCTTTGTCGCCGAAATTTCCAGCTTGCCGGGCCGGCCTTCGGAATGAAAGTTCAGCGCTTCCTGATCGGTAACCGAAATTGCGCTTCTTACGGGTCTGTCGTCATTTCCATCTTTGGGGGACATGGGCGGCCTGTCGCGATGATGCACGGGCAGAAACCTTATCGGCGCCGGTTTCGCATCACAAGGGCCGGTCTGAAAGTCCCAAAAATACAGGAATTATGTCGGGATTAAACAAAATGTGCACAAAAAACCGGCAATATAGACGAAAGTCAGAGAAAACCGATAGGCTTGCAGTTGCGTGATTCGGTCCACGGCTTATTATCGCTGCGATGCAATATGAGTTGCTGCGGTGCAGCGGTAATGTGGCCCGGAGAGAAGAATTTCCCGAAAAGGAAAAAATTCCATGGCGTTCTATCAGTTCTACGAATTCAATCACGCGGCAATGGCGCCCTGGCGGGCGATGGCTGACGTTGCCCGGCTGACGCTGCAGAATCCGTTCCATCCGCTCTACGACACGCCGGTCGCGCGTTCCGTCAATGCGGCAACCGAACTGTTTGAGCGTTCGACACGGCGATACGGAAAACCCCATTTCGATTTGCCGACGACTTCGGTCGACGACGGCCGCACGGTCAGCGTCGAAGAACAGGTTGTCTGGCGCAAGCCGTTCTGTTCGCTGCTTCATTTCAAGCGCGATCTGCCGGCAAAGCGCAAGCCTGACCCGAAATTGCTGATCGTCGCGCCGATGTCGGGCCATTATGCGACATTGCTGCGCGGCACGGTCGAAGCCATGCTGCCGGACCATGAGGTGTTCATCACCGACTGGACGGACGCGCGCATGGTGCCGATGTCGGACGGCGGATTCGGTCTCGACGATTATATCGATTACGTCATCGACATGTTGCATCATCTGGGCGAAAGCACCCACGTGATGGCGGTCTGCCAGCCCTCGGTGCCGGTGCTGGCCGCCGTTGCGATCATGGAAGAAGACGGCGACGCCAATGCGCCGGCGACGATGACGCTGATGGGCGGGCCGATCGATACACGGATCAAACCGACAGTCGTCAACGAACTTGCGGAAAAAAAGGGCACCGACTGGTTCCGCAACAATGTCATCATGCGGGTGCCGTTCCCCCATCCGGGCTTCATGCGACCGGTCTATCCGGGTTTCCTGCAGCTGACCGGCTTCATGTCGATGAATCTCGACCGCCACATGACGGCGCACCGGGAGCTGTTCATGCACCTGGTCGACGGCGATGGCGACAGCGCCGACCGGCACCGGGACTTCTACGACGAATATATGGCGGTGATGGATCTGACGGCGGAATTCTATCTGGAAACGGTGGAGACGGTGTTTGTCCGCCATGCTTTGCCGAAGGGCGAAATGACCTATCGCGACCGGCCGGTGAAACCGCAGCTGATCCGCAATACTGCGCTTTTGACGGTCGAGGGCGAGAAAGACGATATTTCCGGCGTCGGCCAGACCAAAGCCGCGCATGATATCTGCAGCGGCCTGGCGAAGACAAAAAAGGCCCATCATCTGCAGGAGAAGGTCGGACATTACGGCGTCTTCAACGGTTCCCGATTCCGCGACGAAATCGCGCCGGCGATCAAGAAATTCGTCCGCAAACATGATCGCAACGGCAAGGCGCTGAATGGCGCCGCCAAACCTCTTTCCATGCTGCGCGAGAATGATCCGGGCGCGAAATTCGCCGATGCAATGGGCATCACGGCGCTGAAGACAAACCCGATCCGGCTTGTCGCCGACGACCTGACCCAGATCAGCGGTATCGGTCCGAAGATTGCCGACATGCTGAACGATCTCGGCATCGTCCAGATCGACCAGCTTGCAGCATTGACAAAGGACATGACGCGGATGATGGACGACGAGTTGCCGCGCGGTCAGGAGGCGATTCGCGACTGGATCAGTCAGGCCCGGGCGCTGACCGCTTTTGAGAAAAAGTAGATAGATTACAAAAGGTTAATGTTTTTTCGGGCCTGAACCAGGCCGCTTTTGCTTGAATCGGCACCGGCCGCTCCCCATGTCTTAACCACCGACAATAACGGGGAGTTTTCATGTCACAAACCGCAACCTTTTCAAACCGCAAGTCCGGCCGCTCGAGCAACCGCCGCTGGACACCGCTCAATATCCTGCTGATGGTGATCGGCTTCGTGCTGTTCTGGCCGCTTGGCCTGGGCATGCTGGCCTGGATCCTCTGGGGCGACGAAATCAGCCGCATGGCTGACGAATGCAAGTCGCGCTTTGGCTCCATGTCGCAATCGATGCCGCGGCCTTCCTACACCTCCGCCACCGGCAATATGGCGTTCGACGAATACCGCGCCCGCGAACTTGAGCGGATCGAGGAAGAACGCCGCAAGGTGGAAGCGATGCGTACCGAATTTGAGGATTTCCTGCGCGACGTGCGCCGGGCCAAGGATCAGGAAGAATTCGAAAAATTCATGGCCGCCTTCGAAAAGCAGGCCGGCAAATCGGACAAATCGAACAAGAAGAAAGGCCAGTAAGGCCTCTCCCCGCCCCCCAGTCCCCAAAAACTCCAGGGCCCTTCGGGGCCCTTTTATTTTGCGCCTACGGATCGGCCGGTTCGGGCTCATCCAGCGGCAGATCGGTCGTGCGGCTGGTTTCAATGATCATCTGACGCTTGCGGATATCCAGATGAACTGCCGCGAGAATGATACCGAGGCCGATCAACACCAAAGCCGCTGGCCACCACCGTGTCATGACGATCCCCCTGTTTGGCCCCCGGTTTGGGGCCCTGTCTCGCGCAGCGCGAGGATTGCCCAGACGGCGATGATCGCCAGGCCGAAGCCGGCCATGATCAGAGATTTTTCCATCAGTCCGGGCGGCCATGTGATCAGGCTTGCCGTCGGATCGCGAAAATAATGCACCACGAACGCAAGCTGCAGCGCCGCGCCGAGCAGCGCCAGGGCGCTCGAGCCCCGGCACCAGGCCAGCACCAGCACGATCAGCGCAGACGAACCGGCCGGCGGCAACAGGATGACGGCCGGCAGGCACAACACGGAAAACACCATGACATCCAGCCGGCGGTTCGTGCCCTCCGCACCGACCCAGGCCATCATGAACAGCACGATCAGCGTCGACACCGCAATCAGCCGGCTGATCTGCATCGAGTTGAATGGCTCCGGCCAGGCGACAAAATACGACAGCACGATCGGCGATAGCACAGCGGAGATCAGCGCAACTGCTGCCAGCGGCCGCAGGTTGGTGCGCGCCGGCGCCATGAACAACACAATACCCAGCAGGGATTGCAGCGCAAAGATCCAGCCGATCGCATTGAAGTCGCGGTCGATGGCCAGCGACTGCAGCGCCGCGGCGGCAATCAATCCGGCAAGGATTGCCGCAATCGTGCCCTGCAGCATCAGCGTCCCGCGCAGGCTGATGGAAATCGCCAGGGCGAGGCCATACAAAGGCAGCAAAGGCCAGACCTTGCCGCCGGGAAAGCCGTTGAAAAGCTGGTTTGCCGCAAACATCAGGCCGCCGAGGACAAAACCGTCGACGATACTATCGGGGATGCTCAGATATCGCATCGACCAACCGAACATCATCAGGGCTGCGCCGATGCCGATGTTCCTTTGCCAGAACGCATTAACGTTTTCTCCGAACAGCAAAGCCACAATGGCAGTCGCCAGCATGAAGACGCTCAGGCCGAGCAGCCAGCCGCCCAGACCGATCAGCAGTTTGACATACCAGGGCGGTTCCGGATCGGCATAGTCGTCATGGATATGGATATCGTGCGTCAGGGCGGTGCGCTGCAGATCGAACTGCTGGTAAAACTGGTCAATCTGCATGGCCGGCCACTCCAAAGGCGTGCCCCTGCTGGCGCAAAAGCAAGGCCATTGCGCCGACGCAGAAGCCGGTCAGAATGAAAACGGATACCCAACCCAGCAGTTCCGGCGGTCCGCTTGACGAAAGACCGAGCCGCAAATCGATCATCCGGGCGCCGGCGACGATCACCGCCAGCACGGCGAAAGCGACGGCGATGGAAAAAGCCGCATAATCGCGGGCCCGGAACCGGTAAAACCAGAGCGCCGCCAGAACCGCAAAGGCAAAGACGATCACACTTGCAGGGCCGGAACCCGCGCCGAACAGCGACCAGTCAGGAAATTGATGCCCGATGAATGCGTCAACAAGGAACCAGAGCACCAGAACCAGCAGCAGGTAACGCGGCCATGTGGCGCGCAGCCACAATCCGCCGCGCCAGCGCACCGCTTCGCCGGCAACCAGCACAAGCCCCGGCACGGCGGCAAGGGCGAACGGATGATAGGCCGCCGGCAGAACATCCAAAGGCCGCGGATCGCTGGTGAGGGCGGCGTGGACCGCTGTCAATGCGATGAAGGTCCAGACAATCCAGTGCGCGGGCGAGCGCGAGGCGACGACAAAGGGCAGGACGATCAGCATCCAGGCCAGATAGATCTCCATGCGGCCGGCGGCGGCCGGATAGACCCATTCCACCGCGTGCAGCAGCAATCCGGTCATCATAGTCGCGGCGATCAGCAGAACCTGGCCCGCCGGTCTGGTCAGGCCGAGAAACAGCGCACCGATCACAAGCGCGGCGAGACCCGCCTCGATCATGGCGAATTTCTGCCAGTTCGGCAGATCGTCCCAGATGTCGGCGCCGAAAAACAACAACCCGGCAGCCAGATAAAACGCGCCGAGCGCCAGCAATGCGCCGTTGGTCATTCTGGCTGAATGATCATGATCGCGGACGGCAAATGCTGCGGCTCCGAACTGTGCGGCACCGATCAGCCCGTTGCTGCGAAACCGCAACAGATCGGCGAAGGTGATCCGCCGTTCGCCAACATCCACCTGGGTCATCAGGTCCGCCCCGCAGTCCGGTTTGCGAATCGCGCTATTGTCGGTGATTTGCCGCCCCGGCACAATGTGCCGCTGCGCCGGCCGGTGAAATTGAAACCGCAGCCGGCGGCTGAGGTCAGCAACGGGCGCCGCAACAGCGATGCCCGCAATAGGAAGGAAAGACCGGCACGGGTCGCCATGGAATTCGAATGTTCCTTTTTCGTTCTTGATTTCTGCAACCTATCCGGTAGACTTGATGACACGATCATCAGGGCCCGCACAGATTGCTGCGGCCTGTCTCGGCTTTGTATCAGGCCTGTTTTGGCTTTCAGTCTTCGGGGGTTCGCCATGGTTGCACGGGTTACGACGGTTGCCTTTGAAGGTATCGAAGCGGTGCCCGTCGACGTGCAGGTGCTGATTGCGCCGGGCAAGGCGGGTTTCAACATTGTCGGCCTGCCGGACAAGGCGGTGGCGGAAAGCCGCGAACGGGTGCAGGCAGCGCTGCATGCCTCCGGTCTGGCGCTGCCGCACAAGCGCATCACCGTCAATCTGGCCCCCGCCGACCTGCCCAAGGAAGGCAGCCATTACGATTTGCCGGTAGCGCTCGCCATGATGGTGGCGATGGGCGCGCTGCCGGCCGATGCCATTTCGGCCCGGCTGGTATTGGGCGAACTGGCGCTCGACGGCCGCATTACCAAGGTGGCCGGCGTTCTGCCGGCGGCGATGGCCGCCAACGGGCTCGACAAGGGGCTGATCTGCCCGGCCGCCTGCGGCGCGGAAGCCGCCTGGGCGAGCGGCGAACTGGATATTCTGGCGCCGGACTGCCTGATTGCGCTGGCCAACCATTTCCGCGGCAGCCAAGTGCTGTCGCGGCCGAAACCGGCCCTGAAGCCGGCCGACGACGTCTTGCCGGATCTGGCCGACATCAAGGGCCAGGAAAGCGCCAAGCGGGCGCTGGAGATTGCCGCTGCCGGCGGCCACAATATGGTGATGGTCGGCCCGCCCGGTTCCGGCAAGTCGATGCTGGCCGCGCGGCTGCCGTCGATCCTGCCGCCGCTGAGCCCGCGCGAATTGCTGGAAGTGTCGATGGTGGCCTCGATTGCCGGCGATCTGGCCGACGGCCGCTTGTGCGACCGGCGTCCGTTCCGCGCGCCGCATCATTCCGCCTCCATGGCGGCGATGGTCGGCGGCGGCGTACGCGCCCGGCCGGGCGAAGTGTCGCTTGCCCATCACGGCGTGCTGTTTCTCGACGAACTGCCGGAATTCACGCCCGCCGTGCTGGATTCGCTGCGCCAGCCGATCGAAGCCGGCGAATGCATCATCGCCCGGGCCAATCACCGGGTGCGGTATCCCTCTTCGTTCCAGCTGGTTGCGGCGATGAACCCCTGCCGCTGCGGCCATGCCGGCGAGCCGGGCCATACCTGCCGGCGCGGCGCCCGCTGCGCGGCCGATTACCAGGCCCGCATTTCCGGCCCGCTGATGGACCGGATCGATATCCGCATCGAGGTACCGGCAGTGATGGCCTCTGACCTGATCGCCCCGGCGACCGGCGAGACCAGCGCTATTGTGGCCGAACGCGTCGCCGCCGCCCGCGGCATTCAGGTCGCCCGTTTCAAGGCCGCCGGCCATGACGGCGTGAGCTGCAACGCCCAGGCCGGCGCGGCGATGATCGAACGGATCGCCAAACCCGACGCCGGCGGGCAGAAACTGCTGCAGGACGCCGCCGGCGCCATGCAATTGTCGGCGCGCGGATACCACCGGGTGCTGAAAGTGGCCCGCACGCTGGCCGATCTCGACGGCGCGGAAACGGTCGGCCGGCTGCACATCGCCGAAGCGCTGAGCTACCGCATGGCCGGCGGTGCACTGGCGCTGGCGGCTTGAGGGGGGCGGTATCTCACATCATACCGTTTGGCAGCTTTCCCGGGCCCTCATTCGGCAATCATAACGGAGCGGCGAAAATGCGGTTGGCGAGGGTAACGCGGAACTTCGATGCCGGATTTCATCAATTATTCGCGCCGGAAGAAATCCCAATTAACATTGAGAAAGAGCGGCAGAAGCTTATCAAGAAGCCGCGATAATCTGGCGTAAAAATCTGAGCGAGTGCATTCGCACTTGCGAGCCGGCCATATCGCTGTTGCCCTCTTTCCTATTCATTCCAGTTCGCCGAGGGGCCTTCCGTTACTACTGCGTCACTGCCTGCCCAAGCACCCGCGGTTTTTCTCATGTGAATCGCCTTTACTCTTAGTCGGTTCCCAACCGAATGTTGATGGATAGATAACCCAATCCTATTTATAGCGGATGGGAACCACGCTCGCAGACATATTCCTAGGTCCGCCACCCGTGTGCAGCAGTGCCAATGGCTACTGGCAACTTAGGTTCGAATTGGCGAATAAATATAGACAGATGTTTCCGGATACGCGTGAGTGCTGCCTATGTGAAGAACTCCTCAACCCTCAGCGTCCATACAAGCCCGCACTGATTTGTCCCTGCTACATTTACCGCTAGCTATGTATACCTAATCTGTGACGTCACATTGCCGCTTGGCTGCTGATCTCCATTGCGTCTACACACTTTCCGAAGTTGCCCAGAATCTGCTAGACTGCGCCGGTGCTTGTGTGACAACCGAATCGGCATTGTCGTCAAACCGTCACGGCAAGCCGGAGTGTGGGGCCAATGAGCAATCAGCGATTCTTTCCGCGGTTTCCGGGCGGGCGATTCCCGACCGGCAATCTTGCCGGCTTTCAGGCCAGTATTACGGCAAGTCTTTCGGCCAGTCTTCAGGCAAGTCTTTCGGCCGGCCTCGCCATGCCCTTGTATCTGGCGCGAACGCGGCTTGCCCGCTCGCTGCATTTGCGGCCGGGGCCGGAAAGCAAACGCCCTGCCGGGCCGGCGACCCTTGGCCGCATCGGCAATCTGGAAGTGCGGCTGGCGGCCTCGCCGGCCGAGATCAGGAAGGCGCAGAAGCTGCGCTACCGGGTGTTTTTTGAGGAAATGTCCGCCGTCGCCAGTGCCGCTGCCCGCCGGGCGCGCCGTGATGCCGACGCGTTCGACGCCATCTGCGACCATCTGCTGGTAATCGATCACGGCGCGCCGCGCAAAACGGCCGGTTCGAAGCTGTTGAAATTCTCAAAACCCGGCCCGGCCATCGTCGGCACCTACCGGCTGTTGCGCCAGGCGGTGGCGGATGCCCATGGCGGCTTCTATACCCAGGGCGAATATGACATTGCGCCACTGATTACAGCCCATCCGCAGCTGAATTTTCTCGAGCTTGGCCGCTCCTGCGTGCTCGAACCCTACCGCGACAAACGCACCGTTGAACTTCTGTGGCATGGCATCTGGGCCTATGTTCTGCAACACGGCATCGATGTGATGCTCGGTTGCGCCAGCCTCGCAGGCACCGACCCGGACCGGCTTGCCATGCCTCTGTCGTTCCTGCACCAGGTGGCAAGCCCGCCGGCCGAATGGCAGGTGCGGGCGCTGGAGGCGCGGCGCGAGCCGATGGACCGGCTGCCGCCGGAGGCGATCGACCACAGGGCGGCGCTGAAGGCCCTGCCGCCGCTGATCAAGGGTTATCTCAGGCTCGGCGGCTTTGTCGGCGACGGCGCGGTCGTCGACCATGATTTCGGCACCACGGACGTTCTGATCGTATTGCCGGTCGCCAATATCAACCCGCGCTACATCGCCCATTACGGCGCCGATGCCGGCCGCTACGCCAGCTGATCGACCGACCGCAATTGCTTTTTTTTTCAGGTTTGCCTGCTGCGGCGGATGCGGACATAAAGCGCACCGTCGCCGCCGTGCCGGCGCGAGGCAGGCTCGAATCCGATCACCAGATCGCGGAATTCACCGCGCGAAAGCCATTGCGGAACGATCCGGCGCAGCACCCCGCGTTCCCCGTCGTGGCCCTCGCTCTGCGGCGATGACCCCTTGCCGGTAATCACCAGCACGGTGCTCATGTTCTGCGCCTGGGCCCGGCGCAGAAATCCGATCAGGGTGTGAAACGCCGTCGACTGGCGCATGCCATGCAGATCGAGGCGGCCGTCGATCTCCGCCCGGCCGCGGGCAAGGCGTTTCTTCTGCCGCGGCTCAAGCGCAGAGAGCGTCGGTTTCGAACCGGCTTTGCTTCCTGACACGGGCGGGAAATAGGGCGCGGCCGATGCCACTGGTTTGGCTGGTTTTGCCGGCGGCGCGGTTTTTGGCGCAGCCATGCGCTTCCCCCGGGAAGCTTTTGTCTCCGGCACATCCAGTTCAGGACCGGCTGCGGGCAGGTGCGGGTGACGCGGCGTGACCGATTGCAGAACCTTGTTCCACAGCGCCTGGTCCTCGCGTGTCAGCTTGCGGCCGCCGCTCATGAATTTTGCCCCTGATCCGGGCCGGATTTCGGCACGAGGGCAACCATCGACGCGCGGTGGCGGACAGGGCCGGCCTGCAATCCCGCTTTGTCGCCGGAGCCGAAGAAGATGTCACCGCGGGCCGGGCCGACAATCGCCGAACCGGTATCCTGCGCCACCATCAGCCGGCGGAATCCGAGTTCGTCCGCCGCCACCCAGACCGGAGTGTGAAACGTCATCATGGTGCGGTCGACGGCAAGCGAGCGGAGCGGCGTCAGCGGCACGTGCGCCGCGCCGAGCGGCCCGTCTTTGTCCGACAGGCCATCTGAAAGTCTGAAAAAAATATAGGAGCGGTTTTCGTGCATCAAAGCCCGGCCCGCAACCGGGTCGGCTTTCAGCCAGGCTTCCAGCCCGGCCTTGTCGGCGGCCTCAAGGGCGAGATATCCCCGCTCCACAGCCAGCTTGCCGATCGAGGTATATTCATGCCCGCTCTTGCCGGCATAGGAAATCCGGCGCCGGGTACCGTCCGTCATGGCAAGCCGCGCAGAACCCTGAATATGGATGAAATAGGCGTCGACCGGATCGGCCAGCCAGGCCAGTTCCAGCCCAAGGCCATGGAGAAATCCGAGATCGATGGCCCGGCGGTCGGCAAACGGCAGGAGTTTGCCGCCATGACAACCGGCAAACCGCACTGCCGGATCCCAATCCTCCGGGCGGTTGCCATCATCGATATCGACCAGCTCCGGCGGCCTTGCGTGGAGCGGCACTGTGAAGGTCTCATCGCGGGTCGGCGAAGCTTCGACTTCCGGTTCGTAATATCCGGTGACAAACCCGTCGGCATCGATGCGGCAGGGCTGAAAATAGGTTTCAAAGAACGAGCGCGCATCGGCGGCCGAAAGTTCTACGCCATGCCGGCCTGCGGCGGCAAACGCTGATGCAAAAGCCGATCCGTCGATGCCCAGAGAGCGTGTCTTCGGCAGCTTTGCCGCCAATGCACTGCGCCGGAACGCCCTGAAAGCATCCCGGTGGTCGTCTTCGGCCCAGCCGGCAAGGTCGGCGAAACGGATTTCAGTCAGCATTGCGGCCAGCGGGCATTGCATCCGGATCCGCCGATTGCACGCCCGGCCCGATCAGACCGATTCGGTGGCTGCCAGTTTCCAGTTCGGATCACGGGATTTGAGATCGCGGGTAAAGGTCCACACATCGCGCACCGTCTGGGCCGATTCCGGATCGCCATCGATGATAGCGCCGTCGCTGTCGCGGGTCGACGAAATCAGCTCGCTGACAAAACGCACCGACAGCCGGACGATCGAACCGTCAAGTTCGGCATCCGTTAGTTTGGCGCTTTCGATTCCGACAAAGGTCGAATCGACACGCTCGCCGCGGGACTCCCGGTCGGAGATCGCGCCGGCAAATCCGTCATAGACATCCGTCTCAAGCAGGCCCTTCAACTGGGCCTTGTCACCATCGGCAAAGGCCGTGACGATCATTTCGTAGGCAACCTTGGCGCCATCGATAAAATGGCCCGGATTGAATTCCCGGTCGCGCTTGCTGATGTCTTCCAGGCCACTGAACAAAGCCGTGCCCGGTTCGGCGAAAAGGGCGAGGTTTTCCAGATCGACATGGCTGTCGGGCTTGTCGCCCGGCTGCGTCCGGCCGGGCATCTGCACCACGTTGTCGCGACCGCCCGGTGACCCTGTCCGGTTGACCGGTGAATCATACGGCGACGGCTCGTTGCCGGTCCGCCGGCCCAAAACACTGCCAAGACGCATGAGAACGACGATAGCGATGACCAGAAAGATGATCGATATGACTGATGTACTGTCCATTTGGGAAGTTTGCCCATGTTGCGATTGCGCGCATAAAATGCGCCTGAACGTCTTTATGCAATGTAAGCACGATTGTTTCGGAGTCCAGATAAAGCCATGAATTCCTTTAAGATCTGTGTCGGAGGCCCCATATGCCAGACAAATTGGAGGATTTCATGCCGCTGTTCCTGGTTTTTCTGGCCATCCCACTGATCGAGATTGCGCTTTTCGTTGTGATTGGCGGTGAAATCGGCGTTTTTCCCACGCTGGCCATGGTTGTGGTCACGGCGATTGCCGGCTCGGCGCTGTTGCGCTGGCAGGGCATCCAGACGTTGAACAGGATCCGCAATGAACTGGAAAACAGGCGGCTGCCGGCGCGGCCGATTGCCGATGGCGCGATGATTGCCGTTGCCGGCCTGTTGCTGCTGACACCGGGATTTTTCACCGACTTCTGCGGTTTCCTGCTTTTCGTACCCGGCGTCAGGACGGCGATCTGGCAGTTTTTCTCCAGCCGGATGAAATTTGTCGCCGCCGGGCCGGGCGCGCGGTCGGCCAGTCAGTCCGCCGGCCAAACCGGCAACCAGTCCGGCAGCCAATCAGCGGGGGCGAAACGCGGGGCGGGGGGAGAGGGCGTGACGATCGAGCTCGACGAGAGCCAGTTTCAGACAAAGCCCAATCCGGACAGCCCGTGGCGGCCGGAAAGCCCATCGCGCGATGACCGGGACAAATAATCGCCTCCCGCAGTTGTTCCCAAGGTTCTGGCATGGTAGGCGGCGCAGGGAAATGTACACATAAAGAGTATTCGCAATGTCAGACGACAATCAGACAAACGGCTCGACGGAGCCAGCCGAAAGCAAAGACAGCGACACGACGCCCGACGGCCCGATCGGATCGGCCGGAACAGGCGCTCCGGCGGCAAAGGCGGCCGAAGCAGCGACAACGGGCGAGCCCGGAATTCATGTGCTTGGCCAGTATATAAAGGACCTCTCATTTGAGAATCCGAACGCACCGGCCTCCCTGGCGCCGGGCGAAAATCCGCCGCAGCTGAACGTCAATGTCAATGTCAATGCCCGCCGGATCGGCGAATCCGACGTTGAGGTTGAACTGAAGATGGAAGCGACCGCGCAACGCGACGGCAAGCCGATGTTTGTCACCGAAGTGACCTATGCCGGTGTTTTCCAGATCCAGAATGTGCCGGCGGACCATATGCAGCCGATCATGCTGATCGAATGTCCGCGCCTGCTGTTTCCGTTTGCCCGGCAGATCCTTGCCGACGCCACCCGCCAGGGCGGTTTTCCGCCATTGATGATCGATCCCGTCGATTTTGCGGCACTTTACCGTCAGAAACTGGAGCGGGCCGCGCAACAGCAGCAGGCCGAAGCGGAAAAGACCGCCTAACGAGTAGATGCGGAAAACCCCTTAGGCTGCAGGCCGGAACCGCTTCCACAGCGGCCGGCCTCCAAGGCTGTCGACAAATTCCATATGCAACTGCCGTTCCGCATCGCTCAGGCGCGGCGGCTGCGGCTGCGGCCTGACGCCAGCCGGTTTCGCTGCGGTGCGGGCATGTTCGATGGCCGAACTTGTCGACAGCGCGAACGTTGTCTGCCGGCCGCCGATCAGCTCGATATAGACATCGGCCAGGATCTCTGAATCCAGCAACGCGCCGTGTTTGGTGCGTGCGCTGTTGTCGATGTTATAACGCGCGCAAAGCGCATCGAGGCTGTTCGGGCTGCCGGGATGACGCCGCCGCGCCAGAAGCAGCGTATCGACAAACCGGTTCTCGGGAATTTCCGTCCGCCCGGACCGGGCCAGTTCGGCATTGATGAAACCCTTGTCGAACGATGCATTGTGGGCAATCAGCGGGCTGTCGCGCAGAAAGGCGACAAAGTCGTCGGCAATTTCGGCAAACAGCGGCTTGTCGGCGAGGAAATCATTATCGAGGCCGTGCACGGCCAGTGCTTCCGGATGCACCTGCCGTTCCGGATTGACATAGACATGGTAGGTCTGGCCGGTCGGGATGTGGTTGAGCAATTCGACACAGCCGATTTCGACCAGACGGTCACCTGTCATGGCATCGAGGCCGGTGGTTTCGGTGTCGAAGATGATTTCCCGCATGATTCGGTTATCATGCGGCGGCAGGCTGAAAATTCAAGCGCAATAGTCGATCGGCATGCGGTTGGCCGGTTTGTTCACAACATCGATGCCAGCGCCCGAAGGATTGACGCCACCTGGCGTTCCGCAGCCTCGATGCCATGGCTGGTATCGACCAGGAAATGCGCCCGCCGGCGCTTTTCGCCGTCCGCCATCTGGCGGTTCAGAAGTGCCTGCAGTTTTTCTTCGTCCATATCAGGCCGGGCCAGCGCCCGCTGGCGTTGCACGGCCTGATCGGCGGTGACGACGATTGTCAGATCGACGCGACGGTCGGCGCCGGTCTCAAACAGAAGCGGGATATCGAGCAGAACCTTGCGGCGACCGCGCATCGCCTCAAGGAACCGCGTCTGCTCTTCAGCCAGCAGCCCGTGCACAAGGGATTCCAGCCGCGCCAGCCTGTCCGGATTACCCAGCACGAGTTTGCCCAAACGGCTGCGATCGACCTGGCCGTTTTTCGTAGCTCCCGGAAATTCCGCCTCAATCAGCGGCGCGGCGCGGCCGCTGTAAAGCCGGTGTACCGCAGCATCGGCGTCATAGACCGGTATGCCAAGGCGGCGGAACATCGCCGCCGTGGTCGATTTTCCCATGGCGATGGAGCCGGTCAGGGCGCAGATCAGCATGGCCGCCTCAATGCCGTTCCGCCAGTGCCGCGAGGACAAAGCTGCGCAACTCCTCGTCAATGTCCGGCATCACGCCGAACCATTTTCGGAAACCCGGCGCTGCCTGATGAAGCAGCATGCCGAGCCCGTCGACATGGGTCAGGCCGGCCTGCGCAGCACCGGCGAGAAACGGCGTGATCAGCGGCACATAAACGATATCGGTGGCGATTGCCGTGGCCTGGGCGGACGACCAGTCAAGCGCAAGCGGCGCGGCGCCGGCCAGGCCAGCCGATGTCGTATTGACGATCAGATCGGCGCCGGCAAGAAAAGTATCCGCCCGGTCGAGAGGCGCTGCCGACAATTGCGCCGGTTCGCCGGCGAACCAGCCGAGCAGCGCCGTTGCGCGCTCCAGCGTACGGTTGGCAATGACGATGCGGTCGAAACCGCGGTCGGCAAGACCGGCGATGACGGCGCGGGCAGCGCCGCCTGCACCGATGATCAGCGCCGTTTTTCCATCGTCCCAGCCTGAAGCTCTCTCATCGAGATTGGCGACAAAACCATGCACATCGGTGTTATCGGCAGCCAGTTCGCCGTCTTCAAGCCACAGCGTATTGGCGGCTCCGAGGCGGCGGGCAAGGTCGCTGACCTTGCCGGCTATGCGGCATGCCGTCTCCTTGTGCGGAACCGTGACATTGGCGCCGGCCAGGCCGTGTTCGCAAAAATGCTGCAGATAGGCGCCGATATCGTCCGGAGCCACAGGCAGGAGATCATAAGTGCCTTCAAGGCGATGCCGTTGCAGCCAGTGGCGATGGATGAGCGGCGACAGGGAATGTTCGACCGGCCAGCCGATGACACCGGCTTTTGGGGCAGATCGGGTCATGCACGCACTCCGTTGGCAAAACCGCGAGCTTCGCCGTTCTGCCGCATCCAGGTGAGAAACGGTAACAGCGGGAAACCGAGAATGGCAAAATAGTCGCCGTCGATCCGGTCGAACAGTTGAATGCCGGGACCTTCGATCTGGTAGGCGCCGACACTGGAAAGGGCGATATCGCCGACGCTGGCGAGATATTGTCCGATTTCGGCCGGTGTGAGATCGCGCATCGTCAGACTGACGGTCTCCATATGGCTCCACAGGCTTTCGCCGTCGCGCGCGACCGGTTTGTTCAGGCGTTTGCCGTCAAGATCGAGGATCTGGTCTGCGCCTACCGTCAATGTGCCCGGATGGCGATGCGAAACCGTGTCGGCCTTGACCATTGCCAGCGCCAGCGCCAGGTCTTCGGGTGACGTTCCCGCATCCGCCAGTGGCTGCTCGGCGGCGCGCTCATCAATATCGGCCGGATCGGTTTCAAACTGCAGGCCGGCATTCTTGAGAACCATTCGGCGGGCGGGACTTGCAGAGGCGAGAATGAACATGATCTGGGGCTCCGATCCGGGATCTGCGAAACAATCAGTCGGTTGACTGAATGGTCTGGATCTTCTGGCGGTGTTCGGCAAGCAGGCCAAGGACTGCAGCGGCTGTCTCCTCGATTGACCGCCGGGTCACATCGATCACCGGCCAGCCCTGGCGGGCGCAAAGCTTGCGGCTTGTGGAAATTTCCTCAGCCACCGCAATCCGGTCGACATAGGCTGCCGACCGGTCTTCCGAGCTCAGACCGAGAACGCGGTGCTGGCGCACCTGGACGATGCGGTCGGCGCTGGCGATCAGGCCGACGATCAGCGCCTTGCGGGATTTCAGCAGGCCGGCCGGCGTGTCCATGCCCGGGATCAGCGGCACATTGGCGGTCTTGACGCCGCGGTTGGCGAGATAGATCGATGTCGGCGTTTTCGACGTCCGGCTGATGCCGACCAGAACCAGATCGGCATCGTCGACATTATCCGGCAATTGGCCGTCATCGTGCGCCATGGAAAAATTAAGTGCGTCGATGCGCTGGAAGTAGTCCGCATCGAGCACGTGCTGGGCGCCGACCCGGCCGGCGGAGCGGGTGCCGAGATAGGCCTGGAACGCGGTCAGGACCGGTTCGAGGACCGACACGGTCGGCACGCTCAGGTCGCGGCATTTTTCATCGAAATAATCTCCAAGATCCGGATCGACGAGCGTGTAGAGCACGATGCCCGGAGCGGCCTCGATATCACGGACGATCTGGTCGAGCTGTGCCTTTGTGCGAATCAGCGAATGGACATGCTCGATGGCGTGGGTGGAAATATATTGCGCCGCCGCCGCCCGGGCCACGTTGAGCAGGGTTTCGCCGGTCGCGTCGGATACCAGGTGGAGATGGAAATGGCGTGTGCGGGGCATCTGGTTTCCTGATTGAATTATTCTGGCAACTTGGCCCCGAATATCCTGTTGGTGCGCCCGAATAACCTGTTGGTGCGACTGTGAAGCAATGGGGATAATCCCGGAAGATCGGCGGCACGTGGAATCTTGTTGCGCTTTTTCACATATTGATCAACAGGCAGAGCAAACGGGACAAACCGCAGTGAGGTTTTCCTCTGCATGTCAATAAAGTGATTTTATCCAATATTGTCCCATGATTATGCACAGGATAGCCTGTCGTAATATTCTGGAATATAAATGTTATTTCATTTTGCCGCCGTGTGTGGATGATCGCATGTCGCCGTTGGCGGGACAATCGGGCGCAGCGGAAATTCAACGGGATTGATTGTGGAGTATTATGAATCCCCCTAATCCACCGACAAACAGAAACAAAAGAATAGATTTAAGACTCTATTAAGGATTCAGAATTGGGAAAAAGTGCGATGGGGAAAATGCGGCAGGTTCTGGCTGGAGAAACGATTGCCGTGCCGCCGATCTGGATCATGCGCCAGGCCGGCCGGTATCTTCCTGAATATCGCAAAGTCCGCAAACAGGCCGGTTCGTTTCTCGACCTGTGTTACAATCCGGAACTGGCGTCGGAAGTGACGCTGCAGCCGATCCGCCGGTTCGATTTCGATGCCGCAATCCTGTTTTCCGATATTCTGGTGATACCGGATGCGCTGGGCCAGCAGGTTGATTTCGAAGAAGGCCGGGGCCCTGTCCTTGGACCGCTCGATCTTGAATCTTTGGACAAAGCCGCCGTGCGCTCGCATCTGGCGCCGGTCTTTGAAACCGTGACGCGGGTCCGCGCGGGCCTGGCCGGTGACAAGGCGCTGCTCGGCTTCTGCGGCGCTCCCTGGACGGTTGCGACCTACATGATCGCCGGTCACGGCACGCCCGACCAGGGTCCGGCGCGGCGATCGGCACTTGGCGATCCCGACCGGTTTCAGGTCCTGATCGACCTTCTGGTCGATGCGTCGGTTGATTATCTGCTGGGGCAGCTTGAGGCCGGAGCGGATGCGGTGCAGATTTTTGATACCTGGGCCGGAATTCTTGATGAAGAGCAGTTTCAACGCTGGGCGGTCGATCCGGTCCGGCGGATTGTCGATCGGCTGCGCGCGGTCCGGCCGCAGACGCCGGTGATCGCTTTTGCCAAGGGCGCCGGGGTCAGGATCGGCGATTATGCGACGGCCACCGGTGCGAATTGCGTCGGCGTCGACTGGTCGGTGCCGCCGGCCATGGCGTGTGACCTTGTCGACGATTCGATTGCCATCCAGGGCAATATGGATCCGATGCGGCTGATCGTCGGCGGCGAGGCGCTTGACCGGGGCGTGGACCGCGTGCTGGAGGCCTTTGCCGGCCGGCCGCATATCTTCAATCTCGGTCATGGCATCACGCCCGACACGCCGATTGAACATGTTGAACGGCTTGTCGCCAGGGTTCGCGGCCGGGAGGGAAACTGATGCTTTGGGTAAAGGTCTTGCATGTCATTTCCGTCATCGCATGGATGGCGGCCCTGCTCTACCTGCCGCGGCTTCTGGTCTATCACGCCGATGCGGCTGCAGGCTCTGAAAGTTCTGAAATCTTCAAGGTGATGGAACGCCGGCTGTTGAAGGCGATTGCCACGCCGGCGATGCTGGCAACCTGGATATTCGGCATCTGGGTGGCCTCGCTGCAGGATGTCTGGGCCGAGGGCTGGTTGATTGTGAAACTGGCCCTTGTGGTTCTGCTTTCGGCATTCCATATGGCGCTTGCGAAATGGGTCAGATTGTTTGCCTCCGACGCAAATGAGCGGCCTGCCCGGTTTTTCCGGATCGCAAACGAGGTACCGACAGTGATCATGATTGCCGCGGTTATCCTCGTTATCATCAAACCATTCTAGATTCCGCCGATTGGTGCTTGAGAATCGATACGATGCCGGTTAATGAGATGATGTTCGGTATTGAACGCATGTCATGAATACCTTTGATAAAGCCTTTCCGGTTAGAATCTGCCGCCGGTTGGACTGAACCGATTGTAATCTCCTGTGAGCAGCGGGCCATTCTGGTGCGCATGTGTTCAATCTCCTCAAACCATTCCCCCTTTTTTCCCACCCGGGTTATTCAATGCGTGAAATGAAACTCAAGGACTTGAAGGAAAAGTCCCCCACCGAGCTTCTGGCTTTTGCCGAGGAGCATGATGTGGAAAACGCGAGCACCCTGCGCAAGCAGGAGCTGATGTTCGCGATCCTGAAACAATTGGCTGACGAGGACATCGACATTATCGGTGAGGGCGTCGTCGAGGTGCTTCAGGACGGGTTCGGTTTCCTTCGCTCGCCTGATGTGAACTATCTGCCGGGTCCGGACGATATTTATGTTTCGCCGTCCCAGATCAGGCGGTTTTCGCTGAGAACCGGCGATACGGTCGAAGGGCAGATCCGCAGCCCGAAAGACGGCGAGCGGTACTTCGCCCTGCTCAAGGTCAATACCATCAATTTCGAAGATCCGGAGGCCGCCAGGCACAAGGTTCATTTCGACAATCTGACGCCGCTCTATCCCGATGAGCGCTTCAAGATGGAAGTCGATGATCCGGCGGTGAAGGACATGTCTTCGCGGGTCATCGATCTGGTCGCACCGCTCGGCAAGGGCCAGCGCGGCCTGATCGTGGCGCCGCCGAGGACCGGTAAAACGGTGCTGCTGCAGAATATTGCCAAGGCGATCGCGACTAACCATCCGGAATGTTATCTGATCGTGCTGTTGATCGATGAACGGCCGGAAGAAGTGACCGACATGCAGCGCACGGTAAGCGGCGAAGTCGTGTCGTCGACCTTCGACGAGCCGGCGGTGCGCCATGTTGCAGTCGCGGAAATGGTGATCGAAAAGGCCAAGCGCCTTGTCGAGCATGGCCGCGATGTCGTGATCCTGCTGGATTCCATCACCAGGCTCGGGCGCGCCTACAACACCGTTGTGCCCTCGTCGGGCAAGGTTCTGACCGGTGGTGTCGATGCCAATGCTCTGCAGCGGCCAAAGCGGTTCTTCGGTGCGGCGCGCAACATCGAAGAGGGCGGGTCGCTGACGATCATTTCCACCGCCCTGATCGATACCGGCAGCCGGATGGACGAAGTGATTTTTGAAGAATTCAAGGGCACCGGCAACTCCGAAATCGTGCTCGACCGCAAGATCGCCGACAAGCGCGTCTACCCGTCAATCGATATTCTCAAATCCGGCACCCGCAAGGAAGAGCTGCTTGTCGCCAAGGGCGATCTGCAGAAAATCTTCGTGCTCAGGCGGATCCTGTCTTCGATGGGTGTTGTCGATGCGATCGAATTCCTGCTCGATCGTCTGAAGCAGACCAAGACGAATTCGGATTTCTTCGATTCCATGAACCAGTAAAGTCCACCGATTAGGCAGCCGAGAGTGGTATAAACGGGCGTATCACTATGCGAATGTTCTTGTATTGTTCTATTGGCGGCTACCCCTTCGATAAAACAACGGTAACCCTTGTTCAACCCGGTTTAGCGATGCCACGACGGGTGTCGTTGAGCAGTGCTTTTGCGTCTTCCAGGTTATTGACCGGCGCACGGCAGCTGGCCGCTTCGCAAAGATAGAGACGCTGGACGCCATCGTCCGTGCCGGCGGGAACCGGTTTGGGCGGATTCCCGTTGCCGCTGTCCTGGATGAATAACATTGCCGGATCGGTTTCGCTCAGGATCAGGTTTTTCAGACCGGTATCGAGGTGGGAATCTGGGCCGGTCGACAGATAGGCGAGGCGCCCGCGCATCATGCTGTCGAAGCCGCTCTGCAGGCTGGCGCTGCCGATGACATCCTTGCTGATCAGGTCGGCCTGTGCGCCCAATATGGCCTCCGCCGTTGCCCGGTAGTGCCCTGTGCCGGTCAACATGAAGAGCGGCATGGCGACCTGTACGAGAATGCCTGCCGCCGCCGGCATGGCTTCATCGTGAACTGACACGGGCCGGACGATCAGATCGGTATCGGCCGGCGTCAGATAAACCGTTCCGGAATCGGTATAGTCGTCGGCGGCCTGGCTGAACCAATCCTCAGCCTGTTGCAGATAGTCCGACGCGTTGGTCGCCGCGTGCAGGGCAATCGCCGCCCGGATCATTTGTGCGTAATCGGTTGCAAGGCCCGTTGCCGTGATGCGGCCATCACACCAGGCATGGCAGAGCCGGCCGGATTGTTGCATCGATCCGGTGATGAAATGGAACGCCTTCTGTGCTGCTTCAAGATAACATTGCTGTCCGGTGATTTCGAAGGCCCGGGTCAGAGCGGTAATCGTGACGCCGTTCCAGTCGGCCAGGACTTTTTCATCGCGGGCGGGCTGCGACCGCTTGTTGCGGACATCGAGAAGCCTGGCCCGCAAGGATCGAAGGCGATCCTCCGTCGCGGTTTCGGCGTAAACCGGCTGGCCGGGAACAAGGCGGTTCAGGATCGATTTGCCGTCCCAGTTTCCGCTGTCGGTTACGTCATAATGTTCGCAGAAGAATTGTGAATCCGGGCCAAGCACATGATCCACCTCCGGCTTTGTCCAGACATAGGTCAGGCCTTCTTCGTGTCCGGTATCGGCATCGAGGCTTGCGGCGAAACCGCCGCCCGGCAATTGCATGCCGCGGATCAGCCAGTCTGCGGTCTCGGTCATCCGGTCGTGCAGGAGATTACCGCCGGCATTCGGTTGATGCAGGGCGATCAGCCACAGCAACTGGCCATTGTCGGAAAGCATTTTCTCAAAGTGCGGCACCAGCCATTTTTCGTCGACGGAGTAGCGGGCGAAACCGCCGGCCAGATGATCATAGATTCCGCCGCTGCAGAGCCCGGTGAGGGTGGTCATGACGGCGTCTTGAAAACGGTTGTCGCGATCATTGCGGACGGCGGCCCGCGACAATAGTTCAAGCACCGGCGACATGGGGAATTTCGGCGCGCCGCGAATGCCGCCTTTGTCGTGATCCCAGATCGACAACAGCCATTCCGCCGATCGATCGAGGATGGCTTTGTCCGGCAGCGAGCCGTTGCCACCGACGGTGCCGCCGGTCTGGCTGAGGTGGTCAACCAGCGCTTTGCGATTTGTTGCAATTGTTTCGTCGCCGCGCTGCCAGGCGGCGGATATGCTCTCCAGCAATTGCGGAAAACCCGGCCGGCCCCAGCGTGGTTCGGGCGGGAAATAGGTGCCGCCCCAGAACGGTTCGCCGTCGGGGCTGATGAACATGGTCAGCGGCCAGCCGCCCTGTTCGCCCATCGCGTGCAGCGCCTTCATGTAGATCTGGTCGATGTCTGGCCGCTCTTCGCGATCGACCTTGATGTTGACGAAGCGATCGTTCAATAAAGCGGCGATCGCCGGGTCGCTGAAACTTTCCCCGGCCATGACATGGCACCAGTGGCAGGCGGCGTAACCGATGGACAAATGGACCGGCACGTTTCGCGCCTCGGCTTCCGCGAAGGCGTTTGCAGACCAAGGCCACCAGTGAACGGGATTTTCGGCATGCTGACGCAGATAGGGGCTGGCGGTGTCTCCAAGTCGGTTGCGGCTCATCGGCTTTCCCAGGATGTTATCGGCCTGCGGGCAGAGGTAGAATAGCAGATGGATACGATTTGTGCGCTGTCCAGTGGCGCGCCGCCAAGCGGCGTTGCGGTGATCCGGATTTCCGGCCCGGCCGCGCGCGATTGCGTGACAGTAATTTCCGGCGAACCGGGTCCGCCGCGCAAGGCGGGCCTGAGGACATTGCGCGATCCGGAGACCGGCGATGTTCTCGATCAGGGCCTTGTCCTGTGGCTGCCGGGACCGGCCAGTTTTACCGGCGAGGATTGTGCCGAGTTCCACTGCCACGGCAGCCGCGCCGTCGTCCAGGCGGTCATCAATGCGCTGACGAAACGGTCAGATGTCAGGTTGGCGGAGGCGGGTGAATTTTCCCGCCGGGCGTTTGACAATGGCAAGCTCGATCTGACCGAACTGGAAGGCCTAGCCGATCTGATCCAGGCGGAAACGGAGGTGCAGCGCAAGCAGGCGGTTCAGCTCGCCCAGGGCCATATGCGTCTCGCTTTGGATCTGTGGCGCGACCGGCTGATCGATCTGCGTGCGGCGATCGAAGCGCGACTGGATTTTTCCGAAGAGGACGACGTCAATGTCGATCTGCCACTGGAATTCTTTGACCAGGTGTCGTCGATCCGCAACGAGGTTGCGTCCGCGCTCGGCACGTTCGGTGTGGCGGAAAGGGTGCGCAGCGGGTTGCGGGTTGCGATCATCGGCGCACCGAATGCCGGCAAGTCGACCTTGCTCAACCGACTGGCCAAACGCGATGTGGCGATCGTGACGGATGAGGCCGGCACGACCCGGGATGTGCTTGAAGTGCCGATGGATCTCGACGGGTATCCGGTGGTGCTTTTTGACACGGCCGGTTTGCGTGAGACCGACAGCGTTGTCGAACGCGAGGGCATCCGGCGGGCCAGGCTCGCGGCGGAGCAGGCGGATCTGGTGTTATGGTTGCGCGACGGCAGTGGGCCTGTGGACGAACCTGCGCCGATCGGATCGGTGCCGCTCTTGCAGGTCGCGACGAAGTGCGACCTGGCCGAGACAGAGCCTTCAGACGATGCGCTTCAGATTTCGGCAAAGACGGGCGAGGGTCTTGATGAATTGTTGCTGCGGCTGAAAACAGCTGCGGCTGAAACCATGACCAGCGATGCGGCATGGCTCGTGACGCGCGCCCGTCAGGCCGATGCACTGCGCTCGGTGGTGGCGAGCCTGAATGATGCGGCGGATAAGCCGGACCGGCCTCTTGAAATGATTGCCGAGGATCTTCGTGCAGCGACCGACGGTATTGGCCGGGTGAGCGGGCGAATCGATGTGGAGGATGTGCTCGACCGGCTGTTCGGGGAGTTCTGTATCGGCAAATGATGTTTCACGTGAAACAATGCCGGCGGATTTTTTGCTTCGCAGCGGTTTCGATCGTCCTGCAATCCGATTAGGTTTCACGTGAAACATCTCAAGGACCGCCGACAGAACAATGACGCCGTTTAACGACGATGCCGTGGAATCCGTTTTTCAATCCTATCCGCAGGCTGTGCGCAAATGTCTGCTCGCGGTCCGGGAACTGATTTTTGCAACCGCAAGAGACACGCCGGGCGTGGGGACGATCGTCGAATGCCTGAAATGGGGCCAGCCGTCCTACCTGACGACAGCGCCGAAATCCGGCAGTACGATCCGGATCGACGCAGTCAGAAATGATTCGTCGAAATCCGGGATGTATTTTCATTGCCGGACCAGTCTGGTCTCGACTTTCCGCGATATCTACGGGGACCGGCTGACCTTCCAGGGCAACCGCGCGCTGGTGATGTCCTGCGACGATTCGATCCCTGAGAATGAACTGAGGCATTGCATAGCTCTGGCGCTGACCTATCACCTGATGAAAGCGGATATTGCCGGCAAATGATGTTTCACGTGAAACATCAGTGGATGGAAGCGAGCCACGAAAGGCGGGAAGAACCGGAAGCGGAAATACGGCGCTCAAACAGCGCGCGCGTCCTGCACCGCAGTTTCGGAAAGTCTTTCATCCGAGCCGATATTGCGCTAAATCGCCGGGATGAATAACACCGAAAATATCAGCGCCGATATCAGCGCCGACGTCATTGTCGTCGGTGGCGGCCACGCGGGCACGGAAGCCGCTGCCGCCGCCGCGCGCTTTGGCGCGCGCACGATCCTGGTGACGCACAAGTTTTCCACCATCGGCGAAATGTCCTGCAATCCGGCGATCGGCGGCCTCGGCAAGGGCCATCTGGTGCGCGAGATCGATGCGCTCGACGGGCTGATGGCGCGGGTGATCGACCGGGCCGGCATCCAGTTCCGGGTGCTCAACCGGCGCAAGGGACCGGCGGTGCGCGGTCCGCGGGCGCAGGCCGACCGGGCGCTCTACCGCGCCGCCATGCAGGCGGAAATCCGGGCGACCGAAAACCTCCAAGTGGTGGAAGGCGAGGCGGCGTCCTTCGTCTTCGAGCGCGGCCGGGTGAGCGGTATCCGGCTTGCCGATGGCCGCTGCCTGAGCGCGCCGGCGACCGTGCTGACCACCGGAACCTTTCTGCGCGGGCTGATCCATATCGGCGACATCACCACGCCGGCCGGGCGGGCGGGCGAGGCGCCGTCGCTCGGCCTGTCGGATGCGCTTGAACAGGCCGGCATCCGTCTGGCCCGGCTGAAGACCGGAACGCCGCCAAGGCTTGACGGGCGCACCATCGACTGGGCCGTGCTGGAGCGCCAGGCCGGCGACAATCCGCCTGAGCCGTTCTCGGCGCTGACCAGCGCGATCACCACACAGCAGATCGACTGTCATATCACCCGCACGACGGCGGAAACGCACCGGATCGTTGCCGACAATATCGGCCGCTCGGCGATGTATTCCGGCAAGATCGAAAGCACCGGGCCGCGTTATTGTCCCTCGCTTGAGGACAAGGTCGTCCGTTTTGCCGACCGCGAAAGCCACCAGATTTTTCTCGAGCCGGAAGGGCTCGACGATCCGACGATCTATCCGAACGGTATCTCGACGTCTCTGCCGGAGGACGTGCAGGCGGCATTCGTCCATTCCATTCCGGGCCTTGAGCGCTGCACCATCCTGCGGCCGGGTTATGCCATCGAATATGACCATGTCGATCCGCGCGATCTGCACCCGTCGCTGGAATGCGCCAAATTGCCAGGGCTTTATCTGGCCGGCCAGATCAACGGCACGACAGGATACGAAGAGGCCGGCGCACAGGGACTGATGGCCGGACTCAATGCGGCCCGGGCCGCCGGCGGCTCAGATCCGCTGATGATCAGCCGGGCGGATGCCTATCTGGGTGTGATGATCGACGATCTTGTGACCCGCGGTGTCAGCGAGCCCTATCGCATGTTTACCTCGCGGGCGGAGTACCGGCTGTCGCTCAGGGCCGACAATGCCGATCAGCGGCTGACGCCGATCGGGCTCGCTGCCGGCTGTGTCGGCAGTGGCCGACAGAAAGCGTTCAAGCAGCGGCGCGACCAGCTTGATGCGGCGCGCGATCTTCTCGGCAATTTGAGTGTGACGCCCGACGAGGCGATCGCCAAAGGCCTGCCGGTCAACCGCGACGGCCAGCGGCGGACCGCATTCCAGCTGCTCGCCTATCCCGATTTCGACATGGCCGCGCTTGCCAATGTCTGGCCGGAGCTTGCCGCGCTGCAGCCGGCGATTGCCGATCAGGTGTCAATCGACGCGCAATATGCAGTCTATCTGAAGCGCCAGCACCGCGACGTCGAAGCGCTGCGCCGGGACGAGGCTCTCAGCCTGCCGGACGATCTGGATTATGGTTCGATCCCCGGCCTGTCGAACGAACTGCGCCAGAAGCTGGAGACGGTGCGGCCGGCAACGCTTGCCCAGGCCGGGCGGATTGAAGGCATCACGCCGGCGGCGCTGACGCTGCTTCTGGCGCATGTCCGGCGCAGGGCCGGTGTTCAAGTTGGAGCGGCGAGAGATGCGACAAGAGGTGCGGCCTGAGGTGCGCGAGGAAAGTTCCGCCTGCCTCGACCGGTTTGATTTTGTCACGCCGCAGGCCGTTTCCCGGTTGGATGCCTATGTGGCGTTGCTGAGGAAATGGCAGGGCACCCATAATCTGGTTTCCGCAGCGACCCTCGATCAGGTCTGGTCGCGGCACATTCTCGACAGCGCACAATTGCTGTCGGCGGCACCTGAAGCGCGGCGCTGGATCGATCTGGGCAGCGGCGCCGGGTTTCCCGGTATGGTGATTGCCATCCTGCTTGCGGAGAAACAGCCGCATGCCCATGTGATCCTGGTGGAGTCGAATGCCAAAAAATGCGCTTTCCTGCGTGCTGTGGCGCGGGAGACGAAAGCACCTGTTGATGTTGTTGCCGAACGCATCGAAAGTTTCGCGCTTAGGGCCCATGATGCGATAGATGTCATTAGCGCGCGGGCGCTGGCGCCGTTTGCCGAACTGTGCCGGTTGGCAGAGCCGCTGATGAGGAAAGAATCGATGATGTTGCTGCTAAAAGGACAAGATTTTGTGTATGAAGAGCAGCTGGCATCTAAATATTGGGGTTACGATCTGGTAATAGAGGATAGTGTCAGCGATCCGGGTGGCCGAATCGTTACTGTCCGGAATCTGAAGAGGAAAAGCTGATATGAACGCGCGTTCAGCAGATTTGCCGGTCATGCCACGGGTCCTGTGTGTGGCCAATCAGAAGGGCGGCGTCGGCAAGACGACGACTGCTATCAATCTCGGTACGGCGCTTGCTGCAATCGGCGAAACGGTCCTGATCGTCGATCTCGATCCTCAGGGCAATGCCTCCACGGGCCTCGGCATCGGCCGTGACCAGCGCGAATTTTCCACCTACGATGTTCTGATGGGCGATATGCCGCTGCAATATGTTGCCCGCAAGACGGCGATCCCGAGGCTGTCGATCGCGCCCTCGACACTGGACCTTCTCGGCGTCGAACTGGAAATGGCCGAGCTTGACGATCGCAGCTTCCGGCTGCGCAAGGCGATTTCGGAAATCGACGCGCCGCCAGACGGCGAGGCCTATACGTATGTTCTGGTCGATTGCCCGCCGTCGCTCAATCTTCTGACCATCAACGCGATGGCGGCAAGCCACGCCGTGCTGGTGCCGCTGCAGTGTGAATTCTTCGCCCTCGAAGGTCTCAGCCAGATCCTGACGACGGTGGAGAAAGTCCAGGCCGGCCTCAATCCGGGATTGTCGATCCACGGCATCGTGCTCACCATGTTCGACCGGCGCAACAAACTGTCGGTCCAGGTTGTCGACGATGTGCGCGAGCATATGGGCGACAAGGTCTACAAGACGATCATTCCGCGCAACGTGCGGATTTCAGAAGCGCCGTCATTCGGCAAACCGGCGCTGCTCTATGATCTGAAATGCGCCGGCAGCCAGGCCTATCTGAAACTGGCAAGTGAAATTATCCACAGGGAACGCGGCCTGCGGGCTGCATGACAAAAGCAGGTCACCTGCAAACGAAAGCGCACTCCATGGCAACTGAACCGAGAAAACGTCTTGGCCGCGGGCTCGACGCCCTGCTGGGCGATTATGCCCCCAAACCGGCCCCGGTGGCCGTGGCATCGAATGACGGTTCCGGCAATGATCACGCCGACCGCAAGGTCGTTCCGCTGGGGTTTATCCACCCTAATCCCCGTAATCCACGGACGACTTTTGCACAGGACGATCTCGACGATCTGGCGATCTCCATCCAGGCCCACGGCATGGTCCAGCCGATCGTCGTGCGCCCGGTTCCCGGCAAGCAGGACTATTATGAAATCATCGCCGGCGAACGGCGCTGGCGGGCGGCGCAGAAGGCCGGCCTGCACGATGTGCCGGTCACCCTGCTCGATGTTTCCGATAACGAAGCGCTGGAGCTTGCGATCGTGGAAAACGTTCAGCGCTCCGATCTTAATCCGGTCGAGGAGGCGCTCGGTTACAATGCGCTGATTGAGGAGTTCAGTTACAGCCAGGCGGATCTGGGCGCGCGCATCGGCAAGAGCCGGGTGCACGTCACCAATACGCTGCGGCTGCTGAAGCTGCCGCGCGACGTCATCGACTATGTCCGCGCCGGGGCGCTGAGCGCCGGCCACGCCCGGGCGCTGATCAATGTGGCGGAGGCAAGCGCGCTGGCGGCGCGGGTGATCGAACGCGGCCTGTCGGTGCGCGAAACGGAAAAACTGACCCGGGCGCCGAAACCGCCGGCGGCGGCGAGAGCCGCGCCGGAAAAGGGCGCCGACACCCGTGCGCTGGAGCAGGAACTGGAAGCCCGGCTCGGCCTGAAGCTGGATATCCGTCACAAGCTGGATGGCAAAGGCGAAGTGCGGATCGCATACCAGTCACTGGAGCAGTTGGAAGCGGTTTGCCGCAAACTGCGCGGCTGACCCGCCCGCCGAACATCTTATCCCATATCTTCAACAGACAAGGATGAGGGTGGAGGGAAACGTCTACGGTCTCCGCACTTCAGGCTAAGCACAGTCTGCATCATGAAATATCCGGTTTCTGAAGCGGTTCGGCTTTCGACGCGTTCGTTGTTTTGCGCGCCGCATACCGGCGATGAGGTTTAATTTGAATTGCCGGCCGGATCACGCGGGATTGCCGGGTTCGGTGTCTGCGGCGAATTGTGCCTGCTGCGCACCAGCATCCAGAACTGGATACAGGCGGCGGTAAAGACTAGCGGGATCATTAGTTCCACCAGTTCCTCCACGGAGCGGAACGACAGCCTCACCGTATCGTCCACGCTCACACCGAGACCGCGCATCTTGCGCGGAATGCCGTCGATCGACTTGGAGAAGCCGATGAAGATCAGACCGCACAGAACCGACAGGGTATAATCGCGCCGTGCCTTCAGCGCCGCCAGAAATCCCGGACCGGCGCACACCACCAGATGAACGGCAACAGCCGCAATGGCCACAAGGAATAAAATGCTCAGGCCCTTTTCCATGAGCGGCGCGTCAGTCTTCAGATAATAATCCATCTTCAGCAGGCTGTCCTGCGTGAACGCCTTGTGCAGGTCGAGCTCGCGCGCCGCCAGCAGCCCAATCAGGAAGGCAAGCTCCGACCGCCGCAGCCAGGCGACACCGGGGAGCGCCAGCACGATCACCGCGGTAATTGCATAGCCGACCACGGTCAGATTTTCGATAACCCCGCCTTCGGCAAAGGCATCGGTTCCGCCTGCAAGATATACCAGCAGCCCGAAGACGGACGTGGGCACGATGACGAATAGAATGAAATATTTCGATTGAATCATGGCAGTCTCGTCAGTCGATTTTCATTTCAGCATATACCAATCCGTCTTTTGACGTGAGCGTTCGATGATGCCCAGCTGGACTGACGGACCAATTGCCGATTACGCTCAGACTTGAGCGTAACTGCACGGCAATAGCTCGTCCAGTTTGCTGATCTTGTGATCGGCTGTGCGGGCCAGCGTATCGGTGAACCAGGCCTGCGGATCAACGCCATTGAGCCTGGCGGTTTCGATCAGCGTATAGACGATTGCCGCCGATGGCCACACAAACCGACCCAGCTCCAAGCGCTTGGAAAATAGACACGCGCCCTGGCCATCCCACCAGATCACCTTGATCAGGTCGCCGCGCCGGCCCCGGAACACAAACAGATGACCCGAGCACGGATCCTGATGAAGAACAGTCTGCGCCAGAGCCGGGAGACTGACGAAGCCTGTGCGCGCATATCGGTAACGCCGCCAGCCAACCAGATCTTTGGTGATGGCTGTTGGCAAGCGTGACTCTTACCGGGAAAACCAGAATATCACAATACACATTTTCTGTGACTAATGACTTCAACGCCGGGATCTGCCTTGTTTCCGCGCTTCCAGCGCAATCTTGTGCAGCGCGTCGGAGACCAGCTCGAATTCCAGCTGCGGCGTCTTGCGCGATGCCGCGATGGCGTCTGCGGTCCAGGACCGCGCCTGCCGCAGATCGTCTGCCGCCCAGCGGTTCAGCGCCTCCGTCACCATCGCCCGGCGCTTGAAAAACACCGGCGGCCTGGCCGCCTCCACCGCCTGCCGGGCGCCGCTGCCGGTATCGACCCGTTCGCGCAGCGACTGCATCATCATCAGATGACGCAGCATCTGGGTGGCCAGACCGCTGGCGGACTGGCCCTCATTGCGCAGGCGCACAAGATCATTGTCCATGGCGGCGGAACGGCCGGCAAGCGCGGCATCGATAATCCGGTCTGACCGCAAAGCGAGGTTCTCGCCAACCGCCTCCGCGACATGGGTCAGCGTCACCGGGCTGTCGCTGCCGGCGTAGAGAATGAGCTTCTCGATTTCATTGCGCGTCGCCAGCCGGTCGGCGCCCAGCGACGCGGTCAGAGTTTCAAGCGCGTCCTCGTCGATGGCGAGACCCGCCTCGCGGATCATGTCGCGAACCATCTGGCCGACATCCCGGTCTTCAAGCTCGTAACAGATGATGGAGGCGGCATCGGCAGAAGCTTCAAAGGCCTTGCGCAACGGACTGGTCGGGCGCAGTTCGGCCGCCGCAACGATGATCCAGGCGCCCTGCGGCGGCGTCTCCAGCATCGGCGCCAGCGCCGGCATGACATTGTGGCGTCCGTCGGAAACCCGCAGCGACAGGATCGGTTCGCCGCCGAACATGGAAACGGAAAGCGCTTCATCGGAAATCCGTCCGGGGTCGGCGGCGACTTCGTCGGATTGGAACCGGATCAGATTGCCGCCGCCGGGATCGCGCGCCTGGGCCAGTTTTTCAAGCGTCCGCACCCGTTCCGTGACGCCGCCGGCATCGGCGCCGTGAACCAGGAACAGCCTGGTATTTTCCGGCGGATTTGCCAGGAAGCGGTCAGTGGCCTGGGGTTTGATCGCAACCATTTTGCGTCACAGCGTCCAATGGCAGATGCGGCGGGTGCGCAACCGGCTAGCGGGCGGCAAAATAACTCGCCAGCCGGATTTCCACCAGCCGCGCAAGTTCGTTACCGATTCGGTCCTCGCCGTCGCGCCTGGCGCGCACATTGGCAAAATTCTGTGACGAGCGGTCATAGGAGGCAATGGCGCTGACCCGGTCGGTCACCAGAACTTCACCAGTGTCGGCGTCCTCCAGCAGGTAGGATAGCTGGCCGCGGACCTGATAGGCCGTCGGCGTTCCGGTCACCCGCTCCAGCGCGATTCTCTGTTCCTGCACGGCCATTCGGTAGGTCAGGCGGTAATTCACTTCCGCAGGGCCGCCGCCGCCCTGTAGATTGAACACAAGCGCGTTGCGGAACACCTGCTCCTGCCGGTCGCGCGGATCGGCAATGTCGATTTCGCGCAGCGACTGGCGGGTCGATGGCGTGCCGTCGGCGCTGATGCTGCCGGTTGAAGCGTCCGCATAGAGCGGCCGTACCTGGCAGCCGGACAGCGCCAGAACCGAGCCGAGAAGAGCCAGCACCAGAAAAGCCGGTGCCAGAAAAACCGGTGCCAGAAAAACCGGAGTTCGCCTGTATTTGTTCGCCATATCAACCGACCACATTTACGATTCGTCCGGGCACCACGATAATCTTTTTCGGCGACCGGCCTTCAAGGAATTTCTGCACCGCTTCAAGTTTGAGCGCCGCCTGTTCAATCGTATCACTGGCAGCGTCACTTGCAACGGTCAATTCCGCCCGCTTTTTGCCATTGACCTGAACCGGCAGAACGATCGTGTCCTGTTTCAGCAAAGCCGGATCGACCTCCGGCCAGGCCGTTTCCGCAACAAGACCCTCGCGGCCGAGTTCCTTCCAGCATTCCTCCGCCAGGTGCGGCATCACCGGCGCAAACATCACAATGAACATGTCCACCGCCGACGATAGCGCCGCAACAAGCGAGGGGTCATCCGATGCCTTCTCCGGCGTGACATTGGCGATCTGCGGCAACAAAGCGTGCAGCCGGGCGATCGCCACATTGAATCGCAGCCCTTCAAGATCCTCAGAGACGGCATGCAAGGCCTTGTGCGCTTCGCGCAGCAGGTCCGTCGCATCATCGCTCATCGACTGCGGTTCATCGGAAGCGCCGGCCAGAATCGGCGCGGCGGCGCTGACCGTGCGCCAGATGCGCTGGACGAAGCGGTGCGCGCCGTCGACACCGGCATTCGACCATTCCACATCGCGTTCGGGCGGCGAATCCGACAGCATGAACCAGCGCGCCGTATCGGCGCCGTAAGCACCGGTAATATCTTCCGGGCCGACGGTATTGCGTTTCGACTTGGACATTTTTTCAAGGCTGCCGATGCCCACTTCCTCACCGCTTGCCGCATCGAACGCCTTGCGGTCATCGTCATGGCCTTCAATGCGCACATCCGCCGGCGTCAGCCATTCGCCGTCCGGCCGGCGGTAGGTTTCGTGCACCACCATGCCCTGCGTGAACAAGCCGGCAAACGGTTCGTCCAGATCCAGATGGCCCGTCTTCTTCATCGCGCGGGTAAAAAACCGCGAATAGAGCAGATGCAGAATCGCATGCTCGATGCCGCCGATATACTGATCAACCGGCAGCCAGCCATTGGCGGCTTCCCTGTCGGTCGGCGTGCCGGCATCGGGCGCGGTAAAGCGGGCGAAATACCACGACGAATCGACAAACGTGTCCATCGTGTCGGTTTCCCGCCGCGCCGCCTTGCCGCATGTCGGGCAATCGACGTTTTTCCAGGTCGGGTGGTGGTCGAGCGGATTGCCCGGCTTCTCGAAGGCAATGTCTTCCGGCAGCCGCACCGGAAGATCGTCGGCCGGCACTGGCACGACGCCGCAGGCCTCGCAATGCACCACCGGGATCGGGCAGCCCCAGTAGCGCTGCCGGGAGATGCCCCAGTCGCGCAGCCGGAAATTGACCTCGCGCCGGCCCTGGGGCGCGCCGTCGACCGTCACCGCCTCAAGCCGCGCCGCAACCGCTTCCTTGGCCTCGGTTATCGACAGGCCATTGAGGAAACCGGAATTGATGATCTTGCCGTCGTCGAGAAAGGCTTCCGTCAGAACCGAAAAGGTCGCCGCATCTCCGTCGTTGGGCATCACCACCGGGATCACCGGCAAGCCGTATTTGTTGGCGAAATCGAGATCGCGCTGGTCGTGGCCGGGGCAGGCGAAGATCGCCCCGGTGCCGTAATCCATCAGCACGAAATTGGCGACATAGACCGGCAGCAAATGGCCGTCGATAAACGGATGGCGCATCTTCAGGCCGGTATCGAAGCCGCGTTTCTCCGCCGTCTCGATCGCTTCCGCCGTCGTGCCGATGCGCCGGCATTCATCGATAAAGCCTGCAAGCTCGGGATTGTCCCTGGCCAGCTCGCCGGATATCGGGTGATCCGGCGACAGCGCCATGAACGAGGCGCCGAACAGGGTATCGGGCCGGGTGGTGAAGATCTCCAATGTCTTGTCGCCCGAGGGCGGCGGGGTCTCGAATTCGAACCGCACGCTCAGCCCCTCGGAGCGGCCGATCCAGTTGCGCTGCATGGTGCGCACCCGTTCCGGCCAGCGATCCAGATCGTCGATCGCGTCCAGCAGGTCCTGGTTGTAATCGGTGATGTTAAAGAACCACTGGGTCAGCTCCCGCTGTTGCACTTCCGCGCCGGAGCGCCAGCCCTTGCCGTCGATCACCTGCTCGTTGGCCAGCACCGTCTGGTCGACCGGATCCCAATTGACCTTGGCGGTCTTGCGCGACACCAGCCCGGCATCAAGAAAATCAATGAACAATTTCTGCTGGTGGGCATAATATTCCGGATCGCAGGTGGCGAATTCGCGCGACCAGTCGATGGAAAAGCCCATCAGTTTCAATTGCGCCTTCATGGTGGCGATATTGTCGTAGGTCCATTGCTGGGGATGCACCTTGTTCTGCATCGCGGCATTTTCCGCCGGCATGCCGAAGGCGTCCCAGCCCATCGGATGCAGCACGTTGAAACCCTTCGCCCGCTTGTAGCGGGCAACGACATCGCCCATCGTGTAATTGCGCGTATGGCCGATATGGATGCGGCCGGACGGATAAGGGAACATCTCCAGCACATAATATTTCGGCCGCGGATCGTCATTGTCGCAGCGGTAGAGATCGCGGCTCTCCCAGAGCTGCTGCCAATGCTGCTCAACGGTGCGGGGATTGTATCGTTCTAAAACCATTTTCGGTCCGGTCTTCCTGCGGTCACATATTTTTCAGGCCGCGAGAGCTTCAGCAGAATTGGCCTGCCGGGTCAACCGATTGGGGGCGGGGACGCCAGGCGATGAACCTATCGCAGACAATTCAGCTCTTTGTGGTTCCCGTGTATCCTGAGCTTGTCGAAGGGGCCGCATCATCGAAGATGCTGCGGCGCGCACGGGATGACTGGAAACTTGTTGCCGTCTCGTGATTGGAGATTCAATATTCATCGATGAACGGCAAGTCCGGTTACGCCTACATACCGGCTTCGAAGCCGCACGGGACGCTTTATGTCGGCGTCACCAGCGATCTTGCCGGACGAATCTGGGAACACAAGGAAGGCATATTACCGGGGTTCACCAGACAATATGATGTCAAGATGCTGGTCTGGTATTCGCAGTTTGACGATATCGAATATGCCATCGATGAAGAGAAGCGCATCAAGAAATGGCGACGCGCCTGGAAGATCCAACTCATCGAGAAAGATAACCCGGACTGGCTCGATCTCTATGAAGAGGCTTGCCTGTTGTAATCGTTTTGCCAGTCATCCCGTGCGCGTGTGCAACACGCAGTGTTGCGCCGCAGACACGGGACCCATAGTCTGCGACGGGATTTCAGAAAACGACGCCATACGAGAGAATATGACCGACGCCCAGACCCGCCTTGCTGCCGTGAAACACAAGATCGCCGAGGCGGAAAAAACCGCCGGCCGCGCCGCCGGGTCCACCCGGCTGATCGCGGTTTCGAAAACCTTCCCCGCCGAGGCGATCGAACCGGTGCTGGCGGCCGGTCAGCGCATCTTCGGCGAAAACCGTGTCCAGGAAGCGGCGGCCAAATGGCCGGGGCTGATGGAAAAATACCCGGATGCCGAACTGCACCTGATCGGCCCGCTGCAGACCAACAAGGTCAGGCCGGCCGTAAACATGTTTCACGCCATCCATACACTCGACCGCGACCGGCTGGCGGCGGCACTGGCAAAGGAAATCGCAAAACAGGGCCGGCACCCGGAACTGTTCGTGGAAGTCAATACCGGCGATGAAGAGCAGAAGGCCGGCGTCGCGCCGTCAGAGGCTGCGGCGTTCGTTGAACGCTGCCGGGCGGAACACGGACTGGAGATCAGCGGCCTGATGTGCATCCCGCCGTTCCACGAAGATCCCGGGCCGCATTTCGCGCTGCTGGCGAAGCTTGCCGGCGAATGCGGCGTGCGTGATCTCTCCATGGGCATGAGCGCGGATTATGAAACCGCGATCGCCCACGGCGCCACCCGCGTCCGCGTCGGCAGCGCGATATTCGGCGCGCGGGGGTGAGGGTAACAGGTGCAAAAATCGGAGATTCTTCTGCAGCCGGATTTGAATATCCACTAACATCGAAACCCGCCAATGCGCTGTGCCGCCGCGCAGAATATTCAGGAGCCCCATAATGACCAACGCCCCCGACACCTGGCAGCCGAACCCGCGTTATCCCGATCCGGCGATCGAAGTGCTCGACGAGCGCTTCCAGCAATATGTCGTCTTCAGCGCTTCGGTGGAGCGACTTTATACCGGCTGCCGCTGGTCGGAGGGGCCGGTCTGGATCGGCGACGGGCGTTATCTGTTGTGGAGCGACATTCCCAACAACCGGATCCTCAAATGGGAAGAGGAGACCGGAACCGTCAGCATCTACCGCAAGCCGTCGAACTACGGCAACGGCCATACCCGCGACCGGCAGGGCCGGCTGATCACCTGCGAACATGGCGGCCGGCGGGTGACGCGGACCGAATATGACGGCACCATCTCGGTGCTCGCCGACAGCTTTGACGGCAAGCCGCTCAATTCGCCCAATGATGTCGTCGTCAAATCCGACGGTTCCGTCTGGTTCACCGATCCGCCGTTCGGCATTCTGGGTCATTACGAGGGCCACAAGGCCGAACCGGAACTGCCCCAGGCGGTCTACCGCATCGACGGCGAAACCGGCGAGATGACCATTGTTGCCGACGATGTTCTGGGGCCGAACGGGCTGTGTTTCTCGCCCGACGAGAGCCTGCTCCATGTGGTGGAATCGCGCGGTGTGCCGAACCGCAAGATCGTCAGCTTCGATGTCGCAGCCGACGACCGGACGATCTCCGGCAAGCGGGTGCTGATCGATGCCGGACCGGGCGGCACGCCCGACGGCATGCGCTGCGATGTGGACGGCAATCTGTGGTGCGGCTGGGGTATGGGGACGCCGCAGCTTGACGGCGTGCTGGTCTTTGCCCCCGACGGGACGAAAATCGGCCGCATCGCTTTGCCGGAACGCTGCGCCAATGTCTGTTTCGGCGGGACAAAACGCAACCGCCTGTTCATGGCGTCGAGCCATTCGCTCTATGCGCTTTATGTCAACACCCAAGGCGCGCCCGGCGGCTGACGAGCTGAAATCCGTCACCACGGGGCGACGGCAAATTCATCGCCAAATTGCTGTTTCCATGATAGGCTTTGTCCATACCCGGGTGACACGCGGCTCTGCGATCGGACCCGGGGGCGACGATTGCAAGCCAGGCTGTCCTCCGGAGGGATCAATCCAACCGTGGAGGAATGTATGAAAGTTGCCGATATCCTGAGCGCCAAAGGCAGCGCCGTGATGACGGTGCGGCCAACCGATACGATCGTCCAGCTGGCCCACCGGCTGAAGCTGGAACGGGTCGGCGCGATGATCGTCAGCCATAACGGCACGACAATCGACGGCATCATATCGGAACGCGATGTCACCCATGCTCTGGCCGAGCACGGCGCGGAGATCTTGAACCTGCATGTCTCCGATCTGATGACCAGGGCGGTGGTCACCTGCGCGCCCGACGATACGATCGCCGACATCGCCCGCATCATGACCGCCCGCCGGGTGCGCCACCTGCCGGTCAAGCACCGCGGCGAGCTGGCCGGCGTGGTCAGTGTCGGAGATGTGGTCAAACACCGGATCGACGAAATGCAGATGGAAGCGAACGTGCTGCGCGATTACGCTATCGCCCGCCAGTAAGTTTCCCGCCGTAAACGACCGGAAACAGATCAGGCGTAAAGCGCGCCGGTGCGGGTCGCCAGAAATGCCTTCAGCGGGATCGTCTCATGCTTGAGAAACCCCGTTTGCGGCAGCGCGCCGGCCGATACCATCTCGATGATTGCGACGACAGAGGCGGACGTGGTCCACGATATCGCCGTGCGGGTCTCGCCGGCAATCTCGCGCGGCCGGTAGGCGCGGACAAATTCGTGCCGCTGCAGCCGGCCTTCGCTTTCGCCCTCCGCCGAAACATGGACATAGACCACGTCATCGTCGACCGGCGGTTTGGCGTGGGTGAGGATATTGCCGGCCTGCTCGCGCTGTTCGCGCATCAGCAGTTCATGGAAAAAGAAATTCATCAGTTCGGCATGGCCGGGATAGCGCATGGTCTTGTAGTCGATATTGGCGACCTGGCCGAGATAGGTATCGCACATGGTGCCGAGGCCGCCGGAGGTGGTGAAGGCCTCCAGTTTGACGCCTTCGACATAGATCGTCTCAAGCCATTCCATCGGCGAGATCCATTTGCGAACGCCGTCCTCGATGACCTCGCAATCGTTGAGATATTCGTTGACGACGCCGGCGGGCGACCAGTTGAAGGCATAACCGAGCAGGCCGGTCGGATGTTGCGGCAGCGCGCCGACGCGCATCTTCAGCGACCGGCAATTATCGAACGCGGCGATCAGCGAGGCGCCGACAATGCCGGCGAACCCCGGCGCCAGGCCGCATTGCGGCGCCATCACCGCTTTCGCCGTTTGGCTCATTTCGATGATCGCCGCCGTTGTCGGCACATCTTCGGTAAGGTCGAAATAATGAATCCCGGCCCGGTGCGCGGCACTGGCGACGGCCAGGTTGAGATCAAAAGGCAGACAGGAGAGAACCGCATCCGCGCCGTCCAGAGCATTCGCCAGCGCGGCCTGATCGGCCATGTCGATGGTCTGTACGGAGTAGGGATGCTGCGTTCTCAGCCTGCGAACGTCAAAGCCTGTGACCCGGAAACCGCCATCATGCAGCAGCCGGGCGGCCAGTGCGCCGACCTTGCCGAGACCGAGCACGGCAATCGATTTGATCCTGTCAGTCATGGTTTTTCCAATCAGATGTTCGGCCGGGCCTGATTCCATCGTCTAGCCGATCTGCCCCAAGCCCGGCAACAGAACTGCGCCAACCGGCACTGCCTGATCACAGCCTTGTCGGGCTTGATGCAGCCAAGGGGTTTCTGCTCAATGCAAATATGGTCTTGTTCCGATCAACAGCAGACAGTCTTTTGCGAAGCCGGTTCTTCCGTTCCGATTGGCTTTGCATGGCGCTGATCATCTTCACCGCCAGTCTCGTGCCGGTGCGGGCGCACGAATTGCGGCCGGCGATCGCCACGATCAGTTTCGACGCGGCCGGCAATCTGACGCTCGTCATGTCCGTCAATCTGGAAGCGCTGATCGCCAACGTGGGCGCAGGGCATGATGATACTGCGCAATCGCCTAATGCCGGCGAATATGACCGGCTGCGGGCATCGGCGCCGGATGGGCTGCGCGCCGCGTTCGATCGGTTCGAGCCGGAATTTCTGGCCGGTATCGACGTCTCCGTTGACGGCAAGCCGGTCTTGCTCACCGTACAGAATGTCCTGGTTCCGGATGCCGGCGATACGGCGCTTGCCCGGGTGTCGGTGATCAGCCTTGCCGGCCTGGCATCTGTCAATGCCCAAACCCTGATCTGGCAATACCGCGACGCTTTTGGCGACAGCGTCGTGCGCCTCGCCGGGGCCGGCTCGGACGAGATCATCTATTCGGTGTATCTGAGCGGCGGCGGCCGCGAAGAGATCCCGCTGAACGGCAGTCAGCCGCAAAGCGCCATGTCGATCTTTGCCGATTATCTTGTGATCGGCTTCAGCCACATCGTGCCGAAGGGACTGGACCATATTCTGTTCGTCGTCGGCCTGTTCCTGCTCAGCACCCGGCTGAAGCCGCTATTGTGGCAGGTGACCGGTTTCACGCTGGCACATTCCGTCACGTTGGCGCTCGGCATGCTGGGTCTGGTCCAGGTCTCGCCGGCAATCGTCGAACCGCTGATCGCCGCCTCGATCGTCTACGTCGCGGTGGAGAATATCGTGACTGACCGGCTGCAGCGCTGGCGGCCGGCCGTTGTGTTCGGCTTCGGGCTGTTGCACGGCCTCGGTTTTGCCGGAGTATTGCGTGAAATCGGACTGGCGCCGGCGCACTTTGTCAGCGGTCTGGTGGCGTTCAATCTTGGCGTCGAGCTTGGTCAGCTGACCGTCATTGCCGGCTGTTTTCTGGCCGTTGGCCTATGGTTCGGCAAAAAAAGCTGGTACCGCAGCCGGATTTCGATACCGGCCTCGGCAATGATTGCGGCGGTCGGGTTTTACTGGTTTGTCATCCGGGTCGTCTGATCGGCGATCGACGCCTGTCCACTCAGATCTTTCTGCGTGTCACCGGACCGACGACAAATTCCGGTTTGCGGCTGCAGGCCGCCAGCAACCGTTTCAGATCGGCAGGCTGCAGCGCTATGCAGCCGGCTGTCGGGCCATAGCCGGGGCGGCAGAGATGCAGAAAAATCGCGCTGCCGCGGTAGGAAATGCGCGGGCAGATGTTCCAGTCCAGAATGCCGATCACGTCATAAAGCCGGTCGGACCGCGTCAGCCGGTCACCGGCGGCAATCGGGCAACGTTGAATTTTCCGGTTGTACCGACCCGATTCCGGCTCCTCCGACCAGGCGTCCTGCGGTCTGATTGTGCCTGTGGGCACAAGCGTCTGCGGCCCGATGATCCGGTCACGGCGGATTTCCAGCCGCAGCAGTCTGTAGCGGCCAACCGGTGTCGCGCCATCGCCCTCGCGCTTCATTCTGGTCAATCCACCGGCGCCCAGAGCGCATTTCAGGCGCAGTGCACCGCAATGCAAAATTCCCCGGGAACGGTCTCCAGGGTGCGCAAATACGCCGATCACGCGCGATTTGACATATTTGTGCACTCGCTTTGATCTTGTCATCCGGTTATGAACCTTCATATGTCGGTTATCGGATATCACAATTAAGAGACATCTTTCATGCGGCTGAAAGAAACCATGAAGCAACAACGGATACAAACAGGTCGATCCGACGTTTCCGCTGATGCCGACCGGCTGTCGCAGCAGACTGTGGAGTGAGCCATGACATCACGAACAATATTGCTTGTCGACGACGACAAGGATTTGAGCGACGCTTTGATCGAGCAATTGTCGCTATATGACGAATTCGATCTTCAGCGGGAAGAAACCGCAACCGCCGGAATCAAGGCGGCTCGCGATGGTCATGTCGACCTGATCGTCATGGATGTCGGTCTGCCGGATATGGACGGCCGCGAAGCCGTGAAACTGCTGCGCAAGAGCGGCGTCAAGGCGCCGATTATCCTGCTGACGGGGCATGATTCCGATTCTGACGAAATTCTCGGGCTTGAAGCAGGCGCCAACGATTACATTACCAAGCCGTTCAGGTTCGCGGTTCTGCTGACGCGGATCAGAACCCATTTGCGCCAGCATGAGCAGAGCGAAGACGCCACGTTCGCAATCGGCCATTATACATTCAAACCGGCGTCCAAGATGCTGGTCGACGAAGAGGGCGGCAAAATCCGGCTGACGGAAAAGGAAACGGCAATCCTGAAATACCTCTACCGTTCCGGAGAAAGAACAATCACCCGTGATGTTCTTCTGTCGGAGGTCTGGGGTTATAATTCAGGCGTAACGACCCATACGCTGGAAACGCATATTTATCGTTTGCGCCAGAAGATCGAACACGACCCGTCACAGGCAGCCATATTGGTGACAGAGGCCGGCGGCTACAAATTGGTACGATGACCTTGAGGCGAAACATTTGACATGAGCCTGACATCCGATATCGAACTGCTCGCTGCAGTCCCCTTCTTTTCCGGATTTTCCGACGACCATCTGCGCCTGATCGGTTTTTCGGCGGAATCGCGCACGCTGCCCGATGACATGGTGCTTTATGAAGAGGGCCAGTTGCTCCATTCCGCCTACATTATCAAAACCGGCTCGGTGGAAGCCAGCCGGGGTAATTCCGTGCGGGTCATAGGTCCGAATTCGCTTCTGGCGGAACGCGCCCTGATCGTCGACATGCGGGCACCGGAATCGATCCGGGTCCGCGAGCCGGTCGATGCCCTGCAGATCCGTCGGTCGGTGTTCCGGCGGTTTCTCGAAGAATATCCGGAAATGGCAATCGCCGTGCGGGCGCGGTTCGCCGCACGGCTGACGGCGGCGGCGCGCGATTATGCCCGCGTTGGCCGCAAGCTGAATGCAATCGATTATTGAGTAGAGGCGACAACCGGCGGCGATTGACTGCCGCCGGATTGATTGTTCCTGGATTATTAACCCGGCTGCTTGCGCAGCGACGGTCGGGCCGGAGCCGCGCCGCCAAAATCAGATTTGCGGCGTAGAATGCTTCCGCCTTCGGCCGGCTCGGCCAGGCCATTGCCCACTTCCGGCATTTCCGGTGGCGGCACCGCTGCCTGTGCACCGGCAGGCGCTTCGGTTTCCTGGGTGACCCGCCAGCGGTGGACGATCCTGTCCAGCATCGTGTCGTCGGTGATGTCTTCAGACCAGGCATCGGAGAATTTGGCGGTGCTGCCGGCAGCCGGCAATGCGTCAGCCGGCAGTTCGGCAAGTCGGATGCGCGAGGGCAGCGACACGCCTTCGCCGAAGACGATCGATTCACGTGCGCCGAGCGATGGCAGGAAGTTCAGCAGACTGGCCGATGCATCCGATACTGCGGATTTGACGATGCTCTGATCGCGGTCATTGGACAGACGCATGGTCAGGAGGGTTGAACACTGCGACAGGATCGTTGGATCCAGATCGCCCGGACGCTGGCTGACGACACCCAGCGAACAACCGTATTTACGGCCTTCCTTGGCAATCCGCGATAACGAGCGCTTGGTGGGTTCAAAGCCGGCCGAACCATCGCGCGGAACATACCGGTGCGCTTCTTCGCAGACAAAGGTGATCGGAATCCGGCCTTCGCTGGACATGGCCAGATCGAAGGCCAGCCGCGACAGTACCGACACGAGAACATTGACGATTTCCGCCGGCAGACCCATCAGCTGGATCACGGTAATCGGCTTGCCGGCGACCGGAACACGGAACAGGCGGCGCATGACGTCGGACAGATTGTCCTGTACCGTCAGATTGCCGAACATGAAATCGAAACGCGGATCCTGGCTGATCGATTCGATACGGGCCTTGAGCCGTTTGTAGGCGCTCATCTCCTTCTGAACGCCCAGCTTGCCCATATGGGTATCCAGCATGTGCATGATGTCTGAAATCAGATAGGGGGTCGGCACATCGACGGAATAGCGCTCGCCGCGTTTCAGCTTGCGGACGCCGCCGGCACCGCGATTTGACGAAAAATGCTGCTTGGCCACCGGAATCAGGTCACGCAGGACGTCGACCTCGTCGGAAAACTTGTCCGCATCGCCAATCAGCGTTTCAACAACTTCTTCGAAGGTCAGGAACCAGTATGGCAGGCTCATATCGGCCAGTTGAACGCGCTCGACGGAGTCGCCGAAACAGGAGCCGTATTCATTATGCGGATCGAGCAGCACGATGCGGCCATTGGGATGTTTTTCCAGCACTTGGCGCAACAGCAGGGCGACAGCACAGGATTTACCGGAACCGGTAGACCCGAGAATGGCAAAGTGTTTGGACAGAAGTTCGTCGACCTTCAGGACCGCAGGAATCGAGCGGTCCTGATGGATCACGCCGATCTCAACTGATCCGGTATCGCCGAAATGATAGGCTTTCTCCATGATCTGGCGCGTGGCGATCTGAACCCGGTCGCCAAGCCGCGGCGAAACCGACACACCGCGCCGGAACGACAGCGGCGCACCGTCAGCATCGCGGGTCAGTTCACCAACCAGTTCCACATCGACAAGACGCGGGTCTGAATCGCCGCGGTCAACTGCGGCGTCCGGCAGCGTCATTGAAGTAATCAGGCAAAGTACGAATGTATCGCCGGTGTCGACGGTGAGCAATGTGCCGATAAACGGTATGAATTCCTTCTGAGCCGATGGGTCCGTTGCCGCCCGGTCGAGCAGGATATTGGCGCGCGAGCCGGAAATGGTGACGATGGACCCGATTGACTGTGGCAATGCGGGTTCCAGCTGCGGTTTTGAACCTTCCGGACTGCGTACCGGTGCGCCCTGCGGGGCAGCAGCGGGTTTTGCTGCAGGGGCCGCCGCTGCCCGTGCAGGCGCCGCTGCGGGTGCACGCTGCACAGGCGCTGCCTGAGCCGGCGTCGCCTGAGCGGGTGCCGCCTGAGCCGGTGCGGCCTGAGTTGGTGCGGCCTGAGTTGGTGCCGTCTGAGCGGGTGCCGCCTGAGCAGGCGCGGCAGTGCGCTGGACCGGTGCCGGTGCTGGCTGCTGAGCTGTTGCCGGTTCGGCCCCACGCGTCGCTTCTGCCGCTGCAAGCGCTTCTTCCCGCAATTTTACCCGTGCCGATGAATCTTCCATATCGCCGCATCCCTCTTGACCGTCATGACCGGGCATAAACTCTGCTCCGGAGGTCGGGTTCCGATCCATATTCTGATGAACAGGATCAAACCGAATCCATTTCAGCCATCAGCTTTATCCAAAAATCTCTAATGAACGTTGAATAAATCCAATTTATACAACATGATGAACAAAGAGATAAGTAATTATTTACTTGCTATATTTTCCAGAATAAACCGCATGGATTACAGCGCTGTTTAGAATATACTATGGTTGTTTTTCGGTTAATTTCGAAACTGAGCAAGTCTGTAGCCCAGATCGGACAAAATCGATGATCCCCGTTATTCATCGGCCATTGTTCGCGAATTTCGTCAAAACCCGTCAGTTCGGATCGACAATCCGGCCCAGTCGGTCGTCCTCTGCGGAATATTGATAATGAAAGGTTTGCCGTGTCGGCTGTTCAACAATCCGGCTGACACCGCCGGGACCCGTTCTCAGCCGGTAGCGGATCACAACTGCCTTTAGCGGACGGCCGAATTTGTCGATTTCGGTGACTTTGCCGCCGTGCCGGGTAAAGCGGGATTGTCCTCCGGCCCGCTCCCTGATCCAGCCAATCAATCGCCCGGATTGATCATATTCGTAGCGGTCGCTCCAGTCGCGCAATGGATAAAGAAGCGGATCGGTGTAACGCTTGCTGTAGCGGGAGCGGTAATAATCGGCGAATTTTATCCGCCCATCAGCGTCGTATTCGCGCCATTGATTGGCCGGATAGAAAAAGCTGACGAATGACGGCGCCGAATAGTGGACGCCGTTGTGAGCGAAAATCCCGATATCAACCCGGTTGCTGGAAAGCGTCGGCTGGCCCGGCACCGATGCCGGTTCATGCCAGGGAACGGTGAGTTCAACGTCGCTGGATTGCACGTTTTTCGGCCTGATTTCGATCTTTGCGGCATTACCGCGCAAAACGACCCAGTGAAACGTCAGCGGCCGGCCATTGGGGTCGACCGTCTCCGCCGCGCTAATCCGCATCCGGTGTGAAAAATCAGTCGATCGGATTATCCGGGCAATGGCGGCCGGCGTGTCAAACAGCTTTTCGCTGGCCGGGTCGAAGATGTCGATTCCCGGCTGATGGTCCGGTTCTTCAAGCACCGAGAGGCGGACCATCGGCGGTATGTCCGCGCTGTTCATCCGGTTGGCGCGTTCAATCATCTCCGGCAGATTGATGTTGCGGCCGTCAAATACGCTCGGGTGCGCGGCGCCGCTCAGATAAGCGGCATCGCCGGACATGGAATTCTGGCCGCGGCGGAAGATCATCTGAACCGTCGGCATGACGAGGTTTCGCCGTCTCAGAAAATCTTTCACCTCCGGTTTGAAGGCGGCAAGGATCGACGCCACCGCCCGCATCAGCGGTTGATCCGATCCCGACGAGCCCGCGGAAATCAGAAGATAGGGCGTATTGGCCGGGATCAGGTCGCCATGTTCGGGGTCATGGTCGCGATGTTCGGGAAAGATATAGAGGTGGTTGCGGGCATATTGCTGGTAGAATGTTTCGCCGCCGCCCGCCCGGGTCAGCGCCAGCCTGGGCTGGCTGCGCCAGAACGGGCCGCCGGTGACCGCCATCGACGAATTTCCAAATGTGATGGCATTATAGAACAGGCCCGGATTGACGCCGGTGTGCAACTTTGCCTGTCTGGCTTCCGGCCCATATTCGACGAAACTGAGCTGCGGCATGTCCTGGCGTTTCAGTGTTGAATGGTCGCCATCGCGATTATCATAGAGATCGCCATGATTTCCGGCAGCCAGACCGGCCCTGAACAGCTGGTTGAGCCGCTTCGCGCCGGCATCATCGGCCGTCTGGACAGGGCTGTCGCCCGGTTGCGGCGGTTCGAAGCGAAAATAGGACTGCAATCGGCCCGGTTGCGGATCCCAGACCGTATTGCCGATATCGACGCTGGCTGTCTGATCCCGGACCCGGCCGGGCTCCGTATTCGCGGCCCCGCCGGCGGACAGGCCTGCCGCCTCTGCCGGACGGCCTGGCAGGCCGGCAGGCGTCAATTCGGCAAGAAGTGGTCTCAGCCGGTCGATCGTCGCAGAGCTGACATCAAGCGCAATCGCCTTCTCCAGGCTTGCGCGGGCTGATTTGATACGGCCCTGCCCGGCCAGTGCAGCCGCAAGCAGGGCGTGATGGGCAGCTGAATCCTGAAATCGGCGCAGCCGTTGCCGGATCGCCAGTTCCGCCCGCTCATACTGGCCTTCGCTGATCAGCCTCTCCAGCGCCGTCAGTTCCGCCTGGTATGCGGGCCGATGGAACAGCGGAATGCCGGTTTCGCCGGCCCGGGACAGTGGGCTAAGATGGCACAGCAATATCGCAGCGATAAACGATATGCGGAATTTCCTGGTCCAGTGATGCATTCGGCTCCAACCGTTCACGCTCCAACCGGGACTTTAGAGCAACTTCACGCAAAGGCCATTCGTGCACCGGTTTCTTCGCCGGCCAAGGCGCCGGTCAGGTTCGAGACCCGGTATCTTCCGCTGACAGCCGCGCGAATGCATCCGCCATCTCGTTTTCATAGGCAAAAATGCCCGGTGTGCCGCCGGTGTGGACAAAGATGATTGCGCCCGTGCCGGATCTCGCACCGGCGGCGCGCAGAAATCCCGCAAAAGCCTTGCCGGTATAGGTCGGGTCGAGCATCAGCGCCTCTTTGCGGGCGCCAAGCAGGACGGCCCGCATGACATCGTCGCCGGCATATCCGTAACCGGGGGCAAGAACGCTCTCATCAAGGCGGATATCGGCGTCGGTGACCGGCGAGCCGATCTGCAGAAGTTCGGCGATCCGGCGGCAATGGCTGTCGATGCGCAATCGCTGCAGTTCAGCCGCCCGGCGGACGCAGATCCCGGTGACCGGAATGTCAGAACCCATTGCGCGCAAGCCGAACAGCAGGCCGGCATGTGTATTGCCGCTGCCGGAGGCGACAACGATCTGGTCTGCCGGCATAGCCATCGATGCGATCTGGCCGAGCAGTTCCCTGGCGGCAACCACATAGCCCAGTGCGCCGAGCGGCGGGTGCGAGGGCCCAAGGTGAATGACATAGGGCCTGCGGCCGTCGCGGCGCAGGTTGGCGGCCAGATCTTCCAACCCCTTGTCGGCTGCATCCTCGGCTTCGCCGACCGGGAACGAATGGATCGTTGCACCAAGCAGGCGGTCGAGCAGAACATTGCCGGACGAGCGGTAATAGGGATTGTCCTTGTCGACCCGCTCTTCCAGCTGAATATGGCATTGCATATCGTGTTTGCAGGCCGCCGCCGCGGCCAGGCGGACGAAATTCGACTGCACTGCGCCGGTAATCAGAATCGTATCGGCGGCTTCGGCTTTTGCCGCCCCGAAATAAAATTCCAGCTGCCGGACCTTGTTGCCGCCAAACGCCAGGCCGGAACAATCGTCGCGTTTGACAAACAGGTTGGCAGAGCCGACGGCCCGGCCGAGATTCGGCATCGGTTCCAGCGCGGTAGCGGCCTCAAGCAGCTTCATTCTCGGCAGTTGCGACAGCCTGCCGAATTCTGCCGGCAGTTCCGCTGAAGAGATGGAATGCGTGTTCATGCAATGACATTGCCACCACCATGCGGAATTGAACACCCTGATTGCCGCAACGATGCCGGCATCGCGCCACGGCAGACATTGCGGAAGGGCGCGCGCATTGGAAACGGATCAGCCGAAGGTGGCGATCACCGGCACATGGTCGGATGGTTTTTCCCAGTTTCGCGCCTGTTTCAGAACCGTCAGCGCTTTCGCCGTTTCAGCCAGATCAGGCGTCGCCCAGATATGGTCCAGCCGGCGGCCCCTGTCGGAGGCTTCCCAGTTCGGCGAGCGGTAACTCCACCAGGTGAAGAGTTTTTCTTCCGGTGGAATCATCGCGCGCATCACATCGACCCATCTGCCGGCCTTGCGGATGCGCTCCAGGCTTTCGGTTTCAACCGGCGTGTGACTGACGACTTTCAAAAGCTGCTTGTGCGACCAGACATCGGTCTCCAGCGGCGCAATGTTGAGGTCGCCGACGATCAGCGACCGTTTGCGTTCCGGTTTTGCAAGCCAATCACCCATCTCATCGATAAAGGCCAGTTTATGGGCGAATTTCCAGTTTTTTTCCGAATCGGGAATATCGCCGCCCGCGGGCACATAGAAATTGTGGATATCGACCGGGGCGGCAGAGCCGTTGTTGACCGATACGCTGATATGGCGGGCATCTTCACGATCGCAGAAGAGTTTACGGTCAATCACATCCATCGGCAGCCGCGAGGCCACGGCGACACCGTGATAGGCTTTCTGGCCGTGGATGGCGAGATGAGGATAACCGGCTTCGGCGAAAGCGTTTCTGGGGAAATGAGCGTCGGCGCACTTGGTCTCCTGCAGGCACAGCACATCCGGCTTATGGGCCTGCAGGAATTCGCATACGCTATTGATGCGCAAACGGACGGAGTTGATGTTCCAGGTGGCGATTTTCAAAGGCATCAGGCCTTATTGCCGCTCGCCGCCGCTAAGTCGAGAAGCCTCTGCCTCTCCGTCCACAGATGACAATGCGATCCGGCGCGGATCTGGCAGCCAGGGCGTCATTTCCTCTGCTGCTTTTCCCTCTGGGCCTGGGTGACCCGCGCATAGGGAATCTTGAACAGTTTCTTGTCGAGCTTGTTGCCGGTCTCGACATTGAAAATGGCAACGGTCGTGTTCAGTCCCTGCTGATCGGTGACCGCCCATTGTTTCAGATCCAGCGTTTCGGAATCGAAAATCAGCGCCAGCATGCCGCCGCCGAAGCGCGAATCGTCAAGCAGGCTGACCTGGATCAGATCGGGCTCGACAATAATATGTTTGACCCGGTCGGACCGCGCCAGGTCGAGCTTCTCCGTCAACAGGAATTTCAGCGGGGTCTGGGACAGCGGCCAGAGATCATAGGTCTGCAGCTTCTTGTCGTAGACCAGCACCTGCTTGCCATCGGATGTCACGCTGATCGGCGTTGGCGGATGATACTTGAAAAGGATCTTGCCGGGCCGGGCGAGATAGAATTTGCCGTCAACCGTACCGCCGTTGGGCCCGGTCTGGACGAATTCGCCGTTCATGGTTGAAATCGAGCTGAGTTTTTCCGAAACGCGCTTCAGCGCATCCTGTTCCTGCGCAGTCCAGGCGAAGGCCTGGCTGGCAAAGACCAGCATCGTCATCATCGTCAGCGTGAACAGGGCGATGGATGGCAGATACGGCGATTTCGCACGATAGGTGGACGACAGTGTCTGCGTGTTCATGATCTTCATTCCGGTCCTAATTTCACTTCAGATAGAGACCAATCCGGGCGGAACAAGGGCCGGGCCGGTCATTCGTATCAGCCGGCGTTGCCGGCAAAGAGCGTTTCCGCCCGATCAGGTCTTCAATTCAGGCCCCCCAATCAGGCCCCCAATCAGGCATTGTCCGTCGGCACCAGGATTTCGCGCTTGCCTGCATGATTGGCGGCGCTGATCACGCCTTCCTGTTCCATCCGTTCAATCAGCGATGCGGCGCGATTGTAGCCGATGGAAAGGCGGCGCTGGACGTAACTCGTCGAAGCCTTGCCGTCGCGCAGGACAATCGCCACGGCCTTGTCGTAAAGGTCGTTCGATTCATCCAGCCCGTTGACCATCGATTCAAAGCTGCTGTCGCCGGCTTCATCCTCATCGGTGATCGATTCCAGATATTCCGGAACCCCTTGTGTCTTCAGATGAGCGACCACTTCTTCGACCTCTTCATCGGAGACGAACGGCCCGTGCACACGCTGGATGCGGCCGCCGCCGGCCATATAGAGCATGTCGCCCATGCCGAGCAGCTGTTCGGCGCCCTGTTCGCCGAGAATCGTCCGGCTGTCGATCTTCGAGGTGACCTGGAAGGAGATCCGGGTCGGGAAATTCGCCTTGATGGTGCCGGTAATGACGTCGACGGACGGCCGCTGTGTGGCCATGACGACATGGATGCCGGCGGCGCGCGCCATCTGCGCCAGGCGTTGCACGGTGCCTTCGATATCCTTGCCGGCAACCATCATCAGGTCAGCCATTTCGTCGATGATGACGACAATATAGGGCATCGCCTCCAGTTCGAGTTCTTCGGTCTCAAACAGAGCCTCGCCGCTTTCATGGTCGAAGCCGGTCTGCACGGTGCGGGTGATCACTTCGCCCTTTTTCTTCGCCTGGGTGACGCGCTGATTGTAGCCGTCGATGTTGCGGACCCCGACCTTGGACATTTTCTTGTAGCGGTCTTCCATTTCGCGCACCGACCATTTGAGCGCGACGATGGCTTTCTTGGGGTCGGTGACGACGGGGGTGAGAAGATGCGGAATTCCGTCATAGACCGACAGCTCCAGCATTTTCGGGTCGATCATGATCAACCGGCACTGGTCCGGAGTCATCCGGTAGAGCAGCGACAGGATCATCGTGTTGATCGCCACCGATTTGCCCGAACCGGTGGTGCCGGCAACCAGCAGATGGGGCATTTTCGCCAGATCGGCGATCACCGATTCGCCGCCGATCGTCTTGCCCAGCGCCATTGCCAGTTTGGCGCGGCTGGTTTCGAAATCCTTCGAGGTCAGGATCTCGCGCAGATAGACGGTTTCGCGGCCGACATTCGGCAGTTCGATACCAATGGCGTTGCGCCCGGGCACGACGGCGACACGGGCGGCGATTGCGCTCATGGAGCGGGCGATATCATCGGCCAGGCCGATGACGCGCGATGATTTGATGCCCGGCGCCGGTTCCAGTTCATAGAGCGTCACCACCGGGCCCGGCCGGACATTGATGATTTCGCCACGAACGCCGAAATCTTCCAGCACGCCTTCCAGCAGCCTGGCGTTCTGTTCCAGTGCAGCGGCGTTGAGGGTCGGGTCTTTCTTGCGCATCTTGGGCTCGTCGAGCAGATGCAGTGACGGCAGTTCGTACCCGTCCGGCGTCAACAGCGAGCGCTGCGCTTCGCGGGCAACCCGCCGGCCGGGTTTTGGCCGTGCCGCCGGCGCTGAAACCCGTGCGGCGCCACCTGCAGCGCGGGCTGCCGGCTGGGCGGGTCGGGCAGCAGGCTCTAATGATGCTTCGTCAAAGTCATAGCCGCCATCGTCTGTCGCAAAATCTCCGCCAAAACTCGGTTCCTGGCGGTATTCGGCCTGGTAATCCGCAATATCTTCGTCGCCGCTGCGGACCCGCGATTGCCGCGCCGGCGCCCGCATCAGCAATCTGCGGCGTACCGCCGCGCGCGCCAGCAGGCCGCAATGGGTCAGAAATCCGGCTGCCACGGCAAAGGGCCCCGCCGACCAGCCTTCATCTTCATCAAAGGCGTCGCCGTCTGCTTCGTCCTCCTCGTAAATCGGGCCGGTATCTGAATCGACCTCGAATACCGGCTCGAATTTCGAGCGTTCACGGCCGCATGCCTGGTAGATGAGGCCAAGGGAGAATCCGGCAAAAACGACTGCAAACGCCGCCCTCAGACCGGCCGACAGTTCCGGGCCGAACAGCATTGCCGGAATGTGCAGCACCATGTCGCCGGTGACGCCGCCAAGGCCTGTCGGCAACGGCCACTGGCCGATGACGGGCAGGCATGCCAGCGCCGCCGCGAGCACGATCGTGCCGCCGAATGCGGAAAGCGCCTGGGTGATGCCAGAGCGCGGCCGCCGGTGCCGCAGCATGTTCCAGCCGACGATCAGGGCCGGATAGAGAAAGGCAATCACCGCAAGGCCGAAAAACTGCATCACCAGATCGGCGAAGATGGCGCCGGGCATGCCGAGCAGGTTGCTTGCCGGGTGATCGGTGGCATGGGACAGCGACGGATCATTGACGTTCCAGGTCGCCAAAGCGACGATGGCAATGATTGTGGCTGAGAGCAACGCGACACCGCTGAGCGCGACGGCCTTGCGCAGGATAAAACCGCGCAGGTTGAATTCAGACGGATCGTCGTAGGCAGCGCCGTAAGTCATCGGTGAATGGCAATCCCGGTTTGGAACACGAACAGAGAGATTGCCGCAAATTTAGGAACCACGGGTTAAGACTGCATTAACCACATGAAAAAAGTCAGCCAGAACGGAATTTTTATCTGTTCGGACAATGCGGGATATGCCGAAAGCGCTGCGACCTGTCCCGGAAACAAAAAAGCCCGGGCCAAAGGCCCGGGCAGTGCGGTGAACCGGCAGGGGTTCACCGGGAACACAAAACGTCAGATACGCTGGCTGCCGGATCCGAATTCCGGGTAGGCCTCGACGCCGATTTCAGTCTTGTCGAGCCCGAGCGCCTCTTCCTCTTCCCCGACGCGGATGCCGACGGTCGATTTCAGGATCAGCCAGACGATACCGCTGGCAACCACTGTGAAAGCGCCAACGGAGGCGATGCCGACAATCTGGGTGCCGTAGCTGGTGCCGTCATTGGTGAGCGGCACGATCAGCGTGCCCCAGATGCCGGCCAGCAGGTGGACCGGAATGGCGCCGACCACATCATCGATCTTCAGTTTGTCGAGCATCGGCACCGCAAACACCACGATGCCACCGCCGACGGCGCCGATGAACAGGGCTGCGGGCACGCTTGGCGCCAGTGGCTCTGCGGTGATCGACACGAGGCCGGCCAGTGCGCCATTAAGCGCCATGGTGACGTCGACCTTCTTGTAGATGATCTGGGTCATCGCCATGGCGGCGATCACGCCGGCGGCGGCAGCCAGATTGGTGTTGACGAAGATCCGCGACACGGCCGACGCGTTTTCAAACCCGTTCAGGGCCAGTTGCGAGCCGCCGTTGAAGCCGAACCAGCCGAGCCACAGGATAAAGGTACCCAGCGTCGCCAGCGGGATCGACGAGCCCGGCATCGGATGCACTTCGCCCGACGGGCCGTATTTGCCCTTGCGCGCACCCAGCAGAAGCGCGCCGGTGAGGGCCGCCCAGCCGCCGACGGAATGGACGATGGTGGAACCGGCAAAATCGGAAAAACCCATTTCAGACAGCCAGCCGGCGCCCCATTGCCAGGACCCGGTGATCGGATAGAGCACACCGGTCAGGATCGCGGTAAACAGCAGGAACGGCCACAGCTTGATCCGTTCCGCCAGCGTGCCGGACACAATCGAGGCGGTTGCCGCGGCAAACACCATCTGGAAATACCAGTCGGATGCGGCGGCATAATCGCCGCCGGTTTCCGTTGCCGGATCGGGGATATCCTTCGGCGAAAACGTGCCGATCCAACCGGCATCGACGCCTTCATACATGACATTGTAGCCGATCAGCCAGAACATCACGCCGGCAACGGAATAGAGCCCGATATTCTTCAGGCACTGCATGGAGACGTTCTTGGAGCGCACCAGGCCCGCTTCCAGCATGGCGAATCCGGCAGCCATCCACATGACCAGAAAACCCATCATCAGGAACAGGATGGTGTTGAAGGTGAAATTGATCGCCGCCGCGTCAGGTGCGGCAGTTGCATCCTGGGCCACGGCCGGGCCCGCAAACAGAACGGACAAAGCGGCTATAGCCCCTGCCGCCCCGATAAAGTTTGAATTGCGCATGGATATCAGTCCCTTTCTTGCGTCTGAAAAGTCTCAGAGAGCTTCTGTGTCGGTTTCACCGGTGCGGATGCGCACGGCGTGGTCGATATTGGTTACGAAGATTTTGCCGTCGCCGATCTGGCCGCTTTCGCCTGTGCGTGCGGCAGTCTGAATAGCTGCGACGATGTTGTCGGCCAGCTCCGGCGCTGCAGCCACTTCCAGTTTGAGCTTGGGCAGGAAACTGACGGCATATTCCGTGCCGCGATAGATTTCCGTATGGCCCTTCTGCCGGCCGTAACCCTTGACTTCGGTGACGGTCATCCCCTGAACGCCAAGCTCGGTCAGGGCATCACGCACCTCGTCGAGCTTGAAGGGCTTGATGATTGCCATGATCAGTTTCATCCAGTTCTCCATGATGTTGCCGGCAATTGCCGGATCAAACGCCGCAGGTCGCCCCAACGGTTCAACATCAGCTATCCAAATGCCGTGCCAGTCTGGCCGGAGTACTGAAATTTAATGGAATCGCCGGAAACCCCGGCTGTCAGATCGCAAACTGAGAGTCTGAAAAGACTAATTAATAGGCAATATACGGATCATGCCTAATAATTAGTCATTTTTTAGTTTGTCAGGCCGCAGGCGTATCAAGCCTTCCTGGGTGGTTGAGGCCACCAGCCGACCGTCGCGGGTGAAGATCGAACCGCGGTTGAAACCCCGGCTGCCGGAGGCGTTCGGGCTGTCCTGGGTATAGAGCAGCCATTCGTCCATCCGCGCCGGACGGTGGAACCACATTGCGTGGTCGAGGCTGGCAACCTGCAGATCCCGGTCGAAGATCGACCGGCCGTGGGCAAACAGCGACGTATCGAGCAGGGTCATGTCGGAGGCGTAAGCCAAAACGCATTTCTGGATCGCCGGTTCGTCAGGCACCGGGCCGGTTGCCCGGAACCAGATCTGCTGCACCGGCTCCAGCGGCTCCCGGCTGACATAATGTTTCAGGCTGACCGGCCGCAGTTCGATCGGCCGCTCACGCTGCCAGTAAGCGCGCACCGGTTCCGGCGCGCTGGCCAGCACCATCTCTTTCAGCTGGTCTTCCGGTATCAAAGTGTCGGGATCGGGCACATCCGGCATTTCCGCCTGATGATCGAGCCCCTCCTCGTGGCGCTGAAACGATGCCGACATGGAAAATATCGCATGGCCGTGCTGGATGGCGACAACCCGGCGGGTGAGAAAACTCTTGCCCTCGCGGATCCGGTCAACCTCGTAGATGATCGGCACCGACGGATCGCCCGGGCGCATGAAATAGCCGTGCAGGGAATGAACGGACCGGTCGTCCTCAACCGTGCGTGTCGCCGCGACCAGCGCCTGGCCGATCACCTGGCCGCCAAAAACCCTCTGCCAGCCGACCTGGGGGCTGCGACCACGGAACAGGTTGCGTTCCAGCGGTTCCAGATCGAGAATGTCCAACAGGTTTTCAATGGCAGTGCTCATTAGGGTACTCTGTTTGAATTCCTGTATGAAGGAAAGATCCGGCTATCGGACGATGATTGATGGCGGGTGGAAAAATTGAAATCTCATCTTGCGCAAACCTTGTCGCACAGCGCCGGCAAGTCAAGATGACAAATGTGAAGGCGATCAAGATGGCTGCCGCAGCCGACCGCAAACCTGTAACCGATATCGTCATCGCCGGCGGCGGAAGTGCCGGCATGTGCGCGGCGCTGGCGCTGAAACGCTATGCGCCCGATCTCGATGTCGAGGTGATCGACGCGCGGCCGCCGGCGGGTGGCAAGACTGATGACAAGGGCGGCGACCAGCGCGCCTCGGCAATCGCTGCCGCCGCCCGGCGCATGCTCGATGCCCTGGGTGTCTGGCCGCAGGTCGCGGCCAGGGCCCAGCCGATCCTGTCGATGGATGTCACCGACAGCAAACTGTCGGACGTCGTGCGGCCGGTCTTTTTGACGTTTGACGGCGCCGTCAGCGACGGCGAACCGTTTGCCCATATGGTCCCCAACTCGGCGCTGGGCCAAGCCCTTGCCGATGGCGCAAAACAGGCAGGAGTGCGGCTTACCGCGCCGCAGACGGTGGCCGGTTTCGTTCAGTCCGGCAGCGGTATCGAGCTGACGCTCGGCTCCGGCGAAAGCCAATCCTGCCGCCTGCTGATTGCCGCAGACGGCGTGCGCTCAAAGCTCAGGAGCCTGGCCGGCATCCGGACCAACAGCTGGACTTATCCGCAGATTGCCATTGTCGTGAATGTCCGACATGAGCGGCCGCATAATGGCGTTGCGGTGGAGCATTTTCTCCCCTCCGGGCCGTTTGCCATCCTGCCGCTCACCGGCAACCGCTCGTCGCTGGTGTGGACGGAAAAAAAAGACCAGGGCCAGGCGCTGCTGGAGAGCGACGATTTTGTTTTCCAGACGGAGCTCGAGCGGCGTTTCGGCCACCGGCTCGGGCGCATCGAGGTTGACAGCCCGCGCCAGGGTTATCCGCTCGGCCTGGTGATTGCGCGCGATTTCGTGCGGCCGCATTTCGCCCTGCTCGGAGATGCCGCGCACGGCATCCACCCGATCGCCGGACAGGGGCTCAATCTCGGATTTCGCGATGTCGCCTCGCTGGCGGAGACGATCGTCGACGCGCACCGGCTGGGGCTCGATTTCGGTGCCCGCGACGTGTTGCAGCGCTACGAGCGCTGGCGCCGCTTCGATACCTGGCAGATGGGCGTGACGACGGATCTGCTCAACCGGCTGTTCTCCAATGACATGACGCCGGTCCGGATGATCCGCGATATCGGACTTGGCCTGGTCAACCGGATGCCGGGCCTGAAAAAACAGTTTATCGGCGAAGCCGCCGGTTTCGGCGGTGACATGCCCAAGCTGCTGGCGGGTGAGGGACTTTAAGGGTGCTATCTAATGTGGCAATCGGAGCGAAGCACAAGATCCGCGTTGTCAAAGGCGGCAGCGCCTCGGTTGCGCCGCAGGGCCGCGATAATCGGCGGCGGGATCATGCTGTTCTCCCTGATCATGGTCTTCGTGATCGCTTTCGGCGCGGGCCGGCTTGCCGGGAATTATGATTGACCATCAGGCGTCTATGAGCGCAGCGGCTTCGGCAATCAAACCGTCGGTGACACGGTCAAGCCGGGCCTGGTCCTTCAACGCGTGAGCAAGGGCGATGCCGCCCTGCCACTGGGCGAGCCAGAGACCGGCTTTTTCCGCAGCGTCTTTTTCAGCCTGCCCGGCGGCGACAAGATTGTCGGCAATCCAGCGTTCCGCCAGCATGAAGGCCCGCGCAGCGATATTTGCGGCCTCCGGCGCCTCCTGTGCAAAGCTCCGGCAGGCTGCGGCAATCGGGCACCCGGTGCGGGTGCGCGCCATATTGGCCGCCGCAAACAGCCGGAACAGGGCGACAAGACGCCTGCCCGGCTTCTTTTCTTCCACCGCGATTGTCTCCAGCGCCTCGCCCATCTGGTCGCGCAGGATCTCGCCGACGGCTTCGGCGATCGCCGCCTTGGTCTTGAAATAATAATAGATGTTGCCGACAGGTACGCCGGACTGGCGGGCGATGTCGGCCAGACTTGTGCCGGCATAACCATTTGTCCAGAACAGCGCCGCCGCCGCATTTGCCAGCCGTTCCCGGTTGGCCTGGCTGCGGCCTCTGTCATTGGCAGTATTATCTGCCGGCTCTGTCATCTGGCTGTTCATCAAGCGGCCTGTCCCGAATCATCCTGGCCGGGCGCATCAATCTTCCAGCCGGCGGGCCTCTTCTTCAAGCAAAATCGGAATCCCGTCACGGATCGGGTAGGCAAGCTTTGCCGCCGGACTGACCAGTTCCTGGGCTTTTGCGTCATATTCGAGCGTTGTCTTGGTCACCGGGCAGACGAGAATTTCAAGCAGCTTGCTGTCGACCTTGCGGACTGCCGCCGCACTGCCGGGTTTTTGCGTCTGGTCTTCCATCGCCGAACCTTTCCCGATACCGCCGGTATGCGGTCTTCATTACTGCAAGGTCGAAGCATCGCCCGCAAGGGCAATTTCCGTCATTGCGATCAGCGTATCCGCCCGGTTTTTCTGATTTGGCGCCTCAAGCAGCGCCTGTTTCTCCGCCGGCCCCCACGGGCTCATCATCGCCAGCGCCGTCAACAGGCCGCAGGTCGAGGCCTGTTCGACGCTTTCCCAATCCGCCTCCATGCCGTTGGCGTCGAGATAGTTGCGGAAGGCCGTTATCAGCTGATCGCGGTCGATATCCTCGCTGCCGCAGGCCGGGTCAAGATCGCCGGCGAATGCGTCCGCTGATATCAGGCACTGGCGGAACGGCGTGCCGGCGGAAATTTCCTCGACGATCGAATAGCGGCTGATACCGGAAAGCGTGATGATGTAACGGCCATCGCCGCTTTCGGCATATTGCGTGATCCGGCCCATGCAGCCGATCGCGCACAGATCCTGCGCGGCGCAGCCGGTGGCAGTGTCGAGTTTCGGCTGGATCATGCCGATAATGCGGTCGCCGGCCATGGCATGGTCGGTCATCGCAATATAACGCGGTTCGAAAATGTTCAGCGGCATCTGGCCGTTGGGCAGAAGCAGTGCGCCCGACAACGGAAAGACCGGGATGATATCCGGCAGGTCTTCGGCCCGCGCATAATCTGCATTTCCGGCTGTGACCGCCATCGCGAACCCTCTTCAACGCTTCCTCCGATGATACTTAGGAGAAAAGCAGAGAAGACAAGCGCTGACGGCTCTTTTGGGTTACCGGATCGTTTGCGCCCCAGGCTTCAAAGAACTGCAACAACTGGCGGCGGGCGGCATCATCGTTCCATTCCCGGTCGCGGCGCATCAGGTCGAGCAACTGCTCGGCGGCCGCCGCCGGCTCGCCGCGGGCGTTCAGCGCGATGGCAAGATCATAGCGGCTCTGGTGGTCATCGGGATTCTGGTCGAGTTTTGCCTCAAGGTCGGCCGGTTTTCCAAGGTGGGACGCCTGGTCTGCAAGTTCCAGCGCCGCACGGGCGGCGATGACGCCGGTATCCTTTTCCTTGTCTGCCGGGACGTCGGCCAGCAGCCCCCGTGCCTGATCCAGATTGTCAATGGCGATATGACAGCGCGCCAGACCGGCAAGGGCTGCGACATTGTCAGGCTCCGCCCCCAAGACGCCGGAATAGAGGCTCGCAGCCGTCGCATAATCCCGCTCCGCCAGCGCCAGCCCGGCCTCTTCCATCGCCGATTCGGAATCGGTCGGGCCGATCGGCCCGACGATGCGTTCGATAAACGCCGTGATCTGGCTTTCCGGCAGCGCCCCGGCAAAACCGTCGACGGGCTGGCCGTCCTTGAAAGCAAATACCGCCGGGATCGATTGGATGCCGAGCTGCGGATGAATATTCGGATGCTCCTCGATGTTCAGCTTGACCAGGCGGATCCTGCCGCCGGCCTTTTTGACGGCCGCTTCCAGGATCGGCGTCAATTGCTTGCAGGGGCCGCACCAGGGCGCCCAGAAATCGACCAGCACCGGCACGGTCATGGAGGCGTCCATCACATCGGCCTTGAAGCGCTCCATCGTCGTGTCGGTGATCAGGTCGCTGTCGCTTGCGCCCGCCGCGCCGCCCGGCGCCGGGTTGCCGCCAATGATAAGTCCGTCGGTCATCTCAATTGCCTCTTGTCTGCCGCCGTGGCGTTATCCGGCCGCGCCCGGTGCACCGGCACTCATTGCCGGAGCCTGGCGGCCGGATTGTCAGTCTTCGTTTGCGTCTGTCGCCGCCGCCACATCGATTATCCGTGGTTCATGACCGGTTGCCTTGAGGAAGGTCAAGAGGTCTGCGCGAGCAATTGTCGTCGTCGCGACGTTTTCCAGCGGATGGAAATTCAGCATATCGTGCTGCATCAGGCTCTCGTCAAGCACAACGCTGACCCGGATATCGGTATCGTTTATCACGGCAAACGGCGTCACCGAGCCTGGAATGACCCCGAGCAGTTCGTCCAGCAATTCCGGTTTGCCGAAGGACAGCCGGGCACAATCAAGCCGCTTGTGCAGGCTTTTCATCTCAATCGGCGTGCTTTCTTCCGCCACCAGCAGAATAATCTGTCCCTTCTTGTCCTTCAGGAACAGGTTTTTGGAATGGGCACCGGCAATGGCCCCGCGCAGTTCCCGGCTTTGTTCCACCGTGAACAGCGGCGGATGCTCGACCGTCGCGGTTTCGATCGCGAGCTCGGCGAGTATCTCAAGAAGTTCAGCACGGCCGGCCATATTCAGAATCCCATATCGGTCAGACGGCGCGCGTTTGCACACGCCGCCGATGTCTGCGCTGAAGCGCATTGCCTTGCTCAGCATCCAGGGCGCCGTTTACCCGCTGGCGGCGCCCGGCACAATATCAATCGCGGCAGACGGCACAAAAACCGTCGGCCGACCATTCGATTCAGCCTTGCATTCGCGCCCGCCTTGCGCCATATACGGCGCGCGCTGCAGCCCATTTCTTGGCGGGCTGCTTGAGCGGGCGTAGCTCAGGGGTAGAGCACAACCTTGCCAAGGTTGGGGTCGTGAGTTCGAATCTCATCGCCCGCTCCATTTTTCCATCACCTATCGATGAGCGAACAGACGCTGCGCACGGTCGTGCGCACGGCCAGCGGTGCGACCATGGGCCCATCCTGCCCCATGCTCAGGACGCAGGCGTCCTGGACGATACAGCCGCCGGCCCAAGCCCATTTTCACACTGGCATCATGCAGATCTCGACCGACAGGACAGGTGCGCCGGCATCATGTCACTGGCGTCCGTACGCCGATATGCAATTTCCCATTATCCAAGCCATAAAGTTGGTTTAATTAAACAGAACTCATGAATCAAGCGAGAATTATTTAATTGTCTTATCAAACTAGAGATCATAAACACGGGGCGCTCTAGAATTGCTTCATTGTTCGAACTTTGAGTCCGCAATTCAGGCATTGCCGATCGAGACCAATCATAAACGGCTCGACGCTCTGCGAAATAACATTACGCGATGGGGACTGGGAAATGGAACTTCAAAAATACTGGGCTCAGGCCTACGGCGCGATCATTAATTTCTGGCCAAAACTGATCGGTGCGCTTGCGATTTTGGCGCTCGCCGTCTTTGTGGCATTCGTCCTGTCGCGCGTCAGCCGCTATCTCATCAACAAGACCAACCTTGGCAAGAAACTCAAAGTCAGCGAGCAGGATCTCGGCCAGACTGTCGGACAGGCATTCTTCTGGCTGACCATTCTTATTTCATTGCCCGCGATCCTCGGCGCACTCGGTATGCAAGGCCTTCTGGCCCCGATGCAGTCGATGTCGGCGAAAGTCCTCGCCTTCCTGCCAAACCTGATCGGTGCGGGTCTCATTTTCGGCATTGGTTACGCCATCGCAACAATTGCCCGCCGCGCGGTGACGAGCATCCTCAATGCGGCGCAAGCAGACAAGCTTGCCAAGAAAGTCGGACTGGACAACCTGACCGGTAGTGCCGGAATCGCGAATTTCTCAGGCCTCCTGGTGTTCACCCTGTTGATCATTCCTGTGGCTATCGCGGCGCTTGATGCGCTCGGCATAAGCTCGGTTTCCAATCCGGCAAAACAAATGCTGCAGGGTTTTCTCGATGCCATTCCGAACATCTCTGCCGCCGCTATCGTGCTGCTGCTGGCCTTCGTGATCGGACGGTTTGCGCTTGATACACTCTCCAATCTGTTGCCGGCCATCGGTTTTGACAATATTACGCAGCAACTCGGCATAACCGACGATGTCATCGGCAATACACCCCCGTCGCGGATCGCTGGTTATGTGGCCTACATCGCAATAATGGTCTTCGGCGTGATTGAAGCGGCCAAATTGCTGAATTTCCAGATCGTGTCGGAAATGCTGAGCACCATTCTGTCCCTGGGCGGGCGGGTTCTGCTGGGCAGCGTCATCATCGCCTTCGGCATCATCGCGGCGGATTTCGTGTCGCGTATCGTCAGCAAGTCCAAAGAGGCAAAACCGGTCGCCGGTCTGATCCGATACGCCATTATCTTTCTTGCCGCGGCGATGGGCTTGCGCCAGATGGGATTGGCTAACGAAATCATCACACTCGGCTTCACCATGTTCATGGGCGCACTTGCCGTCGGGGCTGCGATTGCCATCGGATGGGGCGGCAAGGACGTCGCGTTCCGTCTGCTCGATAAATGGACGAAGGATCTTTGACCAGAATGTCGACCATCCAGCGATGAAGCAGGCGGGAGCTATAAAAATGCAACCCGCCTGAGAATGACGCCATCGGGTCATGTTCCCCCGGAAAATGCTGTCTGCCCGCATCAAAAGGAACAAAAACTGATCTGGTCGTATTCCGGGGGTGGTGCGGTCAATTGCTTTGAGGAGCACTGAAATGAAAGTTCTGCGTCCCCGACTGGTCACCGCGCTTGCGGTTCTGATGCCCATCACCTTTACGTCAGCGCCCAGCCTCGCCGGCATTTCACAATACGAAGGTCTGTCAAAACCGGTTCGCACAAACGGCAGCTATCAATTGGCGCAGGCGGCGGAGCCCGAAGCGGTTGTTGCCGCCCGGGCTGACGTTGCGGCGGCGGAAGAGGCGCTTCGCACAACCGAAGCGGCCAACGGCGATGTTGAAAGCGCTCGCAAAGCCGTCAAGAAAGCACGCCGTGTTCTGGCCCAGGCACTAGCTGACGCAGGGCTGCCGCTGACCGGCGAGAAGCCGGTCGACGCTCCCACGGAGCAGACGGCCGAAACGCCGGCAGAGCAACCTGCCGCCGGTGAGCCGGCCCAGAGCGTTGCCGAACAGCCAGAAGCGCCAGCCGCGGCGCCGGCATCTGAGGATGCCCCGAAAGAAACCGCTGGACAGCCTGCGGCAGACGATGCTGCGAAGGCCGAGACCGGTCCGGTGCCGGCAGACGCCGAAAAACCGCTGACGGCAAAGGAACAGAAAAAACTGCTGAAACAGCAGAAAAAGGCTGAAAAACAGCAAGCGAAAGACCAGGAAAAAACTGCGGAAGCCGACGCCAAGGAGGCCGAGGAGCTCAAGGCGGAAATCACCAAAGCCGAACCGCTGCCGGATGCGCCGACCGGAATACAGGGAGAAACGGCCGATCCCAAGGTGGAAGAATTGCGCCGCAAGCTCGCCGCCGAACGGGAGAAGGTCCGTAAACTGGAAGCCAGACAGGATGATGCGCCGGCAATTCGCGGCGCCGACAACCGGTCGATTATTCAGTTGAACGGCCAGGTCATCATCCGCAACGACAGTGAAACGGATCGCATACTGCGCGGCGCGCAAGACATCGAAGTCCTGCGCTTGCCCCGCGGCCGCACACAGACGGTTGTCACCCGTCCCAACGGTGCCCGGATCATCACGATCCGCGACGCTGACGGCGCCATTATTTACCGGCTGCGCGAGCAACCGAATGGCCGCGAACTGGTCCTGATCGACAACCGTGATCTATATGAAGAGGGCCGTCCACGGGTGGCGATCGATATTCAGCTGCCACCGATCGTGTTCGATATCCCGCAGCGCGAATACATCGTTGAGATGGGCGATCGTGTCTATGAGGACGACCTCAGATTGGCTTTGATCGCACCGCCGGTGGAGAAGGTCGAGCGCGCCTATTCGCTTGAGGAAGTCCGGTATTCTGAACGATTGCGGGAGAAACTTCGCCGGATCGATGTATCGGTGACATTCGATACCGGCAGCGCAGCCATTTCGCGCGATGAAGTTCCGGCCCTCGACCGGCTGGCGCAGGCAATGGAAACAATCCTGGAATCTGACCCTGATACGATCTTTCTGGTCGAAGGACACACTGACGCTGTCGGTTCGCAAATCGCAAACCTGGCACTGTCGGACCGGCGCGCTGAATCAGTCGCGATCGCATTGGCGGAATTCTTTGACATTCCGCCGGAGAACCTTGTCACGCAGGGCTATGGTGAAGACTATTTGAAGGTACCGACACCGGATGCGGAGCGCCGCAACCGTCGGGTCGCGGTGCGCAACATCACCGACCTGTTAAGGATCTCCAGCCGATAACCGGCTTACCGGCAGCGCTCATTTCGGGACGGGTTAGCGGCATCAGCCGGACTATTCTACCAGCGACTGGTCGGCCTTCTCGTCGACCAGTTCGCGTTCGGCCGCCTTCCGCTTTGCAAACTTTTCCCCGAACGTCACGGCCATCTCGTCGTTGAACAGCTCACGGGCCTTGGAGAAAATTTCGTTTTCCTCTTCCTCCATGTGGTGCTCGTAGTCATGCTTCAACGTGCCGAACCGCGTCAGCCATCCCGGGCTTGAGAAATCCGTGGACTGCAACTCTTCCATGATGTCATCGAGTTCCTTGTGTTCCGACACGCTGTGGCGCGCATCGTCCTGGCCGTCGGGATCTTCCATCAGTTTCGAATAGAAGGTCTCCTCTTCAGCAGCAGCGTGGGACTTCACATCATAGTAGAACTGCGTCCACAGCTTGCGGCGCTGTTGGCTGTCTCCCGTTGTGTCGGCGATACCGTCCAGCAATTGCCGGTGAACATCGTGGTCCTGCTTGATCCGTTCGTAGACATTCTTCATTTCAAAACTCCCCGGTTGGTGGATAATGGTTGGTGGATAATCGCTGGCGGTTCCCGACGAGACTCGGGCGCCGGTTGCGGCAGCTTCGTGCTTGACGGTGATCCCCGGAAGCGGATTCAAAACGTAATCCGCGTCTGCACGCCGAGGTCCGGCTCATCGGACGTCAGGTTGGCCTTGACGATCTGCCAGCCGAACCGCAACGGGTTCGATGACGACACCCATACGGCCGCATCGCTCAGATCAAACTCCAGCAGCACCAGATCGGGATCATCCTGTCCGCCGTCGAACCAAGCCGCCACGACCGGGTTCCAGAACCGTTCAATCCGTCGGCGATCGGTGCTCCGGCGCAGACTGCCTGCCAGGCAGGCATGATAATCATGATCATCGCCGATGATGCAGAAATGCGCCTTTGCGCTCTGCCCGAGCGTGCTGACAAGATCGCTGTCGCGCCGCGTGAAGAACCAGATCTTTTTGTTGTCGCGGTCGGGCTGCGGCGCCATAGGCTGCATATGCTGGCCGGAGCCTTCGACACCGAGCATGCCTGCATGCACATCATCGATCTGGTCCCAGAGTTGCTCTTCCGGTTGGTTGCGTGCCCTGTCCAAATCCGCCATGACTTTCTCCCTGAATGGTGATGGCCGGCGCAGTCTGCGTTCAGGATGAATGGAACGATCTGCGCCGGATTTCGTTAACCTGTTCACACATCAACGCTCAACCGCCCTCTTGGTTCCGGACGCCGGGAAACCGGCTGTGCAGATCATCCGTCGATAAGGCTTGGCCGGATCAGGAAAATGTTGGACCGCATTGAGAAAACAATGATGAAACGTCTCGGGCTCACTTTGGGCACGACAGACATGCTGACGGTGCGCCGGCGCATCCGCAAGTCCGACACCGGCTACCACCGCGCCGACGGGACCGTGGTGCGCGCCAGACACCTGATCGCTCATTACAACGGGCTTGCAATTCCGCCAGCCTGGTCGGACGTCAAACTCGCATCGGATCCGAGGCTTCATTTGCAGGCCGTCGGCCGCGACAATGCCGGCCGGACCCAGTACCGCTATCATCGGAACTGGGTCGATGGCCGCGATGCCGTCAAATGGGAGCGGCTGAAGAATTCCGCGCGGGAATTCAGGCGCATTGCCCGCGAGCCTGTTGAAAGGGCGTCTGCGAAACGGCGTCGATCGCCGCGAAACGGCCTTGATGCGATTCATCGACCAAGGTTGAAGCGCTGTCGTTTCAATTGTTCGGGTCGATGAGACCGGTCTTCAAATCCTTCCGCGTCGGATCAATCGCATTTGCCGATCGAAGTCAGGCCGCGTCCCAGCCGTTGCGGATACAGGCGTAACCTTCACGGTAAACCGCTTCCGGCGATTCAGCGAAATCGCGCCAGACCCGCGTCGCTGCGGCAAGCTCGGGAAGACCGCGGCCAAAAGCCTCGATGGTCAGCCAGCCGTCATAATTGCCGGCCTTCAGTGCGCTGAAGGTTTCCGCCCAGGGTACGTGGCCGCGTCCGGGCACACCGCGATCGTTTTCTGATATATGCACATGGACCACATGGCCGGCGTTACGGGTATAGGCGGCGACGGGATCTGCTTCCTCGATATTGGCATGGAACGTGTCGTACATGGCCCGGATGGCCGGATGGCCGAGCGAGGCGATATAGCTGCCGAGTTCATCCATCGTGGTGGCGAAATAGCTTTCGAACCGGTTGACGGCCTCAAGCGCGATGACCACGCCGTTGGCCAGGGCGTGATCGCCGGCCTGGCGGTGGACCTCGCGGGCGCGGTCGAACTCGGCGTCCGTCGTCGGCGCGCCGGAGAAATGTCCGAGCGTCTGGTGCAACGGGCCGCCGATGCCGCTGGCGCCAAGCGCGGCCGTGCAGTCGACGCACCATTTCAGATAATCCACTGCGGCGCGCCGCGTCGCGGCATCGTCCGACAAAGGGTTCATATCCGCTGTCGGGATGACCGAAATCCCGGTCCGGCCCAACTGCAATTCGTCCAGCATTCGGCCGATGGCGGCATAATCATCGGGCGTCCCGCCGAAGACCGGTACCTCGACCCCGTCATAACCGGTGGCCTTCAGATCTTCCAACAAAGGGCGATGGCTTTCATCGACCGACGTGGCCCACAGAAGCATGCAAAATCCGATTTTCATGGTCGCCCTCGCCCTTGGTCCGGTTCCGGAACAAAAATCATACCGAAATCGGGGCAGGCCTCAACTGCGAACACCATGAATGTCTGCCAAATGCGGAAAAAACACTCATTTGGGCTTGTTCGAAAGCTCCGCCGGGGTGAGGATTGCCAAGCTGTTTCTGGCTGAAGACGGCAAGCCGACAATTTTTGGGAGGATTTAGGGTGACAGGAAACACATTTCCGAAACTGCACAACGCAATGTGGCCGGGACTGGTCGGCAAGGGACCGGATTCCGAACCGCCGATCGATCTCGACACGATGCTCGATCTGACCGAAAAAGCCGAGGTGAACGGCGTGAAATTCGACGGCGTCGATCTTTTCCTCGCCGATCCGCATACGCCGATCGATGCCGATGACGACGCCATCAGGGCGCTGGCCGACAATGTCGGCGCAAGGGGCCTGGAAATCGGTTCCGCCGTGGCGCCGGTCTGGCCGCCGGTCGGCGGCGGCTCGGCCATGGGCGACGAAGCCGAACGCGGAAAATTCCTCGATGCCATCCGCAAATCCTGCCGGATCATGGGCCGTTTGCGCGATCTGGGCGTGCGCCACGGCGGTGTGATCCGTGTCGATACGGCGACGGGCGTCGACGAATGGGCGGCAGACCCTGCCGGCAACACCGCAAAAATGGCGGCGACGCTGAAAGAGGCATGCGACATTGCCGCCGGTCACGGCGAACGGCTGGCGGCGGAGGGCGAAATCTGCTGGGGCGGCATGCACAGCTGGCAGCATATGGTCGACCTGCTGGAGGCCGTCGGCCGCCCGGATGTTCTCGGCTTCCAGGCCGACATGGCGCACACATTGCTTTATACGATGGGATATAATGCGCCTGAGCATCGCCTGCTGCCGGAAGATTTTGACTGGTCGGACCGGGCGCCGGTGCGCGCGGCCCTGGTCAAGGTCACCGACGCACTGCGTCCCTGGACCATCGATTTCCACGTCGCCCAGAACGACGCGACGGTGCACGGCACGGGTTCGCACGATAAGACCGGCCGGCACTGCATGGCGACCGATGCAAACGGCAAGCTCGATATTGTCGAGGATTCCGGCCTTTGGCTGCGCGGCGCGGATGGCGAGCCGACCAAGGCCATGCGGCACATCTGCTGGGATGGCTGCATGTTCTCCAACGAGGTGCTGATGACCCAGCAAACCTGGAACGACATTCTCACCGCGATGATCGGCGTGCGAGACGCCCATGGCTGGACGGAATAGGGGGAGAAGAGCATGAGTAAACCAAAATTACGCATCGGTATGGTCGGTTACGGTTTCATGGGCCGCACCCATTCGAACGCCTTCAAATCCGTCGGGCAGTTTTTCGATCTGCCGCGTACGCCGGAGCTTGCCGTCATCTGCGCCCGCGACGAAGGCCGCGCGAACGCCTTCGCTGAGAGGTGGGGATATGGCTCTGTCGAAACCGACTGGCGCAGGCTGATCGAACGCGACGATGTCGACCTGATCGACATTGCAAGCCCCAACGATACCCACAAGGAGATCGCCATCGCCGCCGCCGAGGCCGGCAAGATGGTGATGTGCGAGAAACCGCTGGGGCGCAACAGTTCAGAATCCCGGGCGATGGTCGAGGCGGTGGAAAAAGCCGGCGTTGCCAATATGGTCTGGTACAATTACCGACGGGTGCCGGCGGTGACTCTCGCCAAGCAGCTGATCGACGAGGGGAAGCTTGGCCGCATCTTCCACTACCGGGCAAAGTTTCTGCAGGATTGGACAATCTCGGCCGACCTGCCGCAGGGCGGCGAAGGACTCTGGCGGCTTGACAAGGCGGTTGCCGGCAGCGGCGTGACCGGCGACCTGCTTGCCCATTGCATCGATACGGCGATGTGGCTCAACGGTGGCATCGACAGCGTCACCGGCATGACAGAAACCTTCATCAAGGAACGTCCGCACACCTTGACCGGCAAGGTGGAGAAGGTCGGCATCGACGACGCATGCGCATTCCTCGCCCGGTTCGAAAACGGCTCGCTGGCGACATTCGAGGCCACGCGATATGCCCGCGGCCACAAGGCGCTTTACACGCTGGAGATCAATGGCGAAAACGCCTCGATCTTCTGGGACCTGCACGATCTGCACCGGCTGGAATATTTCGATCACTCAGATGAAGGCCGGGTCCGCGGCTGGCGTTCCGTGCACATCACCGACGGCGATCATCCCTATATGGATAAATGGTGGGTCCCGGGATTGCAGATCGGATATGAGCACAGCTTCATCCATCAGGCGGCCGACTTTATCGCCGGCCTGAACGGCGAGGCAGCGGCACCGACATTCCGCGACGCGCTTGCCACGGACATGGTGACGGATGCAGTACTCAAATCGGCAGAAACCCGGCAATGGGAACCGGCACACTGAAAATGGCTCGGCGGCGCGGGCTCGTTGTCAGCGCAGTTCGTTCCATGGCGCTTCGGCGGCCACGTCGACCAGTTCGTAACCGCCGTCACCGACACAGGGGCCGAGGATCGCCAATAGCCGCGCCTCGCGGTCGCCCTTATTGAATGATGCGTGCACGACATCGGCTTCGATAAAGACGGAATCGCCCGGCGCAAGGATTTTCATATCCCTGTCGAGCCATTGCTCGACAGCGCCGTCGATCACATAGATGACCTCTTCCTGATCAGGATGCTTGTGAAAATTGTGCCCTTCGCCCGGGCTCAGGGTTACTTCGATGACCGTCAATTGTTTCGCGCCGGTTGACGGCGGATGGCTCATCCAGCGCAGGCTTCCCCAATCAAGCTCTTCCGGCGGCGTCTGTGCAGACAGCATGAATCTACCCGTCATCTTTTCCTCCTCCGATTTCCACGAATGCGCGCGTCTGCGCGGTCAGCGCCTGTTCGCTCGGCAACCGTTCCATCGAGCTTGCGCCGTAAAATCCCTGACACAGCGTCGTGCGCTCCAGAACAAAAGCGGCGTCGGCTGGAGATGAAATAGGTCCGCCATGGCACAGAATAATCACATCGTCGCGCACGCGCCGCGCGGCTTCCGCGATCGCATCGATCAGCGGCGGGCAATCGGCCAGCGACAATGCTGATTCTGCGCCGATGTCACCGCCTGTCGTCAGACCCATATGGGCGACGATCACGTCGGCGCCCGCCTCCGCCATCGCCACAGCCTCGTCCGGGTTGAAAACATAGGGTGTCGTCAGAAGATCTTTTGCGCGCGCCGCGGCGATCAGATCGACCTCGAGGCCGTAACCCATTCCGGTTTCTTCCAGATTGTCGCGAAAGCGTCCGTCAATCAGGCCGACGGTGGGGAAATTCTGGATCCCGGAAAATCCCAGGCCGGCAAGTTCGTCGAGGAACCGGTCTCGCAGCATGAACGGGTCGGTCCCGTTGACGCCGGCAAGAACCGGCGCATTGCGCACGACCGGCAAGACTTCACGGGCCATTTCCACGACGATCTCATTGGCATTGCCATAGGCCAAGAGGCCCGCCAATGATCCGCGCCCGGCCATGCGGTAGCGCCCGGAATTGTAGATCACGATCAGGTCGATGCCGCCGGCGTCTTCGCAGCGGGCGGAGAGCCCGGTGCCGGCTCCGCCGCCGATGATCGGCCGGCCGTCGGCAATCTTGGCGCGAAGCCGGTCAAGGATGGTTTGCCGGTCAATGCGGGGCATGGGCACCTCCGGTTATGTCATGGAATGCCTCAAGCACGGCGTCTGAGAATGCGGGATCGTTGATCGCGTGGGGCAGGCGGATGAGGCGGCGCTCCGCCGTTTGCTCAACATGATTGTCCAGCGCAGCGAACAGTGCGGCATCCGCGTCGGGATCATGGAACGGCTGGCCCGGAACGTCTATTGCCGAGACGCCGCCTTGCGGGATCAGGAACCGGACCGGTCCCGTCATCAGGTTCAGCCGCGCGGCGATCCATTCGCCGATGACGCGATTTTCCTCCACGCTCGTGCGCATCAGGGTCACCTGCGGATTGTGGACATGGAACAGCCGGCCGGCAAATTGCGGCGGAACCGTTTCGCGGGCGCCGAAATTCACCATGTCGAGGGCGCCGCAGGACCCGACATAGGCAATGCCGGTGCGGATCACAGCGCCCATCCGGTCCTTTGTTGCCGGAAAGACACCGCCGATCAGCATGTCGGCGATCTCCGTGGTGGTGATATCGATCACCGCGGCGACAAGGCCGCTGTCCACCAGCTTTTCCATCGAGCGTCCGCCGACGCCGGTGGCATGGAATACAAGCGGGTCAAGCGTGCCGCCAAGTGCTGCGGCGAGCCGCTGCACGCAGTCCGTTGTGACGCCGAACATGGTCAGCCCGACGGTGGGCCGGTCTGCCGCTTCGGGAATGTCGCCCGCCCGCAGCATCATTCCGGCCAGCGCATGGGCGGCATTGCCGAGCACGCGGCGCGAGATCCGGTTGATGCCCTGAACGTCGGTGACCGAATAAACCATATTGATGTCGGAGGCGCCGACATAGGGTTCCACGTTTCCCGACGCGACCGTGGAGACCAGCACCTTGGGAATGCCGATGGGCAGGGCCCGCATCGCAGGCGCAACCAGCGCTGTTGCACCCGACCCGCCGGCGCCGATCATGCCGCCGATCATGCCGCCGACCGGGTCTGCCGTTTGGATGTAGGCCTCAAACGCGACCGCCATTTCAGTCACCGCCGCGCCGCGGTCGCCGAGGCCGAGCACGTCGACACCGCACGGATGATGCGCGGCGATCTCCGCAGCGCTGACATCGACCGGCGTATCGTCCGTGTCCGGCAAGGTGCTGAGATCGATCGTGCGCACCGGGACGCCGGCCTGCCTGAGCAATCCGGCAATGTAGGCGAGTTCACCGCCCTTGGTGTTGAATGTTCCCGCGACAACAGCCGCAGGCGGCCCGCTCATCTTGAGGCCGCCAGATATTCAACGTAGAGCAATGCTGTCCCGATGCCGAGAAGCATGGCGGCTGCAAGCACGACCAGCACGATCGCCGACACCCGATAAAGCGTCCGGACCGGCACGCCCTCACGGCAAAAGGGGACCAGGTTGAATATCAGCGCGCTGATGACCACGGTCACGCAGCCGACGGAAAACAGCGCCATCGAGAAGGGCTGGAAGATCGCGAAGATCGACAGCAGGCAGAGGCCGATGATCATCCGCTCCAATAATTTCGCCTGGGCTGCGCTCATGCCGTCCTCACTGCTTGTTCGTCCGCGTTAAAAACATGCGTCGCACCGGGCGGGAACCGGGCATGCACGGTGTCACCCTCCGCCAATGGTGTCTTCCAGTCTGTCACCAGTCGCAATTCCATGGCGCCGTCCTTGAGGTGAGCAAGGGTTTCCGCTCCCATCGGCTCGACGATGTCGACCGTAGCCGAAATGGCGTCATCGCCGGCCTCGCCTGAAAGCACGATGTTGCGCGGCCGGATGCCGAGTGTCACCTTGTCGCCGTCGCTCAGTGCGGCGGCCTTTTTGTCGACACCGATCACCATGCGCTGGCCGCCATCGACGGCAAACTCGGCGGTGCTTTCGCCTTTGGCGCCGGTGAACGTCGCGGGCAGCAGGTTCATCTGCGGCGTACCGATGAAACCGGCCACGAACAGGTTAGCCGGCCTCTGGAACACATTGTGCGGCGTATCGACCTGCTCGATGCGTCCAAGCCGCATCACGGCGATCCGGTCGGCCATCGTCAGCGCCTCAAGCTGGTCGTGAGTGACGATCACCGTCGGGCGTGAAAGATCCTGCAGCACCAGTTTGATTTCGCCGCGCATCTCTTCGCGCAATTGCACGTCAAGCCGGGACAGCGGTTCATCGAAAAGAAAGCAGGTCGGATCGCGAATGATCGAACGCCCGACCGCCACGCGCTGTTTTTCGCCTTCGGCAAGCTGTCCGGGCGTCCGCTTCAGGATGTCTTCCAGCTTCAGGGTCTCCGCGATATTGGCCACCTTGGCATCGATTTCCGATTTCGACAGATTGTCTGCATAGAGCGGGAATGCCAGGTTTTCCGCGACAGTCAGGCTGGGATAGAGCGCATAGAACTGAAAGCTCATCGCCACATTGCGGTCACGCGGCGCCAGATCGCTGACATGTTTGCCGGCGATACGGATTTCGCCCTCGCTCGCTGTTTCAAGCCCGGCAACCATACGCAGGATCGTTGTCTTGCCGCAGCCCGACGGCCCGAGCAGGCAAAGGACTTCGCCCTCGCCGACATTCAGATCGATGGCATTGACGGCTGTGAGGTCGCCGAAGCGCTTGGTCAGGGATCGAAGTTCGATGGTCATTTTTTCACCGTGCCGAAAGTGACGCCGCGCAAAAGCTGGTTCTGAAGCAGGAATGTGACGAAGAAGATCGGGATCAGGAACAGGGTGACGATCGCCGCAAGCAGCCCGTAATCGACCCCGACCTCGCCGCCAAGGGTGCGCGCCATGGCAACCGGCACGGTGCGTGTCTCAACCCCGGTCAACAGAAGGGCAAAGAGGAATTCGTTCCAGGTCAGGATCAGGCCGAAGACGAAGGTCGCCGACAGGCCGGCCAGGATCTGCGGGATGCACATTCCAAAAAACACCCGCCGTTCCGTGGCGCCGTCCATCCGGGCGGCATCCTCGATTTCCGGGTTCAGTTCGTCGAAGAAACTTTTGACCAGCCAGACGGAGAACGGAATATTGAACGCCGTATAGAGGAAGATGATCCCCCAGTAGGACCCGGCCAGGCCCGAAAGCCGGAACATCAGAAAAATCGGAATGATCACCACGATCGGCGGCATCATCCGGGTCGTGAGAATGATGAAAAGGTAGGTATCGTTGCCGCGCAGCGGATAGCGGGAAAACGCATAGGCGGCGAGCGTTCCGACGATCAGCGCAAGGATCACCGCGGTGCCGGCGATGAAGATCGAATTGAAGAAATAGAGCCCCATATTCGTCGCCTGGTCGGAACCGGTGGTGATGCTGGCGCGGAAGAAAACCCCGGTAAAATTATCCAGAGTGGGTGTAAAAAACAGTTTCGGCGGGACGGCCAGGGCATCGGTCCGGGTCTTGAATGCCGTCAGGATGATCCACATCACGGGAGAAAAATAGATCATTCCCACGATGCCTGTAACAACCGTGTAACCCCAGCCGGCCTTGCCGATCGCGTGGTTCTTGCGGGCCATCAGTTCACCTCGCTTTCGCGCCGGTTGACGGCGTAGAGATAGAGATTGGTCAGGACGATCACGACAAACAGCACGATATAGGCCAGGGCAGACGACTGGCTGGTCTTGAAGAACTGAAAGGCGATCCGGTAGAGGTAGACGGCGATCGTTTCGGTCGTCGAGCCCGGCCCCCCTTCGGTGATGATGTAGACAATATCGAAAAGCTTGAACGTCTCGATCGTCCGGAAAAGGATGGCCAGGAGCAGCAGGCTCTTGATGTAGGGGAAGGTGATTGTCCAGAAACGCCGCCACGGCGAAGCCCGGTCGATCTCGGCGGCTTCGTAGAGATATTTCGGCACCGAGACCAGCCCGGCCAGAACAAGCAGCATGACAAACGGCGACCACATCCAGGCGTCGGCGATGACGATGCCCGCAATGGCGCCGCCCGGTGACCCGAGCATGATAAACGGCTCCGACGACAATCCGTTCAGCACATGGCTGACAATCCCGAAGGTCGGTTCATAGAACAGTTTGAAGAACACCCCGACCGATACGAAGGACAGCATCATCGGCGTCAGCACGAGCATCAGCACAATGCGCCTGAGCGGAAAGGATTTTGCAAACATCAGCGCCAGCAGAAAACCGACGATAAGTTGCAATAATACGGACGATCCGACGATCAGCGCAGTTGTCTGAAACCGTTCCCAGACCTTTTCATCGGTCAGCACGCGTTCGTAATTCTCCAATCCCTGGAAACTCGGCACTTTCAGCCGGTTGGCGCGATAATCGAAAAAACTCAGGCCGAAGGACCAGAGCAGGGGGAAAATATTCATGACAAACAGGATTGCGATTGCCGGCGTCACCAGCAGTGCGCCGCGCCGCTTGGGCGACATCAGCCAGGCCCAAAAGCCGGTGTTTTCGGTTGATGCGTTCGACATAATGCTCCGCCTGCTGTGTCGGAATTCACGATCGAAAAAGAGGCCCGGCCGAAGCCGGACCTCGATAGGACTTACTCTATGTAGCCGCCGTCCTCGAGAAGCTCCTGCTGGAACTCCGCGACGTTGTCGAGCGCCTCCTTGGCGGAGATCTGGCCGGTAATCGCCTTGTCGAACTCTTCCTGCTGCTGGGTCAGCATTTCGAAGAATTCCGGAATGTGCCAGACGTCCTTCTGCCAGTCGATCATCTCGACATGGGCGCGGTTCCATGGCCGCAGATCGTTGTAGGCGGGATCCGACATCACGCTCATCAGGCCTGACTGGCCGCCGTTCTTGACCGCTTCAAGCTGTGTGGCGGGGCTCAGCCACCATTTCACAACGTTCAGGGCCTCGTCGACAACCTCGTCGCTGTTCCAGGTGGTCAGGACGAAAGGCTGGCCGCCGATATTGCCGGTGCGGTCGATGGAACCGTCGGCTTTGCGCAGGCCCGGCGCCGGGCCGAAACCGGACTTGTCATGCACTTTCGAAGCTTTCGGGTCGAGCACAGGCTCACCGAGACCGACCCAGTCGATAATCGCCCCGACCTTGCCCTGCATGTACAGGTCCTGGATGACAAAAATGTCCATCTGGCCGGTCTGCGCGACCGGTGGCATATGTTTCAGCATCGAGAGGAACTGGTCCATCGCCTTGACGGCCACGTCGGAGTTTACGACGCCTTCAGCCTGCGCGTCGGGAGCGCCGGTCTCGTCCCAGATATCGCCGCCATGCTGCCAGATAAAGGCGTTGATGGCCATGGTCGAGAAGTCGTAACCCTTGCCGGCCTGATAGGCGATGCCGTAGAAATCGTCGTCCAGAACGGTGTCGCCGAGCTTCTCGCCGGCCTTGCGCCGGAAGAACTCGCCGATCTGCATGAACTTGTCCCAGTCGACGTCCTGCCAGTCCTCATAGGAGCAAGGCAGTTTGCCGCCGTACTTCGCCTCGAACGCGGCGGCCTCGCCGTCATGGCAGAACGCGTCGGTGCGGTAGTAGGTGACATAGGTATCGGGGAACTGAGGGAAGCCGTAATAATGGGTGTCCGGCGCCGGTACCTGGCCGGCAGCTTCAAGCTGTGCCCGGGTCTTGTGCGGATATGTCGAATAGGCCGAAACAAGAGCCGGATGCAGATCTTTCATGATCGCGCCGAGTTCGGGATCCGATTTGATCTTGTCGGTCAGATCCATGTAATAGCCGCCCTCGACGAACGCGCCGAGCCATTGGCTGTCGGTGACGATCATCTGGTATTTCTGCTCACCTGACGTCAGCGAGGCGGCGACCCGCTCGTAGAAGCTCGGCCATGGAATGAAATCCATTTCAAGCGTCGTATTGTGCCCGGCCGGCGATTTGTAGGACTTGTCGAAATATTCTTTCATGAACCGGGTCGGCGGCCAGTCCGGCGCAGCCATGGTGATCGTGATGTCTGCAGACAGAGCAGGGCCCGCCCCCAGACCGGCGACAAGGACACAAGCGCCCAGAGATCCGCCGAGAAGATTACGCAGTTTCATTTTTTATCCTCCACTCGTTGATTGATTTTCGTCTTATTGCCGATCCTGATCTTGGTGTCAGGTTCTTCGCGCGCCTGTTTCGGCGCTGAACAGATGGCTGTCGGACGGATCGAAGCCGATTTCGATATCGTCGCCGACAGAATAGCGGGCCGCGGTTTCTTCACGCAGCACCAGTTTGAGATCAGTGTCACGCACTTTGACATCGATGATCGTGACATCGCCTAGCGGCTCCGTCAGATGAATACGGGCTGGAAAGCGGATCGCGTCCGGACCGGTTTCCGGTGCGAGCCGAACGTCGTGCGGCCGGATGCCGAAGGTCGCCAGATCGCCGGACGAGAACCCCGGCGCTTTGATGGAAGCATCACTGAACGGCAGGTTTGCGCGCCCGTCGGAACCGACCGTTACATCGACAAAGTTGATCGGCGGCGATCCGACCATGCGTGCGACGTAAGTGTCCTGTGGCGCGACGTAAAGTTCTCTCGGATCTCCGACGGTAATCACCTTGCCGTCACGGATGACGCCGATGCGGTCGCCCAGCGTCAGGGCTTCAAGCTGGTCGGGCGTCGCATAGAGCATTGTCATACCAAGCTCCCGGTGCAGGCGTTTGAACTCCGCGCGCATGTCATTGCGCAACTTGGCATCGAGATTGGTCAGGGGTTCGTCCAGCAGCAGGAGCTTGGGCCGGCGCACGATCGCCCGGCCGATGGCAACGCGCTGCTGTTCGCCGCCCGACAGGGTTGCGGGCTTGCGGTCCAGCGTGTGGCTGACGCGCAGAAGCTCCGCCACCTCGCCGACCCGGCGGCGTATTTCCGATTTTGCCAGGCCTTCGCGCTGCAGCGGATAGCCAAGGTTGGCTTCGATCGTGAGGTGGGGATAGAGCGCGAAGGTCTGAAAGATCATCGCCATGCCGCGGCCCTGGACCGGCGCGTCCGTCACATCGTTGCCGCCGAACAGGATCTCGCCGGCCTGAAGCTCCTCCAGTCCGGCAATCGAGCGCAGCGTCGTGGTCTTGCCCGACGCACTGGGCCCGAGAATGCAGAAGAACTCGCCGTCGGCAACATCCAGATCGATACCATCGAGCGCCTGCACCGCTCCGAAGGCGCGGCGAAGTCCGCGTACTTTAAGCTCAGACATGCAGACGTCCCCCTTGCCGCCGATCACACATCAACCCACACCCCGCCACGTTTTGAAGACGCGACACAGGCGGCGACGAATGCCACTCCGGCCAGACCGTCTTGCACAGTCGGATAGACCGCGTCGGCCGGGGGCTTGCCGCCGGCGCGCCGTGCCTTGATCGCCAGCGCGGCTTCCGAATAGATGTTGGCGAAGCCTTCCAGATAGCCCTCCGGATGGCCGGGCGGGACGCGTGTCATGCGCCCGGCATCAGCCCCGCTTCCCGCTCCGCCGCGGGTCAGCAGACGCTTGGGTTCGCCCAGCGGCGTATACCAGAGATAGTTCGGATCTTCCTGCCGCCATTCCAGTCCGCCCCTGGTTCCATAGACCCGCAGCGCCAGCGCGTTTTCATTGCCCGGCGCCACCTGGCTTGACCAGAGCATCCCCTTGGCGCCGCCGTCAAAACGCATCAGCACATGGGCATTGTCATCCAGCGCCCGACCTTCGACGAAACTGTCGAGATCCGCGCAAACCGCACGCAATTCAAGCCCGGTCACGAAACTGGCGAGATTGTAGGCATGGGTGCCGATATCCCCGGTACTGCCGCCGACGCCCGAACGCGCCGGGTCGGTCCGCCATCCGGCCTGCTTCTGGCCGGTGTCTTCAAGATTCTCCGACAGCCAGTCCTGCGCATATTCGGTTTGCACCACACGCAGGTCGCCGAGTTCACCCGCGGCAATCATCTGACGCGCCTGCCGGATCATCGGATAACCGGTGTAATTGTGGGTCAAAACAAACAGCGCGCCGGAGCTTTCAGCCAGTTTTGCCAGTTTCTTCGCGTCGGCAAGCGTCGAGGTCAGCGGCTTGTCGCAGATGACATGGATGCCGCGCTTGAGAAATTCGCGCGCTGCGGGGTAGTGAACATGGTTCGGCGTAACGATCGCGACGGCTTCGATGCCGGTCTTCAACCGCGCTTCGCGAATGGCCATTGTCTTGAAATCCCCGTAGGCGCGATCTTCTGCAATGCCGAGATCTTTTGCCGACGCGATGGCCTTGTCGGGCGTCGACGACAAGGCGCCGGCAACCAGTTCGTAGTGATCGTCGATCCTGGACGCGATGCGGTGCACGGCGCCGATGAAAGCGTCGCGGCCACCGCCCACCATGCCGAGGCGAATTCGTGGTTCACTCATTCGTTCAATTCCCCGTGTCCCTCAGATTATCCAGTGTCCCTCAAATCCCGAGGATCCGCTGGTTCGCCGCGTCGTCCGTCCCGCCGCCGGCAAAATCGTCAAATGCGGTTTCGGTCACCCGGATTATGTGATCGGCGACGAACCGCGCTCCCTCGCGGGCTCCGTCTTCGGGATGTTTCAGGCAGCACTCCCATTCCACGACCGCCCAGCCGTCAAAATCGTTGGCCGCCATCTTTGCAAAAATCGCCCCGAAATCAATCTGCCCGTCACCCAGGCTGCGGAAGCGGCCGGCCCGGTCGACCCAGTTCTGGAAGCCGGAATAGACGCCCTGCCGGCCGGTCGGATTGAATTCGGCATCCTTGACATGGAACATGCGGATCCGGTCCTTGTAGATGTCGATATTGTCGAGATAGTCGAGGCACTGCAACATATAGTGCGACGGGTCGTAGAGCATGTTGGCCCGGGCGTGCCCGCCGACGCGATCGAGAAACATTTCGTACGTGATCCCGTCGTGCAGATCTTCGCCTGGATGGATTTCGTAGCAGACGTCGACGCCGCAATCTTCGGCATGGTCGAGGATCGGACGCCAGCGCTTGGCGAGCTCGTCGAAGGCGGTTTCGACCAGTCCTGCGGGTCGTTGCGGCCAGGGATAAATGAACGGCCATGCCAGCGCACCGGAGAACGTCGCATGGACGTCGATATCCATGTTTCGCGATGCGCTCAACGCCTTCTTTACCTGGTCGACCGCCCATTCCTGCCGGGCTTTCGGGTTGCCGCGCACCTCCGGCGCCGCAAAGCCGTCAAACATCTCGTCATAGGCCGGGTGAACCGCGACCAGCTGGCCTTGCAGGTGGGTGGAAAGTTCCGTCACTTCGACGCCGTTGTCGCGGGCCTTGCCGCGGAATTCGTCGCAATAGTCGCGCGAGCCGGCCGCTGCCTGAAGGTCGAACAACCGGCTGTCCCAACTCGGCACCTGGACGCCGATATAACCGCAGTCGGCCGCCCATCTGGTGATTGAGTCCCAGGAATTGAACGGCGCTTCATCGCCTGCAAACTGAGCCAGAAACAGCGCCGGTCCCTTGATCGTCCTCATGTTTTCATTCCCCTGTTTTCAAGTTCGTCCCGATGCGCTCTTACGGAAGATTGTCGCGCATGAAGATTTCAATCGGGATCCGCTCCTGGCTCTCGGCAATCGGTTCATCATCGACCAGCGCCCGAAGCAGGCGGATTGCGCTTCGCACTTCGCGGGCGCAGTCCTGCACCAGCACGGCGTCGAGCTTGCCGGATACCAGGGCCTTGCGCGAATGTTCCGTCAACTCATGGGCAATCGCCGTTATGCGCTGCTGCGCCTCAACGGCCTCCAGTGCCGCGACGACACCACGTGTCCCGGCGCCAAGGCTGTAGACACCGACAATATCACGATGGTCCTTCAGCAAGGCGCCCAGCGCAATCTCGACGGTCTTTGCGTCGTCATAACCTTCAAGTGTGGGAAGCAATGTCAAATGCGGAAACTCGGATCGCATGACCTGCTCGAATCCAAGCCGCCGCTCGACATGATCGCGCAGCACCATCGAGCCGGCGACGACTGCAATCCTGCCACGGCGCTCGCCGACGAACCGGCCGAGCAGGCTGGCGCCGACCCGTCCTGCGGCGCCATTGTCGATACCGACATAATGGGTGCGATGAGAATTCGGAACATCGGATATCAGCGTGACGACATGTACGCCGCGAGCGATCAGGTCATTGATTTTCTCGCGGATGATCTGGCTCTCGGTTGCCACAAGCGCGATGCCGTCACCTGACCTGAGGTCAAGCCCTTCAAGGGCCCGCACCGTCGGCTCCGGCTCGAATGGCGGCACGGTGACGATCGACAGGTCAATCCGCTCCCGCGCCGACGCCGGTTTTGCCCGCTCGATTTCCGCTTCAAGCTGGCGCATGAATGAGTTGCCGCCTGAGGGTACAATGAAAGTGAACGCATATGAGCGCCCGCGCGCGAGGTTTGCCGCTGTGCGGTCGCGGACATAATTCAACCGGGATATCGCATCGTGCACACGGTCAACGGTTTCGGCCCGAACGCCCTTCCGGTTGTTCAGGACACGATCAACCGTCGCAAGGCTGACACCCGCCGCATCCGCAACGTCATGCACAGTCGCTCTTGACATCGTTCCTCCCAGCTGAGGATCATGAGGTATATTATGAGGTACGTCAATCAGAGGCATGCCGCCCGGCTGCAAATCAGGAGAAAAAGAATGCTGATCGGAATTCATCCCGCGCTGACACCGGATCTTCTGCGCCATCTGCGCGCAATGGGGCATGGCGACGAAATCGTCATCGCCGACGCAAACTTTCCCGCCGAGGCCTGTGCGCAGCGGGTGGAGCGGCTCGCCGGCATCAGCGCGACGGAAGCGTTGCGCGCCATTCTCGCAATCCTGCCGCTCGACAGTTATGTCGACGCACCGGCACGCACGATGCAGGTGGTGGGCGATCAGAATGCGATTCCCGATATCGTCGCTGAATTCCAGCGCATCGTCGACGACACGGCTGACAATCCGGCGAAATTGCAGGCTGTCGAACGGCACAGATTCTACGAAGAGGCGAAGCGCGCTTTTTGCATCGTGCAGACGGCCGAGACCAGGCTCTACGGCAATATCATTCTCTCCAAGGGCGTCGTGCCGCCAGCGTGAATTTATTGTTCAGGCCCGGCACCGCCAAGCGATTCCGCCAGCACCTGCATCAGCATCGCAGCCGACGCGGCGCCCGGATCGATATGCCCGACCGACCGTTGGCCCAGCCGGGAAGCCCGTCCCAGGCGGGCTGTCATGGCGCGGGTCGATTCTGCGCCTTCCCTGGCTGCAGCCGTTCCGGCGCGCAGGGCCAGGTGGAGGTCGCCGTGTTCCCGCCAGGCCGCATCTGCCGCTTTGGCCGCCGGGCCCCAGGCGTCGAGCATGGTCTTGTCGCCGAACTCGGCCTTGCCGCGATCGGACACCCCCTTGGCGATCGCTGCAACGATGGCCACAATATCGGCCCCGGCCGCCTCGTCTTTTCCCTTAAGCGCAGCGGCTGCACGCATGAATGCAGTGGCATAGAGCGGACCTGTGGACGCGCCGACTGCATTGAGAAACGATCTGGCGGCGATGTTGAAAACCTCGGTCGGAGAAGCCGGGTGAGGATCGCAGCCCGCCAGTTCCTTGCGCACGGCTTGAAAGCCGAGCGCCATGGAAATACCGTGATCGGCGTCGCCGATCGCTCCGTCGAGCGCGCACAGATCATCCCGCTTTGCCTGCATCACCTCCGCCATGGCGGAAAACATCGCGCTGAAGTCATTGGCGCCGAACCGCGTTCTGCCGGTCATCTCAGCCGCTCCGGAACATGGCGCAGTCGCACGGATGATCGATCATCTGCACCAATTCGGCGTCGAGATGCATGATCGTCACCGATGCGCCGGCCATTTCCAGCGACGTGCAATAATGTCCCACCCACGTCGCGTGAACGGCAAGCCCGTTTTCCGCCAGCCGCTGCCGCACCCGGCGATTGATGATGTAGAGTTCCATCAGCGGCGTTGATCCCAGCGAATTCACCAGAATGGCGACACTGTCGCCGGTTTCGGCCGGCATCTCTGAGAAGATGCGGTCCATCATGTCATCGACAATCTCGTCGGCGGATCTGAGCGGACCCCTTTCGATACCGGGCTCGCCATGGATGCCCAGACCGATCTCCATTTCGTCAGACCCGATCTCGAAGTTCGGCTTGCGCGTTTGCGGCAGCGAACAGGGCGACAAAGCAACACCCATCGTAAAGGTCCGGTCGTTTGCCTTGCGCGCAATCCGTTCGCACGCGTCCAGATCCAGCATCAGGTCGCAGGCGGCGCCCGCCGCCTTGAAGATAAAGAAGTTTCCGGCAACGCCGCGGCGCTTGTCACGTTCGTCCAGGCTTGCCGATGCCACATCGTCGGTGGTCAGCACGGTGCGGACTTCAATGTCGTCCATCGCCGCCATCTCCGCGGCCATGTCGAAATTCATCACGTCGCCGGCGTAATTGCCGTACATGTAAAGAATACCGGCGCCGCCATCGACGGCTTTGGTGCATGCCAGGATCGGATCGGGCGGCGGCGACGCAAACACATTGCCGATTGCCGCGGCATCCGCCAATCCCCGGCCGACAAAACCCAGGAATGTCGGTTCGTGCCCGGAGCCGCCTCCGATCACAAGCCCCACCTTTCCGGCGACGGGTGCTGTCTGCGACATAATGGATCGCGGTGATCCTTCGACCTGACGGATATGACCGGAATGCGCCAGAACTGCGCCTTCGAGCATTTCATCGACGGCGTTCTCGCCAAGGTTCAGGATCTTTTTCGTCGGATGCATATTCGCCTCTGAAGCCATCGGGCCGGTCCCGTCGACGCAGCCTGCCCGGCTTACTCTACGCAAACAGGACAGACTTTCCAGATGGAAACTGAATAGGGCACGGCGAAACCGGCTGGGCCGAACTTAAGACCTGGCGCCCGCTGCGGCGCGGATAATCGGCTGGCAAATCGTATTATCCATCGTTAGCGTTGCCGGCTGGACAACAGGGAGAGTTGGTAATGTGCGATGTCTGTGTGATTAATTCCGTCAAGGACAAGATGATCTCGCGCCGCAATCTGTTCAAGGCGGCGGCAGCAGGAACAGCGGCGGCGGCGATGGCGTCCGGCCTGGGGGCGCCCGCAGCGCTGGCGGCCGGACACGGCTCTGTTGCCGACATGACCCACGAACTGCATGAACAGTTTCCGACCTATTTCGGGTCACAGCAGTTTTTCAAGGAGCAGAAATTCAACTGGGATGAGCACAAGTTCAATCTGTTCGAATTGCGCGTCAACGAACATACCGGCACCCATATCGATGCCCCGTTGCACTTTTCCGAAAACGGCCAGTCGGTTGCCGAGGTGCCGGTCGACAACCTGATCGTGCCGTTGTGTGTGATCGACATCAAGGCACGGGCTGCCGAAAATGACGACGCCCAGGTGACGCCGGACGATATCAAGGCGTGGACCGACGCCAACGGACCGATCCCCGACAAGGCCTGCGTGGCGATGAATTCCGGCTGGGACAGGCACGTCAACAGCGAAAAATTCCGCAATGTCGGCGCCGACGAGAAAATGCATTTTCCCGGTTTCCATGTCGAAGCGGCCAAGATGCTCACCGAGACCGGCGCAGTCGGCATGGCGGTGGATACGCTGTCGCTCGATTTCGGCCAGTCGGGCGATTTCGCCACGCACTATGCCTGGTTGCCGGCGAACCGCTGGGGCATTGAAAATCTTGCCAACCTCGACAATGTGCCGGCCAAAGGCGCGACCCTCGTTGTCGGTGCGCCCAAACATCGCGGCGGCAGCGGCGGTTCGTGCCGGGTTTTCGCAATGATCTGAGCGTATCAATCCGACACCGGCAACGATGTCCGGCCGTCAGGCCGGGCATTGCGCCGCCAGGTGCGGTGACCTTAATCGGAAGCGGAAAGACAGTCGCGGATCGAGCCGGCCAGTTTGCGCATCAGATCGAAATAAAGCTCCGGCCCGTCCGGCAGACCGGCACCGACTGGATCGAGGATTGCGGATCTGGCCTCCGTGCCGTCGATGGCAATATCGATCAGCCGCGGATTGAACTGCGGCTCGGCAAAAACGCACACCGGGCCAAGCTGTCTGATGCGGGCCTGGATTTCAGATAACCGCTTTGCGCCCGGCATGGCTTGCGGATTGACAATGATGGAGCCGGCGGCAGTCAGGCCGAAACGGTTCTCAAAATAGTGGAAGGCGTCGTGGAAGACGATGAACGGCCGGTTGCGCACAGGGGCAAGAGTTGCGGCCAGGTCTGATTGCAGCATGCGGATGCGTTTGCGCAGGATCTCCGCGTTTGTCCTGTAGGCTGATGCATTAGCCGGGTCGACTGCCACCAGCGCCTGTTCGATTTCATCGACCATGGCAACCGCATTGAGCGGGTCGAGCCAGACGTGCAGGTCGTATTCCCCGTCGCTATGATCATCGTCCGCATCGGTATCATGGGTCTCGAAGGGACCGCCTTCGCGGACCCGAAGCCGGATCATGTCGGTGCCGCCTGCCAATGCGACATGCCGGGCGGCCGGGCTGAGCGTGTGCAAGGGTTTTTCAAGAAACGGTTCCAGTGCGGGACCGATCCAGAATACGATGCCGGCCTCCTGAAGCGCTCCGGCATCGGATGGTTTCAGGCTGTAAGCGTGCGGCGACGCATCGCCCTTGACGATCAGGTGTGGCTCACCGACACCCTGCATGACGCCCGATACCAGCGAATGGACCGGCTTGATCGACGCCACGACCGGGACATCGGCCAAAACCGCTGGTCCGGCGGCCGTCAAACCCGCCGCCAACGTCAGCATCCATAGGGTTCGGGGAGCAATCATCGGCATAAAAGGCGGCTCCAGATCATCCGGCTGTGGCAGGACATGCCGCGACACAATGTTGCGCCAGGGCGTGATATTTCATATCATCGGTATGTAATGCTATAACATTCAGAATGTTTTCCGGCAAGATTGGCCGGCAAGATTGGAACGGCCGATGACCCTGCTGACAGAAACGCAATCCGGTCCACATTCCGGCGACCGGATTGATGGCAGTCCCGGTCAGGCCTGCGGACCCCTGGTCGCCCTGAACGGCGCCGGAGTACGGCGGGCCGGGCGCTGGCTGGTGCGCGGCGTCGATCTGACCGTCAGGCGCGGTGAGATCGTGACATTGATCGGGCCGAACGGTTCCGGCAAGAGCACCACGGCAAAGATGGCAATCGGGCTGATCCGGCCGGACGAAGGTTCGCTGACGAGATCATCCGGTCTGACCGTCGGTTATGTGCCGCAGAAGCTGGCGATCGACCAGACGCTGCCGCTGACGGTCAGGCGGCTGATGGGCCTTGTCGCACGCCAGTCCGAGGCGGCGATCATGGCCGCGCTCGAGGCGGTCGGTATCGCCAATCTCGCCGGCGCCGAAGTGCAGCATCTTTCCGGCGGCGAGTTCCAGCGCGCCTTGCTCGCCCGGGCGATGATCAACCGGCCGGATCTTCTGGTGCTTGACGAACCGGTTCAGGGCGTCGATTTTGCCGGCGAACTGGCGCTCTATGACCTGATCCTGAAAGTCCGCAACGACACAGGCTGCGGCGTGATGCTGATTTCCCACGATCTTCATGTCGTGATGGCGGAGACCGATATGGTGATCTGCCTGAACGGCCATGTCTGCTGCACCGGCACACCCGAACTGGTCGCCTCCAGCCCGGAATATGTCAAACTGTTCGGCCGCCGCGCGGTCGAACAGCTGGCGGTCTACCGGCACGACCATGATCACACCCATCTGCCGGACGGGCGGGTGCGCCACGCCGACGGAACCATTACCAGCCATTGCCATCCCGATGACGGCCATCATCACGACCCTGATGACGAGCCGGGAGATGGGCAAGGCCATCGGGCACACGGGGATCGCCATGCTTGACGATTTTTTCATCCGCGCGCTGGTCGCCGGCATCGGTCTTGCCCTGGTGGTCGGGCCGCTCGGCTGTTTTGTGGTCTGGCGGCGGATGGCCTATTTCGGCGATACGATGGCCCATTCGGCGCTGCTTGGCGCGGCGCTCGCTTTGCTGCTCGACATATCGCTGATGACAGGCGTGTTTGCCGTCGCCGTTCTGGTTTCGCTGGCGCTGCTTGCGCTGCAGAGCCGCGGCGCCCTGCCGACCGATGCGCTGCTTGGCATCCTGTCGCACTCGACCCTCGCGCTCGGTCTGGTGCTCGTGGCGTTCATGACCTGGGTTCGCATCGATCTGCTGGGATTTCTGTTCGGCGATATCCTTTCAGTGTCCCGGACGGATATCGCGATTATCTATAGCGGCGGGGCAATCATTCTCGCCGTGCTTGTCCTGATCTGGCGGCCGCTGCTTGCGGCAACCGTCAGCCCGGAACTGGCCCGGGCGGAGGGCATGAACCCGGCTCGCTCACGGATGATCTTCATGCTGCTGATGGCCGCCATCATCGCCATGGCGATGAAGATCGTCGGCATCCTGCTGATCACGTCATTGCTGATCATTCCAGCCGCCAGCGCCCGCCGGTTTGCCGCCTCGCCGGAACAGATGGCCGCTCTCGCCTCACTGATCGGGGTGCTGGCCGTCACCGGCGGATTGTTCAGCTCGCTGCAGTTCGACACGCCGTCAGGCCCCTCCATTGTCGTCGCGGCTCTGGTGCTGTTTCTGGCCAGTCTGGCAGGTTTCGGTTTCAGGACTATCAGCCGCGACGGCCAGCCACGAGCAAACCCGTGAGCGGCTCTGCGCCGATGCCGATCAAGGCGCTGACCAAAAACCAGAGCCTGGTGTTCGACGCCCTGTCGGACGCGCAGACGCCGCTCAGCGCCTATACCATTCTTGACCGCTTGCGCGACGAGGGTTTCCGGGCACCGCTGCAGGTCTACCGGGCGCTTGAAAAACTGCTCGATATCGGCCTGGTCCACCGGCTTGAAAGCCTGAATGCCTTCGTCGCCTGCAGCCATGCCAGATGCCACGCCTCGGGCCTGATCGCCTTCGCGATTTGCGAGCTCTGCGGCCAGGTGTCGGAGTTCTCCGATGCCGCTATTTCAAAACGGCTCGGACAATGGGCGGATAAAAACAGCTTTGCCGTGGAAAAGACGGTGATTGAAATTCGCGGCGCATGCGCTATTTGCAATGTCGAATAAACATGCGCTCTGCCGACAGGCCGCACCTGTTGACATTCGGAGGCTGCAGCGGCAGGCCCTTTCAAGGCGCAGCAAGAGATCGTAAGCAAGCGTCCTAAAAACAAGAATCAATCCCGGAATCGGATTTCCATGACAAGTTTGCGGTTGAACAGCCAGGTGCCGAGGCTCGCCTTTTCGTTTTTCATGATGTTTGCAGTTTGCAGCACACCGGCCCGGGCGCAGACGCCTGCAGCCGGCGGCCAGGGCGAAGCTGCTGCCCAGCCCGGAAATGAAGCCGAGCCCGGAACCAACGATATCCAGCCGCTGATCGACGCACTGCGCAATGACAAGACCCGCGAGGCGATCCTGGCCGAACTTGAGCGTCTTTCCGCGCCTGCGCCAGAAGTGGCCGGTCAGACTGCGGCAGAGGGCACGGCCGGAAGCAAGGCATCCGGCGGCGCTGCCGATGATGAGCAGCAGGACACGTCATTTGGCCGCCGGATCGCATTGGTGACACAGCAATCAGCGGAATCCGCCATGGCGTCGGCGCAGCAGATCTGGCAGCAGGTCATTCGCCTGCCCGATATTGTCTCCGGCGCGTTCGGCGCATCGCAGGCCAGTGTGCTCGCCGAGGCGTTGACGGATCTTGCCCTGGTCATCGTGACGACCTATGCCGTTTTCGTCCTGCTCAGGTTCGGCGCACGGCGGTTGTACGTCATTATGGGCAAATCTGCCGCGCGATCGGGCATCCTGCGCACGATCGTCCTGCTGGGGAGTTCGACGCTGATCGATGCCGCCATCGTCGTGCTGGCCTGGGGCGCCGGCTACGCGATTGCGCTGACCCTGTTCGGCCCGTTCGGCTCGCTCGGCATCCGCCAGACGCTTTATCTCAACGCGTTTCTGTTTACCGAACTGTTCAAGGTCGCGATCCGCGCCATCCTGGTGCCGGCCAGCGGCGATTTGCGCCTTGTCCCGATCAGCGACCGGGCAGCCCGTTACGGCACGCGCTGGGCGGCACTGATGGTCAGTCTTCTTGTCTACGGCCACATGCTTGTCGTTCCGATCATCAACAAGAACGTCTCCTATCTGTCCGGACGGGCGACGGGCACCCTGATATCGCTTGTCGTCGTCGCCATCGCCGCTGCCCTGACATTGCGGTACCGGCGCGACATAGCGGCCTATCTGCTGGATGGCCGCCGGGCGCAAAACGGCGGGCTTGCCGGCTTTTTCGCCCGCCACTGGCACTGGCCGGTCATGATTTATCTTGTCGTGGTGCTGTATTATGTCATTGCACGGCCCACCGGCCTGTTGTTGCCGATGCTGACGCTTTCGGCGCAGGTCGTGCTGGCCGGACTTGCCGGCGTGATCATTTCAGGCATCATCGCCCGGGCCATTTCAGGCGGCGTCAGCCTGCCGGATCCGATCACCCAACGCCTGCCGCTGCTGGAGCGGCGGTTGAACTCTTTTGTGCCGGGCGCGCTCCATGTCATCCGCCTGCTGGTGTTTCTGGCCGTTGCCCTGTTCGCGTTCGACGCCATCGGCCTGGTCGACATGAGAGCCAGCCTGGAGTCGCGGTTCGGCGCACAGGTGACGGCAGCCATTGTCAGCCTGACATTCATCTTGCTGTTTGCGTTTGCGATCGGGCTGGCGATCACATCGTGGGTGGATTATCGCCTGAATCCCGGCTTCGGGCATATTCCGACGGCGCGCGAAAAGACCCTGTTGTCGCTCTTGCGCAACGCCGCGACGATCGCGCTGATGATCATCACGCTGATGTTCGCTTTATCGGAAGTCGGCATCGACATTGCGCCGCTGCTGGCATCGGCCGGCGTGTTGGGGCTGGCGATCGGATTCGGCGCACAAAGCCTGGTGAAGGATATCATCACCGGCATCTTCATCCAGCTGGAAAACGCAATCAATGTCGGCGATGTTGTGACCGTCGGCGGCACGACCGGTACTGTCGAGCGGCTGACGATCCGCTCCGTCAGCCTGCGCGACGTCGAAGCCGCCTATCATATCATTCCGTTCTCCTCCGTCGACATGGTATCGAACTATATGCGCGGGTTCTCCTATTTCGTGTGCGATATGGGCATCGGCTACAATGAGAATATCGACGAGGCCAAGGCGGCCATGTTCGACGCCTTTGCGGAACTGAAGGCGGAACCGGACTGGGGCCCGCTGATCATCGATGATTTCGAATGGCTCGGGCTGAATTCGTTCGACGACAGCGCCGTGGTGCTGCGCACCCGCATCAAGACGGTGCCGGGCAAACAATGGGCGGTCGGCCGGGCTTACAACGCCATCATCAAGCGGACCTTCGATGCCCGCGGGATCGAGATTCCCTATCCGCACCGCACGCTTTATTTCGGCCAGGACAAGGATGGCAAAGCTCCGCCGGCGCAGGTGGACCTTGTGTCTGGCAGGAAAGACGGTGGGTCCGAACCGGACCTTGCTCCCTCAGGAGCAGGTGGTTAGAACGAGGCCTTACCGCACCGTTACTGCCACTTTCTGCACCACATTGTTGCCAAAGCCGGAATTGTCCCACGGCGGATCAAGTGGCTGGACCTTGCCGTTGGCGTCGGTGGCGCGGCAGGCGAGCGTATAATCACCCGGTTCCGCCTGCCAGGTGCAGGTCCATCTGGCCCAGGCATAATCGCCGAGGCGCGGCTCGACTTTTGCCTCCTGCCAATCGCCGCCGGCTGAAAATTCGACCTTCCCGATCGCCACACCGGCGCCGGACCAGGCGCGGCCGGTGACGGTGACCGGGCCGGCATCGACCATCCGGCGGCGGGTATACCAGTCGGGGATGCCGGGCGGCACCATCAGCGATTTGACGCGGATGATATCAACCGGACGGCCCGGGTCGTCGGCGCTCTCGCGGTAACGGTAGGTGCCGATCTGCTGGTGGCCGTCAAAGGCGTGATCGAGTGCGGTAATGCGGTTCAGCCATTTGACGCTGGCCATGCCGTACCAGCCCGGCACCAGCAGCCGCAGCGGAAAACCGTGCTGCGGCAGCAGCGGTTGGCCGTTCATGGCATAGACCAGAAGCACGTCGTCGCGCATCGCCATATCGGGCGTCAGGCTGCGGCCGTAATCATGCTCGATGCCCTTGTCGAACCCCCGGTCGGCGCCGAAAAAGGCGATCTCGACGGTTTCCTTGTCCAGTCCCGCCTCAGCAAGCACATGGCGCAACGGCGTGCCGGTCCATTCCGCCGTGCCGACGGCCTCATAGAGCCACGGCATGGAACAGGTGCGCGGAGTCATGGCTGTGCGGCCATTGCCGGCGCATTCCAGCGTCACCGGCATGGTGACGGCCGGCAGCGCTTTGATGTCGCCAAGGCTGAGCGACAGAGGATTGCCGACCTTGCCGGAAATATCGAGCCGCCAGTCTTCGGCACTGGCATAGGGTACATCGAAATGGATCAGCAGATAATGCATGCCGGCCGGCGTCACGTCATGGTGCAGCGCTTCCAGATGGATACCGCTGTTGCGGTTGGCGAGCGCCAGTTCTTCCGGGCTGATCAGCCCCGTTGAATGGGCGCGTGAAGATGTGTCGGTAAACGGATTGGGTCGGTCAGTCACGGATGGGCTCCCGGCAGGTTTTCACCTGAATTCAACGCAGGTTCGGTCAAGCCGATATTCGGTCATAGCCGGCCCTTGCGCAACAGGTTCAAGTGTAATGATATTGGATGATCCGTGCAGAAAGGACGCTCGATGAAAATTGCTAAAATCACGGCTCATGCCCTGCGCATTCCCGTTGAACTGGATATCACGTCGCCGGCGAAACAGACCAGCCATTCCATGTGCGTGGTCGAAGTGGAAACCGACACCGGGATCGTCGGCCACGGCATGACCTCGATCGGACCTGAACGCACCATCGCCCATGCGGTTGAAACGATTGCCGCTCCGGCGATCGCCGGCATGAACCCGCTCAATCACGAACGGATCTGGGACAAGCTCTACTGGCTTCTGGCGCCGCGCGGCCAGACCGGCGTCGCGCTGCATGCGATCGCCGCCATCGACGTTGCGCTTTGGGACATCAAGGGCCGGGCGCTGGGGCTGCCGGTCTGGCAATTGCTCGGCGGCGCCCGGTCGAAGGCGCCGGTCTATGCGACATTCGGGTTTGGCTTTTATGAGCGTGACGAACTGGCGGAGGCGGCGGAAAAATGGGTTGCGCGCGGTTTCAGCCGGCTGAAAATGACGGTCGGCAATTCGGCGCTGCAGCGGCGCGACGAACCGCGCCCGCTGGCCGACTTGATCGTCGAGGACGTCGCCCGGGTGAGCGCGGTGCGCGAGGCGGTCGGCGCCGATGTGGAACTTTATCTCGACGCCAATTGCAGCCTGGATTTTTATCACGCCGATCTGCTGTGCCGGAAGCTGGAGCCGCTCGGTATTTCTTTTTTCGAAGAACCGCTGACCCAGAACGATGTCCGCCAGATGGCCGATCTCAGGCGGCGGACATCGATCCGCCTGGCCTGCGGCCAGAATGAGGGCCTGGCCTTCCGGTTCCGTGATCTGCTGGTCAGTCAGGCGGTCGATGTGCTGCAGCCGAATGTGGCGATCACCGGCGGTTTCACCCAATGCCAGAAGATTGCCGGCATGGCGGCGGCGTTCAATGTGCCTATCGCAAACGGCGGCGCCTGGCCGTTCCTCAACCAGCACCTGCAGGCCGGCGCGCCGAACGGCAGCCTGGTGGAATATCATTACCCGGCGGTGGAATGCAGCAAGAAGCTTTACACCGGCCTTGGCGAGCCGGAAGACGGCTGGCTGGTTATGCCGGAAGGCCCCGGCCTCGGCTTTGAGCTCAACCGGAATGCGCTGCGCGAATTCGCTGTCTGACAACGCCTATTCGTTGAGGCCGACCGGGTCGCTCTTGGAGCGCCAGGCTGCAAGCCGGCCGCCGATGACCGGCCAAAACAGGCCGATGACAGCCAGTGCCAGAAAGAACGCCGCCAGCGGCTGGGTAAAGATCAGCCACCATTTGCCGTCGAATATTTTCAGCGAATTCTGCAGGTTCGTCTCCACCATCTTGCCGAGAATCAGGCCGATGGCGACGGGTGCTACCGAAAAACCGAAGCGGCGGAACAGGAAGCCGACGACGCCGAATATCAGTGCGATCCAGACTTCCAGCATAATTGATGTCGGGATCAGCGTGACCCGGGCAAACAGTTTCGCGCCGAACAGGCCGAGGAAGAAGAACATGACGTTGGCGGCCAGCATGGCGCCGAAAATACCGTAGACGATATCCACCTGCTGGGTGAACAGATGCGGGCCCGGCCTGAGGCCGTGCACCAGCAGGCCGACCAGAATGACGGCGGTGGTGGCACTGCCGGGGATGCCAAGCACCAGGGTCGGCACCATCGCGCCGCCGGTGGCGGCATTGTTGGCCGCTTCGGCGCCGGCAATGCCTTCCACCGCTCCCTTGCCGAATTCCTCCGGGGTCTTCGACCAGCGCTTGGCTTCCGAATAACCGATCATCGAGGCGACGGTTGCGCCTTCGGCCGGCAATACGCCGATGAACGTGCCGATGCCGCAGGAGCGGACGATGGTTTTCCAGATCTTGCGGTAATCGTCTTTCGTCGGCAGGCGCACTGCCTTCATGGAAATCTGTTCGACGATCATGTTGACCTTCGACGACTGCACAAGAAGTTCAGACAAAGCGAACATGCCGATCATGACGGGGATGAAATTCAGGCCTTCATAGAGATCGTAATTGTCGAACATGAAGCGTTCGACGGAAGTGATCTGGTCAGAGCCGATTGTCGCCAGCCAGACACCGAAGACGCCGCCGATCAGATTGCGGACGGCGCCGCCCGACGAGATGGTGGCCAGCATGGAAAGTCCGAATACGGTCAGTGCGAAATTCTCCGGCGGGCGGAATTCGTAGGCCACCCGCGCCATCACCGGTGCGGCGATCATCAGCACAAGGACGGAAAAGATACCGCCGACCGTGCTGGAGACGACGGCGATGCCAAGCGCTCGCCCGGCTTCGCCCTTCTGGGCCAGCGGAAAGCCGTCGAAACAGGTCGCTGCAGCCGCCGGCGTGCCCGGCGTATTGATCAGGATGGCGGTAATGGCGCCGGCGAAGGTCGCCGACACGTAAATTGTCGTCAGCACCGTAATGGCCGCCACCGGCTCCATGGTCAGCGTGAACGGCAGAAGCAGGGCGGCGCCGGTGGTTGCGCCAAGTCCCGGCAGAGCGCCGATGATCACGCCGCCGATTGTCGTCACGAAAATCAGCGAAAGCAGATAAGGGTCGGTGAAAGCCGAAAGAGCCGCGTATAATGCCTGTTCCATTTGCCGTCTGACTGTTAGCCGTAATAAAGGTTTGTCAGGATCCCGCGCGGGAACCGGACGCGTAAAAGCAGGTCGAATGTGAAAAAGATCACTGCCGGCGTCATGATTGCGACGAGGCCGGCAACCCAGGCACGGCGCTCTCCCCAGGCGAGGCACATCGTAAAGAGTACGATTCCCAGCGCAAGAAACATGTCGAAGTTCACCGTCACGACATAGAAGACGGCCAGCAGCGACCCGGTCACCCAGGTCTGCCAGGGCAGGTCCGGGCGTGTGCGCCGCTCCGAACGCAGCATCTGCAGAATCAGAACCACATTGAGGATTGCGATGACCGCCATCAGGAACATCGGGAAAACACGGGGCTGCATGGAATCTCCGACAATAAGATCCGGCGCCTCGTCAAGTGTCGTCGCCACGTACGTCACGACAATGCAGAACAGGAAAATGAACGCCGGAACGGCCCAGTCCATCAGGCCGTGGCCGGCAATAAGGCGCGGCCCCGGCAGGCTGGCTGCGGAGGCCGCTTGTTTTGTCGGATCAGACATATGGTATGACGGATCCGTCGATCACAGGCCCATTTTCTTGATGGCCGGTTTCATGTCCGCGATCATCTTGTTGATCTGGTCACCCCATTCGTCGGCACCTGCGACAGACGAGGCGTCAAGTCCGACGGATGTCAGGTAACCCTGATAGACGGCATGTTTCATGGCCTTCATAAGCCCGTCTTCCAGGGTCTTCGTCTGATCGTCAGGGGTTGAGGCATAGGTGACAAAACCGCGTACGGTGGACAGAACGACGTCGATGCCAAGTTCCTGCGCCGTGGCTGCATCAGGGATCGGCCCCATCCGCGCCTTGCCAAGAACGATCAGCGGGCAGATATCACCGGCTTCGATCTGTGCCGAGGCTTCCGAGAGGTTGAGGACGCCGATATCGACAGCACCTGCAACCAGCTGCGTCGCCACTTCACCGCCACCGGAGAACGGCACGATGGCCGGCTGGGTCAGGCCGCCCTTGTCGGCAAATATAAAGGTTGTGATATGGTCGATGCCGCCGGCATTGGTCGTGCCGAATTTCAACTCATTGTTTTTCATCGCATCGACAAGCTGCTGACCGGTCTTGTACTGGCTGTTGCAGTTGGCCATGAAAATCTGCGGATCGTCGGTGCCGCGGGCGATCGGACGGATATCCTCCACCTTCATCTTGGTCTTGTCTTTGGCAAGGGTGATGGCGTGACCGATCGTGAAGGCCAGGATGACGTGACCGTCAGCCGGCTGATCGATGAAATAGTTCATCGCCGATGCGCCGTTTCCGCCGCGTTTGTTGACGACAACCATGTCCTGTTTCAGTTCGCGGCGGGAGCGAATCATCATCATTCGCGTTGTCACGTCGGTGCCGCCGCCGGCGCCGGCATGGGTTACCACTTCAAATGTCTTGGACGGGAATTCCTGGGCGAATACGGCGCTGGCTGAAAGCGCCGTTGCCGTGATGGCAACAATTCCGAGTGTTGATCTGCGTACGATGGTATCAAACTTCATTTTCTACCTCCCAGTAGGTGACTTTGCGGGTATTCAATGCGCGGAGACTGCGACATTCGCATTGTTATTTCAAGGGCTTGATTAAAACTGAGTCAACTCTTCGTTGCATTAACATATTCTCCCCAGCAGGAAGGTTTCAGCCGATATCGACACCGGCCTCGAGCGCGCGGGCGATCATGTAATCCCGCCCGACCAGCATGTCGTCGATTGTGCCGAAGCCGTTGGTATAATGGCCTTCATAGCCGAGCCCTTCGATTTTGGCGAACATGGCGCCGAAATCGATGGTGCCTTCACCGGGCTGCTGATGGATCTCGTAAGAACCGTTATTATCCGCGATGCGGACCTCGCGGCAAAGGCTGAAATCCATCGCGTCGACAAAGTTGGCGATGCCGACGCCGGGCAGGAAATGGGCATGGTTGGCGGTGAACGACCATTTGATGTTCGGGCTCTGCAAAGCGTCAAAGAAAATCCGGCATTCCGCCGGCGTCACCGGCATGTAATTGACCTCCGCAAGCACCGGTTCCCAGTTGAGATTCTCCAGCAGCAGCAGCGCGCCCTTCTTTTCCGCATAATCTCCCATGCGCTGCAGCCGCTCGATCGCCGCCTGCATGCGTTGTTTGCGGCAGGCGGTGAAATGGTAACCGCCGTGCACCACGATCCATTCCGCGCCGACTTTCTGCGACAAGTCGATATAGGCTTTCATATAATCGTCGACGGCGTCGCGGCAGTAAGGCGAAAATTCCGCGACATTGACGCCCGACAATGTGTGCAACCCGAGATGGATGCCGTGCTTTTCGCAGGCCTCGCGGACGGCCTTGCATCGGGCATCGTCGAAACTTTCCAGTGCATTGGGATGAATGTCGGTCTGGGTGTCGATGTAATAGACCCCGTTGCGCGCCGCCCATTCGATTCCTTCTTCCACCGGCAGCCTGCGGCCGAGATCGACACCGATGCGTTCCTTCAATGGCCGTTTTGCCATGATCGCCTCCTGCTATTTTCCGGCAAATTGCGGCTTGCGTTTTTCCATGAAGGCGCGCCGGCCTTCGATATAGTCTTCGCTGTCGAAGCAGGCCTCCACCATCTCGTCCAGCCGGGCGACGTCCCGGTCCGCCGGATCGCGGTCGATATCAAGCGCAACAGCCTTGACCGTGGCAATCGTCATCGGCGCGTTTTCGCGGATGCGGGCGGCGTAATCGTCGACAAATGCATCCAGCATCGGGCCGGCGAGAACCCGGTTGACCAGGCCCATATCATAGGCTTCCTGGGCCGAGAACTGCCGCGCGGTATAGAAAATTTCCTTGGCCATCGAGGTGCCGATAACGTCGGCAAGGCGCTTGACGCCGGGATAGCCGTAACCGAGCCCGAGCCGCGCCGCCGGGACGCCGAAGCGCGAGCGTTCCTCGCAGATGCGCAGGTCGCAACAGATGGCCAGCGCCAGGCCGCCACCGATGCAATAGCCCTTGATGACCGCAATCGTTGGTTTGGGGAAAGTCTGCAGCGCATTGTAGAACCGCGACGATGTCGCCTGGTAATGCAGCACGTCCTTTTTTGTCGAGCGCTCGGTTTCAAACTTGGATATATCGGCTCCGGAGGCAAATGCCTTGCCGCCGGCACCGCTCATAATCAGTAGCCGGACGTCCGGATCGTTCGCCATGGCTTCCACCGCATCCGTTGCCGCTTCCCACATGTCCAGGCCGATGGCGTTATGGCGCTGCGGATTGTTGATGACGATATGGCCGACCTGATCCACGATGCCTGCGCGGATCTTGCCGCCGGCAAAATCGTTCAATGCGCCCTGCTTCATATGACATTGTCCTTGCGAAAGGTTTCGATGGCCGCGCTGTCATAACCGAGATCAGCGAGGATTTCTTCGGAATGCTGGCCGAGCGTCGGCGGCGGGCGGCGAATCTCGGATTTCGACCGGCTCATTGTGATCGGCTGGCCGACCAGCTGCGAGGGGCCGCGTTCCTGGCTGATCACATCGCGCGCTATCCCCAGATGCTGTACCTGGGGCGAGGCGAATGTCTTGTCGATAGTGTTGATCTCGCCGCAGGGTACGCCGGCTTCATTCAGCCGTTCGATCCAGTTCTGCGATGTGTCCTTGCGGGTCAGCTCGTTGATCAGCGCGTTCAGCGCCTTGCGGTTTTCGCTGCGAGAGGGTCCGTCGGCATAATCATCGGCGTCCAGCCGGGCATCGCCCAGTTCGCGCTTGAACCGTTCCCAGATCGGCTGGCCGGCGCTGGCTATGTTGATATGTCCGTCAGCGGTTTCGAACACGCCGGTGGGGATCGATGTCGGATGATCGTTGCCGGCCTGGCCCGGCACTTCGCCGTCCATCAGCCAGCGGGTAGCCTGGAAATCCAGCATGAACACCTGGGCCTGCAGCAGCGAACTCTGTATCCACTGGCCCTCGCCGGTGCGCTCGCGCGCCAACAGCGCCAGCAGCACGCCCTGGGCGGCAAAAATGCCGGCGCACAGATCGGCGATCGGGATGCCGACACGCATCGGACCCTTGCCCGGTTCGCCGGTGATCGACATCAGCCCGCCCATGCCCTGGGCGATCTGGTCGAAGCCCGGCCGGGCGGCGAGCGGTCCGTCCTGGCCGAATCCGGAAATGGAGGCATAGACCAGCCCTTTGTTGAGCGGCTTCAGGCTGTCATAGTCGACGCCGAGCCGGTGTTTGACGTCGGGCCGGTAATTTTCCACCACCACATCGGCGGTCGCCGCCATCTTGCGGAAGATCTCCACGCCGGCCTCAGATTTCAGGTTCAGCGTCATGGAGCGCTTGTTGCGGTGCAGGTTCTGAAAGTCCGACCCGTCGCGCGATCCGCCCATATTATTGGCGCCGGCCGTATCGTTGGTCGGCATCTCGATCTTGATGACATTGGCGCCCCAGTCAGCCAATTGCCGAACACAGGTCGGCCCCGCCCGGACCCTGGTCAGGTCGAGGACGGTATAGGGTGCCAGAATATCACTGGCCGGTTCAAATCCCATTCTAACAATCTCCCTCGATCATGCGGCAGCAGCCCGTTTCGCCTGTGCCATGCTGGTCAGGATTTCAAATGCGTTCTGTGTCGATTGCAGTGAAGCAATGCCCTTGCCGACGATGTCATAGGCGGTACCGTGCGCCGGAGTTCCGATCGGTACCGGCATGCCGGCAAGCACCGTGACGCCGCCGTCGAAACCCATCATCTTCATCGCGATCTGGCCCTGGTCGTGATACATGGTGACGACGCCGTCGAAATCGCCGGCCTTTGCTTTCAGAAAGACCGTGTCGGAGGGATAAGGCCCGTCGGCCTTGATCTGCTGCGCCCTGGCGCGGGCAACTGCCGGCGCGATGATTTCGATTTCCTCGGTGCCGAAATTGCCGCCGTCGCCGGCATGGGGATTGAGCGCTGCGACGCCAAGCCGGGGCCGGGCGATGCCCGATGCGCGCAGATTGTCGTCGAGCAGGCGGATCGCTTCGAAAATCGCCTCTCCCGACATCAGCGAAGCGACATCTTTCAGCGGCACATGCGAGGTCACCCGGCTGGTCCACAGGCCCGCCATGATATTGATTTCGCCGACATGGTTCGCCCGCTCGCCCCACCATTTCGCCATCCAGCGGATTTCGTCCTCGTGGCCGAGATCGGCCATGTGCATGGCGGCCTTGTTGAAGGGCAGGAACATGATGCCGTCGACCTCGCCTCCTGCCGCCATCTCAAGCGCCCGGTCCAGGCATGCCAGGATCGACAGGCCGCCCTTGCGGGTTGCTTCGCCCGGCGTCACATCGGCCGCGTCGATGGTGTCAAACGGCTGGAAGGCAAATCTGTTGCCGCCGTCCAGATCCACGTCCAGCCCGGCGGCGGCAAAGCCGGCTTCGATGACATGGCGATCGCCAATGACGGTAAGATTTGCACGCTCGAATGTTTCCGGCGCGGCGAGCAAGCGGGCCAACAACTCCGGTCCGACGCCGTTGGGATCGCCGGGGATGATGGCAAGCGTCGGCAGAGTGTCGTTAGAGTTTTCAGGCATATGGGGATTATCCGGTTTTGTTCAGTTTGCAATAAATTCGCAAATGCCGCGCTTGTCCACACCCAGCGTGGGAATGTTTTGCAGATACCGGTTTGCATTTGCGCTGAGAGGCGGCCAGTCGGCATCTGACCGGTCATGAATATGTCCGGCCACATCCGCCTCGCCCCGACAGAGGCGTTTGCCGCGCTGTGGCGGCCGGGTCGATTATCCCTCGACGATCGCACGGACAAGTCGGTAGTCTGTGAACATGACGGAAAACAAGACCCGGCCCACCAGTGCCGACGTGGATGGCTTTATCGATGCCGTCGCCGACGAACGCCGGCGCGCCGATGCCCGCGTGCTGCTTGAGATGATGGTACGCGTGACCGGTTTCAAGCCGGTCATGTGGGGCGACAATATCGTCGGCTTCGGGCAGTATCATTACAAATACCCCTCAGGCCGCGAGGGCGATTTCCTGCTCACCGGCTTTTCGCCGCGCAAGACGGCGACAAGTATCTACATCATGCCCGGTTTTGCGCCCTATGAGCGCCAGTTGGCAAAACTCGGCAAGCACAGGCACAGCGTGTCCTGCCTCTATATCAACCGCTTGGAGGCGGTCGACCTGTCCGTTCTGGAGACTATTGTCGGCGATTCCGTCAGGCGGATGAAGGAGATCTATCCGCAATGGTCGGCGTGATGCGTTTGCCGGGATGCGAATTGTCCGCCCAGCTGGACGATAGACCGGTCAGTTGATCCCGTTCGCCCGCTGCAGTTCGCGCACATAGGCTATTATGGCGAGGATTTCCGGCTCGGTGACTTCCGGCCGCGCCGGCATGTTGCCGAATTTCCAGTGATGTGCCCTGACCCCGTTTCGAGCCGCCAGTTGAAAGGCCTGATCACCATGGTGGTTCGGCTCGTAGATCCTGTGCACCAGCGGGGGGCCCTTTCCCGAACCGGCAGCGTTTTCGCCATGGCAGTCGGCGCAGGAGCGCTCGAACAGGATCGCGCCGTCCTGGGCGACAGCGGTAAGGCCTTGCGGCAGCTTGACCGCAACCATCGGTTCAGTGGAGGCAGCAGGAGCAGCGCCGGCTTCCGGCGGCGCGTCGGACGCTGGAGCCTGCAAGTACATCCACAGGCCAACGCCCGCCGCGATAATCAAAACGGCAAGCAAAATCGGAGTGATCGGGTTTTTCATGAGGCTCCATCCGGATGTTTCCGGTAACGCTTGAACCTTACATAAACTGGAAGGTCAAGCCAATGGTTCACATGAAATTGAGGATGCCCGGCAAGTCTGCCGTTGAACAATCGGCGGAGGCCCGTTAGCGGATAGGGCATGTTCGATTTTGGCCGCCTTTTTGCAAGACTGTTCGTCGTGACCATTCTGATGGCGATGACGTCGGGCGCCATGACGCCGCAGGCTGCGGCAGACGCGGTCAGAACCGCAGACGCTGTTGCCGCCGTGGAAATGCCGGCTGACGTCGCCGGCACGGCAATGTCGGGCTGTGCGCCTTCATCATCACAAACCTTTGTCAGTGTGCCGGAACCGTCAAAATGCAAGATGGGCCGGTGCCGCTCGCATCTTTGTGTCGGCGATTATCTGTCTCCGGGCAGGGCAGACCTCAGCCCGGCGATGAATGCTCTTCCGAGCGTCAGCAGGCCTGCGAACCGCTGGAACAGCATCGAACTTGGCCAGAGTCCGCCACCGCCCAGGCCCGGCCTCTCCTGAACACTGATCCTGAACGGCAACATCGTGCTGCGTCAGCGATCATTATTTCCGGCTGATGGCCGGCGGAGAGAGCTTTATGAACATCGATATGAACAGGCGGCATTTTATCACCATGACCGGCGCTGCCCTTTTGCCGGCACTGCCGGCCTGTACAACAACGCAGAATTCCGACGCGCCAGAACCGGCCCTTCTGCCGGTCTCTGCCTCGTCCTACGGCGCCGTGCCGTCGGAGCGGTTTCCGTTGCCGGCGATCGACATCAAGAAGGTCGATACGCGCTATCTGCGGCAATTGGTGCGCTACCGCACGCGCGAGGTCCCGGGAACGATCGTCGTCGATCCGAACGCGAAATTCCTCTATCTGGTTCAGCCCGGCAACAAGGCGATGCGGTACGGCATCGGTGTCGGGCGCGCCGGGTTTGCCTGGGCCGGACGGGCCTATGTCGGCTGGAAACGCGCCTGGCCGACCTGGACGCCGCCGGCATCAATGATCGAACGACAGCCGGAGCTGGAAAAATACCGCGAAGGCATGCAGCCCGGACTCGACAATCCGCTGGGCGCCCGGGCCGTCTACATTTTCCAGGATGGCCGCGACACGCTTTACCGCTTCCACGGCACCAACGAACCCGCGTCGATCGGCAAGGCGGTTTCCAGCGGCTGTATCCGGATGTTCAATCAGGATGCGATCGATCTATATAACAGGGTGCAGACCGGCGCCGCCGTTGTCGTGCTTGGCAATCCGCAGCCGCAGTTTGACGCCCCGTTTGACCAGAACGTCGTTTGAATTGGAATGATCAGATGCAAATTCGCCCCATCAATATTGGCCTTGTAGCCACCACTGCAATCGCCACATCTGCGGCAATTGCATACTTTGTTATGAGTGCCGGGCTGACAGAAGCCGGCCTCTTGAAACCGGATGATCCACAGGTGATCGCCCGCGGCCAGCAGGTCTACGCTGAAACCTGCGCCTCCTGCCATGGCGCAGATCTGAAAGGTGAGCCAAACTGGCGCTCGCCGGACAGCGACGGCATGCTGCCGGCGCCGCCGCAGGACGAGACCGGCCATACCTGGCACCATTCCGAAAAGCTGCTTTTTGAACTGACCAAATATGGCATTGCCGCAGCCAGCGGCCTCAAGGATCACAAGACGCGGATGCCGATCTATGACGGCGTCCTGTCTGACGATGATATCATCGCCGTCCTGTCGTTCATCAAAAGCCGCTGGCCGGAAAACATCCAGCAACGCCATAGCGAAATGAGCGCCCACGATCAGTAGGGCCCGACCGTCCGGCGATTGCGGCTTCCGGTCCGGCTCTGTTAAGCAAGGTAAAACGACCGGGAGCGCAATTCATCATGAGTGGACATGGTTATGAAACGGGACGGCTCGACCTGCCGTTTGTCGGCATCTGCACATTCGGCAAGTCGCCGCTCTGCCTCGACTGGGATGCGATCGACGCCGATGTCGCCGTGCTTGGCGCGCCATTCGATTTCGGCACCCAGTGGCGGCCCGGCGCCCGCTTCGGCCCGCGTGCGGTGCGCGAGGCCTCGACCCTGTTTTCCTTCGGCCATGGTGGCGCTTACGATTTCGAGGATGACGTCACCTACCTGCCCGCCGACACCACCCGCATCGTCGATATCGGCGATGCGGACATTATTCATACCGATACCGAGGCAAGCCACAAAAACATCGAACAGGGTGTGCGCAGGATTCTCAGCTCCGGTGCGCTGCCGGTCGTGATCGGCGGTGATCACTCGGTCAATATTCCCTGCATCAATGCGTTTGACGGGCAGGAGCCGGTGCATCTGGTCCAGCTTGATGCCCATCTGGATTTCGTCGACGAGCGGCACGGCGTACGTTACGGCCACGGCAATCCGATGCGCCGGGCGGCGGAAAAGCACTACGTCACCGGCCTGACCCAGATCGGCATCCGCAATGTCTCCTCCACCGCGCGCGAAGGTTACGAAGACGCAAGGCGCATGGGCTCCGACATTCTCTCCGTCCGCCAGGTCCGCAAGCTCGGCGTTGATGCGGTGCTGGCGCGGATCCCGGAAGGCGCGCGCTATTACGTCACCATCGACATTGACGGTTTCGATCCGTCGATCGCGCCGGGCACCGGCACCCCGTCCCATGGAGGATTGCTGTATTATGAAGGCCTTGAACTGCTTGCAGGCCTCGCCAGACGCGGCACCATTGCCGGCATCGACCTGGTCGAGGTGGCGCCGGATTACGATCCGGCCGGCTCCACCCAGATTCTGGCTGCGCAATTGCTGATGAACCTGATCGGCCGGGTTTTGCATGAGCGACGGCAAGACCCGCGGAGGGTATGATCGCAATTCGATACACGACCATTGGAACTGCGGCCATTGGCACTGGCGCAAAACACGCTAGGTTACGTCCATGACAGACACACCCAGAAAGACCCTCGTTCTGACCGGCGCCAGCCGCGGCATCGGCCATGCAACCGTCAAGCAGTTTTCTGCCGCCGGCTGGCGGGTGATCACCTGTTCGCGCCAGCCGTTCCCGGAAAACTGCCCGTGGGAGGCCGGCCCGGAAGATCATCTGCAGGTCGATCTTTCCAGCGCCGACGGATTGACTGAGGCGCTGGACGACCTGAAGAGCCGGCTGACCGACGGCATGGTGCATGCGCTGGTCAACAATGCCGGGATTTCACCGAAGAACCCGGACGGCGGCCGGCTCGACGCATTGCACACGCCGATGGATACCTGGCGCGATGTCTTCCAGGTCAATTTTTTTGCCCCGATCATGCTGGCCCGCGGGCTGGTGGATGAACTCAAGGCGGCCCAGGGGGCAATCCTCAATGTCACCTCGATCGCCGGCGGCCGGGTGCATCCCTATGCCGGAACCGCCTATGCCACATCGAAAGCCGCGCTGGCATCGCTGACCCGGGAAATGGCGGCCGATTTCGGGCCGCTCGGCATCCGCGTCAATGCCATTGCGCCCGGCGAGATCGACACGCCGATCCTGTCCGCCGGCGCCGAACAGATGGCCAAACAGATCCCGCTGCGCCGCCTTGGCACGCCCGAAGAGGTCGCACGCACGATCTATTTTCTGTGTACGCCCCAGGCCAGTTACGTCACCGGCACCGAAGTGCATATCAACGGCGGCCAGCATGTCTGAGGGAACGGCCGAAGACGCGCAGGCATCCGACGACGTCGAGCGCCCGGCGTCCGCAGCCGGGATATTCGGCGCGGCCTGGGGTCTGGCCGGTGTCTGCGCGCTGCTGTTTTTTGCCGTCTACCGGTTGAGCGGCATGACGCTGAACAGTTTTGCCCACGATCTGGACTGGCGGCACTGGACGCTGCTTGTCGTCAACACTTTGTTCATGGCCCATGCGGAGGGTTATCGCGGGTTTCAGAAAGGCTATTCGCCGCGGGTTGTCGCCCGGGCGCAGCACCTGATGGCAAACCCGGTCCCCTTTCGGGTGGCTGTCGCACCCCTGTTCGTGATGGGCTATTTCGCCACCACCAGACGCAGGCTGATCTCCACCTATCTGCTGACAATCATGATCGTCAGCCTGATCCTTGTCTTCCAGCAGCTCACCCAGCCGTGGCGCGGCATGCTCGATTTCGGCGTCGTGGTCGGCCTGACCTGGGGGCTGGTGAGCATAGCGTTCTTTGCTTTCAGGGCGTTCTCAGGCGGATCGTTCACTCATTCGCCGGAACTGCCGGATGGAACGGGATGATTGTGGATCCCGGCTCAGCACCGCATCATCAACGATGCTGCGGAGCATCCGGGATGACATCTTGAAAGTGGAACGCCTCGCTGAATCGACGTTGGCAGTTGCGATTCCACCTCAACCCGTCATCGCGTGCGCGCGTGCAACATGTAATGTTGCGCCGCAGACGCGGGACCCGCCGGCCAAACCGGCTCATTCTGCAGCCTGGACCGCTTGCCGTGGCTGCACCAGCGCCATCCCGCCGATCATCAGAACCAAAGCTGCCCAGACCCAGCCGGAATAGTTCTCGCCCAGCGCCAGCGCGCTGATCAGCACCCCGGCGATCGTCACCACATAGGCGATCTGGCTGGCAAACACCGCGCCGGCAACGCCGACAAGCCAGATATAGCCGGTATAGGCGATGGCATGGAAAAGCGACGATAACAGCAGCGCCCATTCCGGCTTGCTCCAGGGCTGGCTCAGATCGACAAACCCGCCGCTGGCCAGCGCGATCGGGGCGGCGATCAACGCGCCGAGCACGGACGCGCCGAGCAGTGTTGCCACCGGGTCGAGCCCGGCAGGCGACCGGACGGCGAGATAATTGCTCTCCATGCCGTAACAGACCGGGGCCGCCAGCGCGACCAGAACGAAAATCGCCTTTTCCGGTTCCGGCAGGCTGGTCTCCGGGCCGATCAGCAACACAACCGCCAGCGCGCCGAGCACGACACCCGCCAGGCGCATGATCGAAATTCGCTCAAGCCGGAAACCCAGTGCGATGATCAGGGAGAACATCGGCACGGAGGCAATGATGATCGCCAGGATGCCGGCGGGAAGATGAACCGCTGCAACGAACGAAAACGTGTTCGGCAGCAATGTGCCGATCAGGGCGACGACAAGGAACTGCAAAACCGTCCTGCGGTTGACCGGAAAGCGGACGCGCCGCAGCAATGTCACCACAGAAAGCACGATCACCCCGATCACCAATTGCCAGAAGATCAGTCCCATCGGATGATGGCCGGTCGAGACGGCGATCTTGGTCAGCGGGATCGTTGCGCCCCAGCAGATGCCGAGTGCCGCAAGAGCGGCCAGAATGCCGAAGCGTTTTGCATACTGATCCATCGGTGGAACCTTGAACTGACGGCCGGCGCCAATGTGCGCAGCTGTTCCAAATGTGCGGTTTTTCACCCGTTTGCAAGGCGGCATTGCGGGCCGCCTGCAAGAAACCGGATTGCCGCCGGACACCGTGCTGGCTAAACCGGAACCCATGACACAATTGATCGACAACACTACCGCGCGCCGGCTGTTCCTGGAGCGTCAGGCCCTCGCCGCCTCGCCGACACCGAAACTCTCGCGCGAACGCCTGGCTTCGCTGATCGACCGGATGGGGTTTGTCCAGGTCGATTCCATTTCCACCGTCGAACGCGCCCATCACATGATCCTGTTTTCGCGCAACCAGACCTATCGCCAGAAAGATCTGAAACATCTCCTGGAAAAGGACCGTGCGCTGTTTGAAAACTGGACCCACGATGCGTCGATCATACCATCCCGGTTTTACCCCTATTGGCAGCACCGGTTTGAACGCGAACGCGAAAAATTGCGCGAGCGCTGGCGCAAAGGGCGGCGTGAGGGTTTCGAGACCGTGTTCGATCAGGTGCTGGGGCGGATCGAGAATGACGGCCCGGTCATGTCCCGCGACATGGCCGCCGACCACAAAGGAGAAGACGGCAGGACAGGTGGCCAGGGCTGGTGGGACTGGCATCCCTCGAAAACGGCGCTGGAGTTTCTCTGGCGCACCGGCGAACTGGCGGTAACCCGCCGAGAGGCGTTTCAGAAGGTTTACGATCTGAGCGAGCGGGTGATCCCGGCCTGCCATTATCAGACCCGCGGCTCGCCTGAGGAATTTGTCGACTGGGCCTGCCGGAGCGCGCTTGACCGGCTGGGTTTTGCCACCTGCGGCGAAATTGCCGCGTTCTGGGATCTGATCCGCCCGGTCGAGGCACGCGCCTGGTGTGACGCCGAACTCGGTAAGAGCCTGATTGAGGTCGACGTTGAACCCGCCGGGGGGAAAAGCGGCGCCGGCGGCAAACCGCGCCGCGCCTTCGCCCGGCCGGAAATTCTTGACGATCTGCCGGATCTGCCGGACCCGCCTGGCCGGGTGCGGGTGCTGTCGCCGTTTGATCCGCTGATCCGCGACCGCAATCGAACCGAACGGCTGTTCGGTTTCCACTACCGGATCGAGGTTTTTGTGCCTGCCGCCAGGCGGCAATATGGCTACTATGTCTTTCCGTTGCTGGAGCGGGACCGGCTGATCGGCCGCCTCGACATGATCTGCCGGCGCAAGACCGGCGATCTTTCTATCACCGGCCTGTGGCTGGAACCCGGGGTGCGGCGTTCAAAGGGACGGCTGGCGGCAATCGAGGCGGAGCTGGACCGTCTCAGGCGGTTTACCGGCATGGACCGGGTCCGGTTCGAAAATGGCTGGCTGCGCGACGCATGAAGAAAACCCGTTCCGGTCAGCGCGGGATTGTGGTGCTCGCATCGGCTTCTTCATTGTCGCTGGTGCTCGGATCCGTGCACGCCTTTTCGGTCTTCCTGGAACCGCTTGAATTGCGCTTCGGCGCCTCGCGGGCATCCGTCAGCCTGACCTATTCGCTGGCGCTGGTCTTTCTCACGCTGGCGGTTCTGACCGGCCACCGGATCTTTTCCCGCTGGCCTGCGGGACATCTTGTTGCAGTCATTGGCGTCATCGCCGCGGCCGGGGCGCTGATTGCGGCATATGCGCCTTCGCTCGCCGTTCTCTGGCTCGGTTACAGTGTGCTGTTCGGCGGCGCAAATGGATTGGGTTATGCCTTCGGTCTGCAGATCTCCGCTCAGTCCAATCCGGGGCGCGAAGGCGTTGCGATGGGCATCGTCACAGCCTGTTACGCTTTGGGCGCGGCAATTTCACCGGTGCTGTTTTCCGCAGCGATGTCGGTTGGCGGGTTTGCCGCAGCCATGATCGGCCTGTGCGCGGCCCTGATCCTGGTGGCGCCGGTCTGCGCCGGGCTGATGATCCGGGCCGATGCGAAGTTCGCCGGCGCTGCAAGTGATGGAAGATCCGCCGCCGATATGTCCGGCGATCACAGTGCAGTGGCAGTCCCGGCGCGGCAGATTGCTTTATTGTGGCTTGGTTACGGCGCCGGCGTTGCCGCAGGGCTGATGGCGATCGGACACGCGGCCGGCATCGCCAGGGCTGCCGGCCTGACCACCGGCTTGACAGGCGCGCCATGGCTGGCGCCGACACTGATCGCCGTCTGCAACATGGCCGGCAGTTTTGCCGGCGGCTGGCAGGTGGACCATCTGCCGCCGGTCAGGCTGCTGGCGAGCCTGCCGCTGATATCCGCAGCCGCGCTCATTGTGCTGGCGCTCGACGGCGGCAGCGAACTTGTCCTGGCCTGCCTCGGCCTGGTCGGCTTCACCTACGGCGCGATCATCGCGGTCTATCCGGCGACCATCGCCAAAATGTTCGGCACAGTGGACGGCACACGCATTTACGGCCGGGTTTTCACCGCCTGGGGCCTGGCCGGGCTGGCCGCTCCCTGGTTTGCCGGATATTTGTTCGACCGGTCCGGCGGTTATGCTTTTGCGCTGACGGCGGCCGCATTTCTTGGCCTCGTGTCGGCGTTCGCGGCGTTCCGCCTGTTTCGCGGCGACAGTCGGGGATAATGTTCCGGCAGCAACGAAACGATTGCCGCGCTCATCCCATCTTTGCCCGGAAATCCGCCAGCCAGCCGAGCCCGTCCTCAACGGCGCCGCGGGGTTTGTACTCCGCGCCGATATAGCCGTGATACCCCATCGCGGCGATTGCCGGCAGCAGCCGGTCATAGGCCACTTCACCCTCGTCCGGTTCCGCTCGCGTCGGCACCGCGGCAATCTGAATATGGCCGATCAGCGGCAACAGATATTCAATCCAGCGGGTCAGCGAGCCCTGCATCGTCTGCGTGTGGTAACAGTCGAACATGATTTTCAGGTTCGGACTGCCGACCGCCTTGATGATCTCGCTGGCGAAACCGGCATATTGCAGGAAATAGCCCGGCGCATCGGTGCTGTTGATCGGCTCGATCAGGATGTCGATACCGTGCGGCGAGGCGATGCTGCAGGCGTAGGAGAGGTTACTGAGATAGGTCTCGTGCGCTTCCCGTTCCATGCCCTCGCCGGGCTTTCCGGCCATGACGTGAACATTGGCCGCGCCGATTGCGTCGGCATATGCGACCGCCTGGTCGATGGCGTCGCGCGCGTCCCCCTCGCGTCCGGGCACGGCGGCGAGGCCGAAATCGCCGGCGGCCAGATCGCCGGGCACCGTGTTGACGCCGACCATCGGCAGGCCGGTCGTCTGCAGCGCTTTCCTGATGTCCCTGACCGGTTCGTCATAGGGAAAATGGCATTCCACGGCATCGAATCCGGCTTCCTTGGCGGCATGGATGCGATCGACGTGGGGGCGATCGGTCCACAGGAAGCCGATATTTGCGGAAAACTTCAGCATTCTTATTCCCACTCCACATCAAATGTTCGCACCAGATCTTCAATCTGGCTTTGGCTCAGCATGCGCGGATTTGCGCCGCGGGTCAAAAGCGCGAGTTTCGCCCCTTCCTCCAGTTCTTCCATGGCGAAAAAGGCAGCGTCAAGATCGGCGCCGGCGACCACCGGGCCGTGGTTGGCCAGGAGCACGGCGGAACGCTTGCCGGCCAGCCCGCGCACCGCCTCGCCCATCGCCGGATCGCCGGGGCGGAAGAACGGCAGCAATTTGACCTTGCCGAGCCGCATGATCGGGTAGGGGGTGAGCGGCGGCAGCACATTGTCGGGGTCAATCTCCGGCAGCATCGACAGCGCCACCGAATGGCTGGAATGCAGATGGACGATCGCCGCACATGATGAGCGGGTCTCGTAGAAGGCGGAATGCAGCGGCATTTCCTTGGTCGGTCCGTCGCCGCAGATCAACCGGCCGTCCGGCGCAATCAGCGACAGGGTTGCCGGATCGAGCATGCCGAAAGACGATCCGGTCGGCGTCACCAGCAGGTTTCCGTCCGGCAGCCGCGCCGACATGTTGCCGGATGCGCCCGACGTCATGCCACGCTCGAAGATCGACCTGGCGAGCCGGCAGATCTTTTCGCGCAAGTCCGCTTCGGCGCTCATGGCTGGCCTTTCAGGATCTTGGCGGCTTTTTCAAAAAAGTCCTCAGCGCCGAAATTACCGGATTTCAACGCCACGACCAGCGGTCTGCCGACGGCGCGGAGAGCCGGGACGCCCGGGTCGATTTCCGGCCCGATTTCCAGCGCATCGAGACCAAGTCCGCTGACCACGGCGCCCGACGTCTCGCCGCCGGCGGTAATCAGCCGGCTCACACCCGCTGCCGTAACCTCCCGCGCCACCTCGGCAAACAGCCCCTCCAGCGCTTCGGCCACCGCCTCCGTGCCGAAAGCCTGCTGCGCTTTCGCGACAATGGCTGGATCGGCGGAGGAAAATGCAATCGGCGCTTCGTCGCGGTGTTCAAGCAGAAACGAAGCGACCGACTGGCCGGTGAGCCGTCCATGCATGACGGCATCCGCCGTCACCTCCAGATGCGGATGATCTCTCACATAATGCGCCACCTGCGCCCGGGTCGCATTGGAACAGCTGCCGGACAGCACCACCACCGGCCCGGTCTCGCCGGCCCAGCCGGCGGTTTCGCCCGCGATCATGCCGCTGGCGCGGAAATTCTCCGGCAGGCCCATGGCAATGCCCGACCCGCCGGTGATCAGTTTGAGGTCCGCGGCAGCAGTGCCGATGGTGATCAGATCCCGGTCCAGCGTCGCATCGACGACAATCAGCCGCCGGCCGGCATCGGCTTCCGCTCGGAGCGCTGCGCGAATGTCATCGGCGCCCTGGTCGACCACATTGATCGGCACATGGCCGACATTGGACGATGTCTGATATTGCAGCCAGCGGCGAATGTCGGGATCGGTCATCGGCGTCAGCGGGTGGTTCTCCATGCCCGATTCAGACAGCAATCTGTCACCAACGAACAGATGACCGAGATAGAGCGTGCGGCCTGTGGCCGGGAACACCGGACAGACGATGACGCAGTCGGCATCAAGCCGGTCGGCCAGCGCATCGGCGACCGGGCCGATATTGCCCGCGTGGGTGGAATCGAAGGTCGAACAATATTTGAACAGAAACTGCCGGCAGCCCTGGGCCTGCAGCCAGTCGAGCGCGGCCAGTGACCGCGATACTGCTTCATCGACGGCGATCGAACGCGTTTTCAGGGCAACCACGCCGGCTTCAACGTCATCTCCGGCCGGATGATCGGGCACGCCGCTATATTGCACGGTGCGCATGCCGCCCTTGGCGAGCGTATTGGCCAGATCGCTGGAACCGGTAAAATCGTCGCCGATACAACCGAGCAGCATCAGCTGTTACCTCCGTCCGGCAATTTGGTGTTTGAGTTGGCGGCATAGATTTTCGCCACCGCGGAATCATCCTCGCCGCCAAGGCCGGCGCCGGAAGCGGCCAGAAACATCTGATGCGCCGCAGCCGCCAACGGCAGCGGAAAGCGGATATCCTTGCCGGTCTCCAGAACGATGCCAAGGTCCTTGACGAAAATGTCGATCGCCGATTTCGAGGTGTAGTCATTGGCCAGCACATGCGGTATCCGGTTGCCGAACATCCAGGAATTGCCGGCAGAATTCGATATCACATCGAACACCACATTGGGGTCGAGGCCGCTCTTGATGCCAAGCGTCAGCGCCTCGCAGGCCGATACGATGTGCACGCCGGCCAGCAGCTGATTGACCATCTTCATGCGCGATCCGTCGCCCGGCGTCTCGCTCATCCGGTAGACCGTTTTGGCAATCGCGTCGAAACAGTCCGCCAGCGCATCGAAACTTTCCGGCGCGCCCGACCCCATGATCGTCATCTGACCGCTTTCAGCACCGACGGCGCCGCCGGAAACCGGCGCGTCGAGATAGCCAAAGCCCGTGGCAATGACGCGCTCTGCCGCACGTTTGGCGAAGGCCGGCGGCACGGTGACGCAATTGACCACGATTGCGCCGGCCGGCAGCGCATCGACAATGCCATTGTTGCCGCCGCCGAACAGAACCGCTTCGGCCTGGGCGTCGTTGACGACAAAGACGAACGCGGCGCGGCAACCTGCTGCGGCCTCGGCCGCATCGTCGAACGCCTTGCCGCCGGCAGTTTCGAGCTTGCCGCGCTGAGCGGCGCTCAGATCGCACCCGTGCACGGCTATGCCGGCCTTCAGCAGCGAAGCCGCGGTGCCGTATCCCATATTGCCAAGGCCAATGACCGCGACCGGATCGGATGATGCCATGATTGTTCGTCCTTCTTGGTTTATCTAACCGATAATCTGTTTCGACAGCGGCATTCGTTACCGCGTCAGGCCGGGAAACGGCGATCTGCCGGCTTTGAACCACAACCGGTCGCCATCAGCGTTGACCGGCATCCTGCTAGCCTCTATTGCAAAGTGCAAGGATGGTTGTCCCCAAAAGGGGCTGAAACGATTCCGGTGCGGCCGACTCAATTCGAGGGCCAGGTCCGGAGCCTTCTGCCGCGATCCGGCCCGCAATCACGGTATGGGCCGGAGGCAACCTCTTGCGAACAAGAACCAGGAGGATCTGTCGATGCGCTTTTTCACTGTTTTTCTCACCCTGTTGTTGACCACGCCTGTTCTGGCGCATCCGAGCCATATCGAGGCGGCCGGCGGCCACGATCATTTGTTCGAGCTGGCGCTCGGCGGTCTTGCGCTGCTGGCTGTTGCCGTCTGGTTTGCTCTGCGGCCGGGCAGGACTGCGACGTCCGATCATGGCTGACAGGATCGGCGTCATGGTGTGCGGCCACGGCAGCCGCAACCGGGCGGCTGTAGACCAGTTTGCCGTCATTTCGGAGAAGCTGCGCGGCCATTTTCCTGACTGGCCGGTCGATTACGGCTATCTGGAATTCGCCAATCCGGTCATCCATTCCGGCCTCGACCGGCTGCGCGAGCAAGGCTGCAACCACATTCTGGCGGTGCCCGGAATGCTGTTTGCCGCCGGCCACGCCAAGAACGACATTCCGTCTGTGCTGAACACCTATCAGGCCACCCATCCAGGGCTGACCATCGAATATGGCCGCGAGCTCGGCATCGACCCGCGCATGATCCGGGCCGCCGGCGCCCGCATCCGGGAAGCTCTGGATGCCGCATCGGACGAGGTGCCGATGCACGAGACCCTGCTGGTTGTCGTCGGCCGCGGCGCATCCGATCCCGATGCAAATTCCAATGTCAGCAAGATCACCCGCATGCTCTGGGAAGGGTTCGGCTTCGGCTGGGCGGAAACCGCATATTCCGGCGTCACCTTCCCGCTCGTCGAACCGGGGCTGGAACATGCCGCAAAGCTCGGTTACCGCCGCATCATCGTCTTTCCCTATTTCCTGTTCACCGGCGTTCTGGTGCAACGGATTTATTTGGCGACCGATGCCGTCGCCGAGCGGTTTCCGGATATCGAATTCATCAAGGCACCCTATCTCAACGATCACCCGGAGGTGATTGAGACCTTCGCCGAACGGGTGCGTGAAATCACCGCCGGGCAAAACCTGATGAACTGCCAGATGTGCAAGTACCGGGAACAGGTGCTGGGATTTGAGGCCGATGTCGGCCAGGCCCAGGAAAGCCACCACCACCATGTTGAAGGCGTCGGTTCCGGCTGCACCCTGTGCGATCCGGACGGCACCTGTAACGGCAAATGCCAGGTGGAAGCCCATTCGCATGAGCACGATCACGGACATAATCATGGGCATGACCATGATCATTCGCACGACCATGACCATGACCATGACCATGACCACCATCATCATCCCTATCCCCACGCCGACCATCCGCTGGGGCCGGTGACGATGAAACGCAAGCGCGATTGAACCGGCGCGAGGCGGCGGAAACCGAACCATGTCTGAGTATCATGCCTGAGTATCATGTCTGAGTATCTGCGCGATCCCGATGCGATCTACCGGCATTCCTTCGAGATTATCGAGGCCGAAGCCGGTCTCGGCCGCCTGCCGGGCGACATCGCGCCGGTGGCGCGGCGGATGATCCACGCCTGCGGCATGACCGATCTGGTTGACGATCTGGCGTTCTCAGATCATGCCGGCGCGCTCGGACGGGCCGCCCTTGCCGGCGGCGCGGCGGTGCTCTGCGACGTTCGCATGGTCGCCGCCGGTGTAATGACCGGCCGGCTTCCGGCGGCCAATGACGTTCTTGTCGGCCTGGACCGACCGGAGACCGAACAGCTTGCGAAACAGAATGCGACAACCCGCTCGGCGGCCGGCATCGACGCACTGCGCGACCGGATTGCAGGCGCGGTGATCCTGATCGGCAATGCGCCGACGGCCTTGTTCAGGCTGCTTGAACTGGTCGCTGACGGCGCGGGACATCCGGCCCTGGTGCTGGGATTTCCCGTTGGATTTGTCGGCGCTGCCGAATCCAAAGCGGCGCTGGCTCAAACGGACCTGCCCTTCATCACCCTGCATGGCAGGCGCGGCGGCAGCGCCATCGCCGCCGCTGCTCTCAATGCCCTGTTGTTCAAGGAGGCGGGCAAATGAGCGAGTGCTGGCTTTCCATTATCGGCATCGGTGAAGACGGGCTTGAGGCGCTGAGCCCGGCGGCCCGCGCGCTGATTGCGGAGGCTGAACTGATCATCGGCGGCGAACGCCATCTCGCCCTGCTTCCCGGTGATGATCGCGAGCGTTTGGCCTGGCCGTCGCCGCTCAGCCTGCTGGTCGACCGCATTCTGGATTTTCGCGGCCGACGCGTGACCGTTCTGGCAACCGGCGATCCGATGAGTTTCGGCATCGGCTCGACACTGGTGAAACATGTCCCGGCAGAGGAAATGATTATCCTGCCGTCGCAATCGGCTTTCTCGCTGGCCGCAAACCGGCTTGCCTGGCCGCTTGACGGGTGCGGACAGATTACCCTGCACGGCCGGCCGCTCGACACTTTGGCGCTGCATGTCCATCCGCGCGCCCGTTTGCTGATCCTCTCCCACGATGCCGGAACACCGGCAGCGGTGGCGGAATGGTTGAGGGAGCGCGGCTTTGGCGATAGCCGGATGACGGCACTCTCCCATATGGGCGGCGAAACAGAGGCCCGGCACACAGGGGTCGCCGCCGGCTGGTCGCACGATGTGGCGGATTTCAATACGCTCGGCGTTGAATGTCTCGCCGGCCCGGATGCCGTATGGCATCCGCGAACCGCCGGGCTTCCCGATGATGCCTTCGAGCATGACGGCAAGATGACCAAGCGCGAAGCCCGTGCGCTTGCGCTTGCGAAATTGCGGCCCCATGCCGGTTCGCTGCTGTGGGATATCGGCGCCGGCTGCGGCTCGATCGCTGTTGAGTGGCTGCGTGCGGCTCCGGGGGCAAAGGCTATCGCGCTTGAACCGCAGGCGCAGCGGCGCGCCATGGCGGCACGCAACGCCGTCGCGCTCGGCGTGCCGCAATTGGAAATCCTCGACCGCAGCGCGCCGGACGGCCTGGCCGGTTTGCCGCAGCCGGACGCAATCTTTGTCGGCGGCGGTATCGCCGATGAAACATTGTCCGCTGCAATCCGGGCCTTGCCGATCGGCGGCCGTCTTGTCGCCCATGCCGTGACGCTTGAAAGCGAAGCCATCCTGCTTGCCCATCATGCCCGGCTCGGCGGCGAGCTGATCCGTCTTTCCGTTGCCCGCGCCGAACCCGTCGGTCCCTGGCACGGCTGGCGTCCGGCGATGCCGGTCACCCAATGGGCGTTTGAGAAAACCGGAGCCGGACGATGACCGGCACGCTTTACGGCATCGGCGTCGGCCCGGGCGATCCTGAACTGATGACGGTCAAGGCGGTGCGCATTCTGCAATCGGCGCCGGTGATCGCCTATCCGGCGGCCGATGACGGCGACAGTTCCGCCCGCATGATCGCGGCGCAGTTCATTCCCGGCGAGGCGATTGAAATGGCGATCCGCGTGCCGATGCGGCCGGGCAGGATGCCGGTGGAGGTCTATGACCAGGCCGCCCGCGACATTGCTGTCCATCTGGCGGAAGACCGCGACGTTGCGGTGCTGTGCGAAGGCGATCCGTTTTTCTACGGCTCGTTCATGTATCTGCACGACCGTCTTGCCGGGACCTGGCCGTGCCGGGTCGTGCCCGGCGTATCCTCGCTGACGGCATGCGCTGCCGCCACCGCACACCCGCTGGTCCGCCGCAACGACACCTTGATCGTGCTGCCGGCAACCTTGCCGGATGCGGACCTTGCCAGCCGGCTTGAAGCCAATAACGCCGCCGCCATCCTAAAGGTCGGACGGCATTTGCCGCGGTTGCGCACCATTATCGAGGCCTGCGGCCTGACGGCACGGACCCACTATGTCGAATATGCCAGCCGCGACAACGAGATGGTCGTGCGGCTTGAAGACCGCGACGACAGTCCGGCGCCGTATTTTTCCATGCTGCTGATCAGCGAAGGTGACAATTGATGCGTCCGGCAATCCTTGCGCTCAACGAAACCGGCCTGGCGCTTGCCCGCCGCATCGCTCCGGCGATTGGCGGCGAGGTTCATGCCCGCGCGCCGGTGACCGGTGGTGATGTCGGCTTCAGCGAGACAATTGCCCACTGCCGAAAACTGTTTGATGACGGCGTTCCGACCATTGGCATCTGCGCCGCCGGTATCCTGATTCGCGCCATTGCGCCAAGGCTTGCCGACAAGCGGAACGAACCGCCGGTGCTTGCCGTTTCAGAGGACGGTACTTCCGTCGTGCCGCTGATCGGCGGCCATCATGGGGCGAATGATCTCGCCCGCCGGATCGCCGGAACGCTTGACGCCCATGCCGCCATCACAACCGCCGGCGATCTCCGTTTCGGCATTGCCCTCGACCAGCCGCCGCCGGGCTGGACACTGGCCAATCCGCAAGACGCGAAACCGGTCATGGCGGCGCTGCTTGCCGGAAGCACCGCGCGCATCGACGGCAAGGCGGACTGGCTTGTCGAAAGCCAGGTACCGCAATCCGCCGGCGGCGAAATCGAACTTGCCGCTACAGTGACCGCAGAACAGGGGTCGCAGACCCGGCTGATCTATCATCCGCGCCGGCTGATCGCCGGTCTCGGCTGCGAACGGGATGCCGACCCGGCGGAAATCGAAGCATTGCTTTCAGAGACTTTGAAGGAGGCCGGCCTGTCGCCTGACGCCATTGCCTGCGTCGCCTCAATCGACGTCAAGGCGGATGAACCGGCGATCCTTTCAGCCGCTGAGCAGCTCGGTGTCCCGGCCCGGTTTTTCAGCGCCGGCCGGCTTGAGCAGGAAACCCCGCGTCTTGCCAATCCGTCAGACATCGTGTTCCGGGAAGTCGGCTGCCACGGCGTCGCCGAAGGGGCGGCGCTGGCCGGCGCCGGGCCGGATTGCGCGCTTGTTGTCGCCAAGCGGAAAAGCCGCCGGGCAACCTGTGCCATTGCCGAGGCGCCTGAGATTATCGATCCGATGATTGTCGGCCGCGCCCGCGGCGCGCTGGCGATCGTCGGCATCGGGCCGGGCACGCCGGACTGGCTGACGCCGCATGCCGCCGGCGCACTTGAGCGGGCCGACGCGATTGTCGGTTATGACCTCTATCTTGATCTGGTTACCGACCGGATTGCCGGCAAGGAGCATTTCCGGGCGCCGCTTGGTGCGGAAGAGGACAGGGTCCGCCAGGCGCTCAATCTCGCCGCCGCCGGCCGCAATGTTGCGCTGATCTCGTCGGGCGATGCCGGCATCTATGCCATGGCGACCCTGGTGTTCGAATGCCTCGATGCCGGCGGCCTCGATGATGGCGCAACTCGCATTGCCATCGATATCGCGCCGGGCATTTCCGCCATGCAGGCGGCGGCGGCCCGCACCGGCGCGCCGCTCGGTCATGATTTCTGCACCATTTCCCTGTCCGATCTGCTGACCCCCTGGCAGGCAATCGAGAAGCGCCTGCATGCGGCCGCGGAAGGCGATTTTGTCATTGCCTTCTACAATCCGGTTTCGAAACGCCGGCGCACCCAGCTTGCCGCGGCAAGGGACATCCTTCTGCGCCACAGGCCCGCCGATACGCCGGTGATCCTGGCCCGCAACCTTGGCCGCGACGGCGAACAGGTGACGACGGTCGCTCTCGACCAGCTCAACGTCGACGATGTCGACATGCTGACCCTGGTGCTGGTCGGCGCGTCCTCGACCCGTCAGGTTCGGGCCGCCGGCCGCACCTGGACCTACACGCCGCGCGGCTACGAGAAGAAAAGAACCAGCCCATGACAGTCCATTTCATCGGCGCCGGCCCCGGCGCGCCCGATCTCATCACAGTGCGCGGCCTGAAGCTGATCGAACGCTGCCCGGTCTGCCTCTATGCCGGCTCGCTTGTGCCCGAAGAGGTCGTTGCCTCGGCCCCGGCAGGCGCAAAGGTAATCGACACCGCGCCGATGACACTCGATCAGATCATCGCCGAAATGCAGATCGCCGATGAAGCCGGCCAGGATGTCGCCCGGGTCCATTCCGGCGACCCTTCGCTCTATGGCGCGATCGCCGAACAGATCCGCCGGCTGAAAGCGCTTGGCATTGCCTTTGACATCACGCCCGGCGTGCCGGCGTTTGCCGCTGCCGCCGCCGCCCTTGGCCGCGAATTGACCGTGCCGGAGGTCAGCCAGACGGTGATCCTGACCCGCACGGCGATGAAATCTTCGGCCATGCCTGAAGGCGAGGATCTCGCCACTCTGGGCAAATCCGGGGCGACCCTGGCGATCCACCTGTCGGTGCGCAATATCCGCGAGATCGAGCGCCAGTTGATCCCGCTCTATGGCGCCGACTGTCCAGCGATTGTCGCCTACCGGGTCGGCTGGCCGGACGAGGCGTTTTTTAAGGGTACACTGGAAACGATCCGCGAGATCATGCGCAAGGCCAAGATCACACGCACGGCGCTGATCTTTGTCGGCCGGGCCCTGGCGGAACAGGATTTCCGCGATTCAGCGCTTTATGACGGCGCCCACGCGCACATCCTGCGGCCGAAGCGGAGTGCTTGAATGAGCTGGTCCTTCGTTTTGCCGGACATCGGGCTGACCGCCAGAAGACCCCACCCCGACCCGTTCAATGAAAGTTGCGGCCCTTGGGCAGCACCTTGCCGGTCTGTTTCGCCAGCCTTTCCAGATCGGCCGTCAGCTCCGGCGAACCCTTCAGCAGCCGGGCCAGCCGTGAGCGCGGCTTGATCTTTGTCTGGATATCGTCGACCGGCCGGCGCACTTCGTCTGCCCGCGCCAGCGCACCGTCAAACCGCGCGCCGTCGCCGATGTCATCGCCGGACAGGCACGACAGAAGCGGTGTCAGGTCTTCCAGATGGTCCGCCACCAGATGGATGACGCCCTCCTGCGATTGCAATCTGCCGGTCGCCAGCAGAAAACGCGCGCCGATGATCACCGGCCGGTAGCGCTGAAACACTTTCGGCCAGACGATGATATTGGCAACGCCGGTTTCGTCCTCCAGGGTGGCGAAGATGACGCCCTTGGCGGAGCCCGGCCGCTGGCGTACCAGCACCAGGCCGGCAACGGAAAGCCGCCTGCCGGAGGGCAGTTCCGCCAGCCGCCCTGAGGGCACGATGCCGTCGGCCTCAAGCCGCTGGCGCAGCAGGCCGACGGGATGGGCCTTCAGCGAGAGGGTCAGAGCGCGGTAATCCTGAACCACATGCTCGCCGATCTTCATGTCCGGCAGGGCGACTTCCGGCTCTGTACCGCTGATATCGTGACCTTCAAGCAGCGGGCCTTCAAAAAGCGGCAGGCGTTCGACGCTTGCAGCCTCCGACAGGCCGCGCGCCTGCCACAGCGCGTCGCGGCGGCCGATGCCGATGGAGGTGAGCGCATCGGCATCGGCCAGCCGCTCCAGCACGGCACGCGACAGGCCGGCGCGAAGCCACAGATCGCGGATAGTCCTGTAACCGCCGCCGCGGGCGGCAATCAGCCGCTGCGCATCCGCCTCGCGCAAGCCCTTGATCTGGCGCAGGCCGAGCCGGACGGCATAGCGGGTATGGATCGATTTCAGCTGCTGCCGGTGGCGCGGATGCAGCCTTTTTTCAAGGCCATCGCCAACCGCTTCACCGTGAACCTCGAGAGTGGAATCCCATTGCGAGTGGTTGATATCGACGGCGCGCACCTTCACGCCGTGCTCGCGGGCATCGCGGACGATCTGGGCCGGGGCGTAAAAACCCATCGGCTGGGCATTCAGAAGGGCGGCGCAATAGACATCGGGATAATGGCATTTTACCCAGCATGACGAATAGACCAGCAGCGCAAAACTGGCCGCATGGCTTTCGGGAAAACCATATTCGCCAAAACCCTCGATCTGGCGGAAGCAGCGTTCGGCGAAATCGGGTTCGTAACCGCGGGCAATCATGCCGTCGACCATCTTGGCCTGAAAGGTGTGGATGGTGCCGACCCGGCGGAACGTCGCCATCGCCCGGCGCAGCCGGTCGGCCTCGCCGGGGGTGAACTTGGCCGCGACAATGGCGATCTGCATCGCCTGTTCCTGAAACAAAGGCACGCCGAGCGTCTTGCCGAGCACACGCTCCAGTTCGTCGACAGGCCCGTGTTCCGGCGACGGCGCTGGGTAGGTCACGGCTTTCGGGTTGCGCCGGCGTTTCAGATAGGGGTGCACCATGTCGCCCTGGATCGGTCCGGGCCGGACGATCGCCACCTCGACCACCAGATCGTAGAATTTGCGCGGGCGCAGCCGCGGCAGCATGGTCATCTGCGCCCGGCTTTCGATCTGGAACACGCCAAGCGTATCGGCGCGGCAGATCATGTCATAGGTCTCAGGATCCTCCGCCGGAATGGTCGCCAGCGTCAGCGGGAGCTCGTAATGATCTTCCAGCAAAACGAGCGCCTTGCGCATGCACGACAGCATGCCAAGCCCGAGCACGTCGATCTTCAGCATGCCGAGCGCATCGAGATCGTCCTTGTCCCATTCGATCACCGTGCGGTCCTCCATCGCCGCATGGGAAATCGGCACCAGTTCGTCGAGCCGGCCGCGGGTGATCACGAAACCGCCGACATGCTGGGAGAGATGGCGCGGAAAACCGATAATCTCTTGCGTGTGCCTGAGCACCCTGGCAATGCGCGGATCGGCCGGATCAAGGCCGGAGCGGCGGGCATCCTCTTCGCTGACGCCGGTTGATGACCAGCCCCAGATGCGGCCCGACAGGGCCGAGACCGCATCTTCCGACAGGCCGAAGGCCTTGCCGACCTCGCGCGCGGCGGAGCGCGAGCGGTAGGTGATCACGGTGGCCGCCAGCCCGGCCCGTTCGCGGCCATATTTGCCGTAGATATACTGGATCACCTCCTCGCGCCGTTCATGTTCGAAATCGACATCGATATCCGGCGGTTCGCGCCGTTCCGCCGAGACGAAACGCTCAAACAGCAGGTCGGTGCGGTCCGGATCGACCTCCGTCACGCCGAGGCAGTAACAGACGGCGGAATTGGCCGCCGAACCGCGGCCCTGGCACAGAATGTTCTGCGAGCGGGCAAAGCGGACAATGTCCCATACGGTCAGAAAGTAGGACGCGTAATCGAGCTGCCGGATCAGGGCCAGTTCGTGCCGGATGGCGCGTTTGACCTTCTCCGGAACGCCAGGGGGATAGCGCTCTTGCGCGCCCAGCCAGGCAAGCCGCTCAAGTTCCTGCTGCGGCGTCGCGCTGGTGCCGGTCGGCTCTTGGGGATATTCGTAGCGCAATTGATCGAGCGAAAAGGAAAGCCGGTTAAACAGCTGCATGCTCTCGCCGACGGCCTGCGGATATTGGGCAAAAAGCCGCGCCATTTCATCCGGGCCCTTCAGATGCCGCTCGGCGTTCATCTGCAACAGCCGGCCGGCCCGGTCCAGCGTCAGATGTTCGCGAATGCATGTCAGCACGTCCTGCAGCATGCGCCGCTCCGGATGGTGATAAAGCACGTCGCCCAGCGCCAGCAGCGGCACGCCGGCGTTCGCGGCCACCTGCGCCAGCATGGCGATCCGCCGCCGGTCATGGCCGTCGTAAAGACAGGCCGCGCCAAGCCGCACGGCGTCGCCAAAACGCTCACGCAGATCGCGCAACAGCGGCTCAAGCCCGCTCAATCCGGCTGCAGGCAACCGGCGTTCCTGCGTGTTGCTCCCTGTCCGGCCTCCTGCCACACTCCCTGTCCGGCCGGGCAATACCGCCATCTCCAGCCCGTCGCCCCATTGTTTCAGATCCTCAAGCCGCAGATAACAGGCGCCCTTTTCCGCCCTCAGATTGCCGACGCTGAGCATCCGCGACAGGCGTCCGTAGGCGGTGCGGTCACGCGGCCAGACGGCGATGTCGGGCGTGCCGTCGTCGAACACCAGCCGGCAGCCGGCGGCAAACGGCACGTCCGCCTCCTTCGCCGCCATATGCGCCCGCACCACGCCGGCCAGCGAATTGCGGTCGCAGACGGCAAACCCCGCAAGTCCGAGCGTGCCGGCGGTCACCGCAAGCTCTTCAGGATGCGAAGCGCCGTGCAGGAAGGAAAAATTCGACACCGCAAGCAGTTCGGCATAGTGAGCGGCTTGCGGATTTTTGCGTTTCGGCGTCAGCCGGTTTGCCCGGTCCGGGAACGGCACCAGCTCAGCCGGCACATCTGGTGGCAGCGCATCCTGAGAAGGCGTCCGGTCGGCGGGCGAGCGCTTAGACAGGAAATGGCTGGGCCGGTCATAGGGGTTCTTGTCGGGCATGGCGGTATTGGCGGCAGACGCGGCGAGCGCTTGCGGTATGGATCTTTCAGATAAGATTTGTTCTTTTTATGTTCTCATTGCGCATTGCAAGAGTCAAGTCGTGAGTCAAACCGATCTGTTGCCGCGCAAAGCCTGAACAAGAGAACGCAGGAACCGGTCCCGCATCCGCAGCGCCGCCTCGAACGCGAACTCCTGGCGCTCCCGGATCTCGTCCGCGGTCAGCTCGCCGTAGACCTCCTTGAGCGAGAGCACGCCGAAGGCCACGTGGCGGGCCTCGTCGCTCATGACGTAGCGCAGCAGTTTCTTGAGCAATGGCTCCTCGGTCATCTGGTGCATGAACCCGAAGGCTGCGAGGGCGAGCCCCTCGACCATCACCTGCATACCGAGGTAGGTCATGTCCCACCGGAGGTCCTCGACGATGTCGTCGAGCAGCATCTTCAGGTGCGGGTTGATCGGGTAGCTGCTCTCGATCTTCGTGTCGAGGTACTTTGCGAAGACCTCGACGTGGCGGGCCTCGTCGACGACCTGGGTCGACGCGTAGAACTTGGCGTCGATCCACGGGACGGTCTCGACGATCTTGGC